>CAYGRZ010000072.1:0-2064 GCA_964352425.1 uncultured Planctomycetia bacterium | reverse complement strand
CAGTGAGCGAGGATGCCTGCCCGCCTGTATGAGAACACATGCTGGCAGGCGGGGCCAATCCGAGCGAACGACCCTTCGGCAGGCTCAGGGTCGTCCTGAGCAAAGTCGAAGGACGACGAGCGAAGGCACCACCCAAAGGTCCGCCCTGATAAAGTCGAAAAATTTACACCTTCTCGTATAAATTCGCCATCTCGATCGCCGAGAGCGCCGCGTCGCGGCCCTTGTTGCCGTCTTTGGTCCCCGCGCGCTCGATCGCCTGCTCGAGATTGTCGGCGGTGATGACGCCGAATATGCACGGCACGCCCGTATCGAGCGAGACCTTCGCGATGCCCTTCGCGGCCTCGCTCGCCACGAACTCGAAGTGCGGCGTCGCTCCCCGGATCACGGTGCCGAGACATATCACCGCGTCGTGCTTCTTCGACTTGGCGACCTTCAGCGCAAGCATCGGTATCTCAAACGCGCCCGGCACCCACACGACGTCGATGCCGCTCTCCGACGCGCCGTGGCGGACGAGCGTATCGATGCACCCCTCGAGGAGCTTCGACGAGATGAACTCGTTGAAACGCGATATCACTATCGCGAACTTCTTACCCTTTGCTATCAACTCAGCCTTTACGACATTTGCCATAGTGCCCCCCTGTTATTGTTTCATTTTACACTTCTATAAAATGCCCCAGCTTTTCCTTCTTCGTCTTCAGATACCTCCTGTTCGTCTTTGACGGCAGGACCCGGAGGGAAATGCGCTCGGTGACCTTCAGGCCGTATCCTTCGAGGCCGACTATCTTCTTCGGATTGTTCGTCAGAAGCCGTATCTTCTTAAGTCCTAAATCGGCCAGTATCTGCGCACCGATGCCGTAATCCCTGAGGTCGGCCTGAAAGCCGAGCGCCTTGTTGGCCTCGACGGTATCGAGCCCCTTGTCCTGCAGCTCATACGCCTTCAGCTTATTGGCGAGCCCTATGCCGCGCCCCTCCTGGCGCATATACAATATCACGCCGCCGCGGCTTTTCCCGATGAGCTTCATCGCCGCGCGCAGCTGCTCGCCGCAATCGCACCGCTCGGACCCGAAGACATCGCCGGTAAGGCATTCGGAGTGGACCCTCACCAGCGAGCCGCTCTTCTTAAGGCTTCCCTTGACGAGGGCGACATGGTGGTATTTGTCAGTCACCGATTCGTAGACCACTGCCCTGAACGTGCCGAACGGCGTCGGAATAACGGTCTGGGCGACCTTCGTGATAAGCTTCTCGGATTTTCTGCGGTATTCGATAAGGTTTGCTATCGTGCATATCTTCAGGCCGTGGGTCTTCGCGAATTGCAGCAGGTCCGGCGTCCTTGCCATCGTCCCGTCGTCTTTCATTATCTCGCAGATGACGCCTGCCGGGTACAGGCTCGAGAGCTTCATCAGGTCAACGCATGCCTCGGTGTGCCCGGCGCGGACGAGCACGCCGCCGTCATTGGCGCGCAACGGGAACACATGGCCCGGTCTGACAAGGCCGCCGGGCGTTGTAGCGGGATCAGCGAGCATATTGATCGTGCGGGCCCTGTCGTGCGCCGATATGCCGGTCGTTACGCCGTGTTTGGCATCGCAGGATATTGCCCAGCCTGTCCTGTACGGGTCCGGCATCTTCATCGACATCGGGTGAAGGCCGAGCTCGTCGAGCCTGGCGCCCTCCATCGGCACGCATATGAGACCGCAACCTTCGCGGGCCATGAAATTGATGTCGGCCGGCTTGGTGAACTGGCCGGCGATGATCAGGTCTCCCTCGTCCTCGCGGTCCTCATCGTCGATGACGATGACCATCTTCCCGTGTTTCAGGTCATGCAATACTTCCGGTATCGAATTGAGCTTCATTATCCAGCCCTTCTCATATCTATCCGCCTTCGCGTATCGGGAAAATCATGGAAGATAGGCTTCGGCGGATTATTTTCGCACTTATGATTTATGTCATTTCATTCCCCGCCTGACCGCCGCGGACTCTCAGGCAGTCGGGCAGGCATAAATCATGTGCTCAAATAGAGTAGGAAGAGATTTTACAATCTCTGTCCCCTTCCTCAAACCGTACGGA
>CAYGRZ010000071.1:0-2492 GCA_964352425.1 uncultured Planctomycetia bacterium | reverse complement strand
AACTGATAAAGTAAATTTTCCACTCATATCATAGGCGGCGCCTGTGTGGCCGCCTATATTTGTTGAGCAAGCCCTTGCGGCCTGGGCGCCTCGCGGGGACGTGTGGTTTTCCCCTGCGAGGAAAGCCACACTCCGAAAAAATTGCTCGCTCTTTTTGCCAACAAGCTTACAAGGGCAAAAATCCATGCCCGCTCGCAATTTTTAGGCCCCGCTCAGCACCCAGGCCTCCGGGCTTGAGGGATGAAAGGCGCCCGAAAGGTCCGCCACGCGTGAGGCAGAAAAATTTCTTGACGCACCAGGCTGACCTCCGAGGTCAGCACGAATTTACCTCGAGTCGACCTCGGAGGTCGACTCGAGGTCACCGCCTTCAGGAAGCGAGCGAATATTCTAAAGAGCTATTCGGGCGGAGGAACTTTTTGGCGTCTCGCCGCCTCACGGAGTCTGCGAGGGCAGGTGAGCGAAAAGCGAACCTGCCCGATGGGTGGCTTCGAGATGAGAAATTTTTGCGGGTGACGCTCGGTCCAGCCTTGAGGCGCGTAGCGCGGGATGGGGCAGTACAGACACCCGCCTGTCAGCATGTCGCTTGTGAACCCCGCGCAAGCGCCGAAAGGCGACCGAGCGGCAGGACCCGCAAAAATTTGGCATCTCCAATGCGCTATGAGAAATATTAAGCTGACGATCCGATACGACGGCACAGAATACTCCGGGTGGCAATTCCAGAAGAACTCCCGCAAGACCATCCAGGCCACGATCGAACGCGCTATCAGGAAGATCACAGGCGAGAAATCTCACCTGACCGGTTCCGGCAGGACCGACGCCGGCGTCCACGCGATGGCGCAGATCGCGAATTTCAAGACGTATTCGAAGATCCCCCTCAAGAATATCCAGATGGCGCTTAATTCCGTCCTGCCCGATGATATCGTCATCTATGACACGCGGGAAGCTGATCCGTCGTTCGACGCCCAGCGCAGCGCCACATCGAAACTCTACCGCTACACGATAATGAACGCCGACTATATGGATCCCTTCGTCAGGCGATACGCGGCGAAGATATTCTATAAGATCGACATCGCTCTTATGAAAAAAGCGGCGAAATTCCTCATCGGCAGGCATGACTTCAAAGCATTTCAGGCAGTTGATGGTCCTTCGACGCGCTCACTGCGTTCGCTTGCTCAGGACCATGGTGAGCAAGGCGTCGGAATAAGGTTAGGGGCCGCGTCGAACCATGGTGTGGAACGGAATTCTGTACGGACGGTAAAATATATCGCGATTGCAAAGCGCGGAAGCCTGATCTATATCGATATCGAGGCCGACGGTTTTCTCTATAATATGGTACGCAATATCGTAGGGACGCTCGTCGAGGCCGGCCGCGGCAAATTTACGGTCGACAGCGTCGGGATGATGCTGCGAAAGAAAGACCGGCGGCTGTCCGGCCCCACGATGCCGGCGAAGGGGCTGTGCCTGGTAAAGGTCAGGTATAGAAAATGAGCACGCGCTACAGCCATATCGTATTTGACCTCGGCAATACCCTGATCAGGTTCGACCACAACATATCCGCCCGCAAGATAGTCAACCTCTTCCATCTCGATACGAAGAAGGTCTACGACACCTTCTTCGATTCTCACCTGACGAGAGATTTCGAGTCCGGCCTCATCTCGCCGAGGGAATTTTACCTGAGGACATCGAAGCATCTCGGCATCAAGATCCCGTACAAGGATTTTATCGATATCTGGAACGACATATTCTGGGAAGATGCGGAGATGTGCGCTCTTGCCAGGGAGCTGAAGCCGTTCTATAAATTATTTCTCCTCTCGAACATCAACAGGCTCCATTTCGATTTTATCAGAACGAAATTCGACATACTGAATATCTTTGACGACGTCATCCTCTCGTTCATGGTCGGCGCGATAAAACCGGACCGCATCATTTTCGAGGACGTGGTGCGTCGCGCCGGCGGCGACAGGGCGAAATTATTATACATTGATGACAGAGAAGACCTGGTCAAAGAGGCCACGCTCTTGGGAATCGATTCAATACGCTTTACGGACATTGGTACATTGAAAGAGAAGATGAAAGAAAAGGGAGTGTTAGGCAAAAAAGGCAGTTAACCCCTTGTCCTTCGACCCTTCGATGAACTCAGGGTCGTCCTGAGCAATGCCGAAGGACGACAAGCTCAGGACCAAGCCTGAGCACGCGAAAGTGCGTCGAAGGCTTGACTTTTTTATAATCCTGTGGTACACTTCTCTACAGGTTGATTTCTATTCTTATAGTTTATATTCAATCGCCTTTTTTATACTTTTTTATACGGGCCTTATGATATAACCATATGTATTTTAAATCCCTCGAACTCGTAGGGTTCAAGTCTTTTGCCGAGAAGACCAGGCTCAATTTTGAGCCCGGCGTCACCGCGATCGTAGGGCCGAACGGTTGCGGTAAATCCAACGTCGCCGATGCGATACGATGGGTCCTCGGCGAGCAATCCGCAAAATCCC
>CAYGRZ010000070.1:0-4045 GCA_964352425.1 uncultured Planctomycetia bacterium | reverse complement strand
ATAGTATACCAGAGTTAAGTGTTGCGCTAGTAACTAGAGCCCAAGCAGTCGCTTCAGGCTTCGCACAAAAGTCCCGCCGCCTGGATATTACCGATGCCTGATACGTTTTCTTATCACCCGCCGGTTTGATCCAGTTAGTGGATCCACCCCCCTATTCGGGGAAACGAATTCGCCGATTCTCAGAGATAGAACTTGTGGGTACGTCCGCATCCCACAAGCCCGGAGGCCTGGGTGCTGAGCGGGGCCTAAAAATTGCGAGCGGGCATGGTTTTTTGCCCTTGTATGCTTACAGGCAAAAAGAGCGAGCAATTTTTCCGGAGTGTGGTTTTCCTCGCAGGGGAAAACCACACGTCCCCGCGAAGTACCCAGGACTCCGGGCTTGCCCAACAAGCGGAGGCGGCGTACACAGGTGCCGCCTTGCTCGAGAGCCGAGGATTTTAAAACTTCACGATCATTGCGCGGGGCGGGCAGGCCTTGACACAGAGTTCGCAGGCGATGCACTTTTCCGCGTCGAAGATGACCTTCATCGTCTTCTTGTCCGTATAGAGGGCGCCGGTGGGGCATATCGTGACGCACGCGCCGCAGTGGGTGCACTTGTCCTCGTCCCTGGTGACATCCTGGCTCAGCGGCTGTATCTTGACGCCTGCGGCGGTAAGGTACTTGATGCCTGCTGCGTAGTGCTCCTTGGAGCCTTTGAGCTCGAGGACCATGAGGCCCTCTTCCTCCGGAGTGATCTTTGCCTGCAATATGTTGAAGACGAGGTCGTAATCCTTGACCAACTTATATACGATCGGCTGATCGACCATCTTGTGCGGAAATGTGAGAACAATGCGCTTGGATACCATATCACGAGCCCTCCCGATTTAGAGAACAAAACACAAAGAACAAAGTACAGACAAAGTCAAAAAGAACAAAGACAAAAAAATGGACGTTATAATTTTTACTTTCGACTTTGTCCTTTGTTTGTTCTCTGTATTTTGTTCTTTACCATATGGTTCTATCACACTAATCTGATATCTCCCCAACTCCCCATTGTGTCTCCGATCATGACCAGGACGCCGGACACGCCATCCACCGACTTCGCGAAACCTATTGCCTTCTCGATGTCGTCCGGCGTCTTCAGGATATTGCCCGTTGCCGTGGCAACGGCATCGGCCAGCGCCGTGTCTTCGGATATTATAACAACTGCGTCCGATTTTCCAAAGCTTAAAGAGTGGCTCACGGTCCCGCTCGAGGTGCAGACGCCCACTCCCTCTTCCCGCGGCCCTATCTCGATGGCGAGCTGCCCGGTGAACGGCGACTTGTCGCCGGCGTAGATGCCGAGTATGCGTTTCTTCGCCGACCTGATGAATATATCTCCGCCGTTCTCGACGATCATCTCGCCGGAGAATTGCAGCAGGTCCCTCCCGACGAATTCGGCGACCGCGCCCGCGACCGCGGCCATCGGACCGACGAGCGCCCTCGCGGCCGCGTCGGCCATCGCCCTGACGATCATCGGAGCGTCCGCGCCCGCATTGAGCGGTTCGAGAGAGGTGCCAAACTCCGGGTGCTTCCGGATATACCGCTCAAGGTCCTGCCGGTACGTAAGGACCGCGGCGCGCGCCGGGCCCTCGAGGCGCTTTGCGGCATAGATGGCCAGGTCGGTTTCGCCCTCGACGACCCCGAACGGGACGAGATCGCCCTTCGCGGTCCAGCTCCGGTATGTGCGCTCTTTGAACATCCTAACAGATCCTTGGCAACTGCTCGGCCGCAAGCATCCCGAGCACCCGCGTGCCGCCCGCTATCGTATTGAGATAGACTCGGGCCTTATGCTCTCCGGTAACGACGCCGATCGCCGCGGCCTGAGCGCCATTCTTGTCGGCCCTGACGGCCCGCAGGACCTTCTGGCCGTCCTCTTTCGCGACGACGAAGACGACCCTTCCTTCGCAGGCAAGGTAGAGCGGGTCGAAGCCCAGGAGCTCGCACGCAGTCGCCACGCCCTCCCGTACCGGTATATCCTTCTCGTCCAACGCGATGCCGAACGGGGCGCCGGAGGCAAATTCGTTCAGCGTCGTCGCGAGACCCCCTCTCGTCGGGTCGCGCATGACCCGTACTTTTTTAGACACCCTCAACGCCTTATATATAAGGGCGCCCAGCGGGGCCGAATCGCTCCTGACCGTCGTCCTGAACGCTATCCCTTCCCTCTTCGACAATACGCTTATCGCGTGATCGCCCACGGGCCCGCTCACGATCACAACGTCTCCCGGCCTTATCCTGCCGGCAGAGAGCCCGCCGTAATAGGCCTCGCCGATCCCGCTCGTGTTTATGAATATTGTATCGCATGAGCCGCGCTCGACCACCTTCGTATCGCCGGTCACGATCTTCACGCCGGAGGCCTTTGCGGCCTTCGCGATGGATTGTGTTATTCTTTCGAGTATATTTTTTTCCAGCCCTTCTTCTATCACGAGACCAAGCGAGATAAAGAGGGGTTTTGCGCCGCAGACAGCAAGGTCATTTACCGTCCCGAAGACTGCGAGGCTTCCGATGTCTCCGCCCGGGAAGAATATGGGATCGACCACGTATGAATCGGTTGTAAAGGCTATCTTTTTGTTCCCGATTTTTACTATCGCAGAGTCATTTTTCCGGCCCAGTACCGGGTTCTTAAATTCTTTAATGAATAATGAGTCTATCAGCTGGTGCATCAGCCTCCCGCCGCTTCCGTGGGCCATCGTTATCTTGTCCATACTATCCCTTGCCCCTTGACCCTTGACCCTTGACCCCTCCGGGCCTATCGGCCTGCAGGGCCGGAGGCCTGTATTTATAATACGCCGCGCAGGTCCCTTCGGTCGAGACCATGCACGCCCCGACGGGGTGCTCCGGGGTGCACGCCATGCCGAACAGCCTGCAGTCGGGCGGCGTCTTAGAGCCCTTCAATACCTGGCCGCAGATACACGCCTTGTCCTGCCGCGGCGCTTTGACCTTAATGTTAAATTTGCGCTCGGCGTCGAACCTGCCGAAAATTTTGCGCACTTTAAGCCCGCTCGATTTCACCGTCCCTATACCGCGCCACTCAGAATCGGTCTTCGCGAAGACCGTATCCATGACGCGGCGGGCGAGAGCGTTCCCGCCGCGCTCGGCAACCCTTGTATATTCGATCTGGGCGGCGGGCTTTGACTGGTTGGCCAGCATCAGGATCGCCTCGAGGATATCGAGCGGCTCAAACCCCGCGACGACGCATCTCTTGCCGTACTTCGCGGCGAGAAATTCGTACGGCGCCGTGCCGGTGATGGCGCAGACGTGGCCGGGCAGCAGGAAGGCGTCGAGGGCGACTTCGCCGTCTTTGACGAGCATCTCGAGGACCTCCGGCATCGTCTTGTGGCCGCACAAAACCGAAAAATTTCCGAGTTTTTCCTTCTTTGCAGCGATGATAGATGCCGCCACCGTCGGGGCCGTCGTCTCGAAACCTATCCCCAGGAAGACGACCTCTTTGGCCGGATACTTTCGCGCGATATCGAGCGCGTCGTCGGTGGAATAGACGACCTTGACCGCCCTGCCCGACGAGCGCTCCTTTTCGAGGCTCGAATACGAGCCGGGCACGCGCAGCATATCGCCGAACGTCGCCACGATCACGTGCGGAAGGCGGGAGAGCGCGATCGCCTTGTCGATATATGCGTTCGGCGTCACGCAGACCGGGCACCCGGGCCCGGAGATGAGCCTGATATTTTCGGGGAGGATCTCGCGCAGGCCGAACCGGAAGATCGACATCGTATGCGTGCCGCAGACCTCCATGATCCGGTAGTCGCGGCGCCCGTTCACGGCTCTGCGTATCTCGTGCGCGAGCTTGTCGATCAGCTTCTTATCGCGGAACTCGTCAATATATTTCATCTTCGCTCATAATTTTTCTTCACTATTAGGGCGGCATCTACTTTTGTGCTTGCCTTCGCTTGTCGTCCTTCGACAGGCTCAGGACGACCCTGAATGCTACCGAAGGGTCGCGAATGTGCATTAGGCATCACTAGTGTCCAAATTAGCGTCTTTGCGAGCCCCGAAGGGGCGAAGCAATCTC
>CAYGRZ010000069.1:0-4122 GCA_964352425.1 uncultured Planctomycetia bacterium | reverse complement strand
CGAGCGAAGCCCGGCCACGCCGGGGCCGGGCGAGCGTTCCCGCGAGGCACCCAGGCCGCAAGGGCTTGCTCAATTAAGCGGAGGCACCACCCGAAAGTAAACGCCCTGAGAAGTCGAAAAATTCCTCCTCGCTTTACTTCCTCCGCCCCTTGCCAATCTTTCTCCTGAGGAGCTCCTCGACCTTCGGGAGGATCTTCGCCTCGATGTCTGCGAGTGTCCCTTCCATTGTGCACCCTGAGGCTTTCGTGTGGCCGCCGCCGCCGAAATATGAGGCGATCTCGTTCACGTCAGTCTCGCCCTTCGCGCGGAAACTCACGTTTATCTTGCTTGGGTCCTTCAGGTCCTCCTTGAAGAGCACAGCCACCCTCACGCCGTCAATCGACCTCGCGTAATTGATGAACCCCTCGGACTTGCTGATATCGGCGCCGGTCTCGTCGGTCATCTTTCTCGTTATCTCGAGATACGCGATCTCTCCGGTCCTATTCACCTTCAGCGTCGACAGGACGAGCCCGAGGAAGCGTATGTCCTCCAGCGTCCTGCGCTCGTAGACGCTCTCCGAGACGACCGCGGGGTCCAGGCCGTACCCCAGAAGTTCGCCCGCGATCTCGTGCGTCACCGTCGAGGTATTGTCGTAATTGAACGATCCCGTGTCGGTCAGGATAGCGATGTAGATGCAGAGCGCCGTCTCCCTGGTCAGCGGCACGCCCGCCTCCTTGAAGAGCCGGTAGACCATCTCGCCGGTGGAGCTGGCGTTCGGGTCGACCCAGTTGACGTGGCCGAAGTTCTCGTTCGAAATATGGTGGTCGATGTTGATGACGGCCTTGTCATCGGAAAGGAGCTTCGCGACGAGGCCGATCCTTTTGAGCGTCGGGCAGTCGAGGACCAGGATCGCGTCGAATGCGGGCCTGGCCGCGAGATCATTCGACATTTCGCCTATCTTCGGCAGGAACTTGTAATGCTCCGGCACCGCGTCGCTGTCGATGATGAACGCTTCCTTGCCGAGCGCGATCAGGAGCTCCTTCATCGCCAGCTGGCTGCAGAGCGAATCACCTTCAGGATTGACGTGCGCGGTGACCAGGAACCGCTTATGTTTCTTTATCGCCTCCAGCACCATGTTCATCGGGCTTCTCCTTCTTTATCTTATCGAGTATGGAGTATATGCGCTGCGTCCTCTCAATCGACTCGTCTATCTTGAACTCTATTTCCGGCATGAACTTCAGGTTTATCCTGTCGGCCAGGAGGCCCTTGATATGCCCCTTGGCGCTCTTCAGGCCTTTCAGCGCGAGGTGCTTTGCCTTCGCTTCGCCGAGCACGCTGAAATACACTTTCGCGTGCCTGAGATCGCGCGTGAGTTCAACGCCGGTTATCGTTATGAACCCGAGCCTCGGATCCTTGATCTCGTCATGGACGATCTTCGATATCTCCTGCCGTATCGCTTCCTGCACCCGCTCCGGTCTCTGCGCACCCATAGCATCTCCGTTTTGTGATCTACGCCCGCGCCTTGATCAGCTTTCTGACGTACTCGAGCTCATCGGCCTTCGTCTTCAGCTTACCGTCGATCCTGCCGTAGAGGACCCTGTCGAGGATGATCTTGAAATCGCGGGACGGTTTCAGGCCCATCGCCTTCAGGTCATCGCCTCTCACCTTTATCCTCGTGCCGTTATACTCCTGCAGAAAATCCTTTATCCGCGATCTCACGAGGGCCGCCTTGGCCTGCGACGGCATCAGCGCTGTCCTCGCCATGATAAGGAGTATCACTTCGAATGACAGCGGCTCCAGGAGCCTGTAGATCTTGCTCGGAGCCATCCCGGCGCCCGCAGTGAGCGCGCGGGCTGTCTTTTTGGCGTGTCTTTTACATGATAGGACCCGCAGGCTGTCCGAGCCTCTGAAGACGAATCTATTACATATAGCCGAAACCTGGCTATAAGTCAAGTCTTCAAATAGCGCCATCAGGCAAATAAGCCATCGCTCGAGGGCCCGTTTCCTGGAGCGCGAACGGTCGTACCATCTGCATGCCTCATCGGCGGCGTTGTACAGCCGTATCAGGTCGCTGTCCAGTTTGATGGCCGGATGGATGAACCGCAGCTCGTCCAGCTCTGCCATGCGCTTCAGGGGCCTGAGCGGCTCTTCCTCTTTCAGTATCAGGATCAGCTCGTCCCGTATCCTCTGCGGCTCCACCTTGTCGAACATCGACTGCTCGATCGCGTTCTTGATCAGCACTTCGGTGTGATGGTCGATCGCAAAGCCGAAGCGTGACTCGAACCGGACCGCCCTGAATATACGGGTCGGGTCATCGATAAAGGATCCGTCGTGCATGACCTTGATGCGGCTGTGGGCGAGGTCCCGCTTTCCGCCGAAGAAATCTATCAGCTGCCCGAAGCTGCCGCCGTTGATGCTGACGGCCATCGCGTTGATCGTGAAATCGCGCCGCACCAGGTCGTCCTTCAGCGAGCTGAACTGGACGGTCGGCAGCGCAGCGGGTTTCTCGTAGACCTCTTTCCTGGCGGTCGCGAGGTCTATCTTGAGCTTATTTTTCGTGAAGACCGAACAGGTCCCGAACTTCTTATGGACGACGATCGCCGCGCCGAGATCGCTGGCCAGGGCGTGGCCCATCTTTATCGCCTCGCCCTCCACGACTATATCGAGATCGAGGTTCTTGACGCCGAGGATCAGGTCCCGCACGAGGCCGCCGACGACAAAGGCGGCGTAGCCGAGGGAATTATTCATCCTGCCGATCTTCTTCAGCAGCTTCACGATGTCGGCCGGCAGGATCGACGCCATTTTTTTCGAGAGGTTCAATACCACGTCCTTCTTTATACGGTGAGGCTTCATGAAGAGGCTGTCGTGGATATTCCTCAGGACGTCCGTCCTGTTCACGACGCCCAGCATCCTGGAAGCGTCCACGACCGGGATCACGCCGACATCTTTTTCGCTCATGATCCTGTGGATGGCGTAGAGCGGCGCCGTGGGCTTGACCGTGATGACCTTGCCCGACATGTACCCTTTGACGCGCGAATGGCCGAAGCCGCGCTTCAGGGCCTTATTCAGGCCGACGAGCGTTATGATGCCGGCCACCTTCCCCTTATCCGTGACGGCCATGCCGCCGAGCTTATCTTTAACCAGCAGCCGCTTCGCCTGAGCCACCTTCGTGTTTATGCCGATGGTCATCGGATTCTTCTGCATGATATCTTCGGCCGTTATCGTGACCTTGATGCCGGCCTTCAACAGCCCTATCAGCTTCTTCTTTACCGGACCGATGTCATCGGCCGGGATCTTGGCCGCCGCGGCGCCCGGATGTCCTCCGCCGCCGAATGCCGAGAGTATCTTGTTCACATCGAGCGAGGCTATCTTCGACCGCGCGATGATATCGACCCTCCTGTTCGGCGTCTTTACGAAGACGAACAGCGCCGGAATATTCTCGATATCCATAAGCTTGTGTATGAGCATGCCGAGCTCGCCGACATATTCGGTGCTGTCAATCTCTATGAACGTGATAGTGATCCCCCGTATCGACACCCTCTGGGTCGAGTTGATCAGCCTCGTCAGGAAAGAGAGCTCGTTTTCGCTGAGCTCCCTGTTCAGGTAACTCGAAACGACCGAGAGGCTTGCCCCCTGCGACAGGAGAAAACTCACCATGTCGACGTCGAGCTTCGTCGTCGCCCTGTAGGTGAGCGACCCCGTCTCCTCATATATGCCGAGCAGCATGACCGTGGCCTCGAGCGGCGTCAGCGCGATCTTCTTCTTCCGTATGATATCGGAAAGTATCGTGACGGTCGCGCCGATCTCCTCGAAGGTGTCCTGGTCAGCCGCGACATCGCCTTTCATCCTCGGGTGGTGGTCGTAGACATGGACCTCGACACCCCTGTCGACGAGCCCGGCCGCTATGCCGATGCGGGATCTCTGGCGCGTATCGACAAGAATAAGCCGCTTCACGTCGTCGGTCCTGCACTCCTTCTCGGTCTCGACGACCACGAGCTCCCTGGCGAGCACGAGGAAATCCCGGACCGCCTCCTCCTGAGAACCGGGCAGCAGCAGCCGCGAGTTCGGGTAGAGCTTCTTCGCCGCGACGAGGCTTCCGAGCGCGTCGAAATCAGCGTTGATATGGGTCGTTATGAGGTCCAT
>CAYGRZ010000068.1:0-4376 GCA_964352425.1 uncultured Planctomycetia bacterium | reverse complement strand
CAAGGGCTAAAAATCCATGCCCGCTCGCAATTTTTAGGCCCCGCTCAACACCCAGTCCGCGGGGCTTGGTAAGGAAGAGGATGGAAAATAATAAAATAATTATCTTCGACACTACCCTGCGCGACGGCGAGCAATGCCCGGGCGCGAGCCTCAATATGAATGAGAAGCTCGAGATAGCCAAACAGCTGGCGGTGCTCGGCGTCGACATCATCGAGGGCGGCTTCCCCGTATCGAGCCCCGGCGATTTCGAGGCGGTCAAGGCGATCGCCAGGCAGGTGAAGGGGCCCGGCGTCTGCGGCCTGGCGCGCGCGATCGAGAAAGACATCGACGCGGCATACAACGCGGTGAAGTTCTCCGCGCGGCCGCGGATCCACGTTTTTCTCGCGACATCGAAGATACACATGAAATTTAAGCTCAAGAAGGCGGAGGACGAGATCCTGAAGCTGGCCGTCGCCGCGGTGAAGTATGCCCGCGCGAAGTGCCCCGATATCGAGTTTTCGCCCGAGGACGCCTCGCGGACTGAAATGCCATTCCTCTGCAAGGTCGTGGAGGCGGTCATCGACGCGGGCGCCTCGACCGTCAACATACCGGACACGGTCGGCTATTCGACGCCGTTCGAGTTTGCCCAGATCATCAGGGGCCTGAAAGGCAGCGTGCCGAACATAGCCAAGTGCGTGATCAGCGTCCATTGCCATAACGACCTGGGCCTTGGCGTCTCGAACTCTCTTGCGGCAGTCCTGAACGGCGCGCGCCAGGTCGAGTGCACGATGAACGGCCTGGGCGAGCGCGCGGGCAACGCGGCGCTCGAGGAGATCGTGATGGCGATCAGGACGAGAAATGACATTTTTAAGGGATTCTTTACCGGCATCAATACGAAAGAGATATACAAGACCTCGAGGCTCGTCTCTAAGCTGACCGGCATGCCGGTCCAGCCGAACAAGGCCATCATCGGCGCAAACGCGTTCGCGCACGAGTCCGGCATACATCAGGACGGCGTGCTGAAAGAGCGGATAACCTACGAGATCATGAGGCCCGAGGACGTCGGTTGCGAGGAGTCGAAGATCGTGCTGGGCAAGCATTCGGGCAGGCACGCGTTCGACGCCCGGTTGCGGGCGCTTGGCATCGACCTGAAGAAAGCCCAGCTCGACCAGGCGTTCGTGCGCTTTAAAGCGCTCGCCGATAAGAAGAAAGAGGTCTTCGACGAGGACCTCGAGACGATCATCGAGGAAGAGATATCGAAGATACCTGAAAAGTTCCGCCTGATGCATTTTCATATCGCGTCGGGCGATCAGGTGAAACCGGAGGCTGATATAACGCTCAGGTTCAACGGAAAGGCGCTCGAGGCGAGCTCGACCGGCGACGGCCCGGTGGACGCCTGTTACAAGGCGATCGATAAGATCACCGGCATGGCCGGGAGGCTCATCGATTACCAGATCCGCTCCGTTACCGGCGGCAAGGACGCGCTCGGCGAGGTCTCTGTCAAGGTGGAGTCAAAGGGCAAAGTCTTCTCCGGAAGGGGTTCGAGCACGGATATCATCGAGGCGAGCGTGAAGGCCTACGTGAACGCCATCAATAAGCGCGTCCATGCAGACACATAAGAAGATATACGGCATAATCGGGCATCCGGTGAAGCACTCGCTGTCACCGGCGATGCAGAATGCGGCTTTCAAGGAGCTCGGCATAGACGCCGAGTACCTTCTCTATGACGTTGGCCCCGGCGCCCTTGAGGATTTTCTCGGCGGGGCTGCCGCGAAGCATATCGCGGGGTTCAATGTCACAATCCCGCATAAGATAAAGGCAAAAGAGTACCTGGAGCATAGCGGCTCGCTCGACGAGACCGCCCGCAGGCTCGGCGCGGTCAACACGGTCAAGGTCGAGCCGGACGGGAAGCTCAAGGGATTCAATACGGACGGCCCCGGATTTTACCGCTCTCTGGTCGAGGACCTGAAGTTCGAGCCGGAGGGCCGTCCGGTCTTCGTGCTCGGCGCCGGCGGCGCGGCGAAGGCGGTCGTGATGTACCTGGGTGTGGGCCCGAGCAGGATATCGGTATTCGATATCGACAGGAATAAGGCAGCGGGCCTGAAAGACCATTATGCTCAGTACTTCGACGGGAAGAAGCTGAACGTGATCACTGACGAAAAGGATGTAAGGGATGCGCTCGACAAGAGCGACCTTCTGATAAACGCATCGCCGATAGGGATGAGGGATACCGATCCCTCGCCTGTGGGCAAGGACCTTTTCCATACGGGCCTGCGCGTCTACGACTTGGTCTACAACAGGCCGGTCACGCAGCTGGTGAAGGAGGCCAATTCGATGAAGCTGCATGCGGCCAACGGGCTCGGCATGCTCCTGTATCAGGGCGCGATAGCGTTCGAGATATGGACGGGCGAGAAGGCGCCGCTGGCAGTGATGAAGAGGGCGCTGAGAGAGGCGTTGATAAAGGCTGAGGGCCAAGGGCTGAGGGCCAAGGGCTGAGGGGAGAAATATGGATAGATTCTTTGTGTTCATAATCGGTTCGATCATCGGCAGTTTTCTCAACGTCTGCATTTACAGGATCCCGAAGCGGCAGTCGGTCGTATTCCCGCCGTCGCATTGCCCTCATTGCAAGAAGAACATCCACTGGTATGACAACATACCGATCTTAAGCTATATCTTCCTCGGCGGCAAGTGCGGTTTCTGCAGGAGGAAGATACACCCGCGCTATATCGTGATCGAGCTCCTGACCGCGCTTCTGATGCTGACGCTGTTCATTCACCTGGGGATGGGCCCGAAGTTCGTCGTCTATTCGGCGCTCATTTCGGCGCTGATCGTCGTGGCTTTCATAGATCTGCAGATCCAGGAGATACCGGATGAGATCACCCTCGGGGGCCTCATCATGGCCGTCTTATTCTCATTCCTCTTTCCGGAGATCCATGGCACGGCCCTAAAGATCTCCGCGCTCTCTCAATCAGTCGTCGGCGCCCTCGCGGGCGGCGCCCTGATCTACGGGATGGGCGCGCTGGGCGGTTTCGTGTTCAAAAAGGAAGCGATGGGCGGCGGAGATGTGAAGCTGATGGCCCTGATAGGCTCGGTGATAGGCTGGAAGCTGGTGCTCCTGGCGTTCTTTATCGCGCCGGTCACCGGGGCTGCCGCCGGCATCCTGCAAAAGAGGCGGAAAGGGCCGGATACGATCCCGTACGGGCCGCACCTGGCGCTTGCCGCGGTGATCGCGATATTTATCGGGAACGGGATAGTGAACTTCTTGCTTACGGGAACAATGTAAAGGGAGGGATGTATGTTACGCTACCTTACCAGCGGTGAGTCGCACGGAAAAGCGCTCGTTACGATACTTGACGGCATACCTGCCGGCCTTCGCATCGATGCGGCCGCGATCAACAGGGAGCTTGCCCGGCGCATGCTCGGTTACGGCCGGGGAAAGCGCATGCAGATAGAGTCTGACAAGGTTGAGATCCTGTCGGGCCTGCGGCGATCCGTGACGATAGGAAGCCCTATCGCGATGATGGTAGCCAACACCGACCGGTCGATCGATACAATGCCGGTCGTGCTCGAGCCGCGGCCCGGACACGCGGACCTGGCCGGCGCGTTGAAATACGACCTGAAAGATATCCGCAGCGTCCTCGAGCGCGCCAGCGCCCGCGAGACGGTCGCCAGGGTCTCGGTCGGCGCCGTCTGCAGGAGGTTGCTGGCAGAATTCGGCATAAAGATAGCCAGCCACGTCACGGTCATCGGCGGCGTCGAGGCCGGCGCGTCGGGGCTCGGGTTCAACCAGCTTGTCACCGTCGCGGAGAAGTCGCCGGTACGCTGCGCTGACCCGGTCGCGTCGAAACTCATGTGCGCCGAGATCGAAGAGGCGATGAAAGACAAGGACACGCTCGGCGGCGTCTTTGAGGTCATTATTACCGGCGCGCCTGCCGGGCTGGGGAGCCATGTCCAGTGGGACAGGCGCATTGACGCGAAGCTGTCGGCGGCGGTGATGTCGATCCAGGCGGTCAAAGGTGTCGGCTTCGGCATAGGGTTCGAGGCGGCGCGCCGCAGGGGATCGGCCGTCCACGACGAGATATTCTACGACAGGAAGAAGGGTTTCTGGAGGCCCACCAATAACGCCGGCGGCATCGAAGGCGGTATGACCAACGGCGAGGATATCGTGATCCAGGCGGTGATGAAGCCGATATCGACGCTGAGGACGCCGCTGGCGAGCGTTAATATAAAGACGAAGAGGCCGATCAAGGCGGCGGTCGAGCGCTCCGATACGTGCGCGGTGCCCGCGGCCGGCGTCATCGGCGAGGCGGTATGCGCCGTCGAGATCGCCAACGCGATGATCGAGAAGTTCGGCGGCGATTCGGTCCGCGAGATGAAGCGCAATTACGCGGGATACC
>CAYGRZ010000067.1:0-5681 GCA_964352425.1 uncultured Planctomycetia bacterium | reverse complement strand
CCGGAGCCAAGAATGTCGCGAAGGAATCGGCGATGGCGAAGCTCTTTGCGAGCGACACCGCGATGAAGGTCACCGTCGACGCGGTCCAGATACTCGGCGGATACGGCTACATGAGGGAGTACCCTGTCGAGAAGTATATGAGGGACGCGAAGATCACGCAGATATATGAAGGCACGAACCAGATCCAGCGCAACATCATCGCCGCGAATTTGATCAAAGAGAGCATCAAAGCCGAATAATGAACATCATCGTTTGCATTAAGCAGGTCCCCAACACCACCGACGTGAAGATCGATCCCGTCACCAACACGCTTATCCGCGACGGCGTCGAGAGCGTCATCAACCCGTTCGACATGTACGCGATCGAAGAGGCCGTGCGCCTGAAAGAGCGCTTCGGCGGCAAGGTCACCGTCATCACGATGGGCCCGCCGCAGGCCGAGAACGCGCTTAAAGAAGCGATCTCGCTGGGCTGCGACGAGGCGGTGCTGGTGAGCGACCGCAAGTTCGCCGGCTCGGACACGTGGGCGACGAGCTATACGCTCTCGTGCGCGATCAGGAAGGTCGGCGATTTCGACATCATCCTGTGCGGCAAGCAGGCCTCCGACGGCGATACGGCGCAGGTCGGCCCCGGCATATCGACGCACCTCGATATCCCGCAGGTCACCTATGTCAAGAAGATAGAAGAGATCACGGGCGGAAAGGCGAAGGTCGAGCGGATGACCGAAGAGGGATACGATATCATCGAGACGCCGCTGCCGTGCCTCATCACCGTCGTCAAAGAGATCAATACGCCGCGCATGCCGTCGTTAAAGGGCATGATGAGGGCAAAGGCAGCGCACGTTCTCAAATGGACCGCTGCCGATGTGGACTGCGATCCGAAGTCGATAGGCCTTGAGGGCTCGCCGACGCGTGTTGTCAAGATATTCACTCCTGTGCCAAGGAAAGGCGGAGAGATGATCAAGGGCGATACCGGCCAGGTGGCGCAGGAAGTTGTACAGCTCTTGAAGGATGTCATCATATAATATGTCAAACTCCATCACCGTCATACTGAATAAATGTACCGGCTGCACGCTCTGCGTGAGGTCCTGCCCGTTTGGCGCGATAACGATGGCTAATAAAAAGGCCGTTATCGACATGGCCAAATGCACGCTCTGCGGCGCCTGCGTTCCGGTGTGTAAATTCAGCGCGATCGAGCTCAAGAAAGAGACCATCGGCACGAAGGACCTCTCCTCCTATAAGGACGTCTGGGTCTTCTGCGAGCAGAAGAAGGGCGTGATACAGACGATATCATTCGAGCTCCTGGGCGAGGGGAAGAAGCTTGCCAAGAAACTGGGCGCCAAACTCTGCGCCGTGATCCTCGGCCACGATATTGAATCGAAGATAGAGGAGCTCTCGCACAGGCTCGCCGACAAGATTTACATCGTCGATGACCCTGCGCTCAAATCCTATCTTGACGACCCGTATACGGAAGTCCTTGTGAGCCTCGTCGAGGAATATAAACCCGAGATAATCCTGTGCGGCGCCACCGTCATCGGTAGGTCCCTCGGCGCGCGTGTCGCGATCAAGATCGACGCGGGGCTCACCGCCGACTGTACGGGCCTCGACATAGATGAGAAAGAAAAGCTGCTGTTGCAGACCCGCCCGGCGTTCGGCGGCAACATTATGGCCACGATCATCACGCCGAACCACAGGCCGCAGATGGCGACCGTCAGGCACAAGGTCATGAAAGAGGCCGAGATCCACAAAGGCCACAAGGCAGAGGTCATCAGGAAGAAATATCCGGCGGCCCTCCTCAAGTCGAGGACGACGCTTCTCGATATCGTCGAAGAGATAGAGGAGACGGTTAATCTTTCCGAGGCCGATATCATCGTCTCGGGAGGCCGCGGCCTTGGGGGCCCCGAGAACTTCGCCATGGTCAAAGAGCTCGCCAAGGTGCTTGGCGGCGCGGTCGGTTCATCACGAGCCGCTGTCGATGCGGGCTGGATGCCGTATTCGCACCAGGTCGGCCAGACGGGCAAGACCGTCTGTCCGAAGCTTTACATAGCGTGCGGCATCAGCGGCCAGATACAGCACCTGATAGGCATGCAGTCGTCAAAGGTCATCGTCGCCATCAATAAAGACCCCGACGCACCCATCTTCAAAGTCGCCACCTACGGCATCGTCGGCGACATCTTCGAGATCATCCCCGCGATCACCAAAGAATTCAAGAAAGTATTGAAGAAGTAAATTTTTCGGCTTCTCTCAGGGCGTTTACTTTCGGAAGGTGCCTTCGCTCGTCGCTCGCTCGGATTAGCCATCCTCGCTCGCTGTCGTTAAAATTTCGATGGTGAAGCCTGGATCGGCATAACGTATCGAAATTTTAAAGATTCGCTTCGGCACGCATCCGAAAGTTCCGCCACTCGGTAAGCCGAAAAATTTGTGGAGAGCGGCATGGCGGCGGGACTTTTGCGGTGCTTACGCATCCCACAAGCCCGGAGGCCTGGGTGTCGAGCGGGGCCTAAAAATTGCGAGCGGGCATGGATTTTTGACTGGGCTTGATCACAGGCAAAAAGAGCGAGCAATTTTTCCGGAGTGTGGTTTTCCTCGCAGGGGAAAACCACACGTCCCCGCGAGGCACCCAGGCCGCTAGGGCTTGCTCAATAATGCGTAAGGCAGCCGCAAAAGTCAACGACGCCCTAGTTGCGAATCAAAATATGAGCGAATGTTAGGATATACAAAAGAAAGCTATTTTGCCTTGCCATTATATAATTATAGGGTAAACTTATTATCAGGAGGGTAATCGTTAGACGCTAGAAAAAATATACCGTGGCTTCAACGCGCTTGGCTTTGAAGCGTACCTGTTGGTCAGGCGGGCTTGCCCGCCGGCAGGCGGGTATATTTTTTGACGCGTTCATTAAAAATTTTCAAAAGTTTTTAAAGAGAGAAGGTTGTTAGTTATGTCAGACGCTAGAGCTAATAGCCACGCTTTCATGTTGCCCCTTCGGCAGGCTCAGGGTCATCATCCTGAACCGTGCCTAAGGATGAGAGGGCCATTCAAGGTGGTGGTGTGTACCATCACTCTGGTGGCCTTTCTTGTTAATATAGTATCGTATGATCTTGGCCTACTTCGCCCGATTGGCTTCGTAGGCCAAGCCTGGGCTGTCGCAGCACCATCGCCGCTTACTAGCGTCGGCGCCGATGGTGGCGGCGGCCCGGGCGCTGTTCGGGTCCTCAATCCTGACACCTTTGCCCTTCCGGAGCCGCTCGGCCTCGTCAAATGCCGTAATGCTATCCCGTCGTCGAGCTCGGTGATCGTGCACATACAGGATGCGCACTGCAATTACTACGCCCAGCAGAAGATCGCGGATATCATCAGGTATCTGAATAAGGAGTATGGCATCTCCATCGTGAACCTCGAAGGCGCAGCCCGTGATTATGACCTTTCAGTATTTACCGGCATTCCTGATCTTGAGATCCGGCAGGAGGTAGCTGATTACTTCGTGAAGCAGGGCACGGTCAATGGCGGTGAACTTGCCGCCATCAGGAATCCGGAAAAGATACGCCTCTGGGGCATAGAAGACAAAGGCCTCTACCTCGAGAACATGGGCGTATACACCGAGTCGCTCAAGTATAAGAGCGCGGTCGATAAGGACCTCGCCGACCTGGGCCGTACCATGACTATCTTCAAGACGAAGATCTACTCCAAAGAGCTGCTGGAGTTGGATTATAGATATTCACAATATAAGAACAATAATCTCGAATTCAGGGAATATATCGCGTATCTGCTCGATGTGGCTAAGAAACACGCCATCGACATGAAGCCGTACCCGAATATCAGCTACTTAAGTCAGGCGATGGAAGACGAGGCCGCCATAGACTTCGACAGGGCCGATAATGAGAAGGAATCGCTCATAGACAGCCTCCAGAAGAAGTTGTCGAAACGCGCGATGGAAGAGCTTGTGAAGAAGACGGTCGAGTTCAGGTCCGAGGGCATCTCGCAGAAGGATTTCTACGCGTACCTGATATCGAAGGCCAAGATCGTCAATATCGACATGGCGGAGTATCCCGAGCTCCAGAAGTACATCGCTTATATATCCATCTACGAAGCGATGGACAAGATGAAGGCGATGGATGAGATGGACGCCCTCGAGAACAAGATACGCGATGTGCTCTACATAAACGGTACGGAGCGCACGCTCGGCACGCTCTCAAAGAACATGGCGATCCTGAGGAATATCTTCAACATGAACTTAAGCCGTAGCGACTACCGCTATTACCAGGCGAATATTGGCATGTTCGACATGCGCCACTATAAGGACTTCATAGCCGCGCAGGGGCCCGCCTACGGCGTAACGAACACGCTCGGGCCCGGCATCGATAAGATCGACGGCTACCGCAGGGAGATGTCGAAATTCTACGAATGCTCATTCAAGCGCGATGCGGCGTTCGTGAAGAATATAAAGACGGAGAGGCCCGCCGGGGCCGCCGGGCCGAAGATGGCCATCATCATCACGGGCGGTTTCCATACCGATAACCTCTGCGACATGTTCAAGAAGGAGAATATATCGTACGTCTCGATCATGCCGGCCTATACGACGCCGCAGGGATACCAGTCGCCGTATTTCGAGGTCCTGGCAGGAAGGCTTGGCGAGCTCCATGCGAAACTCGTGAAGATAATGGCCGGGACATCTGTGATGATGCCTGCCAGCCTCTGGAATGAGCTTGGTCCAGAGGCGGACAAAAAAGCGGTCACAGCAGAGGTGCTGCTCGAAATTAAGCAGCATGAAATGGAGCGGCAGGGAAATGATTTGGGCGAAATAACGGACATATCGGTTCGCGGTGAGGTGGTGACGGTGACATGTGAGAAGGGCTCCTTTAAGCTGACGCGCGACGATCTCAGGCGCAAAGCAGCCGCAGCGTATAAAGAGGCTCTAGAAAAGAAGGCGCAGGAGAGGGCGGCTGTTGAGGAACCCGTGAAGTTACCGCCCGCAGTAGGATTCGCGCCGATGGATGTCTCAAGGGTAGGGACGGAGTTGAGGCGAATTCCCGAAAATCGCGATGTGGAAGGGCCTATTACTGATGAAACCATTAAGCAGTATGCGCAAGCAGTGGAGATGTTAAATGAGTTTTTGAAGCGAGATAATGTTGTCGCTGAAGATCTCATAAAAGCAATGGAGGATTGGAATCGTACGATAAGGCCGTCTTCTGGTATTTTGTATTACGATTCGGAGCGAGAACAACGATTCAAAACATTGGTAAGTGATCTGTATAAAAAAGGGATTGGTAAAAAAGAATTTTTTCATGCAATTTCAGATTTATATTTTAAGTTGCACCAGATTCATCCGTTTTCTACGGGTAACCATCGAACCATAAGCCTTTTTGTAAATTATATTTTAATAAGATCAGGATATCCGCCGTTTTATCTGACATTTGAAAATGCGAATCGATACCGAGAGTTTCGAGGTAAAATCCGAAGCAGTATTTTAAATAATAATAAAAACGCTTCGAAAGTAATAGATGATCTTCAAGTTTTTTTTGAAAAAGAAATTATTCGAGAGCAAGATCGGTCCGCCTTAACGTCTACACAAACCTCGCCAACACCATTCGGCCGCGTCGAAGGGCCCGCCGCCGCGCCGATCTCGACAGTCGCGCCCGCCGCCGCGCCGGAGGATTTCTTTAAGGATTCACAAGGACAGCAACATA
>CAYGRZ010000066.1:0-5789 GCA_964352425.1 uncultured Planctomycetia bacterium | reverse complement strand
TCCAACGTCGCCGATGCGATACGATGGGTCCTCGGCGAGCAATCCGCAAAATCCCTGCGCGCGTCCAGCATGCAGGACGTCATCTTCAACGGCACCGATACAAAAGAACCGATCAACTTCGCAGAAGTATCCCTCATTTTCTCCAACGAAAAAAGAATACTCCCGATAGATTACGATGAAGTCACAATAACACGCCGCGTCTTCCGCTCCGGCGAGAGCGAGTACCTGCTGAATAAGACCCCCGTCAGGCTGAAAGACATCTCCGATCTTCTGATGGGCACGGGTATCGGCACCGAAAGCTATTCGATCATCGAACAGGGCAAGATTGACCTGATCCTGAGCTCCAAGCCCGAGGACAGGCGCTACGTCTTCGAAGAGGCGAGCGGCATCACGAAATACAAGGCGAAGAAGAAAGAGGCGCTGCGCAAACTCGAGCAGACCGAGCAGAACCTGCTGCGCATCAACGACATCATCACCGAGGTGAAACGCCAGATAGGGTCGATCGAGCGGCAGGCGAAGAAGGCCGAGCGTTACAAGGTCGATTTCGAGAAGCTGAAAGACATGGAAGTGAAGCTCTCATTCGCCGATTACAGGACCCTGAAGACGCAGGAGGCCACATTCGCCGTCGAGAACGAGGACACCAGGGCCAGGGAGCGGGAGCTCAGCGCCGGGATAGACGCGATAGCGGCGAAGATATCCGAGCAGAGGCAGACCCTTAACGAGGTGAATAACAGGATATCGGAACTAAAGAACCGTTCCTCCGAGATGTCGAACGCGCTCGGCATGAATGCCCACAAGATCGAGATCGACAAGGAGAGGATCGAAGAGTCGCGCATCATGCAGGAGGGCTTCAAGAAGGAGATCGAGTCGGCTACCGAGAAGATACAGGGCGCGAAAGCGCTCGTCGAGAGGCTGAAGGGAGATTTCGAGAAGGTAGCGTCCGAGAAGGCAGCCAAGCAGTCGGCGGTCGAGGAGCGGGACGCGCGCCTGGGTACAATCGCGAAGGAGGTCGAGGAGACCGAGTCGAGGGCCAAGACGTTCAAGATGCAGATCATCGATTACCTCGCGAAAGAGACCAGGATAAAGAATGAGCTGATAAAGCTCGGCGCCGACGTCCAGAACAAGAAGGCCCGCCAGCGCAGGCTCGAGATAGAGAAGGATGAGGTCCATAGAGAGTTGGAATCGACCGAGAAGGTCCTGGCCGAAGCGATGGCGGAGTTCGGGACGATCGAGCAGAAGGTCCTTGCTCTTAAGGAGGATCTGGAATCCAGGAGGAAGGCCAGCGACCAGGTCGCCTTCGAGATAAAGGATTTCGAGACGGAGATAGCGAAAGAAGAGAACCGGAAGGCCGGCTTACGGTCGAAGATAGAGATGCTCGAAGAGAGCCTCAAGACGCACGAGGGGTTCAAGAGCGGCGTCAGAGGCCTCCTTGTAAAAGCGGGCGAGGACACGGTGTCGTTCGGCGGCGTCCTCGGCGTCCTCGCCGATATCATAAAGGTGGAGAAGGGGTATGAAGAGGCTCTCGCCACACTGCTCGGCGACGATGCCCAGCTCATCATCACGGCCAGTGACAGCGATATCGTGCATGCGATCGAGTACCTGAAGTCGAACAGGGTCGGCAAGGCCAGTTTCGTCTCGCTCGAGACGCTCAAGAAGGCCCAGCCCCTCCCGGCGGCGTCAGGTGCGGCTCATACGCCGGCCAGGAATTTTGTGGCGGTCGATCCGCGGTTCGATATCGTCCTCGAACATTTCCTGGCGAGCTCCTATGTCACGGAATCGATCGAGGACGGTATGAGGAATTCAGGTCCGCCATCCGCGAGGTTCGTTACGAAGTCGGGCCAGATGTTCGATAATTGCAAGGTCTCCGGCGGAAGCTCAGGCGACAGCGAAGAGTCGCTGCTGATCGGCCGGAAAGAGCGGCTTGAAGACCTGAGGGCCGAGTACAGAGGCGCCGAAGAGAGGTCGGTGACGCTAAGCGCGGGGCGTGAAGAAAAGATGAGTCGGAGCAATGCGCTCCAGGCCGATATAAGCTCGCTCGACGCGAGCCTGCGCCAGGAAGACATCAATTTTGCCAACGCGAAGGCGAAGAAAGATTCCCAGGAAGAACATGTGACGAAATTCAAGGACGAGGCCTTCCTGCTTGATTCCGAACTTGAAGAAGTCAGCCAGACTATACTTGAGCATACCCGGAAGGGCGAAACGCTGAATGCCGACCTCAACACCCTTGAGCAGGAAAAGAGCTCGATGCAGGCATTCATAGACCAGTCACAGGCGTTGATAGCGGACAAGAGAAGCGAGCGTGAAAGAATAGCGCTCGAGATGGCGACCCTGAGAGCCGAGGCCCAATCTCTGAAGAGGGAAGTCGAGAACGTACAGAACAACCTGAAGGCGCAGGAAGGCCTGCTCTTTGAGTTCGAAGATACCCTGTATACCAAGGACGCGCTGATGAAAGAGTCGGCCGAGAAGGCGAAGGCACTTGCGGATGAGATCATCGGCCTGGCCGCCCAGAACGAGAAGATCGCAGGCTCCTTAAAGTCGGTCGGCGAAGAATCTTCGGCGGTCGAGGGGACGAGGGCGGACCTGAACGCGCGGCTCGGCATGGATGAAGTCATGCTGAAAGAGAAAGACGGTACTCTCGAGGGTTTCCGCAACCAGATACGGGACCTTGACGTAAAACTGACGGAGCTCAATTTCAAGAAGACGAACCTGAAGGACAGGATGGTCCAGGCGTATAAAGTCGATATGGAGACCGCGCAGGTCGAGATCGAGGAGAATATCGACTGGGAGGGTATGATGGCCCAGGTAGGCGAACTCAAGGAGCGGCTTGAGAAGATGGGGCCGGTGAACCTCGTGGCGATCGATGAACATAAAGAGCTCGAAGAGCGCTGCAATTTCCTTGTGCATCAGCAGGAAGACCTCGTCAATGCCAGGGACTCCCTGATGAAGGCGATACAGAAGATAAATAAGACGACGAAGGACCTGTTCCTGGAGACCTTCCAGAAGATACAGGTCGAGTTCAAGAATTTCTTCAGGATGCTGTTCGGGGGCGGCCAGGCGGAGCTGGTCCTGATAGACGAACAGGATGTCCTGGAATCCGGTATCGAGATCATCGTGCGGCCGCCCGGCAAGAAGCTCCAGAACCTGATGCTGCTCTCGGGCGGCGAGAAGGCGATGACGGCGTGCGCGCTCCTCTTCTCGATCTTCAAGGTCAAGCCGAGCCCGTTCTGCGTCCTCGACGAGTTGGACGCCCCGCTCGATGAATCTAATGTAATGCGTTTCGCCGGCGTCCTGAAAGAGTTCATCAGGATGTCTCAGTTCATCATCATCACGCACAACAAGCGCACGATGGAGCTCGCCGATATCATCTACGGCATCACGATGCAGGAGCGCGGCGTTTCGAAGATAGTCTCGGTGAAATTCCTCGATGAGCGGAAGAAGGCGAAAGGGAAGACCGAAGAGGGCTCTGCCGGGGAACTGGCGGCGCCTGTTGAAGAAGCGGCGGTCCCGATGCAGCCCATATAACGGAAATAATAAACGAAAAAAGGCCGCATACGATACATGTATGCGGCCATATTTTTTATACGGCGCTATGCGGCCTTCTGCTCTTCCATCGCCATTGAATAGATGCAGGTCCTGTTCTTGCCGGAGCGCTTCGCCTCGTACAGGGCGATGTCAGACCGCGAGACGAGCTCGCTCTTCGTGCCGGCGTCTTCAGGATAGGTCGCGATGCCGCAGCTAATTGTAAGGCGCTTGTTCGCTCCGATGGCGGGTTCCTCAGCGAATATCTTTTCGACCTCGCTCCTGAGCCGCTCGGCAAAGAGCCTCGCGTTCTCTTTCGAGGTGTTCGGCATCGTGATCGCGAACTCCTCGCCGCCGTACCTGGCCACGACGTCGCACTTGCGGGATTTGATCTGCAGTACGCCCGCTATGGCCTTCAGCGCCTCATCGCCCTTCATATGCCCGAGCGTGTCGTTATAATTCTTGAAATTATCCACGTCGACCATCACGAGGCTCAGGCTCGTTTGCACCATCTTCGCGCGTTCCAGCTCGAACGAGAGGTTCTGGTGGAACTTGCCGTAGTTCCATAATTTGGTAAGCCAGTCGGTGTTGGAAAGGTAGACCGTCTCCTCGAACAGCCTGGAGTTCTCGATGGCGAGCCCCGCGTGGCTGGCGAACATCGCGAGCATGCGGACATCAGACTTGGTGATCGGTTTCTTGTTGAAGATATTATCGACCAGTATCGCCCCGACCACTTTATCCTTGGCCTTGAGCGGGATCGTCACGAAGAAGTCGGTGTTGAGCGTCCTCTGTATCTCCGGATCGACGATCTTCTTCGCCTCGTGGGAGGTTATCTCGAACGGCATCCCCTCGAGGATCGTCAGGGCGAGTATGCCCATGTCCTCGCGCAGCGGTATCTTAATGCCTTTGACGATCTGGTTCAGCGTCGATTCGGGGTCTTTCTTGAAGATGTCATAGGAGGCGATGAAATCATCGAGCGTCATCTTCCGCTGCGAGATCGCGTGCCATATCTTGCCGGCTTCTTCCGCGGTATGAGGGCCGATGCCCATCACGCCTTCGAGGACGGCCTCCTTGTCGTTCACGAGGAAGAGCATCGCGCGGTTAAAGCCGAGGCCCTCGTGCGAGGTAAGCGCCGTGAGAATTATGTACAATATCTGGTCAAGCTTGAGGGTAGTCCTCATCGCGTTCGAGATCTCATACAGAAGTGAGAACTCCCACTCAAGCCGCTCCAGTTCTTGCTTATAACTCCTCTCGAGTTCCTTCTCGGTCATCGTGCTATTTCTTCGGCTGTTCCTTTGCAACAGGCGCGGCCGGCTTCTGCGGCAGGGCTGCGACTGGCCTCGGCGCGGGCTTCCGTATCTTGCCGAACATTATGCCCATCGCGACATCCTTATCGTCGACCTTCCTCGTCATGACCCTCACGTTGTCGCCTTTCTTCACTTCGGATATGTCCGTGAGTTTTGTGACCGTCGTGGTCGGGAGCACCTCTATGGCATGGGCCTTCTTATCGGCTTCGGTCGTCACTTCCAGCTTCACTTTTGAAGGGTCCTTCGCGTCTACGTTGGTGACCGTCCCGAACAGCATGCTCACATTGGCCCTGCCCATCGGCCTGGCCGGCGGCATGCCTTTTACCGGTGTAACCGGAGGAAGGATCGGCGCCTTCTGAACCACAGGCGCTGCCTTCGCTTTTGCGTCGTCGGCCGCGGATACGAAACCCGCACACGCCGCGCACAACGCTGCCACTACCGCTACAGCAACCAGTTTCTTCATACAGACCTCCTTATTTGGCCTAATAATATCATACGAAGCATCGGGTGTCAATAGGTGCCCGGGGCAAGGCCTCAAGCGCGGGCGCATAAAATGATTTGACAGGGCCGGAAAATCAGGTATAATAACAATGTCTTCGGGGTGGGGTGACCCGCCTTCGCCGGCAAAGCCTGTTGAATAAAATAGGCTTCCGCCTACGCCGTTCTGAAAGTTAAAATCAGGTACGGCTTCGGCGGACAGGTCGGCGGGCAGGAATTCCCCAGCCGGCGGTTCATTCCGTAAGAAGCCAGCGCTTCTGGCGGGACATAGCCCGCGAGTCCCGGATATCCGGGGCAGAGCCTGTGAGATTCAGGCGCCGACAGTATAGGCTGGATGGGAGAAGACAGCTGGTCGGCAGTCCATAGTCGACAGCCACAGAGTATTTTTACCCCGAAGGAAGATTCGGGGTTTTTTATGTGTACCACGTAGCGCTCTTTACCAATAGGTTAAAGTCCTATCAACAC
>CAYGRZ010000065.1:0-6411 GCA_964352425.1 uncultured Planctomycetia bacterium | reverse complement strand
ACCAAGCCCGGAGGCCTGGGTGTCGAGCGGGGCCTAAAAATTGCGAGCGGGCATGGATCCGCCGAAGCCAATCTCTCACCTACACATGCAACGGCGAAGGCGGAGAGCGAGCAATTTTTCCGGAGTGAGGTTTTCCTCGCAGGGGAAAACCGAACGTCCCCGCGAGGCACCCAGGCCGCAAGGGCTTGCACAACAATGTCGAGGCACGCTAAATAAAAGGGACACATCCCGAAAACGGGATGTGTCCCTATGTAAGCTGCTATATTCTATTAGCGGTCGCCGCGCTTGCGGAAGAGGCCTCTTAAGTTCTTCATGAAGCCCTTCTGCTCAGACGCCTTCTTATCCTCGCTCTTGGCCTTCTCGTGCCTCTTCTCTTCTTCGAAGGTCGGCTTGGACTTGGGGATGTGCTTTATCTTAGACTCATCCTTCTTGGCCTCTTTCTTCTCATCCGCCGTCTTCTTGGCGGCTTCGGGAGCGGCCTCTTTCGCCTTTTCCTTCTTCTTTTTCGGCGCTTTCACGATGACCTTCTTCTCCGTCAGCTCGAGGATCGCGAGACTCGCCCCGTCTCCCCGCCGGAAACCGAGCGGTATAATGCGCGTGTAGCCGCTCGTCCTGGCCTTGAACAGCGGCGTGATCTCTTTGAAGAGCTTCCCGACCAGGTCCCTGTCGCCCAATATCGAATACGCCCTCCTCCTCGCCGCGACCGTATCTTCCCTGCTTAACGTGATAAGGCTCTCGGCAAGGCGCCTGGCTTCCTTCGCCCGCGCGTGTATCGTCTCTATCCTCTGGTGCTTGAACAGGCTCTTGACCATGTTTATCATGGTGGCGTTCCTGCGCGCCGTCATCATGCTGAGCCTTGACCGTCTTTTTCTGTGCCTCATATTACTCCGCTTCTTCCTTCTGTTTAGGCTCTTCCTCGAACTTCATCCCGAGCGACAGCCCCATCTCCACAAGTATCTTATTCATCTCCGCAAGCGATTTCTTGCCGAAGTTCCTGTACTTCAGCATCTCGAGTTCCGTCTTCTTGACGAGGTCCCCGATCGTCTTTATCCTGGCCTCTCTCAGGCAGTTGGAGCTTCTGACCGAAAGCTCGAGTTCCGAGATCGGTATCTTCAGTTTTTCTTTCAGCATCTTCTGCTCTTCCGTCTCCTCGAGGACCTCTTCCTCTTCCGGAAGCTTGCCGAACCCGACGAATATATCGAGATGCCTCTGCAGGATGTTCGACGCGTAGAGCAGCGTCTCTTTCGGGTCGATCGCGCCGCTGGTCCACACTTCGAGGATCAGCTTGTCATAGTCGGTGATCTGGCCGACGCGCGTGTTCTCAACGTAGAAATTGACCTTCCTGACGGGGGTGAATATGGAATCGACCGCAATCACGCCTATCGACTGCCCTTCCTTCTTGTTGCGCTCCGCCGGCACGTAGCCCCTGCCGCGGGCGACCTCCATCTCGATACGGAACTTGACATTCTTCGTGAGCGTCGCGATGTGCAGGTCGCCGTTCACGATCTCAACGGTCTCGTCCGTCTCGATATCCTTCGCCGTGACCTCGCCCTTCTTATCGACATCGATGACCATCGGCTTCGGGACTTTGAAGTGCGACTTCAGGATCAGCTTCTTGATGTTCATGATGATCTGGGGCACGTCCTCCAGGACGCCGTTTATCGCAGAGAACTCGTGGTGCACACCGTCGATCTTGATCGATGTCACCGCCGTGCCCTCTATCGACGAGATCAGCACCCTGCGCAGGGAATTGCCTACCGTCATGCCGTATCCCCTCTCGAACGGCTCCGCCACGAACTTGCCGTACGTCGGGGTGTAGCTCGCCTCATCCAGGACGAGCTTCTTCGGCATTTCGAAATTCTTCATGCTTATACCCATGTATCGTATCTCCTTAAATTTGCGAAGCAAATTTAATCTCGAGGCCGCGACGAACTGCCTGCCTTCCGGCAGGTAGCGGCCGAGAGATCTTTTCAATATTACTTCGAGTACAACTCGACTATCAGCTGTTCCTGTATCGGGAAGCCGACATCTTCCTTCGTCGGCATTGCGGTAACCTTGGCTTTAAGGCCCTGGATATCGACCTCGAGCCATTTCGGGACCGGCCTGTCCTTCAGCGACTCGAACCGTTCCTTCAGGACCTTCGCGGCCTTCTCTTTTACCTTTACCGACACTTCCTCGCCCAGCTTTACGGTATATGCCGGTATGTCCAGCCTCTTGTTATTTACGCAGATCAGGCCGTGCTGGACGAGCTGTCTCGCCTCGGCCCGGGAATTCGCGAGGTTCATCCTGAATATGACGTTATCGAGCCTTCGTTCCAGGAGCTGCAGCAGCATGACGCCGGTTACTGCTTTCGAGCGTTCAGCGATCCTGAAGTAGTGCCTGAACTGGCGCTCGAGTACGCCGTATATCCGCTTGACCTTCTGCTTCTCTCTCAGCTGCACGCCGTAGTTCGACTCCTTCTTCCTCATCTGGGTTTGGCCGTGCTGGCCCGGCACGAACGACCGGCGGTTGTACGCGCACTTCTCGGTCATGCACCGGGTACCTTTCAAAAAGAGCTTGTTGCCTTCTCTCCTGCACAGCCTGCACGATGGGCCTGTATCTCTTGCCATTAGACTCTCCTCCGCTTCTCCGGACGGCATCCGTTATGCGGTATGGGGGTCACGTCCTTGATCGACCGTATAGTCAGGCCCGCCGCCTGTAACGACCGTATGGCGGACTCCCTGCCCGCCCCCGGCCCCTTCACTACCACTTCGACCTCTTTGACGCCGCGCTCTGCCGCCTTCTTCGCCGCGCCCTCCGCCGCGATGCCGGCCGCGAACGGGGTCGACTTCTTGGAACCCTTAAAGCCCGAGCTTCCGGTCGAAGCCCACGCGATCGTGTTACCTTCTCTGTCGGTGATCGTGACGATCGTGTTGTTGAACGACGCAAGTATGTGGGCCACGCCGCTCGACGCGGCCCTTACGAACTTTTTACTCTTCTTCGGTTTAGTCGGTTTTTTTTCGTCCACGTATCAGTCCCTTATTTTTTTGCTCCGCCCCCTGCAATCGGCGGCTTTCTTTCCACCTTCGCCCTCACGACGCCTACCGTCTTTCTCGGGCCCTTCCTGGTCCTCGCGTTGGTCTTGGTCCTCTGCCCCCTGACCGGAAGCCCTCTCCTGTGCCTGAACCCCCTGTATGTGCCTATATCGATAAGCCTCTTGATATTCGCGGATATTTCGCGCCGCAGGTCACCTTCGACCTTATAGTCCTTCTGGATGATCGATGAGAGCCTTGCGACCTCTTCTTCCGTCAGGTCCTTCGCCCTTTTGTCCGGATTGATGTTCGCCACTTTCAGGATCTTGTTGGACACGGCGCGGCCTATGCCGTATATGTACATCAACGCTATCTCGATCCTTTTTTCCTTCGGAATGTCAACACCCACTATTCTTGGCACCGTTAAACCTCCTGAAATTTTTGCCTTACCCCTGCCTCTGCTTGTGCTTCGGATTAGCGCATATGACCATCAGACAGCCTTTGCGGCGGACTATCTTGCACTTGGGACATATTTTTCGTATACTCGATCTTACTTTCACCCCGCACCTTCTCTCTTCTATTCACTCCCCACACCCAGAAGGTGCGGGGTTCATGTTATTTCTCTCTGCGGATTATCCTTCCGCGCGTCAGGTCATAGGGCGAAAGCTCCAGCGTCACGCTGTCGCCGGGAAGTATCCTTATAAAATTCATCCTCATCTTGCCTGAGACGTGGGCCAACACCCTGTGGCCGTTCGGCAGCACTACCCTGAACATCGCGTTGGGCAGCGTCTCGGCTACTTTACCTTCGACTGTGATCGCCTCTTCTTTTGGGCACATATCCTTACTCCGTCAATATCTCGGCTCCGCCTTCCCGTATGACTATCGTATGCTCGAAGTGGGCCGAGAGCTTCCTGTCTTTTGTAACCGCCGTCCAGCCGTCCTCCAGGATCTCCACATCGTACGTCCCGGCGTTGACCATCGGCTCGATCGCCAGGACCATGCCCGGCTCCAGCACCGGCCCGGGCCTCGATGTCCTGTAATTCGGTATCTCGGGCTCCTCGTGTATTTTCACGCCTATGCCGTGCCCGACGAATACTCTCACGACGCTGAACCCGTTCGACTCCACGTGCGCCTGGATGGCCGCGGACACATCCGTTAGCCTCCTGCCCGGGAGCGCGTTGGCTATGCCTATATGAAGGGCTTTCTCGGTCACCCGCATCAGCTTCTCGGCAGCTGCGGAGACCACGCCCACGCCTACCGTGATCGCGCCGTCGGCAAAATAGTCCCTGAATTTCACGCCGGCGTCCAGCGATACGATGTCGCCGTCCCTCAGGCGCCTCGCGGACGGTATCCCGTGGACGACCACCTCGTTGATCGACGTGCAGATGTTCGCCGGGAAACCCTTGTAGCCTTTGAAAGCCGGATACCCGTTGTGTTTCAGGATCTCCTGCCGGGCCAGCGCGTCCAGCTCTTTGGTCTGCACGCCGGGCTTAATGTGCTTCTTAAGCCGCGCGAGCGCCGAGGCGACTATCCGGCCTGCGCTCCTGATCGCCGCTATCTCTTCATCGTTTCGTAACGCTATCATGCAAGCTTAGCGTCGGAGAATATCTTAGAAAGAACCTTAAACAGCTCGTCGACACCCATGTCGCCGGAGACCCTCTTCAGGATCCCCTGCTTCATGTAGAAATCTATCAGCGGCTTCGTCCGGTCTTCGTAGACCTTCAGGCGCGTGCGTACCGTCTCTTCGTTGTCATCGGGCCTCTGGAAGAGCGGGCCGCCGCACGTATCGCATACGCCCTCTTTCCTGGGCGGAATATTCCTGATGTGATAATTGAAGCCGCAGGACTTGCAGACCCTCCTGCCGGTCAGCCGCTCGATCGCGACCGCCGTCGATGTCGCGAAGTAGAGGACCATGTCGATGCCGGACGACATCTTTTTAAGCGCTTTGTCGAGGTCCTCGGCCTGCTTCAGCGTCCTCGGAAAACCGTCAAGGATGAAACCGTTTTTCGTGTCGGGCATGAGCAGCCTGTCGGCGACGATGCCCGTCACCACTTCATCGGGGACGAGCGCGCCGGCGTCCATGTACTCCTTCGCCTTCAACCCCAGCGGAAGAGCCGCCTTCACCGCTTCCCTCAATATGTCGCCCGTCGAGATGTGCGGAAGGTTGTATTTCTTAGAAAGAACGACGCTCTGCGTGCCTTTTCCCGCCCCCGGCGGCCCTAACAATACCAGTTTCACGTATATATCCTTTACGATATCCTGGACTTCAGCTTACCCTTCTTCATGAAGCCCTCGTAATGTCTCATCAACAGGTGCGATTCTATCTGTTTCATCGTATCGAGCATGACGCCGACGATGATGAGTAACCCCGTGCCGCCGAAGAAGCTTGCCACCAGATACGGTATCTTCAGCCAGCCCGAGATGATGCTCGGCAGCACCGCGATGAACGCGAGGAATATCGCTCCGGGGAACGTTATCCTGGTCATGATGAAATCGAGGTACTCGGCGGTCTGCCGGCCGGGCCGTATGCCCGGGACGAACCCGCCGTATTTCTTCATGTTATCCGATATGTCGATCGGGTTGAAGGTGATAGCCGTGTAAAAATACGCGAAGAACATGATCAGGATCGCATATAAACCGTTATAGAGCCATTCGCCGCGTGTCAGCATCTGGGCAAAGGACTGGAAGCCCTTGCTCGGTATAAAACCGGCTATCGTCGCCGGGAACAGGATGATGCTCTGCGCAAATATGATCGGTATGACGCCCGCCTGGTTCACCCTGAGCGGCAGGAACGTCGACTGCCCGCCGTATATCTTGCGCCCGACGACGCGCTTCGCGTACTGGACGGGGATCTTCCGCTGTCCCTGCGTCACGACGATGACCGCGACGACGACGAATATAAGCATCGCCACCATCAGGATCAGCGTGAACGGGTCGAGCTGCGCCTTCTCCGGCGCGAACGGGCTGAACAGCGCATACAGCTGGTACAGAGCCGTCGGGATCCTCGAAACGATACCGGCGGTGATGATGAGCGACATGCCGTTGCCGATGCCGTGCTCCTGGATCTGTTCGCCCAGCCACATGATGAACGCGGTGCCGCTGGTGAGCGTGATCACCGTCAATATCCTGAACGGCAAGCCGGGAAACTGGATTATGCCCTCGAGGCCCGGCGTCTTCATGTTTTCGAGCCACAGCGCTATAAAGAACGACTGTATGACCGAGAGCGCGATCGTACCGTATCTCGTATACTGCGTTATTTTCTTGTGCCCCGCCTCGCCTTCCTTCGCGAGCTTCTCAAGGGCCGGTATGACCGCCGTGAGGAGCTGGATGATGATCGACGCGGAAATATACGGCATGATACCGAGGGCGAATATCGTCATTCTTGAAATAGCGCCGCCGG
>CAYGRZ010000064.1:3834-7241 GCA_964352425.1 uncultured Planctomycetia bacterium | reverse complement strand
GATGCCTGTTACAACTAGTCTTGCCATTCTTGGCATACGGGAATATTAACACATACGCTTGTTTATGTAAACATATAAACTAGTCGCTGTCCCTAGTTACAGTTACCTCGCTATTTAATCAAGTAAATGGTACGGATGGAGGGAGTTGGTCCTCCGCCTCGCAGAGCTCGGCTACGGGCCGGCCAAATTGCTGTCGGCCATAGGCCCCTCCGGGCCTATCGGCCCGTAGGGCCGGAGGCTTTTCTTCCTGTTCGTCAGCGCAATTTGGCTTCAACTCCATCAAAGCAGTTATCAACAAACCTTGTCCTACGAAGCCCCTCGAGTTTGCTTATACAGGCGAAGTAGGATGGTGCGAGAGGAGGGAGTCGAACCCTCAAGCCCAAAGGCATACGGTCCTAAGCCGTACACGTCTGCCAATTCCGTCACTCTCGCACGATCATCATTTGTGCCCTGTCATATTTCCGTTTTAGGCACGGGACATTGTCATTATAGTAGATATATTCTACTATCTTTTTTGAATCACCCTTGTAATAATTGAGCTGGTAAGCCCTCGTAACTTTCTCCAAGGACCCTCGGACACCAAGCCTTAGCGTTAGCCTCTTCTTTAACCAGTCGAGAAACGGCTTGCTGGCAGAGGTGATCCTTATCCTGAATTGTTTTCTATTGCTTTCGGGGTGAATGAAATACCCAATGCTACCGTCTCCATCGATCAATCCCCTCAGAAAATCCGCCAGATATGCTGGCGGCACTAATAGAGCCCCTATTGTCTTGCTCTTATTCCGGCTTAGCCCGATATCTGTCAAAAAATTATACAATTTAACATTACCGAACTGCACTACATAATATATCTTCTTCTTATCTTTAGCGTAACCACTTCTTTTAATTGCAGTCTTATTATGCAGGCCCAGACACATTTTGAACGTATTGATCAGGTCTAAGTCCTTTGACACAAATGCCATATGTCTGCCATCGGGCGAGAGATTTCCGTCCGATGCCATAAGTCCTAAAGAATACGCAAAATTATTACTCCATCTTGGGATTTGCATTATTAATTATGGCGCGCCCGGGGTGAATCGAACACCCAACCAACGGGTTCGAAGCCCGCTACTCTATCCAATTGAGCTACGGGCGCTTATAGCCAGATCGTAATAACACCTGTCTTGTCCGCCGACTTGTCCTCCGAAGCCAATCCTGACCAAAAGCATTCACAGGCGAAGGAGGAAGCTTCTCGAGTCAGCATATACAAGCGAAGGCGGAAGCTACGGGCGCCAAGGTGCCATAATATTACTACAAAACGCCCGTTTCAGCAATTACTATAAAGCCGCGGGCTGCACAGGCTAAAAGGCCTCTGCCGCCTTCTTTGCGGCTTCCTGCGCCGAGGCTATCTTCTCCGCCTGAACCTGCGGCCCCAGCGCATCCATCGGCTGGGCGTTGATGAACGTAATATCCGTGATCCCGGCGAACCCGAAGACGGTTCTCAGATACGATTCCTGGAAATCATACGGCCGGAAAGGGCTCCCTTCGCTGTAATCGCCGCCGCGGCTCGTTATGACAGCCATCTTCCTGCCCCTCACAAGGCCTTCCGGCCCCTTCGCGGTGTACCGGAACAGATATTTGGGCTGCAAGATCACATCGATATAGTGTTTAAGGGTGTACGGAATGCTGAAATTCCACATCGGCGCGCTTATGAGATAGGCGTCTGCCGAAAGGAACCGTTCGATCTGCTTCAGTACGCCGCGCCAGGCCTTTTCGAGCTCGGGCGTCAGGTCCTTGCCGCCCAACAGGACATATTTCCCATCGAGCTGCCGTGCGGTAAGCTCGGGAAGCTTTTCGTCATAAAGGTTTAAGGTATCTATGCGGCATTCCGGATGCCGTTTCCCGAATCCCTCCAGGAATGCAGCCGTGACTTTCAGCGTCCTTGAGTCGGCTCCCCGCGGCGTGGCGATTATATGCAGCAGCGAATTCATGTCTTCCCTCCTGGTAGCGGTACTATTGTATCATCCCTGCCACAAGCGTTCAAACCAAAATAATATGAAATAATACTTGACAAATATCCGGTATAGTGATATCCTTGACCACGGTAGTAAATATGAGACTGACTGAATCTTATGGGCCGCAGGGTGAGTTTACTAACCTTGCGGTTTTTTTATCAGGCTCGGCTTACTGCTAATACGCATGGAAGGAGGTAGCAAAGAATGGCAAAAGGCAAAGTTAAGTGGTTCAATGACGCAAAAGGTTATGGCTTTATCACTTGCGAGGACGGGAAGGATGTATTCGTACATCACAGCGTAATCCAGGGTGAGGGCTTTAAAACCTTAAGGGAAGGCCAGGAGGTCGAGTTCGAGATCACCAAGGGTCCCAAGGGCGATCAGGCCACGAACGTGGTAAAGCTGTAATATAATATACAGCAGATAAAACAAGGCCCGGTTAATAACCGGGCCTTGTTTTTTTTATGCTGTCTGCGCGGTTTATTTCTCGACCGTCACCGCCTTCGCGCCTTTTTCGGTATACTCGACCTTTACCTTTTCGCCTTTTTTAAGCTGGTTGAAGGTAACGCCATGGAAGGTATTATCCGCGACCTTTGTGGCAGCGCAGAACGGGAAGATCCTGCATTCACCGGTCTCGTTCTCTACGGCGATCTTTCTTTCGCCGGTGCACGCTATTTCGCAGGCTGAAACGATCTTGCCGACGAATACACCGACCGTCTCGACGACTGCCCCTACCGGCTCGGTAGCCTGGGGCTCCTTCTCCAATACGCACACACTGCCTTTCGGCGTAAAATTCTTATTCTCGGCGTAACCGGCACCCGTGGCGATCGTTACAATAATACACGCTATCACAATGTTTTTCATCGTATGCCTGCCTCCTTTACCCGATATTATAGTCCCCGGCTCGGCAGAATATCAAGGATTTTCTCGGACCCCCTGAAAAAAGGCGCCGCCCCCATCGGGAGTGGCGCCTTTTGACAATACTCGTGAAACGATATCTGTTACTTACTGCACGATGAGCACGGCTTCGGGCACGTGCACTTGGTCTGCCCGCAGGTCGCGCACGGCATACAGGTAATCGCGTTTGCAGCCTGCTGGAATATGCTCACGCCGCACGGCGAACACGATTTCGGGCACGTGTTGCACGGCTTCGCGCACGAACTGCACGGCTTCGCGCAGCTGGTACAACTGCTGCTCGTGGCTGCGAATGCCGGCAGAGCAAACGTCACCGCAACAGCTACCACCAACGCCAATATTGCTATTTTTCTCATAACTGCACTTCCTTTTGGTTATAAGTGATGCGGATTATAGTATACATCCGAATATGCCGGCTGGCAAGGTCACGGGCGAATAATTATTTTGCCTCTCTCTTCCCCAGCGGCAGCACGCCCACCATCTCGCCGATCACATTGACCAGAT
>CAYGRZ010000064.1:0-3734 GCA_964352425.1 uncultured Planctomycetia bacterium | reverse complement strand
TCTCTCTTCCCCAGCGGCAGCACGCCCACCATCTCGCCGATCACATTGACCAGATCGGTACCTGACGGGATGACGATCTTGGCATTATGCTGGAGGGCCGTCTCAAGCGCCTGGAGCTTTCTTAAGAGCTGGGCGTTGCCGACAAAGTACTTCTCGGCCGACTCGTTGACGAGCCTGATCGCCTCGGCCTCACCCTGCGCCTCAAGGACCCTGCCCTGCTTCACTCCGTCAGCCTTTTTGATCTCCGCGCGCCGGGCACCGTCCGCGACGGTTTCCGTAGCGGTGGCGAAATCGATAGCGGCGACCTTCTCGTTCTCGGCCTTCACGACCTTGTTCATCGTCTCCTGGACATCCTGGGGCGGCTGAATTTCTTTAAGCTCCGTCCTGACGATCTCGAGACCCCAGCTCTCCGTCTCTTCGCACAGCGTCTTGTGCAGCTCCAGGTTGATCCTGCCCCGTTCGCTGTTGGCGGATTTGAGCGTGAGCGTTCCTATGATATTCCTCAGCGTCGTCCTGGCGAGGTTGACGATCTGCCACTGGTAATTGTTCACGCTATACTGGCAGCTCTTCACACTCGCTTCGTCGGCCTTCACCTTGAAGTAAACCTGGGCGTCAACCCTGGCGTTCAGGTTATCGTTGGTGATGATCTCCTGGGGTTCGGCGTCGACCATCTGTTCGGTGACGTTGACCTGGAACATCCTGTCGATCACAGGAATGATCCAGTGGAATCCCGCCATCGCGAAACCTTTGTATTTGCCGAGCCTCTCGACGAGGCCGCGGTGGGTCGGCCGCACGATCCTGATACCTGCAAAAAATATCACGACGGCTGCCATGAAACTCAACATTATGATCGATGATTGCATACATCCTCCTTTGGTTATACAGCTCTTGGTTATTTTTTTAACGACGCTATGATATGCCTGACCGAACTTACGATCAGCGCCGCTCCGACGATAAAAAGACATATCAGGAAAAGCACGGCAAAGGCGCTTTGGATGACGGCGCCTCCCGGCTGAAGCTTTGAGCCCATCATCAGGACCGACCGCGCCGTCCTCATGAACGAATCCATCGCCAGCAGCGCATATACCGAGACACCGGCGCCGACGCAAAATAACAATAAAGCCTTCACCCTGCCCCCCTCAGCCATCATAGTTACTCCTTCTTTTCGATAGCGCATTCCCAGCCCGGCGGGCAATCGTGCCACGCGCGGCCTGCCAGGGCCTCCCTGTAACCCGTCTCGAAAAGCCTCCGCATCTCCTGCTGGTCGAAGAATTCCTTCTTATCGGGGACATAGTCACCGGGTATATATGCCAGGCGGAACCCGTTGCCTTTGGCCCTGGAGATCGCATAGAGCCGGTAGACATCACCGACCGCCTGGGCGCTCGTCATGCTGTCGATGGCCCGCTCGGCAATAGCGCCGACGTGGTTCTTTATTTCCTTCCAGCGGGGCGCGACGCGGCCGTTACGGATGACGTAGAGGCTCGCCTTCACTTTCTTCGGGTCGAATCCGAGCCGGTAGGCCGCCTGCCGTATATTGTGCGCCATGCCGTACATGTAGAAGACCTGTGTGAGCGTGCCTCCGTCAACATGCATCTCCTTATATCGCTTTCCGCCGGCCTCGACCTCTATGAAGACCGGCGGGAATGTCACCGGTATCGATGCCGACGCAAGAAGGACATCCCTGAAAAGCTTGAGCGCTTTTTGGTCACCCCGCGAGGCCAGGACGGCGATCGCCCCCAGGTCCCACACGACGAGCCGCTGGGCGTCAAGGTTCACCGTGCCGATGAAGAGCCTCCTGCCGCGGCCGTGCTCGCGCGCGATCGCCTTCACGATGTCATCGGAAGAGTTGTCGAAGATGAGCTTCGCGAGTGGCTCAGAGCTTGCGAGCGAATTGCCGAAGAGCCCGCTGATCAGACTCTTTCTTTTTACGATGTTCTTCGTGGAGATATTTTTGTAGATATGCTCGATATTTTTATCGTACTCACTGCCCAGAAAAGCGAACGGGGCGATGAGGGCGCCCGTGCTGACCCCCGTCACGGCCTTGAAGACAGGCCTCGTGCCTTCTTCAGACCATCCTTTCAGCAGGCCCGCGCCGTACGCGCCGTTATCGGCGCCTCCGGAGATAGCGAGTGAGGCATATTCCTTCGTGCCATCGGGCGCCGTCGGAAAATATGACGGGTCTTCGTTCCTGAGGGCTTCGAGGATGCTCCTCTCCATCAGGGGATCGAGCGATTCGACGAATGAGCGGACGCCCGGGATGCCGACGACCTGAGCTTTCTCGGTGAGTTCCGGCGGGACGGCGCGCCTCGAGTCAGCGCATCCGGATATGAGAAGGGCGCATATGATCACACACGCAAGAGATAGAGGTGTGGTAATTTGGGATATTCTATTCATAGCGGCCTCACGACGTCAATTATAGGCTCGCTGCCACATTATGGCAAGGCTTTTGTAGGGCTGAAGGGGTCATGCGTGGAATATGGCAAATCATATAATTATATTTTTCAAAGAAAAACCCTTCAACAGATCGGCTGTTGAAGGGTTTATTCTGGGGTAGGCGACGGGATTCGGCGACTTCGCCTCACAGTGCTCGGCTCCGTCTCCAGCTCGCTCATTTCTGGCTACCTGACTGTATTTGGAGAAATACGAACTGTTTTGCCGTTCTGCCATACAGCCCGAAATCATAATAGGTAAATCCTCAACCCCTCCTGAATCTTGGTGAGGAAAGCCCTCTCTGTGTAATTTTGTGCTCAATATTGGCTTTATTTGTTCAGAAATGGCTACTTTGTACATTTCAGAGAGAGTTTTCCTGTCTCCTCACCCCTCAGTGAAGGGATTAGTAACTAGACTTTTTACTATTTGCTTAATTATGGATGAGGAGTAACAGCCACCACAACAATCTCTCCTTTGCGGTGACCGTAAAAGAAAAAAATCCTATACGCAGAGGGTATATCCTGCTCCGCATAAGCTTCAAACACTTTTTCTCCATTAGGGCCTTCCAGAGAAGAAAACTCATGGGTCTGTAAACTGGGGTGGCGCGGGTTTTCTTGAAGAAATCTAAGAGCCTTCGAGACCGCCTTAAAGCGTTTCTCAAGATGAGAAGATTCTTTTATTTCCTTAAGATTGGCTTTAGCGGTTTGCGTAAAACTTAAAAAGAATTTCACAGGTTCTCCAAGAAAGAATCCAGATCGCCTACGTGTTCAGTTTTCCCTTCCCTGGCTTCTTCAAGGCCTTTACGCACCTTTCCTATAACCTTTGGGTTACGATATATCCATGCCTCATTACTGGGAATGGAGATGGTTGGTCTCAATAAAATATCTCCTTCTCTGCCTATAAACATCATATAGGCATCCACGTTCCTCCGTTTGCCAAGCGCCTTAATCAATTTATCGCCTAAGGTGATCCTATGCTTAGAATCGAGGGACTTTGTATGGTATGGGATAAACTCCTCATGGATATCAATTACATTCCTTCTTGTCATTTTGCGCGATTTGAGTGTTTTCATGCTTTTCTCCTTTCTATTGGAAGTATACACTATCGTGGGAAAGTTGTCAAGTGGGAAAGTGGGATATTTTATGATTAACTACCGTAAGTCATAGGGACATCACTAGATAAAAAGTCTCCGGCGGATTTTCTCCGTCGGAGACTTGTCATAACTCATTGTTGCACAATGAGTTACATTACTGGGGTGGCTAACGGGATTCGAACCCGTGCGAGCAGAGCCACAGTCTGCTGTG
>CAYGRZ010000063.1:0-7448 GCA_964352425.1 uncultured Planctomycetia bacterium | reverse complement strand
CGAAATCGTTGACGGGAGGCGAATCATCGTCAAAATACTGCCGCATCGTCTGCATCCATCCGATCTTCAGGGCATGGCTCCAACGGTCGAGTATCTTCTGATCGGCGAAGAGCGTGATAAAATTCTCCGTTAGCAGGCAGAAGGCATTATCGTCGTCCGCATCGGCGCCCTGGTCGAACGCGAAATGGGATTTTGTATACCGTATGGTCGCTCCCACACTCGCCTTGTCGTTTATATCGTAATCGACCCTGCCCGTTAGGGCGGTCCTGTCATAAAAGTCCCGCTCCTGGCAGCCATGCTTCGCCTCGGCCTGGGATATTCCCTTCGTGTCGAGGCGGGACCCCGCAAGGCTGTAATGGAAGCCGTGGGCGGCAGATCCTGCTTCAAACTGTTCTTGATATGTATAAAAAGAACCGGCTTCCCATGTCGCGTTCGCATAGGTATCTTCCGCTTTTTTCGAAATGATGTTGACGACGCCCGCCATGGCGTCGGAACCGTAGGCGGACGACTGGGGCCCTCGCAGGATTTCGATCCGTTCGACATTATCGAGCGTAAGATTGGCCAGGTTATATCCGCCGCCAGGCGCGATCGGATCATATGCCTTTAAGCCGTCCACCATTATAAGCGTCTGGTTAGAGCTGCCGCCGCGTATAAGAAGATCCGTCTGGCCCTGGAACGCGCCTGACTGCCGCACGTCCAGACCTACCTGATCCTGCAGGGCCTGCCTGACTGTGTTTATCTTCTTATTGTCAAAATCCTGAGTGTCCGTCACGGATATTGAGCATGAGGCCGAGCCCAGCTTTTCCTCCATGCGTGACGGCGTCACGACGATCTTACCGAGCTGGGTGCTCTTCTCTTCGGCTAAAGCCGTTTGCGCCAGACACAAAACACATAATACTAGTGTTGACCGTTTCATCTTCCTGCATCTCCCTGTTCCAAATAAAAAACCCCGCATCGATAACGATGCGGGGTCAGTTCCCTGTTTTACAAACCCGTATATTCCGGTATTCTCACGTACCGGCTCCAAACGCCTCATCCGAATTTGACATTCGGATTTTGACATTTGGTTTTACACACATAGGCAGGTCTTCTGACTGGGGACTCATCCTACTCTTCGCGGCCTTCTCAGGATCTTTGCTTCGCAAAGATCACCAATGGCTGAATGCGAATTTCGTCATCCCTTACAGCGGCGGGACCGTTTCCATTACCCCGCACCTATACGCAGGTGCGGGGCGGAATTCCCTTTTAAGCTCTCTCGAGCGCCTATATGGTTGATATTATCAAAGACGGTGAAGATTATATGCTACGCGCACTGCCGTGTCAAGAAAAGAAAGGTTCGATACTATTGTTTTGAAGATTCCCGAAGCTTTAAATAGACCGCAAAAAGAAGCAGCACGCATGTAACGATCAAATAGGTTGCCGGACTGGAGCTCATTATTCTCAATGGAGATACCATGGAGAAGACAGATTCCGACAAATAGCCGATCTTTACAATCACTGCCAGTATTACCGGTACTATTGAAAGACGGAACAGTATATCCGAAGCGTTTTTCATATCTTCCTCCTTTTCGATACGAAGATAGCACCGGGCGTTATATTAGTCAAGTAAAACATTTGGTTTGTAGACGGCCTCGAGAACCGTCCCGAGACCGCTCTCATTGAAATTGAATAATACGCCAGGCTGTATCCTCAAACGGCAAAACGATGGTTCCTGCCTTCGCGCATGCCAAAATATATACAGGGTCGTTCAATAGAGACAGGGGAATCTTTAGGATTAAATTATTGCCCTCCTCGGTCAATTGAACCTTCCCACCATTTATCTTTTGTTTCCTGTCTTTAACGCTTAGACCACTTAGCCTCATATCAATAGCCAGCTTCGGCATTTTAGAAAATGCCAAATCTTTCCGGTACCCCAATAGAAAAATAGACATGCCCAGGTCTTTATCTCGTTTATTTTTTAGTGCCAGCCTTATAAATAAATCATCGCCTTTACGCGCGTATGCCAGCGCTGTTCCTACGTTGCGCCATGCGCTCTCCCTTGATAGTTTAATAACCGGATAATCGCCGGTAAGTTCGTTCTTTCTGGCAAAAGTGAATAGATAGGTCGGGTTATATTCATTCTCGCTTTTATAACACTCCATGGCGTCGTGCTTCGTCCTTACTTCCTCATCCGTCAATTCCAGTCTCATCCAGGATATTTCGCCGCTTTTCAGCATATCAGGCGGTGCCAGTTCAATATCCGGATGGTATCCCCTTGGTTCCGGCCATCCTTTTATGTGAACAAGGTACGGAAAGATATCCGGCTTTGCTATCTCGCCTTCCAGATCCCATAGCGCTATCTGCAAAAATAGGTAGAGCGAGCGGTGGTCTCTATTAACGTCAAGAGGGTTAGAAACGAACACCTTTGTCGGTTTAAAATCTCTTATAACATTCTTTATATCGTTTAAAATGCTTTCCCCTACATAAGGCGCCCCAGGCGATAGGCAGTTTAAATAAGGTACTTTGGATATTCGTGTCAGCATATATTTAAATGGCCTGGTATCACCCCAATATTTAAGCAGTATCTCCATCGTGCCAAAATCAGGGTATCCTAAAAAAACGCTGTCTTTTTCTGTAAGTCCCAACCTGCTCAGAGCCTCGAGCGATTCTTTTCTTCTTACCTGTCCCATGTGTATGAATTCGCCTTTCCGCATAGTCAGTCTTTTCTCGTAGACTATGAAAGCAGGCTCGTTATGGTCGCCGTTGGTTAAGAATAATACTTTTACCTTGGTCTTTGCTTTCAGTGCCTTTTGGATGACACCGCCGGTGGCCATTACCTCATCGTCCGGATGCGGGGCGAGAATCAATATACGATCGTTCTTAGTAAATTCTCGCATTGGTTTAACATCTTGGGCAAGACAGGGTAGGATTGGGGAATTCAGACAAAATAAGAATACGAAAGACAGGATCAAACCTTTTTTCATATAGCGCTCATTTTAGCATGGGTAAGACCGACGTATCAATGGGATAATATTTCGTGCGCCCTTCGCTTCTTCTTTCAACAAAAGAAAGGCGTAAGAGTTTTTAATCTTGCGCCTTTCTTTTGACTAATCTGACCGCAGAATTTTTTATTTAAGCACTGTAACCGACTGGGCCTCTTCTCCTGTGGCAGTTTTTTTGGCTTTCACCTTAACCTTATCGCCTACCTTTAACTGATTAAGCGTAATAGTCCTAAAAGCGGTATCTAAAACTTCGGCTACGGGACTAACCGTATAGGATACTGCTTTCCCTGCCTTATCACCAACACTGATGGCTCCGTTTGTGATACCCTTTAATGGATCAACAACTGTTACCGAAACCACCTTACCGACAATTGTTTTGGTTTCCGCCGCAGCAGAAGATGCCTTTACGGGTTTAGGCAAGGTCTTTACCGCTTCCTGAGCAAAGCATGCTGAGCCAACAAAAGCCAATACGACAAGAATTCCAAGTATTTTCTTCATGGGGCTATCTCCTTTGCGTTATTAACTAACCGTATAAATATTTAAAGCGATATAACCGGACAAGTACGGGGTGGGGATTTTTCGTGTTTTTCCAGATATTGCAGAAGAAATTGCCGCGGAATAAAAGTGATGGCGAAAGCTATAATACACAAATTAGAGAAGGTGGTGCGATGATCGAAAATAATTTGGAGAGGCAAGTCAAATGCCTCTAAAATAAGTCCTTTATCATTATCCAATGTTTCCGCAATGATGTTTTTCGAGCAGAGGCACAGGAAAAGCATCAATATGCAAACTGAGGCAATACAAACAAACCTTGGCTTCACAGATCTATATTATACCCTCTGTATCTATAGTAAACAAGATTTATGTGCTCTAGAATCGGGAGCAGCTAACGTGCTGTTTTTGCGCTATGATTTGTGAAGCCGCCGAAGACGACTCATTTTCCTCCTGTTCGTCGGCGCTCGCGGGCTTCGAACCCCTGCAGGCGGGTAATAAAAAACCCGGCGAAAAACGCCGGGTTTTAATACTGGCGGGGACGACGGGGTTCGAACCCGCGATCTTCAGATCGACAATCTGACGCGTTAAACCAACTACGCTACGTCCCCAAAAAGTATTGTTATTATATAATTACAGCCAGCGGATGGCAAGATTTTTTTATGCCGCCGGATGGTGCCGTTTTTTAGCGCAAAAGCTTCGATAGTGCGGCGAAGTGCTTCGTCATCCACGACAACACGGCCATCTGGCGCTTCGTCTGGCCGATCGGCCTTGCCGGAACTCCCCAGACGACCTGGCCGGCATCCACGCTGCCGATGACCGCGCTTCCTGCCCCTATGGTGACATTTGAACCGATCACAGCGTTGTCGACGATCCCCGCCTGGCCTCCCATCGTCACGTCATCGCCGAGGACGGTGGAGCCGGAGATCCCGCATTGCGCGGCCATAAGCGTATTCTTCCCCATCTTTACATTATGGGCTATCTGGCAGAGGTTGTCGATCTTGGAGCCGGCACCTATAACGGTGTCGCTCAAAGAGCCCCTGTCGATCGTGGTGTTGGCGCCGATCTCGACATCGTCCTCGATGACGACGCGGCCCGTCTGCGGAAATTTATATATTTTACCCCTGTCTTTGACATAACCGAACCCGTCCGAGCCGATAACCGCCCCGCCGTGGAGTATGACATTGCTGCCGAGCACCGTGTCTTCATACAGGGTAACGTTGGGATAGATGCGGCAGAACGGCCCCAGCCGGCAATTCTTCTTTACGGCCGTATTCGACTCTATTATGACGTGATCACCGATCGTCACGGCGTCCTCCACAGTGACGTGGGGGCCTATCCATACGTTCTTGCCGAGGCTCGCCGAATCCGACACGACAGCCGTGGGATGCACAAATGAGCCTCTGGGCTGGGGCTTATGAAACGTATTGTAGACGATAAGGAAGGAAAGCTTGGGGTTCGTTACGCGTATTAAGCACTTCGTGGACCGCCGTACGGTCCTATCGGTCAGGATACATGAGGCGCCCGACTTCTCCGCGCTCGACAGCCTCTCCTCGTCCATCGCGAACGTAAGGTCGCCCGCCCTGGCCGATTCGATACCGCTTAATCCCCGGATATCTATGTCCTTGTCGCCCTCTATAACACCTTCTATCAGGCGCGCCAAATCAGCGATCTTCATAAGTGGAGGCAATGGTACCATGCGGGGCACAAAAAGGCAAGATGTGATTATTTTAGGAAAAAGGTAGACATGGCGGTCCGCGGGCGGTATAATAATTCGGTGACAAGAAGATTAGAAATCTTTGGCCGCAAGGTAAGGATCGCTAACCGTGCGGCTTTTTTATTTTTAAGGCGGTCTGATATCAAAAAGGAGGCATTGCAATGCACAAGGGGAAGATAAAGAAGATAGTCCGCGACCGCGGGTTCGGTTTCATATCCGATACCGATGGGCGGGAAGTGTTCTTTCACCAGTCGGGCCTGGTCGAAGTGGCGTTTACCGCGCTGAACGAAGACCAGCAGGTGGAGTTTGAGGTTGAGACATCGGATAAGGGACCGCGCGCTCAAAACATCCGCGTGGTGCAGGGGTAGGTTATTGTGGCATGGCATTTTGAACCTGAAAACGTTGCACCGAAAGGGGCGGCGCAGCAAGCGCCGCAGGGGGCACCCCAGCAGCCGGGAGGGTCTTTCTATGGCTTAGGCATCGCGCCGAAGATACTCGAGGTGCTGCATCGCCTGTCATTCATGATCCCGACACCGATCCAGCACAAGGCGATCCCCGTCGGCATCGCGGGCACGGATATCATAGGGGTCGCGCAGACGGGCACCGGCAAGACGCTCGCGTTCGCCATCCCCGTCATCCAGCGCCTCGCCCAGACCAAGGGACGCTGCCTGGTCCTCGTTCCCACCAGAGAGCTGGCCATACAGGTCGATGAGACCTTCCGAAAGATCGCCCCTGTATTCGCGATTAGAACAGTGGTCCTGATAGGCGGCGCGCCGATGGGCCCGCAGTTGCAGGACCTGAGGAAAAATCCCAGGGTCATCATCGCGACGCCGGGCAGGCTCGTCGACCATATTGAACAGGGTACGGTGCTCCTGGCAGACGTGCATATCCTCGTCCTCGACGAGGCGGACCGCATGCTCGACATGGGATTTCTGCCGCAGATCGAGCGCATCCTCAGATACATCCCGAAAAACAGGCAGACGATGCTCTTCTCGGCAACGATACCGCAGGAGGTCATCAGGATAGCGGCGCAGCATATGAAGCTGCCCGTCCACGTCGAGGTCGCGCCGTCGGGCACGACCGTGGAAGGCGTCATCCAGGAGCTTTTCGTCGTCAACAGGGACGCGAAGCGCCAGCTGCTCAATAAGATCCTCAACCAGTACCAGGGCTCGGTACTGCTCTTCACCCGGACGAAGATCGGGGCGAAGAAGGTCACCAGTGCCATCAGGTCGATGGGCCACAATGCGGCGGAGATCCATTCGGACCGCTCGCTGGGCCAGCGCAGAGAGGCGCTCGAGGGGTTCAAGTCGGGTAAATACAGGATCCTCGTCGCGACCGATATCGCGGCGCGCGGGATCGACGTCAAGGACATCGAGGTCGTTATTAATTACGACCTGCCGGAAGACGCCGAGAATTACGTGCATCGCATCGGCCGCACCGCGCGCGCCGGGAAGGCCGGCCGCGCGATTTCGTTCGCGATGCCCGACCAGGGCCCCGACGTCAAGAATATAGAAAAACTGATCAAAACGGCGCTGCCCGTACTACAGCATCCCGATCTTCCGAAAGAGACCTTTGTCCGGCCAACCGGGTATTCGGCCTACAGCAGGCCACCGCACGGCGGACGGCGGCAGAGCTACGGCGGCGGGAGCAGCCAGCGCAGCCACCACAGGCCGGGCGGCCAGAAACGGTTCGGGAAATTCTCGCACCATCCGAAGCAGCACGGGCCGACCCCGCCGCGATAGAGACAGCATACACAAAAAGCCTCCTGCATAGTACGCAGGAGGCTTTTTGTTTGTGTGTATGGGCTCGTTGTTACTTGATTATTTTTAATTTTTCACTGCGCGGCAGGCTTTTGATCCTCGCCTCTTCCCTTCTCGCGGTAGATTCGCTCCGATATCTCTTCGAATACACAAGTTTCACCGGCAACCGTGACCGTGTGCACTTTGAGGCCCTACCATCGTTGTGGCACTTCAATCGTTTTTCAAGGTCTGTGGTGATGCCGCTGTAGAGGGAATTGTCGGAACATCGGAGAATATAGAGGATCCATATTTTCATGTGGATTAGCTCGATAATAAAGCTGGTGGGCAGCACAGGACTCGGCCATCCGGCCGCCTCAGGCGGCCTCCTGGCCAGCCGGCTCGCTGTCGTCCAGAGGACTTTTCCTCGCTTCGCTCGGCGCTCGCCGGCTTCGAGTCCTCCCGGCGAACCTTATAAAACACTCGCCGACTCACGTAATATGGTGGGCAGCACAGGACTCG
>CAYGRZ010000062.1:0-7639 GCA_964352425.1 uncultured Planctomycetia bacterium | reverse complement strand
TCCTTAAGGAGAGAAGATACATTCCATCTCCTGTAAGACAGGTCCTTATTCCAAATAGAAAGATTCCTAAAAGCAGGCGTTATGAAGAACGGAAGGGTGGACGCTACTCATGAGGGAGTGCCGCAAGGCGGGGTAATATCACCGCTTCTTGCGAATATCTATCTTCATCATTTCGATAGTGTAATGGCGGAACGCGGCTACCGCTTGGTGAGATATTGCGATGACTTCGTAATCTTCACCAAGTTCGGTAGGAAAGCAGAAAGGGCTCTCCAAGTCTCAAAACGGATACTTGAAGACACCCTTACGCTTAAACTTAGCCCACAAAAGACCAGAATAGCTCACGCTCATTCCCCTGCGATGGGGCAACTAAAGAGGAAAGCCGTATACTGGAAAACAGTCCGTACGGTTTGAGGAAGGGGACAGAGATTGTAAAATCTCTTCCTACTCTATTCAAAACCGCATTGCAAATCCAAAATACACCATCACTGAAAGATGATGCCGTCCTCAGCAGAACAAGTCTTTGTCCAAAATGGGCTTATTCTTCAACGGCTTCTACCTTTACATTGAAAGTGGTGCCTCTGACGCCAACGATAGAGGTTGGGGTCTTTACTTCGAACTTCGATTCCTCACCATGCACTTTTTGGGCCTTGATCAGCACCTCGCCCATGGCAAGATCCAGGAGAGTCTTGCTCGACCCGCCCTTGGCATCGACCAGCAGTTCAGCCAGGAGCATCTGGGAATTCTCCTTCACCTCGACCGTCGCCGTCTGTCCTTTACCGTCGACATTGAGGAGGACCCAGGATTTTGAAGCCGTCTTTATCGTGTCGCCTTCATTGAGGACCATCCCGACACTGGCCGCGCTGAAACTCGCCTGCCCGGCAGCCTTCACCTGCGCGCTCCCGTCAATGCTGACGATCGAGGCGGTGCGCTTCTCCATAGCGTAACCCATAACGGCCATGGTAAGAACCAAAGCTACAATACACGCTACTCTTAAAATCTTCATCTTTTTCACCTCCTGTATTAAATATACCCCATAAGGGGGGAAAAGTCAAATCGTTAGCATAATAAAAAAACGCCTTTTGCGTATTGACAAACCCCAATATAGCGTGTAAACTTATACAAACTCAAAAGTTAGTATTACTACGATAGCGGTTATATATACATAAGAGGCAAGGAGGCATACTCACAATATGCGAAGTTGGAAAGTCTGCGCGCTTTTGTTTATACTGGCCGCATTTTCCCTCCACTATCTGGCCGTCCCGGCGTGGTCGCAGCCATCTTTAGCCCAGGCAGTCAAAGAATCTACCAGGGACGTCCGCCAGGAAGTCGAACAGAAGCTGGAAACCACCCCCAAAAAACCGCCCCAGATTAAAGAAGAGCTTCCCGAAGAAGCAGCCGAAGGCCCGACCTTCTTCGTGAAGTCCATAGAGCTTGTCGGGGTCAAGAGCTTCCCGGTCGAGGAATTCAAACCGCTGGTCCAGAAATACGAGAACAGGGATATCAGCGTATCCGAGCTCAAAATACTTGCCAGGGAGGTAGAGAGGGACTACCTGAGGAAAGGCATCATCGCCGCGTGCTTCCTCCCGCCGCAGGACGTGCAGGAAGGGATGGTCTCGATGCGCGTCGTCGAGGCGAAGATGGGCACGCTCGATATAAAAGAGGGTAAGTATTTTTCGAAGGAGAGGGTCAACTATTACTGGAGGATACAGCCGGGCGAGGTCCTGCGGTACGACAGGATCTCCCGCAGCCTCCAGTTCATGAACAAGAACCCGGACAGGACGGCCAAGGCTGCGCTCCACGCCGGCGAGAAGCCTGAGACGACCGATGTCCTGCTGGATGTCACCACGAATTTCCCGGGCCATGTGACTGCCACGCTCGACCACGAAGGCGCGCCGTCGACCGGCAAGCTGAGAAAAGGGCTCGGGTTCGTCCACAACAATTTCCTGGGGATGGACGATACGCTCATCGGCGGCTATTCGGGCGGCAAGAACTTCGGCGGCGGCTACGGGTACCACCGCATCCCCATAACCAATTACGGCACGACGCTCCTGTACGGCTACAGCAGGACGAAATCATTCCCCAAGGGTGATTACGAGGCCTGGGAGATCAGCTCGATGCAGGAGAGCTACAGCGCATTTATTTACCAGGACCTATTCTATAAAGACGAATACAAGGGCGAGATATCGGCCGGCCTCGACATGAGCAACAAGCGCGTCGTCTCCGGGCAGATCGGCACACTCAATGCCGACAGGCTCAGGGTCGTGAGCGCGTCCGGCACACTCCTGAGCAGGGGATTCGGCAATACCACCAGCATCAAGCCGTCGATATATCAGGGCCTCAACTTCCTCGGCGCCAGGCGCAAGAGCGAATACTCTTCCCGCCAGGCGGAGAATACCTTCACCAAGGTCATGATGAGCGCGAACATGAGGCAGGCCCTCGTCAAAAACTTCCAGGCGAACATCAAATTCACGGGCCAGGCCGCCTCCGAGAAACTGATGCCCCAGCAGGAGCTCTACATCGGCGGCATCGATTCGGTGCGCGGATACCCTTCCGGCGATTATCTCGCGGACACGGGCTTTTACACCCAGATGGAATTATTGATACCGGCCTTCTTCATACCGGAATGGGCGAAGATCCCGTACGGCGAACGGCCGCTCAAGGACGAGATAACGGGCGTCGTCTTCTTCGACTACGGCTGGGGCTCCAAGCGCGGTATGATCCAGGGCGAGCAGTCAGAACGCAGGATGGCAGGCATCGGCGCCGGCGTCAGGATCAGGCTCATGAACCAGGCGCTCCTCCGGCTGGAGTGGGGTTTCCCGCTGATGCCGATGGTGAACGGGCCGCTCACCGAATGGGAAAGGTCGAGGATGCATTTCTCGGTCGATTTCCAGGACGATATCCCGGAGGAAGTCGAGCGGTTCCGGAAAGTCCAGAAAGAGGAATATATAAAGTCGTCGGCGTGGCGCATTCTTGACGAAGAGATGAAGAACGCCGGGAGCCCGCTTAGGCAGAAGATCGACGAATATACGGCTATTGCCGAGACGGCCGAAAAACAGGGTGACCTGGAAAAATCCAGGGAATACTACGGCAAGGTCGTCGCGATCGGCGATGCTGCGTTCCGGCAGACCGAGACATACCTGAAGGATAATTACAATAATATTGAAGCTCTGAGGACGGCGAACCGGGAAGCGGCTGAGTACTATAAGAAGGGCGAGGTCGGCAAGGCGAAAGAAGCGTGGCAGAAGATCGTGGGCGACGCCAAGGTGAAGCCGCTTGTCCTTGAGATCATGTAAACCCCGTTCTTTCTAACGGGGTAAAGGAGGAAGACTTTTCCGATGAAGACGATGAAGGCATTATTCATGCTGATGATGATCGGCGCGTTCGCGTCCGCCGCCTCTTACGGCCAGGAGGCCTCGAAGGAAAATACCCCTGAGCCCGAGAAGGTAAAGGTGGAAGTGAGCGATACAATAGTGACGAAGCACGCGGGCGCGGTTACTTCGGACCTGAAAGCGGTGATTCGTGAAGCCGAAAACAACCTGAAGAGGATCGACGGGACGCTCACGGGAAAGAACAGCGAGAAGACGGCCAAAGAGCTGGTCAAGAAGGGCAACGATCTCTATAAGGAAGGCAAGTACGAAGAAGCCAGAGACGCTTATCGGCAGGCGCATAAACTCACCAGCGACGCCGATCTGAAAAGGACTATAAAGGATAACGAGGGCCTCGTCGAGGGCAAGGCCAACGAACAGCAGCGCGCCCGCCTGGCGACGGAAAAAGCGAAGGCAGACGCCGAACAGGGGAAGGCCGACGCGGAGAAAAGGACTGCCGACGAAAAGGCCAGGGCGCGGCAGCAGGCGCAGAAAGTCCATAAGCCGATTGCCATGCAACCGGCCGGGAGGCAGCAGCAGCCCGTGATGAGACAGGCTGTCCCGTCACAGGCCAGGCATACGTCAGGGCCCGCTGTGAATTTTACGCCGGCCAATGTCAGCCAGGCGAACGTGCACGTACACCGGACGACCGCTCAAAGCCCCGCACCTGACGATTCTATGGCGCGTCAAGCGGCTGCAGCGGCGGCAGCGTCTCGGGCGAGATTAGCGGCAGAAGAGAAGGCCGCGCAGGCGGCTGCGGCGGCGAAGGCTGCGGCAGAGAAGTCTACGCCGGAAGTAGAGGCAACGGTATATGAGGAGCCCAAGGCGGCAATGCCCGCAGTTGAGGCCCCGAAAGCGGTAGAGGCGCCGGTTGAGGCGTCTGCGGCACCGGTTCCGGCACCGCCGGCAGTGGCTGCGCCACCGGCACCGGTTCCGGCACCGTCAATGGCCGCGGCACCGGCCGTGACAGGAGACGACACTGTCTCCAAGATGTACAGGGATGCGGTGTCGTTATACTGGGATAATAAATACGAAGAAGCGAAAGCGAAGTTTGAGAAGGTCCAGGATATGTCTCCCGAATATGCGCGCACAGGCTATTACCTCGGCCGCATAAAAGAAAAGATGGTGAAATAGTTCTGCTTCGCCTGCCCCTGCGAAGCCATACCGTAGTTAGATTGTAGAATGGCGAAGCAGGGCAGGAACAGGGTCACTCGCCGCTTTTCGAGCTCTCCACTATCCTTTTCAGGATCTTGATATTTTCGGGGTTTTCAGCGATGAGGCGGATGTAGCGGTCCATCGATGTATTCTGCAAATATAAACCTTTTTCCCACCTGAGATACGTCTTCTTACCTACGCCTAAAAGCTCGGCCATCTCGACCTGTGTGTAGCCGAGTTTCTTTCGTATCTCCTTTAGCTGCTCCATCGTGAGAAGGCCGCGCCTGTTATGCTTTTCGGTCTGGACGCGTTCGAGAGCCTCTTTCGGCATGAATTCTTCCTTGCAGTTGGAGCACCTTTTGATCGCGAGGTCTTTTATCACCAGCTTGATGTTATGCGCGCCCTCCCTGAAATACGTCTCGTGATCGGCTATTTCGTCTTCTAAAAATCCGGACCCGCACATCGGGCACTTCACATTATCCTGGTCTGCCATTTTATCCTTTCCGGTATCGTTTGATACTGCGCGATTTAAATATACCATCAAAATTCAGTTTTGGCAAGTGAGGGAGAGGTATCATGTGGTACGCTATTTTGCCGGATATCCATAGGGATGATGCATACTCGGCCAGCATGTCATTCTTGATTCGCCCTCTACACATGCGGTACGGTTCCTGCAATCATTCTAGAGCCGTAGGGCACGTTTAAACGTGCCCTACGGCCTCAAGATATCCCGATGCTGTAGAGCAGGCTGCCAGGAGAGATATCGATGTAGGGCAGGTTTAAACCTGCCCTACAGCATCTGCGTCGGTGCGTTTCGACCAGGCGGAAGGGCGTCGGTAATGATATTTCGGACCATTTGTCTGCAGCCCTGAGCATAACCGCTCGCGTAGCAGTTCGCGCGCCCTGACGAGCCAGCTTTTGTTTACCTTACATTGACTTCGGGGATATATGTGATATACTTATAGTAGGACTTGATCTTTAATAGAGAATATCAGATCGGTGCTCTTAACCGACAAAGGCAAAGCTGGGGAAACCCAGTGACGTCCTACTTCGCCTTACCGCGGAAATCGCGTGAGGCTTCGTAGGACTGTGGCCTGTGAGAAACAAAGGCCGCAGCAAAGCTCGAGAGCCTAAATCTTCCGACGGAAGACACGGCAGTCAGTTACCGAAATAAGAGATTTTTTATGAGCGCTTTTTAAACGCCCATAGTTCGGTGGCTCGAGCTATGGGTTTTTTATTTTCGCGCGCCAGCGCGAAAATAATCCGCCGAAGCCGATCTAAACCAGAAACATGCAACGGCGAAGGCGGATGGTCAGGAAGCGGTGAGAACCATGAAGACGATGATGCGCGCGAAGAGAATCGGCAAGAAGATAGAAAAGAACGCACTGGTGTGCCTGTGCCTCTTGAGTATCTTATCTTTAAATACTTTATACGCCAATAGTATCTTAGCGCTCCCGAAAGATTACGAAGTCGTCGCCGGCACGGCGGACTTCAAGGCGCAGGAGAACACGCTCACCATCAACGCCTCCGACAAAGCCATCATCAATTACAAGTCATTCGACATCGCGCAGAACGAGAAGGTCGTCGTGAACCTTCCGGATACCGCGTCACAGATACTGAACAGAGTGAATTCTCCCGACCCTACGAGGATCTACGGCGCCGTTGCCTGCAACGGCATGTTCATCCTGGTGAACGAATCGGGCATCTATGTCGCGCCGACCGCGAGCATCAGCGCGGCGAACATGGTGCTGTCCACGAGGGACATCACGAACCAGAGCTTCCTCGCGGGAAACTTGGCATTCAGGAGAGTGACGAACAGCCAGCTTGACACGCTCCTCCTGAATGAGGGCAAGCTCGAGGTCTCGAACGGAGGGTTCGGCGTGCTCATCGCGGGTGCGGTTGAGAACAGGGGAGTTATCACCGCGAAAGCGGGTACGATAATCCTCGCGGGCGCCAACGCGGTGAAGTTGGAGCTTGCCGGCAACAGCCTTGTGTCGATCATTATCAGTGAGGCTGCCGCGCGGCAAGTTCTCGATTATAAGGGCAGGCCTGTCATGGACCAGATAAAGAACACCGGTGTCCTGGATGCTGAAGGCGGACAGGTGATACTGGCCGCCAGTTCTATAAATGATGTGTTCACCAAGGCGGTGAACCTTAAGGGCGTAGTGAAGGGAGAGGCTGCGGTACAGACAGGCGAAGGCACCATCCACATCGGAACGCAGGATGCGGTGTCTCGGCCTGCGCCGGAGAGCGCTCAGGCGCCCAAAGCCGAGGCAGAACCGCTGCCTCAGGCTCCCGCAGCCGTTGTATGGGGAGGCGAGATCGTCAACGCCTTCCTCGGCAATGTGGAGAGCAACAACGCGAAACCGGTCGAGATAGCGAAAGAAAAAATAGAGCCGCCCGCCCCTGCCACGATAGAGATCGAATATAACGCCGACGTGACGGCCGACGTGCCTGTCACTATAACGGCCGAAGAGGCGATCGACGTAGGCCAGGCAATAGAAGCCCCTACGGTTACCGAGATTAGTGGCGGCTCAGCGGATACACGGGACTCGGCTGCACTGCAGGCGGCCGGCACCATGAACATGGCCGGGCGGTCCGGTAAGATCCAGACGCCGGTGAAAGCCGAGGCCTTACTTAGATTTGGGTATCAAGCGGGCAGTGAAGAGGCGATAAAAGCGTCAAGCGGCATCGGAACGAGCATATGGGCGAGGGGGCCTCCGCTTCAGGAGGCCAGAATCAATTCCCTCGAACAAGACCTCAGTATACCTATGCGCGGCGCGCAGAGTGCGTCCGTCGCGAGATCCGTTTATTCCACGTTACATGACGCAGGGCAAAATGTATCAAAATTGAACGGCTTTGTGTATCCAGCCATAGGGCCGGGGTATCTTCTGATACCTTAGGAAGGGAGGTGAGTGCGATGAAAACCGGAACGACGTTGATCACGATGGTAAAGAAGGTGTTTTGCCCGGTCATGATGAGGCTCTACAACAATCCTGAAGGGAAGGTGAGTACCATGAGAACGCATAGCGCATGGGGCATAGGGCAGAGCGTATGGAAGAATACAGTATGCGTAGTCCTCACCTTGCTCTTTATGACCAACCAGGTCGCCTATGGCC
>CAYGRZ010000061.1:0-7965 GCA_964352425.1 uncultured Planctomycetia bacterium | reverse complement strand
AGCATTAAGAGCCCTCCAGGCGGCGAGACTTTTGGGCACCTCGCCGTAGCGACTGTTAAAAAATTTTGATACCTTATAGCGATTTAACAAGGCCAATGAAACCTGTCAAGAGTTCTGCTACGAATCCGGGTTCATTGGCCCCGCCTGCCAGAATGTGTTTTCATGCAGTCGGGCAGGCATCAAAATTTTTTCACAGCAAATTTGCACGCTTATTGCAAATTTGCGACAAGCGAAGGCGAGTGCCCAAAAGTCACCGCCGCCCGGGAAGCTCATACGAGTGTGAGTGAGCGACAAGCGAAGGCGAGTGCCCAAAAGTAGACGTCGCCCTAGTCCCTATTGTCATATGTCCGCGCATATGATAGGATAAGCCTAATATCATATGGAAAGCGATAAGATCGTCATTAAGGGCGCCAAAGAGCACAATCTCAAGAATATCGACCTTGAGATCCCCCGCAACAAACTCGTCGTCGTGACCGGCCTCTCGGGCTCCGGGAAATCATCGCTTGCGTTCGATACGATATATGCCGAAGGCCAGCGCAGGTACGTCGAGAGCCTGTCGAGCTATGCCAGGCAGTTCCTGGAGCAGCTCCAGAAGCCCGATGTCGAATATATCGAGGGGCTGTCGCCCGCCATAAGCATCGAACAGAGGACGGCGGGCGCGAACCCCCGTTCCACCGTCGGGACCCAGACCGAGATCTTCGATTACCTGCGCCTGCTGTTCGCAAGGATCGGCACGCCCCATTGCCCGAAGTGCCATAAGCCGATCGAACGGCAGACCTCGCAGGAGATCGTCGACCAGATATCGAAACTGCCGCCGCAGTCGAACATCCTTATACTGGCGCCGCTTGTGCGCGGCAGGAAAGGCGAGTATCAGGAGCTCTTTGCGAAGGCGAAGAAGGACGGCTTTATCCGCGTGCGCTTAGACGGCGATATCTATGAGCTGGATAAGCCCGTCAAGCCCGACAAGAACAGGAAGCACGATATCGAGATCGTCGTCGACAGGCTCGCCCTGAACGAAGGCGTGAAGAAGCGCCTGACCGATTCCGTCGAGACGGCGCTCGAGACGGGGAAGGGCCTGGTCATCGTTAGTTTCGAGAAGCGCTCGGATAAGAAAGACATCCTGTTCAACGAGCACTACGCCTGCATCGATTGCGGCATAAGCCTCGGCGAGATATCGCCGAGGGTATTCTCGTTCAATTCACCCTATGGCGCCTGCCCCGCCTGCTTGGGGCTCGGCAACAAGATGGAGATCGACCCGGAACTCGTCATACCCGATAAGTCAAAGCCGGTGCTCGATGCGGTCGACGCCTGGAGGCGCGGCGGGAAGGGGCTGTATCTGTATTACCGGCGGCTGCTGCGTTCGGCCGCGAATAGGCACGGGTTCGACGTCCAGACGCCGTATAAGGACCTGTCGAAGGAGATTAAGAAGCTGGTGCTGTACGGCGAGGAAGACGCTGACGGCTGGTACGCGTATGAAGGCGTCGTGCCGAACCTCGAGCGTCGTTTCCGCGAAACGGAGAGCGAGTTCATAAAGACCGAGATAAACAAGTACATGTCGGTATTGCCGTGCCCTGCGTGCAAAGGGGCGCGGCTCAAACCGGAGAGCCTGGCCGTGAAGATCGGCAAAAAAAATATCCGCGATATCTCGACGCTGTCGATAAAAGACCTGAAGGCGTTCCTGTCCGGCCTCGGCCTTACCGAGACGCAGAAGATGATAGCCCACCAGGCGCTGAAAGAGATCATCGCGCGCCTCCAGTTCATGGTGAACGTCGGCCTCGATTACCTCACGCTCGACAGGCCGAGTTCGACGCTTTCCGGCGGAGAGGCGCAGAGGATACGGCTGGCCACGCAGATAGGCTCGGGGCTTGTCGGCGTGATATACATCCTGGATGAGCCGAGCATAGGCCTGCACCAGAAGGATAATTCAAAGTTGCTGGATACGCTCTTCAGGCTCCGTGACATAGGCAACACGCTGATCGTCGTCGAGCACGACGAGGCGACCATACGGAGCGCCGACCACATCATAGATCTCGGCCCGGGCGCGGGCGAGCACGGCGGGAGGGTTATCGTCAGCGGGACGCTGAAAGACGTTCTGGAGTCGGAAGAGTCGCTGACCGGCAAGTACCTGCGCCATGAGATCGAGATCAAGGTGCCGCCGCGGCGCAGACGCCCCTCCGACAGGTGGCTGAAGATATTCGGCGCCGCGGAGCATAACCTGAAAGACATCGACGTCGAGATACCTTTGGGCCTCTTCGTCTGTATCACCGGTGTCTCGGGGTCCGGCAAGAGCACGCTGGTCGACGATATCCTGTACCGGGCGCTCGCAAAGAAGTTCTACCGGTCGAAGGAGAAGCCGGGAGCTCACAAGCGGATCGAGGGGATGGGGCATATCGACAAGGTGATCGTGATAGACCAGTCGCCGATAGGCCGCACACCGCGTTCGAACCCCGCGACGTACACAGGCGCGTACGGGCCGATACGGGATATCTTCGCGAAGCTTCCCGAGGCGAGGGTGCGCGGCTACAAGCCTGGCCGGTTCAGTTTCAACGTCAAGGGCGGCCGCTGCGAGGCATGCACCGGCGACGGCATAAAGAAGATAGAGATGCATTTCCTGCCTGACGTCTACGTGCAGTGCGAGGTCTGCAAGGGCACGCGTTTCAACGAGACGACGCTCGGCGTGAAATACAAGGGCCGTTCGATCGCCGATTGCCTCGGCATGTCGGTCGAGGAGGCGCTCTCGCTCTTCGCGAACATACCGTCCGTAAAAAATAAGCTCCAGACCCTCTACGATGTGGGCCTGGGCTACATCAAGCTGGGCCAGTCCGCGACGACGCTCTCGGGCGGGGAGGCCCAGAGGATCAAGCTGGCGACGGAACTCTCGAAGACCTCGACGGGCAAGACCTTCTACATACTCGACGAGCCGACGACCGGGCTCCATTTCGCGGATGTCGATAAGCTCCTCAGCGTCCTGCAGGCGCTTGTGGGCCAGGGCAATACCGTTCTCGTCATAGAGCACAACCTCGACGTGATAAAGACAGCCGACCATATCATAGACCTCGGGCCGGACGGCGGTGACGCCGGCGGCCAGGTAGTCGCGCGGGGCTCGCCCGAGGACATCATCAAGAACAAGGCCTCCTATACGGGGCAGTATCTGAAGCAGGTGATGGGGTGAGGCTAAGGGCTAAGAGCGAAGGGCTGAGGGTTGAGGGCCAAGGGCGAAGGGCTGGAGCAGTTGTAATACTGCTCGCATTATCTGCATCGCTGGTACTCGTAAATGCGGCGGCCGCCGCCGACGGCGCCGAAGAGGCGGACTTTGTGTACGCGAAGAAGGCGTTCAATGACGGGCTCTACGACCTCTCGCGCGAGAGGCTGGAGAGCTTCATAAAGAACTACCCTCAGGAGGTCCGTCTGTACGAGGCGCACGCGCTGCTTGGCAGGTCCTATTATCAGCAGAATAATTTTACGAGGGCGCTCTACGAGTTCCAGGCCGTATTGGACGCACCAGAGGGTGCGGCATTCCAGGACGAGGCTTCGTACTGGGCAGGCGAGATCTGCGTCAGGAACGGCGATTACAGGAGAGCGCTCGAATTTTACGGAAAGGTGGTCGACGGTTTTCCATCGTCAAAATATCTCGGTTTTGCGGTGTATTCGAAGGGGTGGGCAAGCTACAAACTGGGCCTTCTGGAGGAGGCGATCGGATGCTTCGAGGAAGTCATCGACAAATATCCGCTCGAAAAGGTAGCGATCGATGCCCAGTTCAGGCTGGGCGAGTGCGCATACCTGCTCGGGAAGTACGATACAGCGGCCGAGGCGCTGGAGAAGTTTATCGAAAAGTACCCGGTTTCCCAGAATACCGCCGATGCCTATTACCTGAACGGCGAGGCCGCGTTTTACCTGGGAAAATACAAAGATTCGATAGCGGCTTTCGAAAGGGCGCTGGCGATATCGCCGGAGGCGAAATGGGCGCCGTTTGCCCTCTACAGGATGGCGCGCGGCCTCTTCCAGCTCGGCGACTACAACGGCAGCATCGGCGGGTTCAGGAAGTGCCTCGAGAATACGTCCAACGAGTTTCTCGCCAGCTCTTCGATGCTGGGCCTGATAGAGAACCAGGAGAAGCTGGGCACCCTCGATGAGGCCCTGAAGCTCTGCGATCAGGCTATCGCAAAATATCCGACGAGTGACGTGATCCCGGAAGTCTATTACCGCAAGGTGAAGCTCTTGTATGGCGCCAAGCGATACGCGGACGCCGAAATCGTGTGCAGGGAAGCGATAACGAAGCTGCCGGCGTCATCGCTCGTTGACCAATTTCATTATGAGCTTGGCTGGATATACGCGATGCAGGAGCGGTATGACGACGCGATAGACCAGTTCGTGTGGATAGAGCGGGAGTCGAAGGATATAACCTTGAGCTCGAGCGCGCTCTGCAAGATCGGCGATATCTATTTCGACAGGAAAGAGTACACGAAGGCCGCCGAGAGCTACGACATAGTCCTCGATAAATACCCCGACAGCTTCTGGGCCGATTACGCGCAGTATCAGATCGCGAACATATCGCTCTTGGCAGGAAAATTCGACCAGGCGGTGCTCGCGTACCAGACAGTGCTCGTCAATTTTCCCAATACCGGCCTCAGGCAGAAGGTGATGTCGCAGCTCGGGACGGCATATTTCAAGCGCGGCGACTTCGAGCGCGCTGCCACGGAGTTCGAAAAATATCTCGCCGAGTTCCCGCAGGGTGAAGCTGCCTCCCGGGCGAAGCTCTCCCTTGCCACGGCCCTGTATAACCTCAGCAAATACGAGGACGCGCTCGCACTGTTCGGTCCTCTCGCCTCCCAGGCGGCCAGCGAGGAGATCAGGATGATGGCCGCGTACCAGACCGGCTGGTGCTATTACAATATGCGGAATGAGGCCGCCTCTCTCGACGCGTTCGGCAAGTTCCCGGCGGCATATCCGAAATCCGGGATGACGGCCGATGTGATGTTCTGGTTCGGCGAGTATTACCGCGCCCGGAAAACGTACGACAAGGCCAGGGAATATTTCGCTGCCATCCTGAAAAATTACCCGTCGGGCGACGTGGCGCGGGAGGCGATGTACGAGCTCGCCGTCACATCGTCGGAAGAGGGCTCCCCCGACGATGCGCTGGCGCGCTTCGGGGAACTTGCGGCGCAATTCCCGGATTCTGAATCGGCGAAGGCTTCCTACCCGAAGATGGCGAAGCTCATGAGGGACAGGAAGGAATTCGACAAGGCGATAGAATACTACAGGAAGGTACTGACGGCCGATAATAACGAATCGAACGCCCGGATACAGTATGAGATCGCCGAAACGTATGAGGAGAAGGGCCTCCTCCAGCAGGCGGCGGAGGAATACCTGAAGGTCCCGTACCTGTACGGCAAAGGGACCTTCTGGTCTCTCAAGGCGCAGCTGAAGAGCGCGCAGGTTTTCGAGAGGCTCGAGAAGTTCGACGAGGCGAAGAAGCTGTACGAGAAGCTCGCGGGCATGGAGATAGAAGAGTCGGAACTGGCGAAGAAGAGGATAGAGGAGCTCAGATTGAAAGCGCAAAAATGAAAGAACAGAGTACAAAGTGAAAAAGAACAAAATACAAAGAACAGAATACAGAGAACGGACAGATTACGGACGACTAAGTCAAGATTTCTGTCTTGACTATGTTCTCTTGTCTTTGTTTGTACTTTTTTCTCTGTACCCTGTTCTTTAGCTAACGGTCAAGGAGGGAAAACCTATGTGGGACCTGATACAAAAGGGCGGGCCGATGATGTACCTGATCATGCTGTGTTCGGTGCTCGCGTTCGGCGTCGTGATCGAGAGGGTATACCATCTGAACAAGGCGAGGATAGACGCGAACAAGTTCATGGACGATATCATCACCGTGCTGAAGCGGAACAAGATAATCGAGGCGATAGAGATGTGCAACGCCACGCCGGGGCCGATCGCGCACATCATCAAAGCGGGGATCCTGAAACATGACCGCTCGAAGGCCGAGATCAAGGAGGCGGTTGAGGAGGCGGCGCAGCTCGAGATCCCGCGGCTCGAGAAACACATGCCGGTCCTTGCGACGATCGCGCACATAGCGCCGCTCCTGGGGCTCGTCGGCACGGTCACGGGCATGATAAAGTCGTTCCAGGTAATACAGCAGAAGGCGATGGCGATGATCCCCGTGAACCCCGGCGATCTTGCCGGGGGCATATGGGAGGCGCTGCTGGCCACACTTGCGGGCCTTGCGGTCGCGATACCGACGTACGTCGCGTATAACTACCTGGCGAGCCAGGTCGACAGCCTCGTCTTCGACATGGAGCGGAGCGCCACCGACCTGGTGAACCTGCTTTCGTCGAGAAGAGATACGTATGAAGTTTAAGAGAAGACTGAAGATAGAGAAGGGGATGGTGGATCTGACGCCGCTGGTGAACGTTTTCTTTCTCCTCTTTCTTTTCTTCCTCTTCACGTCCAGCTTCATCTTCCAGCCGGGCATCAAGGTGAGCCTTCCGAAGGCGCTGACGAGCGAGGTCATCCAGCAGGAAGGCGTCGTGATCACCGTCACGGGGGACGACAAAATATACCTGAACGAGCGGGAGATCTCCCGGAAGGAGCTCGTGACCAACCTGAAGCTGCTGGCGAAAGAGAAGACGCCGCTCCTGCTCAAAGCGGACAGCCATGCGTCGCTGGGCAGGATTGTCGAAGTATGGGACACGTGCAGGAACGAGGGCGTGGTGCAGGTCAATATAGCGACGACCAAGTGAAGGCGCCTTAAGACGGTGAAGAATAACGGCCTTTCAAGTTACCGTATCCTCGCCATCGCGATCCTGATATCGCTGGGGTGGCACCTCTTCTGGCTGTCTGCAGTGAAGATCGTCTCCACGTCCTCCGCCGGAACCGGGAGAACAAAGTTTTCGAAGGTATCGTTCCTCGGCCCGATATTGACGAAGGTGAGTATGGAGGTCCGTGTCCAGCCGGCGGCGCGTTCATTCCTGGAGAAGAGGTTCATATCTGCCGTGGAAAGGGTGTGCGCGGAGGCGGCTCGGCGCCTTGAGGCCCCTGACAGGCGTAAGGCCGGGGCCATGACAGGTTCGCGCCTGGCCGACGTAAGGCTTCCCCGCGTTATCGATGAAACGGTGAGCGGCCGGAAGCTCGAACCGGACTTCGGCGCCGATTGAATAAAATGTTCGCTTCTCCACTTGACCTCATATTACTATTATGATAAAATTATCGATAAGCGCGCTGATATTCTTCTACACAATTTTTTCTGTTATTATCGTCCTCATCATATGGATAGTATCCGGATACAGGCGGATGAGGCGGGTGCCGCCGAAAGACATAGATTACATCTGGAAGTGTTCGGTCTGTTATAATACCTACATCGATTCGAAGCACGAAGATATCTCGGTCTGCCCGTTATGCGGCAGCTACAATAAAAGAGAACAGAAGGGGGGAGAGCAATGATTACCGAAATAGGGATCACGGCGGGCGACATATGGCATTATCTTGACCAGCACGGAAAGAGCCCGCTATCGAAGGTCGTGAAGGGGATCGACACGGACAGGGACAGGGTGTTGATGAGCATCGGATGGCTCGCCAGAGAGGGCCACGTCGTAGTGGAAGGCACTACCCCTGACTACCAGATTTATCTGAGAAAATAGCGTGAAGTCCCTCGAACGCTCCCTGTCCGCCTGTAAGGGACTCTAACGGGCAGGCGGGCTGGTCGTCGCGTTCTCAGGGATGTTTTTTGCACGCAAAAAACGGAGGTCGGCGATGGAAGAGAAAAAGAGCCTTAGAGACGAAGAACAAGTCCCGATAGTTCCGCCTTTGAAGGTACTTGCCCAGAAGACGATCAACAAGCGTTTCGGGTGGTGGTCGGCCGTTGTCCTTCTCGAGAGCTACGGCCGCAAGCAGGTCTGTACCTACCTCTGGCAGAAGCGCGAAGAGGGCGGCTGGAAGCGTAAGCAAAAATTCGCC
>CAYGRZ010000060.1:6094-8311 GCA_964352425.1 uncultured Planctomycetia bacterium | reverse complement strand
CTGTTCAAAATAATCATTAACGCTGGATGAACCACTTGTTTCTGCGTGAAAATAAGCCGAATATCTTTCACCGCTGTATACCAAGAAGTTTTCATAATAATTTCTCATAATGCCCTTTCTGTGTCCAAAGCAAGTGTATCATATTTGAGACATAGTGTCAACAGTAAAAAATTAACTTTTTAATTGCTAACGAAAAATTCTTTTGATGCAACTTTACGTAAATGTGATATAATTAACGTCCGAAGTAAGCATTTCTGAAAAGTGTATTGTCCCAAATCTGCCCCAAGTGCCGAAAACGGAAGAGGGCAACGATTTAGGCAGTTTACATAAGTAATTGATATAGAAGCAGTTACAATAATTAACGCTGGCGTAGCTCAGTTGGTAGAGCAGCGGTTTCGTAAACCGCAGGTCGATGGTTCGAATCCATTCGCCAGCTCCATGGTTCGACGCGTCCCGCCCCGTATTTGAGCTCGGGGCGGGACTTGCTCACCATATCCTGAGCAAGTGAGCCATTGTATACGCCAGGCGAACGCGCCGAAGGGCAGCTCCATTATATTGCTTTAGTCTCTGAAAGCATCATTCTACGTAACGGAACCGCATGGATAGCCCGACAGGCCTGAAGACAACCCCCCTCATAGACGAACACAGGCGCCTCGGCGCCAAGCTCGCCCCGTTCGGCGGATGGCTCATGCCGATACAATATGCAGGCATTATCGCCGAACACCAGTGGACCCGCAAAGAGGCTTCCGTTTTTGATATCTGCCATATGGGTGAATTCTTTATCCGCGGCGATGCGGATAAGAGCGGCTTAGAAAGAATAGTCACCTTTGATGTTAAGGCCATACCGGCAGGAAGCTGCCGTTACGGATTCGCCCTCAACGACGCGGGCGGCGTCATCGACGACCTGATCATATACAGGATAGCGAAGGAAGAATGGATGGTCGTGACGAATGCCGCTACGATAGCCGGTGACGAGGCGCAATTTCGCAAGCATTTGTCAAAAGATGCGGACTTTAAGAATGCGTCTGACGCGACGGGGAAACTGGACGTGCAGGGCCCGAAATCGCTCGATGTCATGAAGAAGCTTATCGGCTCCGGCGTTGCCGGGCTTGGGTATTATACATTCCGCTATTTTGATCTTCTGGGAGAGAAAGTCATTGTCAGCAGGACCGGTTATACGGGTGAACTCGGATATGAAATTTACATATCGGGCGCCAAAGTGGTAGAATTATGGAAGCTCTTTCTTAGCGACGCGCGCGTCAAGCCGGCAGGGCTCGGCGCCAGGGATACGCTCAGGCTCGAGATGTGCTACCCGTTGTACGGCCAGGATATCACCACGGATACGACGCCATTTGAAGCCGGCATGAAAAGGTTCGTGGACCTCAAAAAAGATTTTACCGGCAAAGCCGCGCTCTTGCAAAAAAAGACGGCCAGGCAGTTCATATATTTCACAGCAAATTCGCGCAGGGCGCCGCGGCACAATTACCGCATCGCCAAAGACGGAAAAGACATAGGTGTCGTTACCAGCGGGTCCTTTTCGCCGAGCCTCACCGCAGGTATCGGTATGGGGTATGTGACGGCCGCCTGTCCTGTCGGGACAGCGGTAGTCCTGAAAGAGAATGACGTGGAGATACAGGCTATCGTTACCGAAAAGCCTTTTTATAAGTCAGGCACGGCAAAAATACTGGGGGATACTCATGCACATACCGGATAACCTGCTCTATACCAAAGAGCACGAGTGGGTAAGCGTTCAGGGCACAGCCGTTACGATCGGCATCACCGATTATGCGCAGGGCCACCTGGGCGACATCACATTCGTCGATGTGCCGAAGGCAGGCGCCGCCGTCACGCAGTTCAAGCAATGCGCGACGGTCGAATCGGTGAAGGCGGCGTCCGACGTCTACGCGCCCGTCTCCGGTAAAGTCGTCAAAGCCAACGAAGAGCTTGCGGCCCATCCGGAGCTCGTGAACCAGTCGCCGTATGAGAAGGGCTACTTCGCGGTCATCGAGATGGCGAACGCGCAGGAGACCGCGAACCTGATGAAGGCCGCTGAATACAGGAAATATGTCGAGGGGTTAAGCTAGGCAGTCATTGCGAGGCCCTGAAGGGGCCGAAGCAATCTAAGAAGAGATTGCTTCGTCGCCAACAGGAAGACTACTGCTCCTCGCAATGACAGGGACCCTCGCAATGACAGGGACCCTCGCAATGACAGGGACC
>CAYGRZ010000060.1:0-5994 GCA_964352425.1 uncultured Planctomycetia bacterium | reverse complement strand
AGGGACCCTCGCAATGACAGGGACCCTCGCAATGACAGGGACCCTCGCAATGACAGGGACCCTCGCAATGACAATAGGGCATTATGAATTACGTTCCGCATACAGATAAAGACAGGCAGGAGATGCTCCAGGCCATCGGCGTGAAGTCGATGGGCGATCTCTTCCGCGATATCGCCCCGGCGCTCAGGCCGAAGTCGTTCGACATCCCCGAAGGGAAATCAGAATTCGAGGTATCGCGTTTTATCCATAAACTTGCCAGGAAAAATGCAACGGACCTCATCAATTTCGTGGGGGCGGGTTTTTACGACCATTATATTCCCGCGGCGGTCGATGCCCTCGCCTCCAGGTCGGAATTCTACACAGCCTACACGCCATACCAGCCGGAATCGTCCCAGGGGTGGCTCCAGGCCATCTATGAATACCAGACCGCCGTATGTGAGCTGACAGGGCTCGACGTGGCGAACGCCTCGCTCTATGATGGCGGGACCGCCCTCTACGAAGCCGTGATGATGGCCGTGCGCCTCACCGGCAGGCACACAATCATCGTCGACCAGGGTGTGAACCTCATCTACCGGACGATGCTCTATACGTATACCTCGAACCTGTCGATAGAATTCGTCGAGACCCCGGTCGTCCACGGCCAGAGTTCCCGCGAGGAGATATTCAAGCACCTGGACGACAAAACGGCCGCGGTTATCATCCAGAACCCGAACTTCTTCGGCGCGATCGACGATTATACGGATATGGTCAAGAAGGCCCATGCCGTCGGCGCGCTTGCGGTAATATCGGCCTATCCGATAGCGCTCGGCATGCTGAAGACACCCGGGGAGATGGGTTTCGATATCGCCACCGGCGAAGGGCAGAGTTTGGGCATGCCGCTCTCGTTTGGCGGGCCGTATCTCGGCTTCATGGCCGCTAAGAAGGAACATGTCCGCCAGATGCCCGGCAGGATCGTCGGCGCGACGGTGGATACCGACGGCAAACGGGGGTTCGTGCTCACGCTCCAGACGAGGGAGCAGCATATCAGAAGAGAGAAGGCAACCTCCAACATCTGCTCCAATGAGGCTCTGTGCGCCCTGCGCGCCGTCATCTACCTGTCGCTCCTCGGCAAGACGGGATTGAAAGAACTGGCCCAGCTCAATTACGACAAGGCGGAATTCGCGAAAAGCATACTCGAAATGATACCCGGCGTCACGGTCAAGCGGACCTCGCCGACGTTCAATGAATTCACCGTCCTCCTGCCCAGGAACGCAGACGACACCGTCCATAAGATGATCGACAAGGGTTTTGCCGCGGGATTCCCGCTCGGCAGGTTCTATAAAGGCATGGACAATTATCTCCTGATGGCGGTCACCGAAAAGAGGACGAGGGAAGAGCTCCTGAAATTCAGGGACAGCCTGGAGGCGGTCTTATGCGATTGATATTCGAGAAGAATGTCGAAGGCCGCCGCGGCCTGAAGGTACAGGCTCCGGATGTCCCGCATGCGCCCGCGCCCGATAAAAAATATCTGCGCGCCGAGCTGCCGCACCTGCCCGACGTCTCGGAGCTCGATGTCGTGCGCCACTACACGAACCTTTCGCGCCTCAACTATTCAGTCGATACCAACTTTTATCCTCTCGGCTCCTGCACGATGAAGTATAACCCGAAATTCACCGAGACCCTCGCCGGGCTCGAAGGGTTTACTGCGGTCCATCCGCTCCTGCCGCAGCTGGCAGGCGGCGGCGTCCTCACGCAGGGGTCGCTCGAGGTCCTCTATAACACGAAGAAGCTTCTCTGCGAGATCACGGGCATGGCCGATTTCACGACGCAGCCGCTGGCCGGAGCGCACGGCGAGCTCACGGGCGTGATGCTCATCGCCGCCTATCACAGGGACCACGGTTCGCGCAGAAAATATATCATCGTCCCGGACTCATCCCACGGTACCAACCCGGCGAGCGCCGCGATAGCGGGATATCAGGTCATCGTCATCCCGACCGATAAAGACGGATACATGGACATGGCGGAATACAAGAAGAAGCTCAGCGCTGAAGTGGCCGCCGTCATGCTTACGTGCCCCGACACACTCGGCATCTTTAACCCGCGCATCAAGGAGATCACGGAGCTGGCGCACGGCGTGGGTGCCCTCATGTATTACGACGGCGCGAACTTAAACGCGATGCTCGGCAAGTGCCGCCCCGGCGATATCGGATTCGACGTCATCCATCTCAATCTCCATAAGACCTTCGCCACGCCCCACGGCGGAGGCGGCCCGGGCGCGGGCCCGGTCGGCGTAGCGGAGCGGCTCGTCGACTTTCTCCCGATAGCGCGGGTGGTGAAGCGCACCGACGGGACCTTTGCCCTGGATTACCACCGCCATAAGTCGATCGGGTACATCGCGCCGTTCTACGGGAACTTCGGTGTCATCCTGAAGGCGTATGCGTACATGCTCTTACTGGGAAAAGAAGGGCTCATCGAGGCGAGCGAACACGCGGTCCTGAACGCCAATTATTGCAGGGTTCGGCTTAAAGAACATTTCGACATACCGTTTGACAGGATCTGTATGCACGAATGCGTCCTCTCGGCGTCGCGCCAGGCAAAAAATGGCGTGCGCGCGCTCGATATAGCGAAATACCTCATCGATAAAGGATACCACCCGCCGACGATCTACTTCCCGCTCATCGTGAAAGAAGCGCTCATGATAGAGCCGACCGAGACGGAGTCGAAAGAGACGCTCGATCTCTTCATCGATACGATGATAGAGGCCGCCCGCCTCGCGGAAACCGATCCGGAGGCCATCAGGCGCGCGCCCCTTACCAGGCCGGTGAAGAGGCTCGACGAAACTAAGGCGGCAAGAGAACCAAACCTGCGCTGGCAGGCTTCGCACCGGACGGGATAACGTGAAGAGCCGCTGGCGCATCATCGATACGGGTGCGGCCGATGCGTTCACCAACATGGCGCTCGACGAGGCTCTCCTGCGCAGTTATTCGCTCCATTCATCTCCTCCAACATTCCGCGTTTACGGCTGGAAGAGCGCGGCACTATCGCTTGGTTATTCGCAGGATGCCCGGGAGGCGCTTGGCGCCGGAGCTCCGGACTCGTTCGTCAGGAGGATCACCGGCGGCGGGATCATACGCCACGGCAAGGAGCTGACCTACAGCCTCGTATGCGCAAAAGAGGACCTCGGTATCCCGGAACGCGTCGCGTTGTCATACAAGATCATCAGTTCATTCCTCATAACGTTTTATAAGAAACTCGGGCTCGACGCCGCGTTCGCCTGTGACGTTGCCGGGCCAGGAGAAAAGTTCGGTATCCCGTCGGCGTTCTGCTTTGATTCCAAAGAGAAGTACGATATCGTAGTGGGCGGCAGGAAGATAGGCGGCAGCGCCCAGAAACGTTCCGGCAACGTCATATTCCAGCATGGGAGCATTCCATTCGGCCCGCTGGAGGAGTTGTTGAAAAGGCCTGTCAAAGCGGCAGGGCTTTCCGGGTCACTGATAGGGTCGTTTAAGGCAACGTTCGGTATCACGACGGAGGAGGGGGGACTTTCTTCGTCAGAGGAAACGCTGTTTCAGGAACTGAAAGCGCGAAAGTACGCGAGCCGCGAATGGAATTTCGACCGGATCGACTCGACAGGTCATGACTATGCATACAGAACGGCCCCCGTGGGTCAATAAGAAGATCAGCCTGAAGGATTGCGCCGCCCTTAAGGCGGCGCTGCGGGGCCTCCGGCTCGGAACCGTCTGCGAAGAGGCGCTCTGCCCGAACATAGGCGAGTGTTTCGCGAAGGGGCAGGCGACGTTCCTCATCCTCGGGAAGAATTGCACGAGGAGGTGCACGTTCTGCGCGGTGAAACGCGGCATGCCATCACCCGTAGACCCGAGTGAACCGCGACGCGTCGCCGAAGGCGTCAGACGGCTGGCCCTGAGGCATGTGGTAATAACGAGCGTGACGCGCGATGATCTTCCCGACGGAGGAGCACAGATATTCGTCGATACGGTTATTGCTATCCGGCAGCTCGGGACGGCCGTCACGGTAGAGCTCCTGATACCGGACTTTCGTCTCGATAAAGTATCGCTACGGAAAGTCATCGACGCAAAACCCGATATCCTCGCGCATAATATCGAGACTGTCCCGCGCCTTTATCGCGAAGCACGCGAAGGGGCTGATTACGGCCGCTCACTCGACGTGCTACGGTTCATCAAGGAGTGCAATAGCACCCTGCCCGCAAAATCAGGGATCATGCTTGGCCTGGGCGAGCGGGACGACGAGGTGATGCAAACATTTGAGGATATTGCCGGGACGGGATGCGACTTCCTGAGTATCGGGCAATATCTCGCGCCGAGCCGCAACCATCTTCCCGTCAAAGAATATGTAAAGCCCGAAAAATTCGGCCATTTTAAAGAAGAGGCGCTCGGCATGGGCTTCCGCCGGGTTGTGAGCGGCCCGTATGTCCGGAGCTCCTACCTGGCCGCGGAATACCTTGACGCCGGCGTGGCGAGGAAGGGGGTTGCCGGCCCATGACACGTTTCCGCGACATGCTCGCACACCGCAATTTTCTCTTCCTCTGGCTCGGCCAGCTCGTGTCGAATTTCGGCGACAGGCTCAACCAGATGGCGCTCGTCGCGCTCGTCTACCAGCGCAATCCCGGCAATGAGGTCGCGCTCGCCAAGCTCATCTCGTTCACCATCATACCCGTCTTCATCATCGGCCCGATAGCGGGCGTCTGGGTCGACAGGCTCGACCGTAAAAAGATAATGGTCATCTCCGATATCCTCCGCGGCATCCTCGTCCTCGCCATACCGGCGCTCATCATCTGGAACCGGATGCTGCCGATCTATTTCCTGATATTCATTGTATTCTCTATCTCGCGCTTCTTCATCCCTTCCAAGATGGCGATCATACCCGACATCGTCCCGCGCGATAAGCTCCTCATGGCCAATACCCTGCAGGACACGACCCACATGATCGGTAATGTCGTCGGGTTGATGGTCGCGGGGTTCATCGTCAACATACGGTATGTGGGGGCGATCGGCGGGTTCTATATCGACAGCGCGACGTTCTTCGTCTCGGCCTCGCTTATCGCGCTCATCGCCTTGCGTGTTAATGGCGCCGGCCATGACGCGCGCGAGGACCTCGCGGTGGCCAAAGAGGCGCTCGAGGCTTCCCTCAAGCGGTCGGTCCTGCGGGAGATGAGGCAGGGATTGGGATATATCGCGGGGCATCCGGACATGCGGTTTATCGTGTCCGTCTTCTTCCTGCTCCTGGCCGGCCTCGGCGCGATATCATGTATTATCATCGTCTTCATCCAGGAAGCGTTCGGGACATCGACGCGGCATATCGGGTTCTTCGGGACGTATCTGGTGTGCGGCCTCTTCGCGGGGACTATTGCTTACGGCCGGCTCGGCCAGAAACTTCGCAAGAAGATGATGATTTATGCAAGTTTCACGGCCAGCGGGATATGCATCATGCTCTTTACGGTCATCGTCGGGCGGTATCCGAACGTCTATATGGCGGGGATTCTCTCGGCGTTTATCGGCGCTTCGCTTAGCCCGATGATGGTTTCGCTGAACACGCTCACCCACGAAACGATCCCCGAAGCGGTCAGGGGGAGGATATTCTCAAGCCTCGAGGCGGTCATACACCTGGCATTCCTCATATTTATGTTCGTGGCGGCATACGCGGCGGGGCATATCGGAAGATTCTGGATATTGATGGCGGTAGGGACAATATTCGCGCTATGCGGTATCGCGGGGATATTTTCTGAAAAGAGAAGCGCCGTTACCTAGCCCTGGAGCAACCTTCTTTTTTCGCCTTCTCTAAGCAGACTTTGTAGTAGTTGCAGATGGGGCAGCAGACGTTCTCCTCGCCCTTTTCTCCTCTGTACCACTTCCTCTCGCATGTCCAGTATATCTGGCATGTCTCGCAGCAATGTATCTTCAGCTGTGCCATTTTTATTCCTCCCGTTCATTAAAATACATCATATCGGTACAAATGTCAATATGTAACGCCCGCATT
>CAYGRZ010000059.1:0-8441 GCA_964352425.1 uncultured Planctomycetia bacterium | reverse complement strand
GTCTTTAAAATTTCGATACCTTATGCCGATCCAGGCTTCACCATCGAAATTTTAACGACAGTGAGCGAGGATGCCTAATCCGAGCGAGCGACCCTTCGGCAGGCTCAGGGTCGTCCTGAGCAAAGTCGAAGGACGACAAGCGGAGGCACCTTCCGAAAGTAAACGCCCTGGGAAAAGCCGAAAAATCGTGCTGGAGAGGCAAGGACGAGGACTATTAACGGATACGGCTTATATACTTGAACGCGGAGAGCGCGGCTTTCGAGCCCTCGCCTGCCGCGATGATGATCTGTTTCTCGGGCACATCGGTGACGTCGCCCGCGGCGAAGACGCCGGCGAGGTTCGTCTCATTCTTGCAGTTGATCCTGATCTCGCCGTGCTGATTCTTCTCAATGCTTCTGGCGAAGCCTGAGTTTGGCACGAGACCGATCTCGACGAATATCCCCTCGACGGGGATCGACTCGGTCTTGCCGCTGCGCGTTATCGTGATGCCGGTGACCATCTTATTTCCCGTGATCGCGGCCACCTTACTGCCATTATAGACGCTGACGACCTTGCTCGCCTCGATCTTCTCCCGCATCACGGGATCGCCGCCAAGTTTCGGCGTATTATTGATGATGTATACCTTGCGCGCTATCTTCATGAGCTGGAGCGCGGCGTCGAGCGCGGAGTTACCGCCGCCTATCACGGCGACGTCTTTGCCCGCGAAGAGCGGCCCGTCGCAGGTCGCGCAGTAGGTCAGGCCCTTGTTCTTGTACTCCTTCTCTCCCGGCACGCCCAGTGCGCGGGAGACCTTGCCCGACGCGATGATGACGGTCTTCGCCTCGTACGCGGCCTTGCTTGTCCTGACCCTGATGATATCGCCCGCCTTCTCGAGATCGACCGTCTCCTCGCCCTCTTTCGCCTCGATCTGGTACTTGCGCATGTGCTCTTCGAACTTCGAGACGAGCTCCGGACCCGTCACGAACTGGTAGCCGGTGTAATTTTCGATATCACCCGACCACGCGGCCTGGCCGCCTATGTCCTGCGTGATGACGAGAAAGTTCATCTTCTTGCGCGCGGCATAGACCGCCGCGGTGATGCCCGCCGGTCCCGCGCCTATGATAATCAGGTCGTACATTATATCCCTAAGGCCTCTTGTATCTTTTCCTTATCGAACCCGACGATGATCTCGCCCTCGATATCGAGGACAGGCACGCTCATCTGTCCGGACTTCTTCATCATCTCCTGCGCCTTCTCATGGTCGACGCCGACATCGAAATTCGTGAACTCGATGTTATTGTCTTTCAGGTACTGCTTGGCCCTGATGCAGAACGGGCATGTCGGTGTCGAGTACACCATCACTTTTTTCATCATGATCCTCCCTTATACTATGCCCCTACGACCCTACTTTATAATCTCTTTCAACTCTATCAGGTCCTCGATTATGAAATCCGGGTTCAGCGGCCCGACCTCATCTATCCTGCCGAGGCCGTGGGTTACCCAGCACGTTTTGACGCCCGCGTTCTTCCCAGTCAAGATATCGACATCCATATCGCCGACGATCAGGGATCTGGCTTTATCGATTTTTTCTTCTGAAGCTATTTTGTCAAAAACGCCGGCGCACGGTTTCAGGCAGGTTTCGTCATCCCCGCCTATCACATCTTCGAAATAGTGCATTATGTTCAACCCTTTCAGCGTCGCTTCGGCAAAGCCCCTGTACCGGTTGGTCAGGATGAACTTCCGCTTATCCTTCAGGTAATCGAGTATCTCTTTGGCGTGCGGATAGAGGACCGTCTCGTCGACCGCATGCGCCATGAAGTGCTCCCAATAGAGGTCCGCAACCCGCTGGATGAGAAAATCGTCTTCGCATCCGCCGAGGCAGTTCCTGGCAAGGGCTTTGACGCCGTTACCCACGTGTGAGACGATCTCGTCCTGCGACAGGGCCTTGAATCCGAGGATCTTGAGGGCGTGGTTCATCGCGTTCGTGATGTCCTTCCTGGAATCCACGAGCGTGCCGTCGACGTCAAAGAATATCGAATCCACCTCTATCATCTGCGGCCTACTTTACCGCGAGAGGCTTGGCGCTCGACCATAGACCGTGTATGTTACAGTATGACGAGGCCATCAGCGTCCCCGACTTTTCCGTCTTCATCGTCATGGTCAATTCGGGATTAGTATAGATCGTGCTCATATTCGGTCCCTGTGCCGATTCGCCGTGCGCATCGAACTCAAACCTGCCTATCTGGTACGGGAACTTCTCCCCGTCCGGCATAAAAAATAACGCTGCCCATCTGATGTGGTGCTCGGTCGTATTCGGATGCGCGATCACCTTACCGACAGTGATCGAGACCGTTATAACGTCGCCTTTCTTGACGCTGTCGGCTGCCTCTATCGCGGGCACGTGTTTTTCCTTGCTCCAATCCGCGATCTGGAACAGATCTTTCAATTCTGCCATACCTTTTCTCCTTAACTTTGACCTGAGTGGCGAGACTTCTGGTCACTCGCCTTCGCTTGTCGCGAATGTGCATTAGGCATGCACATTCGCTGGGGAAAAATTTTGATGCCTGCCCGACCGCATGAGAACACATGCTGGCAGGCGGGGCCAATCCGAGCGAGCGGCGAGCGGAAGGCAGCCGCAAAAGTAAACGCCGCCACTGAGTAGCGATGAAAAATATAAGCGAGCGATCCTACTTGCTGCCGATCAGGTTCTCGAACTTCTCCTCGTGGCCGATCTCCTCGCCCATGATGTGGACGGCGAGCTGATAGGTATCGTGGTCCTTGCCGAACGTCTTCTTCGCGATCTTGTCATAGACCTCGACCGCCCCGGCCTCTGCCTTGGTAACGATCTTGATAATCTCGTCGTAATCGCTCAAGTTCTTCATGACGCCCGGATACCCGCCGTTCGAGCCCTTCGCGAGGCTGATCGGGTCCTTCGTCGGCAGCCCGCCCGGCTCGACGATGCGCTCCGCAAGTTCCGTCGCGTGCTCAAGCTCGTCCTTGGCGATATCCAGCAGGAACTCGGACATGTCCTCATACCCCGGGCCGTCGACCGTCTGGCCCATGTACCACCACGCGTAATACGCCAGCCACTCGTCACAATACGCCCTGTCGAGGTCCTTTATGAGATCTTTCAGGTCCAGTCCTACTATCTCCCTTGATTTCTTTCCCATCGCGCCACCCCCCTTTTGAATTTTGTCCGTACTTGCCATGGTGTGAAATTCATCCCTAAGGACGCGACGAACCCTTCGACTTCGCTCAGGGTTCGTACTGAGCCTGTCGAAGTACGAACAGGAGCGTCCGGGGGATCACCTCTGCTTCTTCCCCATCTTCTTCCCGCAACAGACGGTCTCCGCTGCGTCGACGCTGCCGGAGCTCTCATCTATGCTCAGGACGAGCCCGCAGACGCCGCATATATATTTCGCCTCTTTTTTCTTCGGCCCCTTTACTTTCTTCACTTGATCAAGCACCTCCTTCTATTGAAAACTTTTCGCGAAATTGACACCGAATTCATAACACTTTTCCTGCTCCGCCTCGTCCGGCACATACTTAACCGATATGGATGGCTGGGCAAGACCGATACCCGCCTCCGCGATGATCTTTTCGATGCCGGCGACCGCGCCGCCGCCCCAACCGTACGATCCGAACGCCGCGGCGACCCTGTTTTTAGGTTTAAGCCCTTTAAGAAAATCGAGAAATCCGGCGATCGAGGGCAGTATGCCGTTATCATGCGTCGACGAGCCGATAATATAGCCTTTAGCGTCGAGGATCTCCTTCATAACCTCGGTGCGGTCTGACTGGGCGATATCGAAGAGTTTTACACTCACGCCCGAGGCAGTAAGGCCTTCGGCGATCTTTTTCGCCATGATCCCTGTCGATCCCCACATAGTCTCATAGACGATGACAGCTTTCCGCTTCGTCTCATTTTTGGCCCATGAAACATACGCATTCACGATCTTCATCGGATCCTTACGCCATATAATACCGTGGCTCGGCGCTATCATTGTTATCGGGATGCCCATCTTCAGGACATCCTCAATTTTTTTCAGTATGATCGAACCCAGCGGCGTCAGGATGTTGGCGTAATATATCGTCGCCTCGTCCATGAGAGCACACTGGTCTATCTCATCATCGAAGCGCTCGCTTGTGGCTATATGCTGACCGAATGCGTCGTTCGGCATGAGAAGCTCTTCCTCGCGGCAATAGGTGAACATCGAGTCCGGCCAATGGATCATCGGCGCTTCGACGAAGGTCAGCGTGCGACTGCCGAGTTTCAGCGTGTCGCCCGTCTTCACCACCTGGAAATCCCAGTTCCCGTAATAGTGTTTCTGGAGGCCTTCCTTGCACTTCTCGGTCCCATAGACCTTCGCCTTCGGGACCAGCTTCATGATCGCCGGCATAGCGCCCGAATGGTCCGTCTCAACGTGGTTGGCGATGACGTAATCTATCTTCTCGAGCGGTACGATCGACCTGATATTCTCGATAAGCTCGGACGCGAACGGCCCGTAAACGGTATCGACGAGCGCTATCTTCTCATCGATGATGAGATACGCGTTATAGGTCGTCCCTCGTTTCGTCGTGTAGGTATGGCCGTGGAAGTTCCTGACGTTCCAGTCAACGACGCCGACCCACCACACCCCGTCATTAGTTCCATGCGGAACGGGGCAGATACCCTTCTTGATCTCTATCGGTTTCATTGGTTACTCCGTTTTTTCAAACTGGCTTTTATCTGCCCCGCATATCGGGCAGACCCATGTGTCCGGAATGCTTTCGAACGGTGTTCCCGGCTTTATCCCGCCGTCAGGATCGCCGATAGACGGATCATATATATAGTTACACACCACGCATCTGTATTTTTGCATCAGTACCTCCTTCTTTGCGCCAGGGGATTCCTCTTTTATGAACGTCGGCGCATTCGCCGGCGTCGTTCCCTTCTTCACTTCATGATAATAGGCATAGGTAAGCGGCGTGCCGGTCTTCAGCATCTTCGAGTCCGTCATCTCGCCAATGAAGAGCGTGTGCGTGAAGCAGTCGAGTTTTTTCATAACCTTCGCCTCGATGTACGCGAGCGTATTGTCGGTGACCACAGGGCATCCCGAACCGAGCTTCAGGAAACCCGTGCCCTTGAACTTGTCCTCGGTCCTGCCTGACCTGAAACCGAACTTGCCGATAAACTTAAGCGGCGTCTTCTCGTCCAGTATTGAGAGGCCAAAGCGGCCGCTCGATTCGATATACTCGTGGGTCAGGTTCTTCTTGTTGACGCTTATGCCGATGGTGACCGGTTCGCTCGTCACCTGAAAAACGGTATTGACGATCTGCCCGTTTAAGGCGTCGGCCTTATACGACGATACGATATACATCCCGTAGCTGATATTGTGCAATACATTCGGATCCATCCGCACCGCCCCCGGTATTATGCGATGACGATCGCCGTCACCGGGCACTCGTCGACCGCCTGCTTGCACGTCGCCTCATTCTCTTTCGGCACAACGGCGACGGAGACGACCGCCTTATCCTCTTCCATCCTGTACGCTTCGGGGCATGTGCTGACGCACAATCCGCACCCTATGCACGCATCCGCATCGATCTTTATCTTCAATTCATCCCCCTTTTTTTCACCCTGAGCAAATCCCCGGCCACAGGCCGGGGATGCGTCGAAGGGTTATTTTTCCTTTTTCAGTATCCTGACTTCGATCTTGCCCTTTAATAATTCCGCGAAGGCCTTCGCGTCGGCCGCCGTCCCCGCGACATCGCCGTAATGCATCGGCACCGCTATCTTCGGCCCGATGGCGACGGCAGCCTGCGCTGCCTCGTCAGCGGTCATGACGTACGTGCCGCTGACCGGCAGGAGCGCTATGTCGCAGCGGTAACCATCCATCTCCGGGATATAATCGGTGTCGCCGGCGTGATAGACGGTCATATTGTCCAGGCCGACGAGAAAGCCGAGTTTGTTGGCCTTCTTCGGGTGGAAGTCCTTGTTCACGTTATAGCTGGCCACCGCTTTGATCCTGATACCGCCGGTCTCAAATGACTGGCCCGGCAGGAGCGCCTTAACCTCTTTGCAGGGTATCTTCGAGGCCTTCAACTGGCCCGCCACCTCCGCGCTTGTCACGATGACCGTGTCGTTGGTGCTTATCGCGGCTATGTCCTTTTTCGAAAAGTGGTCGAAGTGCTCGTGCGAGACGAGGATGATATCTGCCTTCTTTGCGCCGGCCGCGAGATTCCACGGATCGAAATAGATCACCTTCGGCGCGTCAAGCCTGAAACTGTCGTGGCCGAGCCAATGCAGGTTCTCTATCATGCCTTCACCTTCTTTTAGAACGGGCAGGTGCCGCTCGCGCACCCGCCGGAATATTCCGATTCCGCGACGACGCCCCCGCCCTTTGCGATGGAACCCTCGCGGCCCTGCCGGTAATCGAACGACAGGACCTGGTCCTTCCTGCTGCCGTACCGGTAGATCGTTATCCCTTTGAGCCTCATACGATACGCCGTCATGAAAATATTCCTGACGTCTCCGATCGTCGCTTGCGGCGGCAGGTTTATCGTCTTCGAAACTGAATTATCGGTATGCCTCTGGAATGCGGTCTGCACCTTCAGATGCTGTTCGGCCGCCACGTCGAACGCTGTGACGAATGTCTTTTTGACTTCGCGTGGGATGCCTTTCAGGCGCTTCAGGCTGCCGGCACGGGCGATCCTGGCCAGGAGGTCGGGCTTGTAGAAGCCATGCATCCTGGCGGCCTCCTCGAACATCGGGTTCACCTCGAACAGCTTCGTGCCTGAGAGGACATTCCTGATGAAACTTACCGCGAAGAGCGGCTCTATGCCGCTCGAGCAGCCGGCTATTATGCTTATCGAGCCGGTCGGCGCTATCGTGTTCACTGTCGCGTTGCGCAGCCTCAGGGCCTTTTTTGCGTAGACAGACTTTCCGTAGTTCGGGAATACACCCCTCTCTCCGGCCAGCCGCGCCGAGGCTTCGATCGACCGTGTATGTACGAATTTCATCAGCCTATCCGCGAGCCTGACCGCCCTGTCGGAATCATACGGGATCTTGAGCTTGATCAGCATATCGGCGAAACCCATCACGCCGAGGCCTATCTTCCTGTTGGCGAATGTCATCTTCCGTATCTCGGGCAGCGGGAAGCGGTTCACCTCGATCACGTCGTCGAGGAACCGCACGCCGAGCTGTACGCAATGCTCAAGCTTCCTGTAATCGACAGAGTTGCCGCTCGTCATCCTGCTTAAGTTTATCGAGCCGAGATTGCAGCTTTCGTACGGCAGGAGCGGCAGCTCGCCGCAGGGGTTGGTCGCCTCGATGGCGCCCGCATCCGGCGTCGGATTCTTCCTGTTGATCTCGTCGAGGAATATGATGCCGGGGTCCCCCGCCTGCCATGCCGCGCGTGCGATCAGATTGAAGGTCGCGCGCGCGTTGACCTTGCGCACGCTCTTTCCGGTGCGTGGGCTGATCAGGTCGAACTGCCTGTCGTGCGCGACCGCTTTCATGAATTTGTCGGTTATCGCGACGGAGAGATTGAAATTGGAGAACGCGCCTTCGCGTATCTTCGCCTCAACAAACTCTATGATATCGGGATGGTCGCACCGCAAGACCCCCATGTTCGCGCCGCGGCGCCTGCCGCCCTGGACGATGACGCCGGTGGCTGAGTCGAATATGCTCATGAAGGAGACCGGCCCGGACGCCGAGCCTTTCGTCGTTTCGACGAGATCGCCCTTGGGCCGAAGATGTGAGAAGCCAAACCCGGTGCCGCCGCCGGTCTGATGGATCCTGGCCATCGCCTTCAGCGAGTCGAATATCGCGTCGATCGAGTCGCTGATCGGTATCACGAAGCAGGCTGAGAGCTGGCCGAGGGCGGTGCCGGCGTTCATCAGGGTGGGCGAGTTGGGGAGGAAATCGAGGTTGTGCATCAGGCGGTAGAAGTCTTCTTCTATCCTGTCCGCAGAAAGCCTCGTCCTGAAGCTCCGCTCGGCCAGAGAGACATGGTGCGCGACGCGCCGGAAGAGGCCTTCAGGCGTTTCTATGATATTCTGGTCATCGTCTTTGAGGAGATAACGCCTCTTGAGGACTTCGAGGCTGTTTACGGACAGGTCCAATCCGCCTTTCAGGTCTTTCGCTTCCGATGACAAGGCCTTGTTCGGATTCATATGGCGATATTATATCAATATATACTTTATTTGTGTAGAGAAAAAGATGGGCAGCTTAGCACCATATATGCGGAAGGCGGGCCACACGGCAGCGCCATTCTCTTATCAATCGAAAAATCCCTATTGGAAATATTTTGCTGTAACGAGGTCCCACGTGCCCTGGGATTTAAGGATGAGATCGCAGAGTTCGCGCACCGCCCCGTGGCCCCCTGCCCTCTCGGTGGTATGGTGGGCGTGCTGCTTGACTTCTTCGACCGCGTTCGGGACCGCGACCGCGAAGCCGACGCGCTTCAATACCGGAAGGTCTA
>CAYGRZ010000058.1:0-9063 GCA_964352425.1 uncultured Planctomycetia bacterium | reverse complement strand
CAGCATTGTATGCTTCGACAAGCTCAGCATTGTATGCTTCGACAAGCTCAGCATTATCTGTGGGTGCCTTGACAATCACAATATTATATGATATACTTGCTTTTTATTTATCACCGGCCAAGATATGGATACGATCACAAAGATAAACTGGGTAGATATTCTCATCGTAATTATAATGCTGAGAATAAGTTACGTTGCTTTTCAGGACGGACTAAGCCACGAGATATTCCCGCTTTTCGGTACTGCCGGAACTGCCGTTATCTGCCTGCAATGTTACCATAAGATAGCCGTATTTATTCACAATAATGCGGTAACGGTACCGATGGCGCTGCTGGACTTCGTGACATTCGTCGTATTGATCGTGGTCGTCGGGCTATTATTTAAGCTCTTAAGGGTCGTCGTCGATAAGCTTATCAAAGTGACCTGGCATCCCGCGGCTGAAAAATTCGGGGGCCTTATTTGCGGCGCTGTGCGGGCGTCTATCGTGGTCAGCATGGTCTTGATAATACTGGCGCTGATGCCGCTTCCGTATCTCCAGGGGTCGATCAGGGACAGGTCGGTCATGGGAATGCACTTCCTGAGGATAGCGCCGAATATTCACAGCAAGGTGTCATGGGCTTTGCCTACGCTAAAGCTTGAAGAGGGTTCGACCGGCGGCGAAGGATTAGTGCAGCAGATCGCCGCTGACAAGTCGATAGCTCAGCAGAAATAGCTTTGCGCTGCCGATAACAGGTCCCTTGAATGCCCGCGATAGGCGTTCTCGGGACGCTTTTTTCTGAACAATACAGGGAGAGGACATGAAATTAATAGATATCTATAAATTTGTCATTAAAAAAGGCATCTCCAAAGATCCGCGCACGCCGGCGGAGATACGGGAAGAGTTCAACAAGGCGAGGGCGGCGCTTCGCAAGGCGCGGGGCGCGGACAAGAGGGCGTTCGACAGGCAGCGCCTGGCCAATCCGTACGCGGACACGAGGATATTGTACGGCAGCCCGGATACTGACGTGAAGTCGATCATGGTCGGTATCGATATGGAAGGCCCCGAGCTCCTGACCGCCGACAGGCTCAACGACAAGGGCGAGCCGGTCGACCTCGTGATGGCGCACCATCCCGAGGGAGCCGCGTGGGCAAATTTTTACGATGTCATGAAGCTGCAGATCGCGATGCTGAAGAAGCTCGGGATCGCAAAAGAGGTCGCGGAGGGCATGCTGAAGGACCGGATGGGCGAGGTCGAAAGGGCCGTCGCTCCTGCGAACCATCTCAGGTCGGTCGATATCGCGAGGCTCCTGGATATCCCGTACATGTGCTGCCATACGCCGGCCGATAACCACGTGGCCGATTACCTGCAGAGGCTGTTCGACAGGAAAAAACCGCGGAAGCTGTCGCATGTCCTGACGATGCTGAAGGCCATACCGGAGTACATGGACGGCCTCAAGAAGAACGCGGGCCCCAGGATACTGATCGGTGACCCGGATAAAAAGGCGGGCAAGATATTTGTCGACATGACCGGCGGGACGGAAGGGCCGAAGCGGATATTCCCGAGGCTTTCGCAGGCGGGTGTCGGCACGATCGTGGCAATGCACCTGAGCGAAGAGCACTTCAAGCACGCCAAGGACGAGCACATCAACGTGATCATAGCGGGCCATATCGCGAGCGATACGCTGGGACTCAACTTGCTTCTCGACCAGCTCCAGATAGCGGATACAGAGATAAAAATAATTCCTTGCTCAGGGTTCGTGCGGATACAAAGGTAATGGCAATACCGGAAAAGATCATAGACCAGGTTCAGGAGAGAACGGACATAGTGGAGGTCATATCCCGCTATGTGCAGCTGAAGAAGGCGGGACGCAATTACAAGGCCCCGTGCCCGTTCCATCACGAGAAGACTCCGTCATTCATCGTGAGCCAGGATAAGCAGATATACCACTGCTTCGGCTGCGGCGCCGGCGGCAATGTCTTCTCATTCCTGATGAAGCATGAGAATATGCAGTTTCCGGAAGTGATAGAGATGCTGGCCGAAAAGGCCGGCATCGTCCTGCCGCGCGATTGTATGCGCGGCAGCCAGGCGAGCGAACTCGATAACAGGCTCTTTGCCATAAACGAGCAGGCCTGCCAGTTCTTTCAGACGAACCTGGCCAACGACACGCCCGCGCGGGAGTACCTCGCGTCGAGGGGCGTGGCCGAAGCGACGGTAAAGAAGTTCCGCTTAGGGTGCGCCCAGGACGCGTGGGATTCGTTGATACGGTATTTCAAGACGAAGGGCACCGGCGCCGATATACTCGAGAAGGCGGGGCTCGCCGTATCGAACGAGAAGGGCGGGCATTACGACCGCTTCAGGAACAGGATCATATTCCCGATCATGGACCTGCGGGAGCGCACGCTGGGTTTCGGCGCGCGGGTGACGGACTCGAGCCTCCCGAAATATATCAATTCGCCCGAGACGCCGATCTACTCCAAAGGGAGGAACCTGTACGGGCTGAATTTCAGCAAAGAGGCCATCAAGAAGAAGAACCACGCGCTGATCGTCGAAGGGTACCTTGATTTCCTTGTTCCGTATCAGGCCGGCATACAGAACATCCTGGCGACGCTGGGCACGGCGCTCACGGTCGACCAGGTGAAACTTCTGAAGCGCTTCGCGAAGACCGTCGTGATCGTCTACGATCCCGACGAGGCGGGGCAGTCGGCGAGCCTGCGCGGGCTCGACCTCTTCATAAGCGAGGACGTGAACGTATATATCGCGGAGCTCCCGAGCGGGTTCGACCCCGACAGCTACATACGCAAATTCGGCGCCGACGAGTTCCTGAAGCTGGTGAAGTCGAGCAAGAACCTGTTCGACTACAAGTTCGACGCGTTATCGAAGCGTTTCAATATCGACTCGACGCACGGCAAGGCCGGCCTCGTGGGCGAGATGCTCCCGACGATCGCGAAGATATCGAACGCCGTCTTCAAGTCGGAGATGGTCAAGAAGCTCGCGCAGAAGCTCTCCGTCGACGAAGACGCGGTCAAGACGGAGCTTGAGAAGGTAAAAGGCTCCTCGCCCGAGCGCCGCTTCACGGCGGCGCCGGCCGAGGTCAAGAAAGACCTGCGGAAGGCCGAGACGGTGGTGGTCGCGCTGCTGCTGGAAGGCGGGCCGTACGTCGACAGGGTCCTGCACGTGCTGACGCTCGACGAATTCAAGAATTCGACGGTCAGGGATATCGTCGGCGCGATATCCGCACTGCACAAGGAAAACAAGGAGATAAATCCGGCAAAGCTGATGAACCTTTTCGGGTCGAACGGCGAGGCGGTCGCGCTGATATCCGAGTCGGTCAGCATACTGGATATCCTGGCCGACAGGGACAAGGCCCTCGAGGACTGCATCGCCAGGATAAAAGAGGATAATACGAAAGAACGCCTCACGATGATCCAGGAGGCGATACGGATAGCGCACAGCCAGAAAGACGAGGACAGGGTACATCGGCTGGTCACGGAATATAACAACCTGGTAAAGATCAATAAGGTGTAAGGGATGGCAAAACAGATGAAGAAGAAAAAAGCGGTCAAGCGCCCTGCGAAGCGCAAGGACGCGCTGAGGCCTGCGCGCAAAAGCGCGGCCAAAAAAATTGACGAGGCCCCGAAGCCGGCCTCCGGTATCAAAAAGGCGCTGGCTCTCGCGGCCGCAGAGGCCACCGGCAAGAAGAAGAGGATGAAGGGGCTCTCGGAGCTGATCGCCCTCGGGAAAGAGAAGGGGCACCTGACCTTTGAAGAGGTCAATAACCTCCTGCCGGTCGACATCGTTTCTTCTGAAGAGATCGACGAGATCCTCGGCATCCTCGGCGAAGAGAATATTAAACTGGTCGATAGCGAGGCGGACCTGCTGAAGGAGCCCGCCCAGGCCCCTGAGGCCGGAGAAGAGGCCGAGGAGAAGAAGGAGGAGGTTGAAGAAGCGAAAGAGGAGGTCGTAAAGCTTACCCATATCGACGACCCCGTCAAGATGTACCTGCGGCAGATGGGGCAGATCGCGCTCCTTACGCGGAAAGAGGAGATAGAGATAGCCACGCGGATAAAAGAGGCCGAGGGCAAATTCAGGGAAGCCGTGCTGGCGGTCAAGATGTCAAAGTACAAGGCGATCGAGGTGGCCGGCAAGATACTGAATAAGGAGATAAACCCCGAAGAGTTCATCAACGTCGAGTTGAAGCTGAAGGGGGCGCGGCTGAAGAAGAAGTTCGGCAAGCTCGTAGCGAAGCTGAAGACGACGAGAAATAAGGCTGAGATCGCGAAGGCGATAAAGGACATGAACCTCGTGATGTCGGTCATCGAGGAGGCCGCCAAGAGTATCGAGGAGCGGCTCGACGACTACGCGAAGGTCGAGGCGTCGATAGCGAAGGCGCGCGAACGGGGCAGGAGGGATGAAATAAAGCGGCTCGTCAAGCGCAAGAGGTCGATCGAGCGCGAGTGCGGCGAGCCGGTCGATGATATAAAAGAGCAGTCGAAGGTGATCAAGGCGACCGAGGCGAAGTTCAACAAGGCCAAGAAGGAGCTCGTCGCCGCGAACCTGAGGCTCGTCGTCAGCATCGCGAAGAAATATACTAACAGGGGGCTCTCGTTCCTCGACCTGATCCAGGAGGGAAATATCGGCCTCATGAAGGCGGTCGACAAGTTCGAGTACAAGCGCGGCTACAAGTTCTCGACGTACGCGACATGGTGGATCAGGCAGGCGATCACGCGCTCGATCGCCGACCAGTCGAGGACGATCAGGATACCGGTCCATATGACGGAGACGATCAACAAGCTTATCAAAGTCTCGCGCACACTCGTCCAGCAGAACGGCAAGGAGCCGACGCCGGAGGAGATAGCCTACAAGATGAGGATGCCGGTCGACAAGGTGAGAGGCATCCTGAAGATCGCCCAGGAGCCGATCAGCCTCCAGACACCGATCGGCGATGAGGGCGATACGCATTTCGGGGATTTCATCGAGGACAAGCGCGCGGTCTCCCCGGCGAACGCGACCGCGTATTCGATGCTGAAGGAACAGATGGACGATGTGCTCGGCACGCTGACGGAGAGAGAGAAGAAGGTCCTGCGGCTCAGGTTCGGCATCGGCGACGGCTATCCGAGGACTCTCGAAGAGGTCGGCGCGGTATTCAAAGTCACGAGGGAGCGCGTGAGGCAGATCGAAGCGAAGGCCCTGCGGAAACTGCGCCACCCGACAAGGTCGAGGAAACTGAAGAACTTCCTCGCGATCGGGACGGGAGAATAGATGCGCAAAGGGACGATAGTGGGCGTTGCGATGATGGCCGCGGCAATATTCCTGATATCATATATCGCCGATATCTACGGCAAGTCAGCCGAAGATCACTACATTGAGGGCGTCAAGAAGTACGATAAGGACAGGTTCGGCGATGCCGCTTCCGAATTCGAGAAGGCGATAAAGGTCGACCCCGCCTATGCCCCCGCCTATTACAAGATGGGCTGCATATATATCGTGATCAGCCAGCCTGCGAAGGCCATACAATACTTCGAGAAAGCGATCGGACTGAATCCCCAGTTCGCGGCCTCTTACTACAGCATGGGCGAGGCGTATCAGCAGCTTGGCAAGACCGACCTGGCGGTAAAGTACTGGAACAAGGCGATAGAGGTAGACCCGAAATTTTTCTCGCCGTACAATGCGCTTGGGGATATGTATTTGTCGTCCGGCAAGAACGAAGAGGCGATACAACATTTTCTGAAGGCCATCCAGATCAACGCCTATGATTACCACGCCAATTACAGTCTCGGCCTTGCGTACCTGCGGTTGAAGCAGTATGAGCAGGCGCTGGAATATTTCAAAAGGACGAGCAGGATAAATCCGAAGTTGGCAGAAGCGTATTACAACACGGGGAATACGTATAACCTGATGGGAGACGCGCAACAGGCCGTATCGTACTATGAAAGAGCTATTAACGAGAATTCCCGGTATGACGAGGCTTATTATGAGGCGGGGATAACGTATCAAAAATTGGGTAAACTTGCAGAAGCACGCGACTATCTCACAAAATCGAGAGATCTGTACCAGGCAAACGGGGATAGTACGAACGCGAAGAAGGCTGAAGAGGCCCTGAAGAAATTAGGCACTAAATAGCCGTCGGAGCGTACCGAGAATCAGCTTTACAGGTATTTTAAAATTAAGTATAATAGCTTTTCCAAAATCCGTTCGCAGCATGACGTTTCTCATAGGTGGTATATACGGGCCTGTAGCTCATCCGCCTTCGCCGTTGAATGTTTTTCGTAGAAGATTGGCTTCCGCCTTCGCGTGTGGAGGCGATTTATGGAGGATAGGCTTCGGCGGACAAGTCGGCGGATTTCGCCTACAAGCCGATGTTTCACATAGAAGTTTTTCTGGGCCTGTAGCTCAGCCTGGCAGAGCAGGAGACTCATAATCTCTTGGTCCAAGGTTCAAATCCTTGCGGGCCCACCATAATACGTCAGTCTGCTCATTGATTTTAAGGTTCGCCAGGAGGATTTGAAGCGAGGCCGCGCCGAGCGAATAGCGAGGAAAAGCGCAATGCGCGACAGCGGCCGAGCTGGCGACGGAGGCGAACACTGCGAGCCGAAGTCGCCAAATCCTTGCGGGCCCACCATTCTGCTTCGCCCGTCAGTGGGTAGGCTCCGGTCGGGCTTCGCAGGAATAAATTCTTGCGATACCTTCTGCGAAGCTCTACCGCTGTTAGCTCATTGATGAGCGAAGCAGAGGCTTCGCAGAAATTGCAGAATGCCTCTACGAAGCCCTACCATTGTCAGGGCAGTGAAGGGCGAAGCAGGGCAACATAGCTTCACAAGGGCACTTAGCTCAGCTGGTTAGAGCGCTGCGTTCACATCGCAGAGGTCAGAGGTTCGAGTCCCCTAGTGCCCACCATTCTGCTTCGCCGTTCTCAGGGCAAGCTCTGGTACGGCTTCGCAGAAATGCCTCTACGAAGCCCTACCATTGTCAGGGCAGTGAAGGGCGAAGCAAGGCATAGTGCGTGTTGTTAGCTCATTGATTATAAGGTAGGTAGTAGTGGACTCGAAGCCCGCGAGCGCCGACGAACCACTACAAAAAAGAAAGTTGTAAAAAATATGGTAAATTTAGCAGACCAGATAAAGATCCTTGTCGAGCTCCAGGGCCTCGACACCCAGATATTCAAGTTCCAGGATGAGCTCGATTCGATCCCCGAGCAGGTCAGGATGATGGAAGCCGCCCATAACGATAAGGCCGCTACCTTAAAAAAACACGAGGACAATGTCAAGGTCCTCCAGCTCAAGCGCAAGGATGCCGAAGGCGAGCTTCAGGTGAAGGAAGACACGATAAAGAAATACACGTCGCAGATGTATCAGGTCAAGACCAACAAGGAATACACCGCGCTGCAGGAAGAGATCGGCAGGATAAAGGCCGATGACTCTTTGATCGAAGAGGTGATCATCAGGATACTGGACCAGATCGATGAGGAGAACAGGGAGATCGCGAAGGAAAAGGATTTCCTGAAAAAAGAGGAAGGCGTCCTCGCCGAAGAGAAGAAGCGGCTGGACACGGAAGGCGCCCGGTTAAAGGGCCAGCTCGACGTCCTGCAGAAGCAGCGTTCGGAACTGGCCGGCAAGGTGGAGAAGACGGTGCTCGCGAAATACGAGAGGATCATCGCCAGCAAGGACGGCCTCGCGGTCGTGCCCGTTGCCAACGACTCATGCCAGGGATGTTTCAGGATAATGCCGCCGCAGGTGATAAACGAGATACGGATGAAAGCCGATCTCGTCTACTGCGAGAACTGCGCGAGGATACTGTACCTTGAAGAGTAAGAGGATAACGCTCTATACCGACGGAGGCAGCAGGGGAAACCCGGGGCCGTCCGGCATCGGCGTCATCATGCTGGATTCGAAAAAAAAGAAGATAAAAGAGGTCTCCAGATATATAGGCCTGGCCACGAACAACATAGCCGAGTACAGCGCGCTCGTCTGCGGGCTGGAAGAGGCGGCCGCCCTCGGCGCGAGCGACGTCGTGGTATTCATGGATAGCGAGCTTCTGGCAAAGCAGCTGAGCGGCGAATACCGGGTCAAGGACGGGAATATACGGCCATTGTTCGAGAGGGCGCTCGGGGTGCTGAAAAAATTCAACTCGTTCGAGATAAAGCACATCGACCGCGAGATGAACAAGGAAGCCGACAAGCTGGTAAATAAAGCGATAAATCTGGCGGCTCTTTTTTAGTATTAGTTTTTTGAGGTGGCCCTTCGACAAGCTCAGGGCGAAAATCCTGACGAAGGGCAAGTGATTTTCGCAGGCCGGGTGCTCGCTCCGCCCTTACGGGTGGGGAGGAAAGTCCGAGCTCCACATCCGCCTTCCTGGCTTCTGTTAATCACAGAAGTTAGCGTGCGGCGGACCCGCCGAAGCCAAAAGCGAAAGCATTTTGGCGAAGGTGGGGAGCAGCGTAGCGGCTAACGGCCGCCCGTCGAAAGACGAGGATCAGCTCTGAACCAGAACTTCGTTCGGTTCAGGGCTGCCATAAACCGATCTTCGATCTGGTTTATGGCAGAGCCACAGAGACGAGTCTGCTTCGTCCTTCAACATCTAAACTGCGGTAGGACTTCGCAGGACCAAGGTCCCCTAAAGGGCCTGCCCTACGAAGCCCTACCAGGGTCAGCGTGTTGAAGGGCGAAGTAGGGTGAAACGAGGCAATCTCTACGCGGAGCAAGACCAAATAGGTTCCGATCCAGGAGCGGCTCACTCCTACTGAAAAACACGTCAGTATCGGAACGGGTAAGGTCGCTCGATCCCGTGAGTGATCACGGGACCAGATAGATGAGCGCCTCATCTCCCGCAAGGGGGATAAGACAGAACTCGGCTTACAGGCCTGCGAATATATTGGGGTGGTAGAAAAATTTCTACCACCCCTTTTTATTTTCAACATCCGATCCGAGTCGGTACTTGTGTAGACGCCTCCGCTTGAGGATTGCGAAAATCGTGCGGGTACTGCCGCTCGGTCGCCTTCGGCGCTTGCGCGGGGTGGGCAAAACAATAATAAAACTGAAGAGGCCTCTATATTTACCCCATCCCGCGTCTGCGCGCCTCAGGCTGGA
>CAYGRZ010000057.1:0-9321 GCA_964352425.1 uncultured Planctomycetia bacterium | reverse complement strand
GGGTGATATGTTAGCATACAACGCGTATTACTTCAATCTACTTATTGTCGGCTCTGAAGGCAACCCTTGCACGAATCGACAGCAGTTTTCAAGAGCCTGCAGTACATATCGAATCCGACCGCGTTTATATACCCGTGCTGCTCCACGCCGAGCAGATTCCCCGCACCCCGTATCTGCAGATCCTCCATCGCGAGCTTGAAGCCGCTGCCGAGCTCCTGGAACTTCTTTATGGCCTCGAGCCGCTTCCGGGACTCGGGAGTCAGCACGAAATCTTTCGGGATGAGCAGGTACGCGTGCGCCGCGCGGGTGAACCTGCCGACCCTGCCGCGCAGCTGATAGAGCTCCGAAAGCCCGAACGCGTCCGCCCTGTTTATAATGATCGTGTTCGCGTTCGGGATATCTATGCCTGACTCGATGATCGTGGTCGAGATAAGACAGTCGATCTGCCCTTTGATAAATCGTATCATCGTGTCTTCGAGCATTCTCTCCGGCATCCGCCCGTGCGCGACGACGATACTCACCCCCGGAACGAGTTTCGCAACGGCTTTGGCGATCCTGTCGATGCCCTCGATCCTGTTATGGACGAAGAATACCTGGCCTCCGCGGGCCTTCTCTTTCATGATCGCCTGGCGTATCAGCGACTCGTCGTAATGCGTGACCCTGGTCTCGACCGGCAGCCTCTCGGACGGAGGCGTATTGATCACCGATATGTCGCGCCCGCCCATCAGCGCGAGGTAGAGCGTCCGCGGTATCGGGGTAGCGGTCAGCGTCAGCACGTCGGTCGAGACGCGCAACTTCTTCAGATACTCCTTAGCTCGGACACCGAATCGCTGCTCCTCATCGATGATGACGAGGCCCAGCTCCTTGAAAACGATATCGCCCGACAGCAGCCGGTGCGTGCCGATGATGATGTCGACCTTTCCGTCCGCGACGGCCTTGATGACCTGCTCCTGCTCCTGGTCTGTCCTGAAGCGCGAGAGCATCTCGACGGCGACCGGGAACTGCTTCATCCTCGTCGTGAACGTGTTGAAGTGCTGTTCGGCAAGGATCGTCGTCGGTACCAGTATTGCGACCTGCCTGTTGCCCATCACGGCTTTAAACGCGGCCCTCAGCGCGACCTCGGTCTTGCCGTAACCGACATCGCCGCACAGGAGCCGGTCCATCGGCCGGGGGGCCTCCATATCCCGCTTTACATCGATCGCCGCGCGCAGCTGGTCGGGCGTCTCTTTGTAGGGGAACTGCCGCTCGAGCTGGCTCTGCCAATCATTATCCGGAGGGAACGCGAAGCCCTCGACGGTGGACCGCTTCGCCTGGAGATCGAGGAGCTCTACGGCCACCCTGACCACGCCTTTTGTCGCGCGCTGCTTCGCCGCCTTCCAGAGTTTTGAGCCGAGCCTATGCAGCCTCGGCAGCCTCTTCTCGAAACCCAGGTACTTCTGGACCTTGTCCAGGTCGTCGAACGGCACATACAGTTTCTCTCCGTCGGCGTACTCGATGGCGAGATGTTCGGCGTACTTCGCGGCTATCTTGATCTTCTCGAGGCCGATATACTTACCGATGCCGTGGTCGGTGTGGACGACGTAATCACCCGGCTCGATATCGACAAAATTATCTATCGGCGACTCAAAGCCGGCGATCGCCGGCCTACGCCGGATGCGGCGCCTGGAAATACCCCTGATCGGGAGGATGATCGCGACGGTGTGGTCCTGGACGCTCTCATACGTGATCGGGTCGACACTGCGTATCCGTTCGACCCTGCTGTGCAGCAGTTCTATCCTGAGCGGGTATTCGAAGGTAAGGGGGAATATCGTGACCGTATCGCCGAGCCGCGAGAAATCGCCCTCCTCGGCCACGCGCCTGGCGGCGTGGTAGCCGAACTCGACGAGGCTCATTGAGAGCTTCTCGACGTCGATCTCTTCACCTGTGTATATCTTTACGGATTCGAACACAACTACATCTTCTTGGGAAGCGAAACTCCCAATAAACGTAAGCCGTTCGCGACGACGATCCGCACGCAATCGACGAGGACCACGCGCGATCGTGTCAGATGAGCGTCTGAGGTCACGACCCTGTGCTTGACATAGAAAGAATGGAACACGGTGGCCAGGTCCTGCAGGTACTGCAGTATCACGTACGGTTCCAGCGCCTTGCCGCTCATGGCCACCGTCATCGGGAACTGCCGCAAGAGGCGCATCAGCTCGAGTTCCTCGGCCTCTTTCAGGAGGGAGGAGTCGAACTTCGCCGACATGTGCGCTTTTCGGCCGTATTCAAGTATTGACCAGATCCTGGCGTGCGCATACTGTATATAGTAGACGGGGTTCTCCATCGACTGTTTCTTCACGACGTCGAGGTCGAAGTCGAGGTGGCTCGATATCCTCCTCATGATGAAGCAAAACCTGGATACGTCCTTGCCGGAGGCGTCCATCACTTCGCGCAGCGTCACAAACTCGCCCGCCCTCGTCGACATCGAGACCGCCTGACCGCTGCGGTACAGCGTGGCCAGCTGCACGATCAGGATCGAAAGCGAATCCGCGGGAAAACCGAGCGCCTGTATCGCCGCTTTCATGCGCGGGACATAGCCGTGATGGTCCGGCCCCCATATATCGACTATCTTCCTGAAGCCCCTCTTGAATTTCTCAAAATGGTACGCGATATCCGGGGTCAGGTACGTCACGCTGCCGTCCGATTTATAGATGACCCTGTCCTTGTCATCGCCGAGATCGGTCGACCTGAACCAGACCGCGCCGTCCTTCTCGAAAATATACCCCCGCTCCTTCAGCAGCCGTACCGCCTTCTCCACCTTGCCGGACTTTCTCAGGCTCTTCTGGCTGTACCACACATTGAACCTGACGCCGAAGTCCCTCAAGTCCCTGCGGATATCGTTCATTATCCACCGCAGCCCGAACTCCCTGAAGGGATCGATCCGGTCGGTGTGCATGTGCCGCGTGCCGTATCTCGCCTTGAACGCCTGCGCGATATCGACTACGTAGGTGCCCTTGTAATGGTCATCGGGGAAGTCCTCTTTGACGCCGCAGAGTTCCCGGTAGCGTATCCTGATCGAAGAGCCCAGGATGTTCATCTGGTTGCCTTCATCATTGAGGTAATATTCGCGCGTGACGCTGTAGCCGAGGAATTCGAGGATATTTGAGAGGCTGTCGCCGATCGCCGCCTGCCTGCCGTGCGCTATCGTAAGCGGCCCGGTCGGGTTCGCGCTGACGAACTCCACCTGGAGCTTGATGCCCCTGCCGACGGCGGCCCTGCCGTAGTTATGCTTTGTGCGTTTTATCTCGAGGAGCACCTTGTAGAGATACTGCTTACTGAGGAAAAAATTGATAAACCCCGGACCTTTGACGTCGATACGGGCGACGGAGTCCTTCAGTTCCGATGCGGCTATCTCACGTTCGAGCCCGGCCTTCACCAGGTTCGCGAAGTCGACAGGCGATCTCGAGACAGATTTGGCGATCTTCATCGCTATGTTGGTCGAGATATCGCCGTGGGTCTTGTCTTTGGGGATCTCTAATTCTGCCTTGAGGTCAAGCTCCTGCAACGGCACTTTCGCGCCGATTTCCGCGAGGACCGCTCGTACGGATCTCTCGAGGATGGGGATGATCTCTTTTTCGATTCCGCCATGGTGCATGGTGAACCTAAAGTTACCGCTTCCTGCGGACGGCCTTGCGCCGTTTGGGAGTTGTCTTCTTTTTCTTCCGGGCCTCGGCCTTCTTCTTAGGTTTCGCGTGAGGCTTCGCCGCTTCCTTGAACCGGTACTGACGGCATTCGCCCCAGAGGCGCTCGAGGCTGTAGAAACGGCGCGTGTCCTCGAGAAATACGTGGGCGACGGCATCGCCGAAATCCAGGAGGATCCACATCCCTTCCCGCTCGCCCTCGCAATGCCAGAGCTTCTCGCCTTTTTCCTTCAGCCGCTCTATTATATGGTCCGCTATCGCCCTGACCTGGGTGGTGGACGTGCCGCTCGCTATAACGAAATAATCACAGACGCTCGGCACCTTCTTCATATTGATGGTGACGATGTCGAGCGCTTTCTTATCTGATGAAGCCCTGGCGATCGCCAGGGCCTTGGCCTTCGATTCTATGGCTGAACCCTCCGCTTAAATGCCGCCGATGCCTTAAAAAAGATTACACAGGTCAAATGTAAGACCGCGAGGCTCATCAGCGACTTGCCCTGCGCGATTTATCTCTAACCTGTGTAATCGAAAGATCCTACTTCATTATCTTATACATGCCGGTCCCGCAGGTCGTGCACTTGCCCTTCATCGCCGTTCTCCCGTTCTTCATCGTGACCTTCGCGGTGTCCTTCATCTCTTTCTTAGCTTTACACTTTACGCAATATCCGATTTCTTCTGCCATTATCTCTCACCTCCTAACACATAATTGATTACTTTAAAATTCCGGCTAATTATACACTATGCGGCACGCATCGTCAAGGGAATAACTTCTGCCGATCCCTATAAATACAGCTTGCGCTCGATGATATACGTCCTGACCTTCTCAGGAACCACGTAGCGTATCGACCTGCCCGCCTTCAGGCGCCTGCGTATATCTTCGGACGACACCTCTATCGGCGTTATGACGACCGTTTCCACTTCCTTCGGCACTTCCTTGACCGGATATCCCGGCCGATTCGCCACGATGAATTTTGACATCTTGAAGATATCGTTCACGTTCTTCCACGAGAACAGATCCTTCAGCAGGTCGGAGCCGGTTATAAAGAAAAGCTGGGCATCCTCGCCGTATTTCTTCCTGAACTCCATCAGCGTTTCGATCGAATATGATGTCTTCTTCGAGTTGATCTCAAAATCAGAGACCTCGAAGCCGGGGTTGTCGGCTGTCGCCAGCTCGGCCATCTTCATCCGGTCCTGCGGCTTCACGCCGGCCTCGACTGCCTTATGCGGCGGTATATATGTGGGGACGAATATCACCCTGTCGAGCTTCAATTTCGACAGCGCGTCCTCGGCCAATATAAGATGCCCTATATGTATCGGGTTAAACGTGCCGCCCAGTATACCTATCCTCATCAGCCTATTTCCTCACCTGTCCGCTGCCGTACACAACATATTTATACGACGTGAGCTCCTCAAGGCCCATCGGGCCCCTGGCATGGATCTTATCGGTCGATATCCCCATCTCGGCGCCCTTGCCGAACTGGCCGCCGTCCGTAAAACGCGTCGAGGCGTTCACGTAAACGCAGGCGGAATCGACCCCGGCGAGGAACCTGGCGGCATTCTTCCTGTTTCGCGTGACGATCGCATCGGAATGGAATGAGCCGTATTTCATGATATGCGCTATCGCCTCGTCGACACCGCTCACGACCTTCACCGAGAGCCTCAGGTCGAGATATTCAGTATGCCAGTCTTTTTCGGTCGCCCGCCTGATGCCTGAAACTATGCGGCGCGCCCGGTCGCAGCCCCTGATCTCGACGCCGGCCGCAGTAAAGCGCTTCACCATCGAAGGCAGGAATCTCCGAGCGACTTTTTCATTCACGAGCATCGTCTCCATCGCGTTGCAGACGCCGGGCCGCTGGACCTTCGCGTTGAAGCATATCTTCTCCGCCATCGTAAGATCGGCCGCCTCATCGACATACGTGTGGCAGATACCCTTGTAGTGTTTTATGACGGGTATCCTCGACCTCTTCGAGACCGAGCGTATCAGCCCTTCGCCGCCGCGCGGTATCACGAGATCGATCAGGCCTTCCTGGACGAGCAGTTCGTCCACGAGGCGCCTGTTCGTGTTCTTAATAATAGCTATCGAATCCCGGGGCAGGCCGCTTTTAAGCGCTACCCTGTTCAAGACGTTGAATATCGCGATGTTGGAGTTGATCGCCTCGCTGCCGCCGCGCAGGATAAGCGCGTTAGAGGATTTCAGGCACAGGCCCACGCAGTCACTCGTGACGTTCGGCCTGGACTCGTAAATGATCAGGATGACGCCTATCGGAACGCGCACCTTCTTTATGATCAGGCCGTTCGGCCTCTTCCTCGTCTCCATGACGCGGCCGATGGGATCTTTGAGGCCTGCGATATCGCGCAGTGAATCTGCCATGCCTTTGATGCGGGATTCAGTCAGGGTCAACCGGTCCGTGAGAGCCGCCGATAGCTTCAACCCCTTCGCGGAGGCAAGGTCCTTCTTATTTTCCCTGATGATGTACGCGGCATTATGTACGAGCGCCTTACTCATGGCGATAAGCGCGGCGTCTTTCGTCTTTGTATCGACAAGCGCAAGCCTTCTCGAGGCGATCTTTACCCGCTTACACAACTCTTTTACGCTAGCCATTCTTATCCTTCTAATAGAGCGCTGCTTCCAACTCAATACTCAATACTCAATACTCAATACTCAATACTATAATATCGCCAGGTTGTCCTTATGCACGACCTCGTCCTTGCCTTTATATCCCAGCACGCTCAGCAGCTCGCCGGACTTGCGCCCCTTGATCTTCGCGATCTCACCCGATGAATAATTGACGACACCCCGCGCGAACTCTTCCCCGTCCCCGCCCGCGATGCTCACCACGTCGCCCGATGCGAAATCACCGTTTACACCGGTAATGCCCGACGCCAGCAGGCTGCGGTCTTTCTCGCAGAGCGCACTGCGCGCTCCGTCATCGACGCGGATCGCGCCTTTAGCCCTCGACGAGAACGCTATCCAGCGCTTCTTCGCGACGTACTTCTCTTTTCCGCTCTCGAAGCTGGTGCCGACCCTCTCGCCATCGACCACGATCCGGTACAGGACATTCTTCGCGCGGCCGTTGGCGATGATGCAGGTGACGCCTGCCTTCGTCGCCGCCCTCGCCGACGCTATCTTCGTGGCCATGCCGCCGGTCCCGAGATCGCACCGGCTCTTCCCGCCCAGCTTCACGATCTTCTGCGACACCTCGCGAACGCACGCTATGACCTTGCCATTCTCGTCCAGTAATCCGTCCACATCGGTGAGCAGGATGAGCTTCTCGGCCCCGCAGAGGTCCGCGACGAGGCCCGAGAGCCTGTCGTTATCCCCGCACTTTATCTCCTCGGTCGCGACCGTATCGTTCTCGTTTATAACCGGTATCGCGCCGTGCTTCAAGAGCGTCTCGATCGTGTGCTTTATATTGAGGTAGCGCGCCCTGTCGTTAAAATCTTCCTGTGTGAGCAGGATCTGGCCGACGATATATTTTCGTTCCCTGAAATATTCGCTGTAGAGCTGCATCAGGTAATTCTGCCCGATCGACGCGGTCGCCTGCAGCTCGGCGAGTTTTACGGGCCTTTTTTTAAGGCCAAGCATCCACATCCCCGCCCCGATCGCACCGGACGTGACGAGAAGCACGTTGATGCCCTTGTCGCGGATATCGGATATCTGCGTGACGATATCCTTCACCCGCTCCTTGTCGAGCGCCCTGTCTTTCGACGTTATGACCTTCGTCCCTACTTTGATGACGACCTTTTTATCTTTTTGCATCTTTCTTCAGCCCCTTGACCTTCTTGTACACCGCCTCCAGTAACTCCTTTAGGCCCTGCCCTGTCACCGCCGATATAGGGTACACCTTCGTGCGCGGCATGCTCTTCTTGAACTTCTTCAGATGTTCCGGCGCTCCCGTAAGGTCGATCTTGTTCAGCGCGATGACCTGCGGCTTCTTCATCAGCTCTTTAGAGTAGGCCTTCAGCTCGTGGTTCAGTTTCCTGTAGTCTTTGAGCGGCTGCCTGCCCTCGACCGCCGCGATGTCGACAAGGTGTATCAGGACCTTCGTCCTCTCGATATGGCGCAAGAACTTGTCGCCCAGCCCCCTGCCTTCGTGGGCGCCTTCGATCAGCCCCGGTATCTCGCAAGCGACCATCGTCGCGTCCTCGTAGAGCTTGACGACGCCGAGGACCGGCTCTTTGGTCGTGAAAGGATAGTTAGCTATCTTGGGATGCGCGCTGGAGATTGTGGATATGAGCGTTGACTTGCCGGCATTGGGGTAACCGACTATGCCAACATCGGCCATGATCTTGAGCTCGAGCAGGGCCGTCAGTTCCTCACCCGGCCCGCCCATAGTCCTGGGGTGGTTCCGCGAATTGCCGCGGCCTCCTTTGCCGCCCCTCGCGATAATGACGCTGTCGCCGGCCTTGACGAGGTCCCTCAGGACAAGCCCTGTCTGTGCGTCTTTTATAAGCGTCCCGACCGGGACTTTGATGCGGAGGTCTGCGCCCCGCGCGCCTTTTTTATGGTTGGAACTGGCGTGGTAACCGCGCTCTGCCTCGTGGTGCTGCCTGTATTGGAAGTCGAGAAGCGTCTGGACGTTCTCGCTGACTTCTAATATCACGTCTCCGCCGTCTCCGCCCGGGCCGCCATCGGGGCTGCCGACCCTGTTCCACTTATCGCGGTAGAAGCTGTTGCATCCGTCTCCGCCGTTACCGGCCTTGACGTATATCTTCGCCTCGTCTATGAACATTACTTTGCGTTCGGGATGACGCTTACGACCTTATTCGGGGCGAAATTCACCACGCCGTCCGCCAGGGCGAAGAGCGTATCGTCCTTGCCCAGGCCGACGTTCGGGCCCGCTTTGAAGACCCGGCCGCGCTGCCTGACGATGATGCCGCCGGCTTTGATTGCCTGGCCCTTATATCGCTTCACGCCCAGCGTCTTAGGCTGGCCGTCGCGCCCGTTTACCATATGTGCCATAGTTTTTACACTCCTTGACTAGCGCTAAAGCACAAAGTACAAATCACAAAGTACAAACAAAGTACAAAGAACAAAGACAAAACATTTCGACTTTGTTCTTTCGTTTTTGTCTGTACTCTGTTCTTTGTATTTTGTTCTTTCGCATACGGTTAGCTACCCTTTGCTACTTCTATCTCTTTAACTTTGAGCTTCGTCACGTCGCGCCTGTGGCCGATCTTCTTCTTCTCGCTCTTACGCCTCTTGTACTTGAAGGCTATGACCTTCGCCTCCCGCTCCTGTCCGATGACCTCGCAGATCACATGCGAACCCTTTACATAAGGATTGCCGATATGGACAGAGTTGCCGTCCCTGGCAAGGAGGACATGGGCGATCTTCAGCTCAGCGCCGTCCTTTACATGCAACTTCTCTACTGTGAATACCGTGTTCTTCTCAACCTTGTATTGCTTGCCGCCGCTTACGATTACCGCGTACATGTAGCACTCCTGGGTTTTGCCCGTTTGTCATTCAGTATTGCCCTGTATAATAGGGACATATAATATCATCAGGTGTGTTTTTTGTCAACTTAACAATAGGGGGAAATTTTTCAGCTTTTCCGAGTAAGGCGGCACTTTTGTAGCCGCCTCCGCTTGTTGAGCAAGCCCTTGCGGCCTGGGCGCCTCGCGGGGACGTGTGGTT
>CAYGRZ010000056.1:0-9444 GCA_964352425.1 uncultured Planctomycetia bacterium | reverse complement strand
ATTACAGAAATATACCAGATAAAGGCCTTCCTGTCAACTTTAAATTACCCCTTTGCCTCCCGCCTGCCTTCAAATGCCTTGATTATGGTGGCCTGGTCCGCGTATTCAAGGTCGCCGCCCACCGGTATGCCGTACGCGACCCTGGTAAGCCTGGCTCCCGAGCCTTTCAGCACCTTTAACAGGTAGAGGTTCGTCGCCTCGCCTTCCGTATTGAAATCGGTCGCGACGATGATCTCCTTGAAGCGCTCCTTCTTCACCCTGTCCAGGAGCTCCTTTATCTTGAGGTCGGCAGGGCCGATGCCGTCCAGAGGCGAGAGCGACCCCAGAAGGACGTGGTACAAGCCGTTAAAGTTGCCTGCCCGCTCTATGGTGACGATATCGTTCGGCTCCTCAACGACGCACAAAAGCGACCTGTTGCGCGCGGTATCCTTGCATATTCCGCACGTCTCTTCGTCGCTTAAGTTATTGCAGGACTTGCAGAACCGCACCGACTCCTTCACTTTAAGGATCGCCCTGGAAAGCAGGTCGGCATCTTCTTTTGGTGACTTCAATATATAGAATGCCAGGCGCTGGGCGCTCTTGGGGCCGATGCCCGGCATCTTCGAGAACTCCTCTACGAGCGTCTTCATCGAGGCGGGAAAGCCACTCACCTTTTTCCACCTTTCGCGTTCTTATCCACCGCGATCTTGCCGCCGAACATCTCGATGGCCGCCTTCACGATCGGGTCCGACTCGTCGGGTTTAGCGCCGCCTTCGGCGGCCAGGTCCCCGGCAGTGCCGTCCCCGGATTCCTGCGACGTCCGGCCATTCATCCTGGCAGGCTCGATAAGCGCCGGGACAACCTTCAACTCAAGGCCGAGGGCTTTGCTGATGCCCTCTTCTATCAGCCGCCGGTTTTCCGGCGTTTCGAGGACCTCTTTATGAAACTGGTGTTCTTTCGGAAAGCCTATTGTCAATGTGCCTGCCTCGAGGCTCATCGGCGAGCCTTCCTCGAGATAGGAGGCGACCGATATCTTCCTCCCCTTTATATAATTGACCACCTTCGTCCAGGAGCTCAATATCTCATCAAGGTTCGACCCGTTCTCCGAAACCGGAGGCGGCGGATCGTCAGTGGCTTCCGCCTTCGTCAAGGCTTCCTCCTTCGCCCCTGGGGCTTCGGAGGACAAGTCGGCGGACAGGCACGGCTGGCGGCTGGTGGGGCCGGAAGGCCGGGGCGGCTTGTTTTCAACGACTCCAGCCTCAAGCGCCTCCAAGCGCCTGATGATCTCCGCCACCGGCAGGATCCCGCCAACGCGCGTAAGTTTGACGAGCGCGGCTTCGAACGGTATCCGCGCCAGGCTCGTCTTCCTCACAAAATCTATCGTGTTCGAGAGGGTGTATATGATATAGAGGATCTCTTCTATCGTGAAATGCGCCCCTTCCGCCGTGTAGCGCTTGATCTTATCCGGGCCGGCGTCGATCAGCGCGTCCAGCTCAGCGCTTATCTTGGTGATCGATATGTCCCTGAAATGTTCTATCAACTCGAGGATCACCTGGACGACGTCCTTGCCGTCGTTGGAGAGGCGGTCGACGATTGTGAGCGCGCTTACGGGGTCCCTCCCCCTGATCGCCGCGGAGAGCCCAAAAAGAATTTCGTCGTCGACGATACCGAGTATCTTCGCGACATCGTCGGAGTCGACCTTGCCCTGGGTAAACGACGCTATCTGGTCGAGGATCACCTGCGCGTCCCTGAGGCTGCCGTCGCTGTACCTGGCGATCAGGCCCAGCGCTTCGTCTTTGATGTCCAGTTTTTCGTCTTTCGCCACGTTCTTCAGATTATCGAAAATATCCTTCGTGGCGATGCGCCTGAAATCAAACCTCTGGCACCGTGAGAGTATCGTCGCCGGAACCTTGTGCGGGTGCGTCGTCGCGAAGATGAACTTCAGGTGCGGCGGCGGCTCTTCGAGCGTCTTTAAGAGGGCATTGAACGCGTCGGCGCTCAGCATGTGCACCTCGTCGATGATATAGACCTTGAACCGGCCCTTGGAGGGCGAGAACTGCGCGTTCTCCCGGAGGCTGCGTATCTCGTCTATTCCGCGGTTTGACGCGCCGTCTATCTCGAGGATATCGAGGCTGGAGCCCTGGGTGATCTCTTTGCAGGACGTGCAGACGTTACAAGGCGTGGGCGTCGGCCCCTTCTCGCAATTGAGCGCCTTGGCGAGCACTCTGGCCGTCGTCGTCTTGCCGACGCCGCGCGGCCCGGCAAAGAGATACGCGTGGGCGACCCTCGACTGCGTAATGGCGTTCTTGAGCGTGGTGGTGATGTGCGGCTGGCCCACTACGTCATCGAATGTTTGGGGCCTGTATTTGCGTGCGAAGACTATGTAGGTCATGGTGAAGTATAAAGTAACACACCGGGAGAGCTAAATCAACGAGAAAAAAAACGGGCTAATCCTCGGGCGGGACGACAAGTTCCGATGCCACATTCACGCCCGAGGCGATCTCGGGAATGATGCCTATCTTTCTGTATATGGGATGCACCATCGCGCGTATAGCGGGCAGTTTCGTGGCAAAAACGGCCGAGGCGACGATGCAGAGCGTCCCGCCGATAACCAGCGTGGCGGTCACCCCAATCCTCATCGCCAGCGCGCCCGCGATGAGGCTGCCGAGGGGGGCGACTCCCATGAATGCCATCGTGTAAAAACTCATGACGCGGCCGCGCTTATCGTCGTCGGCGACCGTCTGGAGGATGATGTTGCACGCTGCCATGTTCGTCATCATGCCGAACCCGGCGACCGCCAGGAGGATCATCGAGAGCCAGAGCGAGCGCGACAGCGAAAAGAGCATGATGCCGGCGGCGAATATCGACGCCGATATTGGGATGAGCCGGCTCAGTCCGAGGACTGTCTTGCGGGAGGCAAGATACACGGTAGCGATGAGCGCGCCGATGCCCGCGGAGGCCACCAGAAATCCGAGCGTCTGAGCGCCCCCGTGCAATATATCGCGCGCGAAGACCGGCATCAGCACCACATACGACATGCCGACCAGGCTCGTGACGCCCAGGAGCGAGAGGATAAATCTGATAGGCGCGAAACCGAACGCGTAGGCGAACCCTTCCCTGACACCGTCGAGGATACGGGTATCTTTATGCCGCGGCCGCCGCGGAAGCACTTTCATGAGAGCCAGCGACCATATGACCGCGATGAAACTTACGCCGTTCACAAGAAAACAGATGCCCTCGCCGAAGACCGCCACGATGATCCCGGCGACGGACGGGCCGATGAGCCTGGCCGAATTGAACATGAGCGAATTAAGCGCGATGGCGTTCGCCAGGTTCTCTTTCTTCTCGACCAGTTCGACTAAGAATGACTGGCGCACCGGTATGTCGAGAGAGTTGACACAGCCGAGCAGAAAACCGAGCGTGATGATGTGCCAGACCTGTATCGCTCCGGTCAGGGTAAGCGCGGCAAGGATGAGCGCCTGCACCATCGAGAGCGTCTGCGTGACGATGAGAAGCCTGTGGCGGTTCGCCCTGTCGGCGATGACGCCCGCGAAGGGGCTCAAGACGAAGGTGGGTATCTGGCTGGCGAACCCGACGACGCCCAGGAGGAGCGGCGAATTGGTGAGCCGGTAGACAAGCCAGCCCATCGCGACCTGCTGCATCCAGGTGCCGACGACCGATATGCCCTGCCCGATGCAGAAGAGAGCGAAGTTCCTGTACCGCAGAGTGCGGAATATTATTGTAAGCACGGGCAATCCGCCTGTATGGAATGGGAGTTACGAGGCTTTCAATACCATCATGGTAATGTCGTCGAACTGCGGCTGGTCGCCGACGAACGATGTCAGCTCTTCGCTTATGGCATCCATGATCGCCTTTGCCCCGCGCGCGCGGTTATCCCGCACCGTCTTCTCGAGGCGCTCCATGTCGAACTCCGCGCCGATGGCGTTCCTGGCTTCCGTGACGCCGTCCGTATAGAGCGCGAGACAATCGCCTTTCTTGAGGGTGATCACGGCGTCCTCCGACTTTATATCAGACGCGATGCCGAGCGGCACGCCCTGTGCCTTCAGGAGGACGACGCCTTCACCGGCGCCGCCGATGAGCATAGGCGGGTTGTGGCCGGCGTTCGCGAAGGTCAGCGTCATCGTGCGGCCGTCGAGGACCGCGTAGAAGAGCGTGACGAACATGCTCGACTTCGTATCCTGCTGTATCAGATAGTTGGCATGGTTGATCACCTCCGCCGGCGACGTAGCGCCGGCGATACTTGCGCGCACCAGCGTCCTGGAGAGCGCCATGAAGAGCGCCGCCGGGACACCCTTGCCCGAGACGTCCGCAATCACGAGCCCCCACTTGTCCTTATCGATGGGGATAAAATCGTAGAAGTCCCCGCCTACGACGCGGGCCGGCAAACTCATCGCCGCGATGTCAATGCCGGGTATCTTCGGGGCCGATTCCGGGAGGAAGCTCTGTTGTATGCCCCTGGCGATCTCGATCTCGCGCACGAGCCGCTCCTTCTCCGCCGTGGTGCGTTTCAAGTCCTCCATGTGGCGCTTGAGATCGACCGACATTGTATTGAAGAGATGCGCCAGCTGCGCGACCTCGTCGACGCCTTTGACCTTCACTTTCCAGTCCAGGTCACCCTGCGCGACGCGCCTGGCGCCCTTCATCAACTCCTTTATCTGCCTTGCCACACCGCCGGAGATAAGAAAGCCGAGCACGATGGCGAGGAGGAGGCCGAGCGCGAAGACGACGACGGCGCGCCTCCGGACCTCCTTCTGCACGGCGTAGACATCCTGTGCCTTCATGTCGACGCCGAGGACCGCCACCGCCCTGCCGCTCGCATCCCGTATCGGCGCGTAACCCGACAGAAAGACGCCCCACTCGTCGGCTCCGAGCGTCCTGTCGGCGGTCGCGCCGTCAAAGGCCCTGATCATCTCGGGAAAGCGCGTGGCGTCGTAGGGGTCTCCCGGATAGGACGGCGCCTCACCGGGGACATTGCCGGAATCGGCATCAACGACAAACTGCAGCATGCCGCTCTTTTCCGTCCTGGACAGGATATAGAGATATTTTACGGAAGGAACCGCATTCTTGATCTGGAGGAGCTTCTCCGCTATCGCCTTGTAGCCGGGGCTTTCCATGCCGTCTTTTTTGAGCGGGATCGATCTGAGAGAAGGCACATCGACCCTGAGGACGGCGATCTGGGCGATAGTCTTCATTTTGTCCCTGAGTTGTTCGAACTGGGAATCGAGGGCGTAACGGTAAATGAGGAAATTCGACGTCGCGCCGGCAAAGACCATCGCAAGGATGAAGAATATGGTTATCTTCGTCCTGAAACTCCTGAAGATAAGTGGGATCTTTTTCACCGCCACCGTCTTGGGTTCATCATTAACACATTATATTACAATAACGGCATGTTTTACACCAAAAAGAATCGGGGCTTATAAGATGAATGATTGTAGGGCACGTTTAAACGTGCCCCACAACGAACTCCTATAAGCCCCGACCTGCTGCAAACTAACTGCGCTCAGAAGATATTACTGACCGCTGATGAGATTTTCCTCGTACTTCGTCGCCTTGTCGGTAAGGGCATTGCCTGCCTGTACCGTCTGGACGGGGATCTTGTTGCCGAGGACGTCTCTCTTGAAACCGTCGCATACCTTCGCGCATGGCGAGCATGGGGCGCACGGCTTCGCGCATGTGGAGCACGGCTTCGCGCAACTGCCGCATGACGACGGGAACAGATTCGGCAGCTTAAATCCCTTCGCGCAAGTCGAGCACGGCTTCGCGCACGACGTGCACGGGCTCGACGTGGCCGCGACCGCGACCGACGCGAACATGACAACCACTGCTATCGCCATTACTGCAAGGACTCCCTTTTTCATGTTACCCCTCCTTGTTAGTGAAATGTTAATCCGTAGGGCAGGTTTACTTGTCCGCCGTAGCCTCGGCGAAGGCGGAAACCTGCCCTGCGAACTTTATATACGTACGCTTATCTCACGCACAGATCGGCTTTGGGCGACTCGTGTATGCATGCGGTATAGCAGGCATACGACTCCGAGCACGGAGACCCTTTGCCGTCATCTACTTTAAGCGTGACCTTGTATTCACCGGCCGCTGTATACACATGGGTGGCCTTCGCGCCGTCGGCAGTCGTGCCGTCGCCGAAATCCCATGAATACTTCAGGGCATCACCGTCCGGATCGGTCGAACCTGACCCGTCCCAGAGTATCTCCTTGCCGACGCAGCAGGCGTCGCAGGGTCCGATGACCGCCGTAGGACGGCCATTGATCGTGACCGTCGTGCTCTTCGTATCGGTCGAGCACGGCAGGCCCCATCCGTCATCAACAGTCACCTTCACGGTATAGCTGCCGCCCTTATCGTACGAGTGGCATACCTTTGGTCCGCCGTCAGCCAGCGTCTGGCCGTCGCCGAAATCCCAGCTATAGGTGATGCAATCGCCGTTCGGGTCGTTGGAGCCGCTCGCGTCGAACGAGATGTTCTCGCACGTGCAGGCTTTATCCGGTCCGCATATCGCTGCGGTCGGTTGTTCGTTCACCTTGACGCAGGCGCTGTCGCAGGAAACGCACTCGCCATCCGTCACAGTGAGCGTCACGCCATACTGTCCGCCCTTGGCGTACGTATGCGATACCTTTGCGCCCGTGGCCTTCTCGCCGTCGCCAAAATCCCATGCATATGTGGCGCTCGCTCCGGCTACGGACTTCGTGCCGTCGAACTCGGCAGCGGTTCCGGCGCAGAGCGTATGATCAACGCCCGCCTCGGCGCACGGCTGTCTCGAGAACGTTACGGTCAGAGAGTCGGATGCGGTGCTGCATGCTGAGTTGCATCCATCATTGACTACGAGGGTTACCTTGTACGTGCCGGGGCCTGCGTACGTGTGGCTTACGCGCTGGCCTTCAGCGGACGCACCGTCACCGAAATTCCACATATAGGTAAGACAACCGGTCGTTGAACTGCCGGAACCCGTGAAACACGCCTCGAGCTCCTGGTCAGTCGACACGCATGTCACGCAGAGGTCCTCGCCGGCTTCGGCGCAGGGAGCCTGATTGACGCATATGGCGAGACACGCGACATCGGTACAGCATGCGCTGCAGGAGCCGTCGTCAACCGTAAGGGCCACCTTGTAGTTGCCCGGGCAGGTAAAGGTATGCTTCACGACCTGGCCTTCAGCAGTCTCTCCGTCCCCGAAACACCACGTGTACTTCAGTGTCTTGGAAGTCTCGCTCGATGACGCGGATGCGTCATACGTGAGCTCCTGGCCTACGCATGCGCTGTCCGGACCATTAAACACGGCCACCGGCGGGCAGTTAACCTTCACGACCTGCGTGATAGCATCAGAATTGCACGGAAGCCCGGACTGGTCGGTAACGACCAACTTCACCGTATACTCGCCCGCCTTCTCATAGCAATGCGACACGACGGCTCCCTCGCCTGTCGTACCATCGCCAAAATCCCAGGTATAGCATAGCCCGCAGCCGCCGAACGCGCTCGATTTCGACGCGTCGAAGGTGAATGCCTCGCCGATGCACTTGGTGAAATTCGTGCACGGCCCGCACTCTTCTTTTGCGGAGTATGATACACCGCACAGCATCGCCGCAAATGTCACGACGAGAGCTATGCTCAGTATCGTTTTCTTCATACCTCCTCCTTTCGCTCTGTAACTCACCACCCTATACATATATGATAAATAGCTCTTATTTCCCTTTTAAGAGCCGAGTATTACTTTATTCCTAACAAAGAAAATAGTCAAGAGCTTAGTTCCGCTATGCTATTACGCTATTATCTGACTTTTTTCCATCACGGACTGCAGCGCACACTGTAGCGGACACTTAAGTGTCCGCTACTGCGGCATAATAATCATTGCACATCCGCCTGGATCTCAAAGATGACGAGCGGGCTTTTTTTCGAGTCCGTATGGACAAAGAGCTGCCGCTTCTTTAAGCCCCTGTAGCCTTTCGTGTTGAACGATATCTCGACCGGCACCTCCTTACCGGGTTCGACGATCTTGACATCGACCTTTGCCGCACTGCAGGAGCACGAGGTGTTAACTTCTTTAATACAAATGGTCGCTTCTTCGTTATTCTTGAGCATGAACACATGCTTGAGGATATCCCCATCCTTTACTTTCCCGAAATCGTAGAAGTTCGGATCCTTCATGATCTCTGCCTTCGTCTTGTTGGCCGGGGCGATCGAATTATCGGCATGGACAAGACTGATACCGAGGAAGAGGAACATTGCGGCGAGGAAGAGCTTCACGAAGAACATGTTCTTCTGTATGGCACCGGCGAAGGTCTGGGACGAAACGCCGCCGAGCGCCAGGCAGTAGACGACGGCGATCGGCACCATAAACATCAGGTTATAAAGAACGAGATACCCGAACGCCAGGAGCTTATACGGCGACGTCTTCAGGATAAACATGATCGTGGGAAGGTAGAGCTGTCCGGTGCAGAGCGACTCGAAGATCGATATGAGAAATCCGACGGCAAGCGCGCTGCCGATCAGCGCGATCACGCTCCTGGGGGGTGCCTTCTCTTTGGTGACCCTGTATTCGTTGCCGATGATCGAATGGATCCGCTGCCTTATGCCCTTCGGAAGATGGAGGACCATATCTTCGCTGGCTCCTTTTTTTCTGAAGACGAACGCATCGTATATCGACAGGACGCCGAGGATGATGCTCGCCACACCGATCGTCATGCTGATGATCCTGCTAACAAGGGAGAATCCCTTCATCACGTGGAGCCAGCCGAAGATCCCGAACCCGATCAATACGTACGTGACGAAGACCGATACCATGAACGACATCCCGACGATGGCGATATTCCTCCTGCCGTAGCCCTGGAAGAAGAGGAACGATATGAAGAAGACGATGACGGTGAAGGCGCACGGGTTGATGCCGTCGGCAAATCCCGCGCTCATGATCGCCAGCGGCTCCAGTTTTTTGAAATAACTGACGACGGCCTCATTTGTGGTCTTTGCGTCCGGCCCCTTTTCGTCACGGCCGATGCCGCGCGCCACGAACGACGCGAGCGATTCGTATGTAAGATTGGCGTCGTCCCTGCCGTCGATAAACTGGCCGCCCATATAGAGGACCGGGAAGACGCTCTTCTCATCTGCCTTCAGCTGCTGTTTGAGTGCAAAGAGCATCTTATAGTTTTCGACATCGGTAATGTCCCGGTATTCGACGAACATGCGGCCCTGGAAATGCTGCAGGACGCGCGGCATCACATTGTCCCTGGTCACGGCGCAGCGGTGGCAGGTCGGAGAGAAGAAGTAGATGAGCTTGTGAAGCTTCTCTTCGGCGCGGCAATCCTGTGAAAGAAAGACGCCTGTCAGCAGGACCGCGCAAGCGGCTATGGTAAGTATCTTTTTCACACAAAAGGGGACAGCGCCCTTTTTCCTTTTTCGCCGAATGTACTGATTATATAAAAAGGGCGCTGTCCCCTTTTGTCG
>CAYGRZ010000055.1:6605-9861 GCA_964352425.1 uncultured Planctomycetia bacterium | reverse complement strand
CAATATGGATTTCTTACGATCATGAAAGAGGCTTTATACTACGAGAAGCTCGATAACCATAGAGCGCACTGCCACCTCTGTCCGAACGAATGCCTGATAGCCGACGAGCGGCGTGGCTCATGCGGCATCAGGATAAACAAAGGCGGCATCCTCTACAGCGAAGTCTACGGCAAGGCCACCTCGATAGCGCTCGATCCGATCGAGAAGAAACCCCTCTACCGCTACCATCCCGGCGAGTACATCCTGTCGCTCGGCACGAAAGGCTGCAACTTCCACTGCGACTTCTGCCAGAACTGGCATATCTCGCAGGAGGCCGACGCAGCCACCGAAGATATCACCTCCGAACAGGTCGTCGCGAGGGCGAAGGCGGCCGGATCGTTCGGCATCGCCTACACCTATAACGAGCCGTTCATATGGTACGAGTTCGTCCTCGACACGGCCAGGCTCGCAAAAAAGAGCGGCCTCGAGAACGTGCTCGTCACGAACGGCTATGTCAACATGGAGCCACTCGAGGGGATGCTGCCGTATATCGGCGCCATGAACATAGACCTGAAATCTTTCGACGAGGGATTTTATTCGAAGATCTGCAGGGGGAGATTACAACCGGTCCTCGACGTGATCAAACGCTCTGTGAAGTCCTGCCACGTGGAGCTTACCACGCTCATCATACCGACACTGAACGATTCCGATGAGGAGATCGAGAAAGAAGTCGACTGGATAGCCGCCAATTGCGGGGCTGATGTGCCGCTGCATTTCTCGAGGTATTTTCCGTGCTATAAGATGAGCCTGCCTCCGACGCCGGTAAAGACGCTGGAGCGCGCGGCAGAGATCGCGCGCAGGAAGCTTAAATACGTGTATCTGGGGAACGTCTGACCTACTTATAATACTTCTCGTAATCCTTAAAATCTATATTGACCGTATTGGCCTTTTCGAGAGCGCGCAGCCAGTCTTCGAGGGAGAGCGTCTTCTTCGCGTCGAGGGCCCTGGCCGTGTAGGAGGCCTTCTCCTTGGCGAACTTCTCCTGGTCGAATGCTTGAGTCTCCATCAACCTGAATATGACGGCGCCCTTTCTGGCCTCAATCGGGCTTGAGATCTCGCCGGCTTTCAGCTTCACGGCGGTGTCTATTATCCCGACGGTGTCGCCGATCCCTTCCAGGTATTCGGAGCGCAGGAAGAAGCCGGATTCCTGCGTCTTTAAGGCCAGCTTTGCCGCCGCCGCCTCGAAGGCGAGCTTGTCTTTGTCCATCAGGTCCTTCAGCTTCCCGTACTGGTCGTTCGAGAATTGCACGGCGAGCTGCCTGGCCTTGCCTTCCGCAAGGAACGCCTTCACGCTGGCTTTCACGTCGTCGAACGACGCGATGCCCTGGCTGGCGGGCGCAGCCGATCCCTCCTTCGGGGGCAGGGTGAATTCGCTCTTGTGCTCGTTGTAGTACTCCCGCACCTCCGCGTCGCCGACGGCGGTCTTCTCGACGAAGCCCTCGGACGCGAAGAGTATGTAGGAGATTTTGAACTTCTCATTCTCCTTCCGGTAACTTTTGACGATTTCCTCGTCTGAGATTGTGATGTCTTTCGTCAGCATCGCGTTGAGCTTCTGCACGCCGAGGTTCTCCCGTACCATCTCCTCGAATGACCTCGGATCGAGCCCTATATTGTGCCTCAGGATATACGCGTAGACCCTGTCGTCGAACTGGCCGTTGCGCAGGAATATCGGATGGGAGCGTATGTAGCGGATCACGTCGGCATCCGCGGTCTTTATCTTCGCCTTCCGGGCCTCTTTGACCATCAGGAGCCTGTCCCAGGCAAGCTTGCCGACGAAGGCCTTCGAGTTCAGGAACGTCTCCATCACCTTTGGCTGGTTGAAATAGTTCATGATCACCTGGCACCGCACGCTGGTAAGGCTGTCCGCGAAGTCGTCGAAAGAGACCTTCTTCCCGTGTATTGTCCCCGCGAACGTCGGCCCCTTGTCTTTGGAGCGGCCGACCCCGCCGGTTCCCCATATCACGAACGCCGGGAGGATCAGTATGAGGATGGCCCACAGGACCACCTTTGTCACGTGTTTTTGCCTGAATATTTTCAGCATCTCGTTCTCCTTTAGTGATTTATTAGGATTATATTTTATATGCACATTATAATCAAGATAAATTAATAATCGAGATCAATAGAATACCGCACAAACGCTAAGGTCCCTGCCTGGCCGGCAGGCAGGCGCAAAGACGCAAAGGTCTTTTGCGCTTTCGCGGCATTTTGCGCTTTTGCGATTAGCGCCTTGACTTTTACACAGGTATTATGTAAGATTAATGCACATAAGTACCGTTACGGCCTGCACGGGGCGTAACCGCAATAATGAGAAAGAAAGACAAGAGATAAAGAGCCTATATGAGCGAGAACAAGATGAACCCCGCACCTTCTTATGATAGGTCGCGGGATGGCATGGATTGAGGTTGGTTATGGAAAGAAGGTGCGGGGTGAAGCTTAAGCTGGGCCTGCCGAAGGGCAGCCTCCAGGACGCCACGGTCCGGATGTTCAAGAAGGCGGGCTTTAATGTCGGTATAAGCGAACGGTCCTATTTCCCGTCGATAGACGACGACGAGATCGAGTGCATCCTCTTCAGGGCGCAGGAGATGTCGCGTTACGTCGAGGACGGCATCCTTGATGTCGGCATAACCGGCAACGACTGGATATTGGAGAACGGCTCGAACGTCGTAAGGGTCGCTGAACTCATCTACGCGAAACAGTCGATGAGGCCGGTCAGGTGGGTGCTTGCCGTTCCCGAGGATTCCAAGATAAAGAGCGTGAAGAACTTAAGCGGCAAATCGGTCGCGACCGAGCTCGTCAATGTCACGAAGAAATACCTGAAGAAGAACAGCGTGAAGGCCGATGTCGAGTTCAGCTGGGGCGCGACCGAGGTGAAGGCGAAGATCGGCGTCGACGCGATCGTCGAGGTCACGGAGACGGGTTCGTCTTTGAGGGCGAACAAGCTCCGGGAAGTATGCACGATCTGCGAATCGACCACGCAGCTTATCGCGAACCGCAAGAGCTGGATGATACCGTGGAAGAGAGACAAGATCGAGAACCTTGCGATGCTGCTCAAAGGCGCGATACTCGCCGAGGAAAAGGTCGGGCTGAAGATGAACGCGCAGAAGAAGGACTTGAAAGCCGTGCTTGCGCTCCTTCCCGCGCTGAAGAAGCCGACGATCGCCAACCTCACCGACCCGGACTGGGTCGACGTTGAGACGATCATCGACGAGAAGACGGT
>CAYGRZ010000055.1:0-6505 GCA_964352425.1 uncultured Planctomycetia bacterium | reverse complement strand
AATGCCTTGCGGTAGGAAAAGAAAAAGAGCGAAGATGGCGAAGCATAAGAGAAAGAAAAGAATGAGAAGAGATCGCCATAAGAAGAAGATGAGGTAGCAGTATAGGGTCATAGGGGCTTAGGGTCGCAGAAAACACCCTGCACCCTATGACCCTAAACCCTAAGACCCGGGAAACCAATCTCTTTGATGTAACGTCACAATAAGAACGCACACATTGCTTTCGCGAAAAATACTGATTACCCTGGCCGCTCTCCTCGCTCTTCTAGTTTTGATAAAGAACTTAGATGCGGTAACGGATATATATTCGAGGAGACACACCCTCTCCGCGGGAGAGATGCTGATACGGCAGAAGCGGCCGACGCCGCCGCTGGCCAGGTCTATTGCCCATTACACGATGGGCATTATTTATGATAACGAGCTGAAGACCGATGATGCTATCCGCGAATACGAGGCGGCCCTCAAGGTAGATCCGAACATCGGCTATGTGCACGCGCGGCTTGCCGTCGACTACTTCCTCGCAAAGAAGGTCGATAAGGCGCTCGCGGAGCTGAAGATAGCGAAGTCGCTTGACCCGGCGGATGCAAAGCCGCGTTTTTTGGCGGCATTGATATATACCTCTTTGAACAGGTTTGATGATGCCCGGAATGAATACCAGGAGATCATGCGCGTCGCGCCTGATTCCATCTGGGCGCTAAGCTCTTTGGCAGATATACTGGTCCTGCAGGAGAAGATGAACGAGGCCGCCTCCATCTACGAGAAGCTTATCGAGAAGGAGAAGGATTCCGACGTCCTCTACTTCAATCTCGGCGTCATCTATTCGAGGATGGGCAAAACGGACGAGGCTATTAAGTCGCTCGCCGAGGCGGTGCGGCTGAACCCCGACTACATGGAGGCGTACATAGGCCTCGGTATCCTGTACGAGATAAAGAAGGACTTTGGCCTCGCCATACACAGTTTCGAGAAGGCGCTCGCCCTCGACCCGGTCAACATAAAGATCTACCATCACCTGGGGCGCCTCTACTACAGGGCGAAGAAATACGATGACGCCGTCCGCCAGTACGAGACGCTGCTGAAGCTCGATCCGAAGGACGTCTACACGTACATCGAGTGGGCCAATATATATTTGGGGCAGAAGAAGGCCGCCGAGGCTATCGCGACCCTCGACCGGGCTCTCAAAGCGGGCCTGAAGGCCACGGACCTGTATCTGGCGCTTGGCTACGCGTACAGCATGAACGAGGATAACGGCCGGGCGCTCGAGTCTTATACTATAGCCCAGGAGCTCGATCCCGGCGATGCGCGGGTGCATTTCTATCTCGGTTCGTTCTATGAAAAGATAAAGCAGAACCAGACCGCGATACGGGAGCTGAGAAAGGCGATCGAGCTCGATCCTGCCTTCGCGGACGCATATAATTACCTCGGCTACATGTTCGCCGAGGACGGTTCAAACCTCGACGAGGCCGTTCGGCTGGTGAAGAAGGCGCTCGAGAAGGACCCGGAGAACGGCGCGTATATCGATTCCCTCGGATGGGCGTATTTCAAGAAGGGCTTGGTCGACGAGGCGCTCGCGGAGCTGGAGCGCGCGGTCGTGTTCGAGGCCGATGATCCGACGGTGCGGGAGCATCTCGGCGATGTATATCTGAAGAAGGGCATGCGCGACAAGGCGCGCGGGCAGTGGAAAAAGTCTCTGGAGCTTGACCCGATGCAGGATAAGGTGAGAGAGAAGCTGAAGAATAAATAGGGTTTAGGGTCTTAGGGTTCAGGGTCACAGGGCTTAAGGCCTATACCCTACGACCCTGTGCTACTAAACCCTAACGTAGCTATTACGAGGAGAAATGAACAGGCCCGATATACTGGAACTGAAGAAGAAAGCGGTCGAGATCCGGAAAGACATCCTGAAGATGCTGATGCTGGCCGGCTCCGGCCACACCGGCGGCAGCCTCTCCATCGTCGAGATACTGGTCTCTTTGTATTACCATGCATTGAAGAACGACCCGAAGGATCCAAAGGGGCGCACCCGCGACCGTTTCCTGCTGTCGAAAGGCCACGCCTGTCCCGCCCTCTACGCGGTGCTCGCCGATAAAGGATATTTTTCGAAAGACCTGCTGTGGACGCTGCGCAAGTTCGGGAGTCCCTTGCAGGGACACCCGCAGATGGGCTTAGCCGGCATCGAGATATCGAGCGGCTCGCTCGGGCAGGGGCTTTCCATCGCCAACGGTATCGCGCTCGCCTCGAAGCTCGACGGGCTGGACGTGCGCGCCTACTGCCTGATGGGCGACGGCGAAACGAACGAGGGGCAGGTATGGGAAGCGGCGATGACCGCCGCGCATTACGGCCTCGACAACATCTGCGCCATCATCGATTACAACAGGCTCCAGATAGACGGTTTCTGCTGTGAGGTGAAGGACCCGGGCGCGTTTAAGTCTAAATGGGAAAGCTTCGGATGGCACGTCCTGGAAGCCGACGGACACGACATCGGGCAGCTTATAGAAGCGTACGACGCGGCCGCGAAGATCAGGGAAAAGCCGACGGTGATCCTCGCGCACACGGTGAAGGGCAAGGGCGTGTCGTTCGTCGAGAACAAGGTGGAATGGCACGGCATCGCGCCGAAGAAGGATGAATACGAGAAGGCTGTCAAAGAACTGGACGAAGCTCTCGCGAAACTGGCATAGGAAAATATAAGGAGAACATATGCTGCCCCGAAAGTGGAAGATGTACTGGAAGATGTACTGGGTGAAGCTGTCGATCATAGCGGCCGTCCTACTCCTGATCGTGCTCGCCATCTGGGGCCTGATGTCGCTGGAGTCCTTCTACCGGCAACTGACGCTCGCCACGATGCCGGTACAGCTTCTCATGGTGTCGCTCAACGCCGTCATATTCGTCTTCATGTACATGGTATTCATGCGCGGCGGGTTCTCAAAACTCAGTTCGAAGCTGAGGGTCCACGGCGATCTCGTGAACGTCAAATGGGCAGACGTCATCGGGATGGAGAACGTGAAACAGGAAGCGATGGAGGTGGTCAACCTGATCAAGGACCGCGCCCGCGTCAAAAAGATCGGCGGAAAGATCCTGCGCGGCATCCTGATGATAGGGCCTCCGGGCTGCGGCAAGACATACCTGGCCAAGGCGATAGCGACCGAGGCGGCGCTGCCGTTCATATCGATGTCGGGATCCGAGTTCGTCGAGATATTCGTCGGCGTCGGGGCCGCCCGCGTGCGGGCGCTCTTCAAAAAGGCGCGTGAGCTTGCCTACGGCCACGGCGGATGCATCGTATTCATCGACGAGCTCGACGCGATCGCCCGCAAGAGGGTCTTCTCGGTCTTCGGCGGTACTGAAGAGACGAACTCGACGCAGAACCAGCTCCTGGCCGAGATGGACGGCTTGCAGGAGAAGGAAAACAAGTCAGGCGAGGCGAATCCGGAGCAGAACGTGATCGTGATCGGGGCGACGAACGCGCCCGAGGATATGCTCGACAGGGCGTTACTTCGGCCCGGAAGGCTCGACAGGAAGATCTACATAGAGCTCCCGAACCTGGAAGAGCGGGAGAAGCTGTATGAGTTCTATTTCGGGAAGGTCGGGCATGATACGTCGATCGACATAGGCAGGCTCGCCAGGAAATCGGTATACAAATCCCCCGCCGACATCGAGAACATAGTCAAGGAAGCCGCCCTGATAGCGACGAGAGAAAAGAGGGATGTGATAAAACTCGAAGACGTGACCGAGGCGATGGAGAGGATAGACCTGGGGATCAAGCATAAGCTGACTATGACGCCGCACGAAAAAGAGATGACCGCGTATCACGAGGCGGGCCACCTGATCGCGATGTATCTGCTGCACCCCACCAATGACGTCTTTAAGGCATCGATCATACCGAGGCGCGGCATGCTCGGCGCTGTCCACGCTCAGCCCCATGTAGAGATATACACGAACTCAAAAGAAAAGAAGATGGCCGATATAACGGTCTCGCTATCCGGGTATGTTGCCGAGAAGATGAAGTACGGCACGACGAGCGACGGCGTGTCGTCAGATTTTAGCAACGCCATGCGCGTCGCCCACGATATGGTATGGCGGCTCGGCATGAGCGAAAAGAGCTACATCGGAGACTACACGGTTATCCCCGAGTCCCAGATCTCGGAAAAGCTCAAAGAGGAGTTAAACGACGAGACGGGCAAGATATTCCAGAAGTGCCTGAAGAACGTGGAAGACCTCCTGACCAAAGAGAGGCCTCTCCTGGACAGGTTCGCGAAAGAGCTCCTGGAAAAGGAAGAGCTCGACTATGACGAGATCGACGCGATCTTCAAAGAGTACGGCAAGTTCGGCGTTTCGAAGAACATATGAAAGTACGGGTTGCCTTTTTACTTTTTACTCTTTACTTTTTACTCTTTACTGTAAGCGGCTGCGCCCCGACGTACCCGAAAGAAAAACTGAAAGAGTCGATAATAAAGATCTGCAAGAACGACTACAACATCGACGTGAAGGTACGGGTCGTCGGCGCAACGGTCGCCATCTATATCCCGCTCGAAGACCTGATGGATTTTACGTTCGCGCTCACGAAGAACGCCAGCGAGAAGATAAACAACGTGATCCTGAGCGTCTCGCGGGTCGTCCTCTCGACGGACGCGAAGGTCGGCTTCTTTTGCGTCATAGCGCATGACGTGAGGATCCCCGAGATACAGGTCATCATTATCAAGTCGGTCAATGACGTGAAGCGGCTCCTGCTGAACGATATTTCGCGGGGCGAGTACGGAAGACGGATACTGATCGACGTGCGCTTGAGTCCCCAGTCGCAGAAGGAGCGGTCGGTAAAAGAGGTCTTCCAGAGGATGGGGCTCGATTCGAAATGGCAGGACCAGGTGATGAACGACTTCTTCCGCTCAGAACCGGCGGCGCTGGGAGACATCGGATACTGGAACGGCCGCTTCTACATAAAGGACATCACGCAGCCGGAATACATGGCGGAGCAGATGGCGAGCCGCGTCAAGATCGAGTTCAGGGAGAACAAGGTCCTGTCCGATAATTTCCTGCTGAAGATGTCGAGGGGCTCGTACCTGTCGAAAGGCGCCCAGCGCTATTTCAGGATCGAGTTCCTGGCCGAGCCGAGATCCTATCAGGATGTGCCCGGCGCCGGCATCGGAGACAAGGTGCTGGAGGCGGCGGCAGGGATCGCCGCAAATGTCGTGCACAACTATAAATTCGAGGATTTCAATTATATCGAGATCGTCAACCAGAGCGACAGTCGCGTCCTTACGGTATCCAAGGGGATGCTGGAGGATTTCAGGAAGAATAAGATAAAGTTCGAGGAATTGATCGGCAGTCAATAGTCGGAAGTCGGAAGTCGGTAGTCGGTAGTCGGTAGAAAAGGCTTTAACTGTGGACTGCGGACTGTTGACTAGATAGTAGTTTACCGGGAGAAAAAATGAGTAATGTGGCGTTAAAGATGGTCCCGACGAGAGACGGGTTCGGGAGGGGACTGGTAGGGCTCGGCAAAGAGAATAAGGACGTCGTCGTCCTCTCGGCCGACCTGACAGATTCGACACGGGCCGCATGGTTCAAGAAAGAGTTCCCGGACCGCTTCTTCGGCCTCGGCGTCGCCGAGCAGGATATGTTCGGCGTCGCGGCGGGGATGGCGCTCATGGGCAAGATCCCGTTCGCCTGCACCTTCGGCGTCTTCGCCTCCGGGCGCGCGTGGGACCAGATACGGGTATCGGTGGCGTACATGAACTCCAATGTCAAGATCGCCGGGACGCACGGCGGCATCTCAGTCGGGCCCGACGGCGCGACGCACCAGGCGCTCGAGGAGATCGCGCTGATGCGGATCCTGCCCAACATGACGGTCGTCGTCCCCTGCGATGCCGTTGAGGCTGAGCGCGCGACGGTGGAAGCGGCGAAGATACAAGGGCCGGTGTATCTCAGGCTCGGCAGGGCGCCGGTGCCGGTGATCACGAAGGAAGACGGTTTCTTCAGGATAGGCAAGGCCAACACGATCAGGAAAGGCAAAGACCTTACGATATTCGCCTGCGGCCAGATGGTCTATGAGTCGATGCTCGCCTGCGACATGCTGGAGGCCGAAGGGATAAAGGCGCGGCTCATAAACCTCCACACGCCGAAGCCGATCGACAGGGATGCTGTTCTCAAGGCGGCCTATGATACGGGCGCGGCGGTCACAGTGGAAGAGCACACGATCGCCGGAGGGTTCGGCTCCGCGATAGCGGAAGTGCTGGTCCAGACGCACCCGATACCGATCAAGATGGTGGGTGTGCAGGACAAGTTCGGCGTCTCCGGCGAGCCCGAGGAGCTTTTCGAATATTTCGGCCTCACGCCGAAGCATATCGTGGCAGCGGCGAAAGCGGCGCTGGCGATGAAGAAGTAAGATTTTTCGGCTTTCCTCAGGGCGTTTACTTTTGGGCACTCGCCTTTTGTTGAGCAAGCCCTTGCGGCCTGGGTGCCTCGCGGGGACGTGTGGTTTTCCCCTGCGAGGAAAACCACACTCCGAAAAATTGCTCGCTCT
>CAYGRZ010000054.1:0-9894 GCA_964352425.1 uncultured Planctomycetia bacterium | reverse complement strand
TCAAGCGCCCGGTCACGATCGCGCTCATGGGCTGCGAGGTCAACGGCCCCGGCGAGGCGCGCGAGGCAGACATCGGCATCGCGTTCGGCAGGGGCTCCGGAGCATTATTTAAAAAAGGAAAGATAGTAAAAAAAGTCGCCGCAAAAAATGCGGTTACAGAATTGTTGAAGTTTTTATAATTATAAACTCAATACCCAATACCCAATACTCAATACCCAATACCCAATACTCAATACGCAATACGCAATACGCAATACGCAATACTGAAATATGAGATGGACTAAAGCTTTACTACCCACCCTTAAAGAGGACCCGCAGGACGCGGAGGTCATAAGCCACAAGCTGATGATCCGCGGAGGGCTTATCCGCAAGCTGATGTCCGGCGCGTATACGTACCTGCCGCTGGGACTGCGCGTGCTTGAAAAGGTGAAGCGTATAATCCGGGAAGAGATGGACTCCAAGGGGAGCCTCGAAGTGCTGATGCCCGCCATGCATCCGCCGGAGCTATGGAAGCGAACGGGCCGTTACGACGTCCTGGGCGACGTCCTGATAAAATTCAGGGACCGGCACGGCAAAGAGCTCGTCCTCGGACCCACGCACGAGGAGATCATCACGGACCTGGTCGCAAATAACGTCAAGTCCTACAAAGAGCTCCCGCTCATACTCTACCAGATCCAGACAAAATTCAGGGACGAACCCAGGCCCCGCTTCGGCGTGATGAGGACATCGGAATTCATCATGAAGGACGCCTACTCGTTCGACTGCGACCTCGCCGGCATGGAGGAAAGCTATAAGAAGATGTACGACGCCTATTGCAAAATATTCGCCCGCTGTGGCCTCCCCTTTATCCCTGTCGAGGCCGATCCCGGTATGATGGGCGGCAGCGTCTCGCACGAGTTCATGGTCCCATCTGAAGCCGGAGAGGACAGGATCGTCATCTGCCAGAAGTGCGCGTACTCCGCGAGCACAGGCCTTGCCGCATGCAAGTCGAAGGCAAAAGGGCCCTCGAAAGAGAAGAAGCTGCCGATAGCGGAAGTGGAAACGCCGGGCATAACCACGATCGAGAAGGTCTCGGAGCTCCTTAAAGTAGGCCCCGAGAAGCTGGTCAAGACGCTCATCTACAAGGCCGACGGCACTATCGTCGCGCTTCTGCTGCGCGGCGATTACGAGGCCAACGAAACGAAGCTGAAGAATTTCCTGAAATGCGCGGTACTGGAACTTGCGGACGCGAAAACAATCGAGCAGGTGACCGGTGCGCCGGTCGGTTTCTCGGGCCCGGTGGCCTTAAAGAACGCGAGGATAGTCGCGGATAATAGTGTGTCTGACATGGCCAACTTCGTCACCGGCGCCAATAAGAAGGACGCGCACCTGATCAACGTGAACATGGGACGCGACTTCGAAGTGAAGGAATTCAGCGATTTCAGGATGATCTCACCCGATGATGGTTGCCCGTCGTGCGGCAAGCCCATTGAGATAAAGCAGGCGATAGAGGTGGGGCATACCTTCAAGCTCGGGACCAAGTACTCGGATGCCCTCGGTGCTAAATTCCTCGATAAAGACGGCAAGGAGCTGCCCGCGATCATGGGATGTTACGGCATCGGCGTGACGAGGATCCTTGCCAGCGTGATCGAGGCCTCGAACGATAAAGACGGCATCATATGGCCGCTCGCAATAGCGCCGTATCGGGTTATCGTCATAGCGCTGAATGTCGATGACAAGAAAGTGAAAGAATTATCGGAAGACATCTATAAGAAATTGTGCAAGGCGGGTATCGATGCGCTGTACGATGACAGGAGCGAGTCTGCAGGCGTCAAGTTCAAGGACGCCGACCTCATAGGCATACCGGTCAAGGTGATCATTGGGGCAAAGAACGCCAAAAGGGACGTTGTTGAGATAAAAGATAGGAAGACCGGCAAAGTGGAAGAGGTCGCGTTAAAGGATTTCGGCCAGCGGATCGAGGCGATCCTCAAGCCCGAAAAATTATAAATTTTCGTTTGACATTTAATATGCGATATGTTACCATCAGTCGCCTCTACGGAAAGAGGCATTTTTTATAAGATACTTCAGCGGCTAAAGTCCTCGCCATGTGCTCGGACTTTTTAACGCCGCTTCAGTATCATATTTGCGCGCAAATATGAAAACGTATATAGCCAAAGATAAAGACATCCGGAAGATCTGGTATGTGGTCGATGCCAAGGATAAGATTCTCGGCCGTCTTGCCACGAAGGTCGCGAGCATCCTCAGAGGGAAAGACAAGGTCATATTTTCCCCGCACCAGGACACCGGCGATGAGGTGATCGTCATAAACGCGCGCATGATAAAGGTCACGGGGAAGAAGCTTGCCCAGAAGCAATACAAGCGGTATTCCGCTTACCCGGGGGGCCTCAACATACAGAACCTCGAGACCATGATGAAGAAGAAGCCGGAATATGTTATACGGCACGCGGTTGAAGGCATGCTTCCGAAGAATAAGCTCGCGGCGAAGTTGATCAAGAAGCTGAGGGTATACGCTGACGATAAGCATCCGCACGCTTCCCAGAACCCAAAAGAACTGATCATAAAGTAAACCCCGTTAGAAAACAGTTTTTCTAACGGGGTAAAAAAGGACAGAAATCAATGGCAGAGAAGATCCAGTACATGGCTACGGGAAGGCGTAAGAACTCGATCGCGCGCGTTCGGCTGATGACCGGTGACGGCACAATAACAGTCAATAAGAGGCCGTTCGCGGATTATTTCCCGAGAGAGTGTAATCGCCTCATTATCATGCAGCCTATCGAACTCGTGAACCTTGTGTCGAAGCTCGACGTGCACGCGAACTGCTGCGGCGGCGGATTGAGCGGCCAGGCAGGCGCGGTGAAGCTCGGCATAGCCAGGGCCCTCGTGAGCATGGATGCAAGCCTCAGGGCGGCGTTAAAGAAAGCCGGTTTCATGACGCGCGATCCCAGGGCGAGGGAGCGCAAAAAATACGGCAGGAAGAGGGCGAGGAGAAGATTCCAGTTCAGTAAGAGATAACAGTCTCGTCTCCGACGAGACTGTAGAGGCCTATCGGGTCAACTCCGACGATGATTTTAGTTGACACGTTAGGCCTTTTGCTTTACTATAGATAGCAACCAGGTATTATTTCCGACGGGAAAAGAGGGAGAATTTTTTATGATAAAGGTCGGTGTCGTCGGCGCAACGGGATATGCCGGCGAGGAAGCCTTAAAGATCCTCATCAACCACAAGGCCGTCAAGATCACCGAGCTGTCGGCGATCATAGATAAGGAAGAGCCGATGAGCTCGCTTCTGCCCTTCTTCAAGGGCAAGCTCGACGTCATCTGCCGGAAGCCGAACGTCGAGATGGTGAAGAATGTTGACCTTGTCTTCCTCGGCCTGCCGCACACGGTATCGATGGATATAGCACCCGCATTCCTGAAAGCGGGGAAACTCGTCGTCGACCTGAGCGCCGATTACCGTCTCGATCCCGCAACATATGAAAAATGGTACGGCATCGCCCATAAAGATACGGCGAACCTGCCGCAGGCTGTTTATGGGCTTCCGGAACTCTATTACGACCAGATAAAGAAGGCGAAGCTGCTGGCCAATCCCGGGTGCTACCCGACGAGCGTCATCCTCGGCGTCGCGCCGATGCTCTCCGCGAAGGCCGTCGATCCCGCCGGCATAATAGCGGACTCTAAGAGCGGCGCTACAGGGGCGGGCAGAAAAGCCGACATCGGGCTCATCTTCTGCGAGGTCAACGAGAACCTGAAGGCGTACAAGGTCAATGAGCACCAGCACAAGCCGGAGATCGACCAGATATTGTCGCGGGTCGCGGGGAGGGATATCGATATCGTCTTCACGCCGCACCTGGTACCGATGAACAGAGGGATACTCTCGACGATATACATGAAGCTCGCCAAGCCGCTCGATACGAAGGCGGTCGTCGAGCTCTATAAGAAGTTCTATGACGGGAAACCGTTTGTGCGGGTCCACGATGAAGGGAAGCTGCCGCAGGTCAAGGATGTCGTCGGAACAAATTACTGCGATATCGGCATCAAGGTGACGGGCTCGACGCTTATCGTGATATCGTGCATCGACAATCTGAAGAAGGGCGCGGCAGGGCAGGCGGTCCAGAACATGAATATTATGTGCGGGTTCGAGGAGACGGAAGCATTATCATGATAATCGTAAAAGGCGGGGTAGCCTCACCGAAGGGATTTTTGGCGAACGGGATGAAGGCCGGGATAAAGCCGTCCGGCCGCAAGGACCTGGCGCTTCTCTATTCCGAGGTGCCTGCGGTCGCCGCGGGCGCGTTCACGACCAATAGATGCCAGGCATCGCCGGTGAAGATAAGCAGGGAACACCTTAAGGCAAAGACCCACCAGGCGATCATCGCCAACAGCGGCAATGCCAACTGTGCGAATGGTAAGCAGGGCGAGAATGACGCCGCTTTGATGGCGAAGGGCGCGGCCCGGATGCTCGGTCTCGACGCTCACATGGTCCTGGTCGCGTCGACCGGCATCATCGGGGTGAAGCTTCCGGTTGCGAAGATACAGAAGGCCCTGCCTGAACTGGTCATGGGCCTTTCGAGGGCTAACAGCACGTCCTTCGCCGAGACGATCATGACGACGGATACGAAAAGGAAGGAATTCGCGGTAAATGTCACGCTCGGCCGGGCTGTCGTGACGATAGGCGGCGCATGTAAAGGCGTCGGCATGATACATCCCGAGATGCAGACCGAGCGGCATGCTACGATGCTCGCGTTCCTCACGACCGACGCGGCGATCTCGAAGCGGATGCTCGAATCCTCGCTCGACGAGGCGATACGCGATTCTTTTAACATGGTGTCCGTCGATGCGGACATGAGCACGAACGATTCATGTTTTATACTGGCGAACGGCCTTGCAGGAAATAAGAGGATAATTGCCAGGGATGCCGGTTACAGGAAATTTACCGAAGCGCTCACGTTCATGGCGGGTGAGCTTGCGAAGATGCTCGCCCAGGACGGTGAGGGGGCGACCAAACTCGTCGAGATAGAAGTGCGGGGCGCGAAAACGGTTGAGGACGCGCGAAAAGTCGCGCGCAAGATCTCCACGTCGAACCTGCTGAAGTGCGCCATATTCGGGATGGATCCGAACTGGGGCAGGATCGTCGCCGCGGCGGGATCGAGCGGCGTCGAGTTCGATTACGACAGGATGGATGTCTATCTCGGCCCGGTAAAGGCGCTCGCGAACGGGGCGATCGCAAAAGGTTTCAGTAAGGGGCGGGCGCGAAAGTTCTTTAAGGATGAGAAGGTCCGGATAGCGGTCGATCTCAAGAGCGGCAGGGCGAAAGCGACCGCGTGGACCTGCGACTTCTCGAAAGAGTATGTTGCGATAAATTCGGAGTATTCGACGTGAGGGAAGCGATAAAGAAGAGCAAGGTCCTGATCGAGGCGCTCCCGTATATCAAGAAATTCTTTGAGAAGACGATCGTGATAAAATACGGCGGGGCTGCCGTTGACGAGAAGGGTATAGAACCGGACATCCTGGAAGACGTCATGTTCATGAACTATGCCGGGATGCGGCCGGTCATCGTGCACGGTGGCGGGCCGTTCATATCGAAGATGATGAAGGCATCCGGCATCGAGCCGAAATTTATCGGCGGCAGGCGCTATACCGACGCCACGACGATGCATATCATTGAGAAGGCGCTCGGCGTCATCAACAGGAAGATCGTGAAGGCACTGAAGGAGATGGGCGCCCAGGCTTTCGGCATGAGCGGCAGGGAAAATAACCTGATCAGGGTCAAGAAGATGAAGGGCGGCCAGGACCTGGGTTATGTCGGCGAGGTGACGTCGGTCGACACGACGGTCGTCAAGCGCCTCATGCGGGATAATATCATACCGGTCATATATCCGCTCGGCGTCGGCAGGGACGGCCACGTATATAACGTCAACGCGGACGACGTGGCGAGCGAGATCGCGGTGGCGCTTAATGCCGAGAAGTTCATCCTGCTGACCAACGTGCGGGGGGTGCTTAAGGATAAGAAGGACCCGGGTTTGCTCTACAAGACGTTGAAGGCCTCCGTAGCCGAGACCCTTATCAGGACGGGCGTGATCGACGGCGGGATGATACCGAAGACCCGCTCATGCATAAACGCAATACAGGGCGGCGTCAAAAAGGCGCATATCCTCGACGCGAGTATCCCGCACGCGCTGCTTTTGGAGATGTTCACGGATACGGGAATAGGAACGGAGATAATAAAATAGGGTAATAGGGTATAGTAGTATAGGGTCATGGGGCGATAACCTAAGACCCTAAGACCCTATGACCCTACGGCCCTAAGACCCTGAAAAGGATAACATGAGTAAAACCGATAAGATAGTAGCGATCTATGACAAATATGTGATGAATACTTACAAGCGCGTTCCGCTCTGCCTCGAGAGGGCAAAGGGCGCCATCGTATGGGATATCGACGGCAGGCAGTATCTCGACCTGTTCCCGGGATGGGCGGTATCGGGCATAGGCCACTGCCACCCGATCGTGGTGAAGGCAGTCCGGGACCAGGCAGGCAAGCTGATGCACGTATCGAACAACTATTATTCCGAAGCGCAGGCGGCTCTTGCGCAGGCGATCATAAAGAGCGCGTTCCCCGGCAAGGTCTTCTTCGGTAACTCCGGGGCGGAGGCGAACGAGGCCGCCGTGAAGCTGGCCAGAAAATACGGCCACCCGACCGGACGGTATGAAGTGATAACGATGACGAAGTCGTTCCATGGCAGGACGCTCGCGATGATCACGGCGACCGGGCAGGACAAGGTCAAACACGGGTTCGAGCCACTGCCGGCGGGATTTGTCCATGTGCCGTTCAACGACATCGATGCCGTCAGGGCGGCGGTGAACGAGAAGACGGTCGGGATAATGCTCGAGCCGATCCAGTGCGAAGGCGGGATCAATATCCCGGACATTGCATACATGAAGGCGTTACGGCAGCTCTGCGACGAGAAGGACCTGGTCCTGATATTTGACGAGGTCCAGACGGGCATGGGCAGGGCCGGAAAGATGTTCGCGTACCAGGTATTCGGCGTCACGCCCGACGTGATGACGCTCGCCAAGGCGCTCGGCGGCGGGCTCCCGATAGGCGTTGCCGTGGCGCGGGAGAAGTTCCAGGACGTGCTGACGCCCGGCACGCACGCTTCGACATTCGGCGGGTCGCCGATCGTCTGCGCGGCGGCGCTGGCGGTATTCGAGGCGATCAGGAGCCGGAAGCTGCTTGCCAACGCCAACAGGATGGGCGCGTATTTAAAGAAGGCCCTCGAAGCTTTGAAGGCGAAACACGCGTGCATAAAAGATGTGAGGAATGTGGCGCTTATCGTAGGCGTTGAGCTGTCTATCAAAGGCGACGATGTCTATAAGGAGTGCCTGAAGGAGGGGCTCCTGATAAACTGCACCCAGGATACGGTCCTGAGGATCATGCCTCCGATGACCGTCACCAGGGCCGAGATAGATAAGGCCATTGCGATATTGGACACGGTATTGGCAAAATTTTAAAGATGATTACACAGATCTTAAAAAGATCGCACAGATTAAATGCCAGAGACGGCAATCTGTGTAGTCTAAATTAATCTGTGTAATCAAATTAAAAAGAGAGCTTGATATGAAAAAAGACCTGCTGTCGATACGGGATCTCGAGACCAAGGATATCCACGATATAATCAAACTGGCCGCGGATATCAAGGCCAACAGCGCCAAATATGCCGATGCGCTCAAGGGCAAGTCGATCGGCCTCATATTCCAGAAGCCCTCGAACAGGACAAGGGTGTCGTTCGAGATAGGGATGTTCCAGATGGGCGGCCATTCCATTTATCTGGGTTCGAGCGAGCTCGGGATGGGCGGCAGGGAATCCGTCAAGGATGTGGCGTGCGTACTGTCGCGGTACCTGAACGGCATCATAGCGAGGACCTACAAGCACGACGTGCTCGAAGAGCTGGCAAGGCATGCCTCGATCCCGATCATAAACGGCTTAAGCGACCTCGCGCATCCGTGCCAGTCGCTCGGCGATATGTTCACGATAAAGGAAAGGTTCGGCACGCTCAAAGGCGTCACGCTTGCGTATATCGGAGACGGCAATAACGTGTTGAATTCGCTGATGGCCGTTGCCGCAAAGCTCGGCGTCGATATGAAGGTGGCGACACCGAAGGGTTACGAGCCGAACGCTGAGATGGTCCGCCGCGCCAGGGCGGTCGCGCAGGAGTCGGGCTCGAAGATTGAGATATCGAACGACCCGAAAAGGGCCGCCAGGGACGCGGATGTCCTCTATACCGACGTGTGGGTGAGCATGGGCCAGGAGAAGCAGGCCGCCAGGCGGGTCAGGGCATTCAAGGATTACCAGGTCAACGATAAGCTGCTGAAGATGGCGAAGACGCAGGCCGTTGTCATGCATTGCCTGCCGGCGCACAGGGGGCAGGAGATAGCGGATTCGGTCATGGATTCGAACCATTCGATCGTCTATGACCAGGCTGAAAACAGGATGCATGTGCAGAAGGCGATCCTGCTGAAGCTATTAAAGTAGGGTTTAGGGTCATGGGGTGTAGGGTCGTAGGGAAAATTACACGACCCTATGACCCTAACTACTAAACCCATGATTTGGGTATAAGGAGAGGGTAAAAATGAGAGAAAAGGTTGTACTGGCGTATTCCGGAGGGCTCGACACGTCTGTAATTATCAAGTGGCTGGCTAAAAAAGGCTATGATGTTATTGCCTACATGGCGGACGTCGGGCAGGAGTCCGATTTTGAGACATATAAGAAGAGAGCCCTGGCGACCGGCGCCGTCAAGGTCATCGTCGACGACCTGAAGGACGAGTTCGTGAAGGACTTCGTGTTCAGGTCGCTGAAGGCGAACGCCGTTTATGAGTCCGGCTATCTCCTGGCAACGGCGCTCTCGCGGCCGATCATAGCCAAGGGCCTGGTCAAGGCGGCTCAAAAAGAGAAGGCCGCCTACGTGGCGCACGGCTGCACGGGGAAGGGCAACGACCAGGTACGGTTTGAAGTGACGATACGCTCTCTGGACCCATCACTTAAGATAATGGCTCCGGTCAGAGAATGGGAAATGAAGACAAGAAGTGAAGAAATAGATTATGCGAAGAAGAATAATATCCCCATCGACGCATCGAAGAAGAAGCCTTACTCGCTTGATGTTAATCTTTGGGGAATATCAATTGAAAGTGGGAAGCTGGAAGATCCTTATTACGAGCCTGACGAAGATATATATCAATGTACGAAGGCAGTAGCAAGGTGCGCGGCGGAGCCTGCCTATATCGAGATAGCGTTCAAGGCGGGCGTACCCGTCAAGCTGGACGGCAAAGCGATGGGCGGCGTCGATCTGATCACGGAGCTTTCCAAAATTGCAGGCGGCGCCGGCGTAGGAAGAAGCGATATGATAGAGAACAGGCTGGTCGGTATCAAGTCGCGGGAGATCTACGAGGCGCCGGCCGGATGGACGCTCCTGGCCGCCCACCGGGCGCTGGAGAGCCTCGTCCTCGACAGGGAGCTTGCCCACTATAAGGACCTGGTCGCGCAGAAGTACGCCGAGCTCATCTACTACGGCCTCTGGTATACGCCGCTCAAAGAGGCGCTCGACGCCTTCATCGACGATTCTCAGAAACGTGTGAGCGGTGTTGTGAAACTGAAGCTCCATAAGGGGGCCTGCAGCGTCGTCGGCAGAAAGTCGCCGCATTCGCTGTACAGGAAGGAGCTTGCCACATATGAAGAGGGCGACACATTCGACCGGTCGCTCGCGAAGGGCTTTATCGATCTCTGGGGCCTGCCGTACAGGGGCGCATATAAGGACAAATTGAATGACAAATGACGAAATTCGAATGCCTCAGTTCAATGAGGAAGTGCAACGCATAGGATATATATGTTAATCTATGCGTT
>CAYGRZ010000053.1:0-9912 GCA_964352425.1 uncultured Planctomycetia bacterium | reverse complement strand
GTGCGATTTTCCACGCCGGGGAAAATCGCACGTCCCCGCGAGGCACCCAGGCCGCAAGGGCTTGCTCAACGACATAAAGACGAAAGCCCAAAAATATACGCCCTGAAGAGCCGAAAAATTCATCACCCCTTCTGCTCGATTTTGATATCCTCAATATGGATATTCGGATCTTCGATGATGCGGATGCCCTTATGGAACCGCCTCTCGAGCGGCTTGACCATGTTCTTCTCCGGGCTGGAGATGTAGTATGCGACCTCGGGATGGAGCGAGACGAAGAGTTCCCTGCCCTTGGCGTTCTGCAGGACATGTTCGAGACGCCTGATCAGCTCTATCGACACGGTCGATATCGACTTCACGATGCCCCGGCCGTTACAATACGGGCATTTCTGGTAGCTCTTCGACTCGATCGACTCCCTCACCCTCTGGCGCGTCATCTCGACGAGCCCGATGCTCGATATGTTCAGGATGTTCGTCTTCGCCTTGTCGTTCTCGAGATTGCGTTCCAGCGTCCTGAAGACGGCCTTGCGGTGCTCGGCATACTCCATGTCGATAAAGTCTATGATGATGATGCCGCCCAGGTCCCTGAGCTTCAGCTGCCGCGGCACCTCTTCGGCTGCCTCGAGATTGGTCTTGTACGCCGTATCTTCCAGGTTCTTCCTGCCGACGAACTTGCCGGAGTTGACGTCGATGGCGACCAGCGACTCGGTCTGGTCGAAAATAAGGTACCCGCCGCATTTGAGCTGCACGATCCTGTCGTATATCTTCTCTATCTGCTTCTCGATATCAAATTTCTCAAAGAGCGGCGCTCTCTCGCCGTGGAAATGCACCCTCGGCCGCAGGTGCGGGGCGAGTATGCTCAGGAACCGCGATATCCTCTTAAAGTCCTCCCTGGAATCGATATCGAGCCTCGCGAAGTCGACCGTGAATATGTCCCTGGTCACCCTCAGTATCAGGTCGTACTCGGCATGGATCAGCTGCGGAGGCCTGGTCCTCTTTGCCCGCGACTTGATATTGTGCCACAGGTTTATCAGATAATGCGACTCCCGCTGGAAATCCTTCAGGCTCGCGCCTATAGCGGCGGTCCTGACGATGAACCCGATATCCTTCGGCAGCTTCAGCTCCTCGATGATCTTTCGTATCCTGTCGCGCTCTTCCCTCGACTCGATCCTCTTCGACAGTCCTATATGGTTGTCGAACGGCATCAGCACCAGGAATCTTCCCGGGATGCTTATGTGCGTGGTCAGGCGCGCGCCTTTCGTGGAGATCGGCTCCTTCACGATCTGGGTAAGCACCCCGTCGCCTTTTTTCAGGAGCTCGTTGATCGGCGGCAGGCGCCTTTGCCTGTCCGGCCTTCTTGACCGCTCTTCCTCGACGCCCTCTTCGATAAGCTTCTCTTCGCTCGGCTCCGGCACCACGTCGGTGACATAGAGGAACCCGTTCTTCTCGAGGCCTATATCAACGAACGCGGCCTGCATGCCCGGAAGCACCGACTCGACCTTGCCCTTGTAGATGTTCCCGACGAGGTTAGTGTCATCGAGCCTCTCCGTATAAAATTCTTCTATGCGCTTATTCTCCAGTATCACTACCCGTTTCTCATGCTGCGTGACGTTTATGAAGATCTCTTTGTGCATTTATCCCTTTCCGTGCGATGCGCGTAACACCCTTACGCCATCCGGCAGTTTCGCGTTGATGGATCCGGTAAAGGCGAGCGGCTCAACCGCTGTATCCATGTAGAAGACGGCATCCTCGCCCCCGCTTTCAAGGCCTAATTTAAGCGCCTTCGTGATGCTTATCTTGAGATGGGGGTTGTAGCCCTGTGTGATGGCGACCGGAAGGCCCGCCCTGCGGGACGCCCTCTGGAAGAGCCTCATCAGGTCAAGGTGCGACACGAACCGCATATCGCCCGTCTTCGAAAATGTAACATTCATTGTGTGTGCCATAAAAAATGACGCGGCTGCACAGGCATTCGGCCGCGCGATCCTTAAGTGCAATTATCGCTTAATCGCTTTTTTTCTTCCTGAGCCTCTTCTTGTTGGAGGTCTTCGGCCCTTCGTTCTGTGTAGCAGTGTACATCGGCACATAGGCCTTGTTTGCCGTCGGGATATTTTTTATCTCTTTTCCGGCCGTCATCAGGTTCACCGTAATGAAGAAAATGAGCTCCGTCTTCTGCTTGGTCTTCTCCTTCTTCGAGAATAAGAGGCCCAGATACGGCACGTCCCCGAGCATGTCGCCGAGGATCGGGAGCTTTTTATCCACATCTATTTCGTTCTCTTTTATCAGCCCGCCTATGAATATCGTTTCTCCGTCTTTGATCATGATCTGCGTCTTTGCCTGCCTGACCGAGAAGACCGGTGCGACGATACCGCTCGCCTTGTCCAGCGTGTCATACCGCAAGAGGTCGCTTATCACCGGCGCGAGGTCTATCGTGATCTCGTTGTTGTCGTTCACGTGCGGCGTGACCTGCATCAGGATGCCGAGGTCTTTTGCCTCGTAGCCGGTGACCTCCATCTTGCCGGTCGTCGAATTCCTTTCATACACCGGCATATTCAGCGTCTGGCCGACATTGATAAGGGCCGGGGTATTGTTCAGGGTCGCTATCCGGGGATTCGATATGATCTCGGTATCGGCCCTCTGCTTCAGCATCTCCAGCACCGCTTTAAATTCTGAGAAATCCAGCGTCCCAAAAGTAAAATCGTCTTTTACCGCGAGCGGGAAGCTCTTCACGCTGATCCCGGAGTTGCTGTTGGGGAAATCGGCAGGCGTTGTCTCTGAAGTCTGTCCACCTGCACTATATGTTGTGGACGGAGCAGTCGTCTGATCCCACGGGGTCATCGTATTCAGTAACTTCCACGTGTCGTTATTAAAATAATTGAACGGCGCTGTGATCGGCCGCTTCGCGCCTGCAGCCGTGATCTTCACACTCCAGTCGATGCCCATCTTCTCATCATTACCCAGGATCGTCTCAATGATCCTCGCCTCGATCAGCACCTGCTCGGTCCGCTTGTCGAGCCTCGCAATGATCTGGCCTATCTTGTAGATGTTCGTCGGGATATCGGTCACAAGCACGATGTTCGTCCTCTCGTCGTACATGACCTTGCCCCTGTCGCCCACGATGTTCTTTATCGCGGTAACGACGTCTTTGGACTTCGAGTAGTTCAGGTTAAAGGCCTGCGTCGTAAGTTCTTCCTGTTTCAGCTTGTCCAGCGTCACGACCCTGATGATATCGCCTTCCCGCTCGTACGCGAACCCGTAGTTGCGCACGATGATGTCGAGCGCGGTCTTCCACGGCTTATTGGTAAGCCTTAAGTCCACCACGCCCTTTACGTCGGGAGCCGGCACTATGTCGACGCCCGCCACTTCGGATATGTAGGAGAGCACCGTCTTGATATCAGCGCCCTTGAAATTGAGCGTGACGTTGCCCGGTTCGACAGGGACGGCCTCCTCGGCCGGCTTGACCTCGACCTGCCCGACGTCAGCGGACTTTGCCGGCATCGCCTCTTCGGGCTTTACCGTTCCGGAGGCCGGCCCTTTTACATCGGCCGCCTTTGGCCCGGATGCGGGCGCAGCTGCCGTTTCGGCCTTCTTCTCCTGGGCAGATGCCGTCGGGCACGCGACGGGCATCAACGTTGCATAGAACGCCACCGTAATAGCAAGTAATCCCGATATTAAAGCCCTCAGACTGCACATATTCGTCTTATCGTCCACTCTTTGGCCCTCCCCCTTCTTCTTCATTAAGATTTATTTCGTATGGCCTGTTATTAAACAATATCGTTACCGACGTACCCGCGATCTTCTGTATCTTCACCTCGCCGTATGTATCGCCTTCCTTCACGACCTGGCCGTTCAGGATGGCGACTATCCTGCCGCCGGCGCCCGTGGCGATCCCTTCCAGCCGTACATCCGTATATGACGAGACGTCCTCAAGCCTTCCTATGGCCGGCCGCTCCGACCCGACGAGCGGAACGAACGGGTCGCGCTTACCGTGAGACTCGTACTGGTAATTTTCGCAATATCCAAAAGGTCCATGGGCAAAAATCGCCATTAAACATACCGTCACAAAAAAACCTGTTCTCATTTTCCACCCAACAATACATACGTCAGGACCAGAAGCTCGACATCGTGCCTCTTGGGGCTTGCCCTGTTCGACAGTATCGAGATGTCGGCAACCTTCATGAAGCGGTCGCAGTTCTCCAGCCTCGACAGAAAGCGGCCCAGCTCATGATAACCGGACCTCGCCGTGATCATGATCGGGGTCTCCTGATAGGCCTGGGTTCGCTGCGCGCCGCCGGAGGCACCGACTGCCGGCACGATCCCCACTATCTTCATGTTGGAACTCTTCGCCATTTCCGAAAGGTTTTCGAGAAGCCCCGGCAGTCCCTGCTCTGTCGGGAGCGTCTTCTCATAGCGGCCTACCTTCTTTTCATAAGCCTCGATGCTCGCTTTCATCTCGCCCATCTTTCCGATCAGCGTCTCGGCATTCTTCAGGTCAGCCCTCATCTTGCCAGAATCGACGAAGACGCGCGCTATCCCGGTCACCTGGGGCCTGAGGGCAAAATTGATATACGCGATAAGCACTATAAGCGTCACGAGGATTATCAGGATGGCCGTCTGCTGCTCGTTCATCTTCAGGCCTGCCAGTATTTTCTTCATCGCACATCCCGCTTCTATCTAAAGAAACAATTGATGCTGAAACTCATCACTTCCTGGTTATCGACCTTGTCGGCCTTGACCGAAACAAGCTCTATCTCGCTGAAGTCGGAGTAGAAAGAGCTATTGTCCTTAAGGCTCTTGATGAAGCGGCCGACGAGAGAGGCCCCCTGTTCGCCCGCGCCGAATGCGTACCCTTTCATCACGAGAATTCCCGGCATCGATATCCTTGACTGCACGGCGCCCGCCTTGCCCGCCTGCGAAGCTTGCGCCCGCGCACGGCCGGTCGGCTTTGCGTCATATGAAAGCTCGGTCAGCCATATGCCCGGCGTAACCGAATCGCTTACGGTATTGATCTTTTTCGTCCAGTCGAAGCGCCTCGCCATAAGCTCGTCGATCGCGGCGGAACGCTTGTTTATGTCGTCCACCTTTGACTTCATCACATCCGCCCCCCTCTTCTCGGACACCAGTGTATTATACTTCGCCGTCAGGGCGTTTAACCGTATCGCCCCCGCGATGCCTGTGGTAAAGAGCATCAACTGCACCGCCACGACCGCTGCGGCTATACCGACGATGATCTTGAGAAGAGGCAGGTTCTTCAGCTGCAGTCCGGAGAGCTTGATATTCGCGAACGGCGTCCGGGCCTTCTTCATTTCCGGCGGTATCAGGTTTATCTCTATCATATCGTTTATAGTTTTTCGCTTTTCGCTTTACACTTTTCACTCATCTCAGCGCCAGGCCCATCGCCACGCCATACGAGTTCTTGATAGTACCCAAAGCTTCGCTATCTATCCCCGGGGCATTCAATGATTGGAACGGGTCCCAGCGGCGCGGCTTCGAACCGAGCGCGTCCTGGAAGAGGTCGTCGAGGCCGACCATATCGGCGCTTCCGCCCGATACATAGATCTCGTCGATGCCGCGCCCGCTCTGGTTCTCATGATACCCGAATGAAAGCTTGATCTCGTCAAGAAGATTGGCAAAGACCGGCCTCACGCAATCCGTGACGTCCTGCGCCTTGTCCTTAAATGTTACTTTCAGCTCTTCGGCGGCCTGAGGGCTTAAGCCCATCTTCTTGGATATGGCGGCGGTGAAATCGTTGCCGCCGATGGCGATATCCCTGACGACGGCGATGGTGCTCCCCCTCAAGATGCTCACGTTTGTCAGCGTCGCGCCAATATTCAGTACCGCGAATGTCTTTGCCTGATCCGGCGCCGGGAAACTCGCGATAAAGGCGTTGGCGACGGCAAAGCTGTCGACATCGACGATCCTGACGCCAAAACCGGCATCCTCGACCACCTTGATTTTCTGCATCACCTGTTCTCTCTTGACAGCCGCGATCAGAACCTCAACACTTTGCTTTCCCTTCGCCGCCTGCTCATCAACGACCTGGAAATCAAGTATGCACTCGCTCATGTTAAACGGGATAAGCTTCTCGGCCTCGAACTTCAGGGCGCTCTTCAGCTCATCCGGCGACATCTTGGGCATGGAAATGAGTCGTGCTATAAGCTGAGGGCCGGACAGGGAGATATTAACGTCTTTTACGGAGATCTTCAGCTCTTCAGCCAGCGACCTGATGGACGTGATAACGGCATCCCTGGGCAAACCATGGATTTTTTTTGAGCCGAACGAGACAAGCGTGGGCTTCGCCGGGGTTGGGAGAGCTTCCAAGAGTTTGATCGAATGGCTGCCTATGTCAAGGCCAACGCGATTCTTGACCTTGCCGGCACGGAACATCTGTAAGCTCAAAACCATCACTTCTTCTCCGATTTGCCTTTACCTGCAGCACTTCCCGCGTCAAGCGAGTAGTCAAAATTTTTCGCGACCATCTTCTTGAGATTTTCAGACATGAATAGAAGTTTTTTCGCTTTCTTGTTGCCGGGATCGTTAGCAAGCTTTGCTTTCGAATCCTCAATGCTCTTATCCAGGACCTCGGCCAGCTTTTCCTTATCAGCAGGATTGACCTGGCTCCACGCAGCCGAAGGGCTCTCGCCGGTATCGGACTTAGGGTAGTGACCGAAGACCTCTGACAAAGCCTTTGGAGATGCTTCGGTGGCAGCGGATACTTCATGCTTTATGCTGTATGCTTGAGGCCCGGGCTCCGAGATCTGCGCGCGAGGTGTCTCTGCGGCTGGTGCGCGCGGCGCTTCCCTCTTCGAGAAAAAACCGAACCCTCTCAATGTCGTCACGACCAGCACTGCCAGCACGATTGACAGGACGGTATTTAATAACAATAATCCCCTCTTCTCGATTGTGCTCACTGTTTCTGGATCCTCGCTTTATACGCCGTCGTCTCGTTCAGTATGCTGAAATTCAGCGAGATCCTGTTGTAATTCGGAGGCAGCCCCAGCGGCCAGTTACCTGATGAGGCCCAGTCCACCGTCCCTTTATTCAGGTCACGGTTCAGCAGGCCCGGGATCGGCCACACAGTATCGACATCCATGTTACCCTCCGCGAATATGGTGCCGTTGGACGAACCGCCGTAATAGGCGCCAAAATCGCCTTTTGCGTAAACGACGAAATTGCCCTGGATCCTGGCAAAGAGATTGACGCCGCCGGTATCAACATCACCGTACGAAACGAGCGTCAGCGTATCATTAGAACCATTGCATGGCTGGGTGATGGCTATGTCATCCATGGAAATAACAACGTGATTACACGCCACGCCCCACCATTGCGTATCGCTGAACAATATATTCGTTTTGCCGTTGACAAATATTGCCTGCGTGCCCGCGGGTACGCTGCTTGGCCCGAAATTCTGGTCGCCGGTATAATAATACGCCTGCCCGGGCCCTATCTGCAGGTTCTCCTTTGCATTCAATTCGGAGGTGTAGTACGTATAGAACGCGTCTTTATCATTTACTTGTCCATCCGATGAATACGTGTTGTCGGCATTGAAGATGGCGATCTTTGCCGGGTCTGCCTGGCAATCTTCTACCGTGATAGCGCCGTCGCCGTTCGTGTCGGCGATATACTGGCCGTCCCCGTTCACATCGCCTCCGATAATACTGCCGCCGGCATTGGTCACCACGGACTTACCCTCCCACTGCTGGCTCGACGCATTCCACTTGTACCAGAATGACGGGGTCTCAAATGTCTGATGCTCGAGCCTGTCTCCCGAAACCTGAACATAATTATTTGACGTTATGCCGCCGCCCGCCGCTATCGGCCCTTCGGCCCTTACCCACGATCGAAACAGGAACCACTTATTCCCCGCCAATGACATGGAGCCGCCCGCGCCCATGGGATAGCCGTTCGTAAAGGGGGAGCTCATGCCGTATTTGACCGTCACTTTCGCGTGGCGGCCATTCACTATACCTTCGGAAATTATTCCGAACACGCTCGATGATATCGTATTTGCGATGGCAGTAAAGGTCCCGACGGTAGTGCCGCCCGTCGGCAGTGTCTTCACCGATGTTTGTGATATGGTCTGCGGCCAGGTGATCGTCCGCCCCTCCTGGGACTTAAGCTTGGCATACATGAGCTCGGCCCCGGCAATGGCTACATACTGCGCCGCGACCATGTCATTCCTGCCCCTCGTCTGCAGGATCTCGCCGCAGCCAAGGTTGACGATGGCCCATCCCACTATACTGATGATGGCCAGTACCGCGGAGACTATGATGATTATGTAGCCTCTCTCGGATCGTAATTTCATAGCTCGTTCTTCAGATAGGCGTAGTCTGAATATTGGACCTTTATGTGCTTCGGCGTATTCCCCATCCCCGTTATGTCCTTTTCAACGGTTGCCTCTACTTTCACGATATCGTACCTGGTTGTGCCGCCGCTGGTAAAATACGAGAATTGAAGTCCTGTCAAGCCAAGCGTGGGCTTGATCAGCGTCACCTGATTGGAATTGTTCTTATAATACACGCCCTTGAAACCGCTTACGGCATCTGTCGCGATATAGAACTGCCTGGCGTTGGAACTATCCGGCTCCAGACGAAAATTAATGGTATTCTTGTCAACTGATATGGTCGGCGTCGCGGGAGGCGTGACGTCACCGTCGAAGCGTGCCCATGCTATGCCGTTACGCCTGCTGTACGTTATCATCCCTACAGTATCGGTGCCTGCCGTAGGATCGACAGACCCATAGATGATGCTGGAGACAGCCGAACGGGCCGAGCGCTCCGCTTCTATTTCAGGCGATATCTCATGCCACCACACCGTTGTCATCATATAGATGGCCCATACCGCAGCCAACACATATAAGGCAATGAAAGTTGCCAGGAGGATCTCGGGCAGCGTAAATCCCGCACTATTTGATCTATGTCGACGAGTGATAGCTGACATACACTACCGCCCTTTCGGTGCACACATGACCTGTCGCCGGCTCATTCCATGTCACGATAAAACCTATGACTTTGTACGGAACTCCCGAATATATCAGAGGATCTCCAGCAGCATCTTCGATATTGTTAGGGTAATATGGGTCGGGCGCTATCGCCCCCTGCACATTATCATCAATGGTGACGCTGTTGCCGGCCGCCGAAGAAACCGTGACATAGTAACCGCTGCCAGCGCCGCCATCATAACCGGCCGCTATCTCCTGTTCCGTATATTCCTTGATCAAATTCATCGCGACCATCCTGTGTTTTGAGCGCGACGTACCCACCTTCGAAATAAAAAAAGCGCCCATAACGCCTATCAACAGGGCGCTTACCAAAAGGATAGCGATTAAATTTTCTATTAACGTGATGCCTTTGATATTTTTTGCAGCCATGACCGCCTATCATTAAGATTATTGTATAATAGCATTAAACCTATCACATTGGCGTGCGATTGTCAAGACACGTGGTCATGTTTGTCACGTGGTCATGTTTGTCACGTGGTCATGTTTATTTGGGCATGTTTATATATAAAAAAACCCGCCCCTGTTGTGCAGGGGCGGGATCGCTTGTTGATCGGCCAGCGTTGCCTTCCAAACTCACTCCTTACAGAACGTGGTCTGTATTGGAGGCAGAGTTCGGGCATACCGGTGTCGTGTTGACATTTTCCGGTATCGGATACGTTACCGTACCTTCTTTCGGCCAGCTCTTCAGATAATTACCGACGATATCAGCCGTAGTAAATGTGCCGTCTGATGCCGCGCCGGTATCGATAGCCCATACCTGGATAGCTCCCTGGAGCTGCTTCAGGTTGGCGATACAGGCATTCTTCTGAGCCGTTGCCCTTGCTCTGATGAAGTTCGGAATGGCTATCGCCGCTAATAGACCGATAATTGCGACAACAATCATTATTTCAACAAGCGTAAAGCCTTTCCTGTTCATC
>CAYGRZ010000052.1:0-10163 GCA_964352425.1 uncultured Planctomycetia bacterium | reverse complement strand
CAAGGCTGCCGCAATCGACCACTCTGCCACTCCTCCATCCAATACCTTCAACAACAGCTTTTCCCGCCAAACGGCTTTATAGCAAACTGCCGACTTTGAGAGGAGTTTGGCGGGATTTCGCTCACTTCGTTCGCTCAACAAGGCTGCCGCAATCGACCACTCTGCCACTCCTCCATCCAATAGCTCAATAAAATAATTGTTTTATAACCGCCCCGTAAATGCTTCTCGTCGCCATCCACGTATCGATGAAAAATCTCTTCGCTGAGAACGAATGGAAAAGCAGGCCGAAGATCATCGCTATGATGATGATGTTTAGCGCATAGACAAACACGATGGAGAAGAAATATCCCGACTTCACGATGTCCGGCTGCCGCGTCTTCATCACTTCGATCGTCATCACCATGTGGAGGGCGAGCGTAAACCCTATAAGGAATACGAAGACCGCCCCGTTTATGTTGTAGGAATACGCGACGACGAAATAGACCACCATGATCACGATAGCGTATATCGGCACAAAATACGGCCCGAGTTCTATCGCCGCGTTGCTCTTGTCCGTCGAGACGCTGCCGCCTTCTTTCGATACCTGAAAAGACTGGACCTTGCCGCCCATCATCCACGCCATCACCGCATGGACCGCTTCGTGGCCGAGCACGTATACGAACGTGGGCTTGTAGAAAAGAAGGTGCAGGATCACGTAGCTGACGATGCCCCACATGAAAAACTTGAGGATGCCGGACAGCTCCGAGACCTGCGCGACGTTGGTATAGAACGCGTGCGTTACCGCGAACATCAGCGGCACCGCAAGTACTCCCGCAACCATCTTCACTATCTTTGACATTATGATCACTTATCCGGAGTTATCGTCTTTACCCCGTCCATGTACGGGACCAATGCTTCCGGGATAGTGACGCTCCCGTCCTTGTTCTGGTAGTTCTCCAGGATCGCGACGACGAGCCTGGCCAGCGCCACACCGGATCCGTTCAAGGTGTGGACGAAAGCTGGTTTCTTCGTATCTTTCTGGCGGTACCGGATGTTCGCCCGCCTGGCCTGGAAGTCAGTGAAGTTGGAGCAGCTCGAGACTTCCAGATACGCGTTCGCTCCTGCGGCGAATATCTCTATATCATAGCACTTTGCCGCCGCGAACGAGATATCGCCTGAGGCAAGCATGTCGACCCTGTAAGGGATGCCCAGTATCTGCAGGACATCTTCCGCGTCGCCGAGGAGCTTTTCCAGCTCGTCATATGAGGTCTCGGGTTTCACGAACTTTACCATCTCGACCTTGTCGAACTGGTGGACCCGTATCATGCCCTTCGTATCCTTGCCATAAGAACCGGCTTCTCTTCTGAAACAAGCGGTATATGCCGTGTAGCAGACCGGCAGCCGCGCCTCATCAAGGATGTCATTGGCGTGGATATTAGTGACCGGCACCTCTGCTGTCGGGATCAGGAAGAGGTCATCGTCCTTAAGCTTATACATTTCCTCTTCGAGTTTCGGCAGCTGCCCCGTACCGGTCATGCTCCGCCTGTTGACCAGGAACGGCGGGAACACCTCTTTGTATCCGTGTTTCCTGGTGTGAAGATCGAGCATAAAATTTATGAGTGCCCTTTCAAGGCGCGCGCCAAGGCCCATAAATAAAATAAAATTGGACCCGGTGATCTTTGCAGCCGTGCCAAAACTGATTATCCCAAGGTGTTCGGCAAGTTCAATATGGTTTCTCGGTTTGAAGTCAAAAACAGGGTTTTTGCCCCACGAACGCACTATTTTATTTGCTTCAGGGCCACCAACAGGTATCGATTTATCCGGTAAGTTTGGGATTATATATACCAATTTAGCCAGTTTTTCATCTAATTCACCCACTTTATTATCTAAATTGGCTATTTTTTGGGATACGACCTTCATCGTACCGATAATGTCCTTCGGATTCTTCCTCTCCTTCATCAGGACTGAGATCTCATCGTTTGCTTTATTCCTCTCGGCCTTCAACCCTTCAACCTCCATAAGGAGTTTTCGACGCTCTTCATCGAGGGTGATCAGCTCATCTATATCGAGCTCCATCCCCCTGTTCTTAATGGCTTCTTTTACGATGTCTTTGTTGTCTCGAATGAACTTAATGTCCAGCATATATCCCCTATCCTTTTATGACCCCGAGCGGCCGTCCTTCGACTTCGCTCAGGACTCCCTACCCCTTGATAACGCCCAGAGGTCGCATCCTGCAGACGCGTTTTGAAATACCTGCGCCATGCACAACATTGACCACTTCGTTTACGTCCTTATACGCCTCGGGCGCCTCTTCTGCAAGAGTCTCCCTGCCGCTCGACATTACGATAATGCCCTTCGCCTCCAGCTCGCGCGCTATCGACCGCCCTCTGCACGCGCTGATCGCCGCGGACCGCGAAAGGCGTCGCCCCGCTCCGTGGCAGTTTTTTACTAATACCGGCATAAATGTTTTGGTAAATACAAAATAATTATGATTGTCTTCGACTTCGATATTGTAAACTTCGTTCAATCCTAAAGATCTATCTTTAAAAATCCTTTGCATACGAAGAGGCGCCTTAATCGCTTTTATAATATTATCTCTGTCATATCTTGAGCTGGAATTTGATTTCAAAAATTTACAAATTTTACCCGCCTCCATTAAGCCATTACGTTTTATCTTAGGCTTAAAAGGCCATTTTATATCCTCATTTTTCCAGTTCTCAGTAAATAATTGACGGATTGAAAACAGCTTGCTGCCATATTTGTATCTGTGCGGGATGCCCTTAACTCTTTTAGTACGACTTAAAATATCTTCAAGTAATTCAGAAATTTGGATGACATAACAATTACTTCTTTGAATAGAAATGTATGGCGCTATTCCTAATTTAAGGCATCCCAATACAATCGCCTCGATTATTTTAGGGTCGTTGTTAAATATATGAAGCGATCCCCGGCCGGGATTCCATGTGCCATCTCCGTCAACAACACCAGCCAAAAAATTCAGAATGCTTTCCCTGTTTAATTCGAGGATCCATGCGGGTAAATCTTCTACCACACGTGAAATCGTTTCTGTTATACCGCCCTTGCTGCAAATAAAATCAGTGGCAGAACCCCGAACAGATTTACCTCTTATAAAACCGCTGCTAAACTTCTCCCTTCCCTCTTTGAGTTCGTAATTATAGACGTGATAGAATGACGATTTAACATAATTTATAAATTCCAGTTTTTCGGCTGTCTTTTTTTGCGTAAATACGGTTCTTCTATTTTTATGTCTTTTTACGTTTTCAATATAACCGTCCGTTGAAAGCGCGCCTATCAAATATGACAGTTTTGGATAGTGCAGTTTCCAGGGAACCTCTATTCTGTCTAAAACACATACCATCTCTTCATCGCGAATAATTTCCCCGACCTCTTTATATTCCATGCGAGCATTCTGGAAAATGCCAAATTTGTGATCCGGCGTACAATCAAGCGTACCGAATCTGGCTCTGCCTGTCTGCGATATCCTGACTCTTATAGCCTCGGCCTTACGCTTGTTAACTTCGACAATATCTTTCCATTCGATCTTAAAATCTTCTTTATTGAAAGAGGCCGCTTTGAAATTCAAACCTAATGTTAATAATTCATGAATCTCTTTCAAGCTGATCAATCCGTTCAATGTTAGAATTTTTGTATCCCCGCTAAAACAGGTTGAGTAAAACGTCTCTTCCGCCTTTTTTGTACCGGCCAACAGGTACGAATTCCTGCCCATGTCCCCCGGTATTATGACCGGCTGGCCGACCTTCGCGTATTTCGCCGGGAGGTCCGGATGTCCCGGCGGGAAAGCCCTCGTCGCACCCTTCCGGTGGACGCAGAGCGTCCTCTGCCTGCCGTCGATGGTGTATTTCTCGATCTTCGCTATATTATGGGCGACGTCGTACACCAGGTCCATCCCTAAGTCCTTCGGACCCTTATTGAAAACCTTTTCGAACGTATGCCGCGCCAGGTGCATCAGGCACTGGCGGTTTGCCCACGCGTAATTGGCCGCGCACTTCATCGCGCCGAGATACGCCTTGCCTTCGTCGGAATTGACCGGCGCGCAGGCGAGCTGCCTGTCCGGCACCGTTATGCCGTATTTCGAAAGGCACCGTATCATGTCCTTCGAATACTCGTCGCATACCTGGTACCCGAGGCCGCGCGACCCCGAATGTATCATGAGCGTCACCTGGCCCTTCTCGATACCGAAGGTGCCGGCGGCCGCCTCGTCGTATATCTCGTCGACCACCTGCACTTCGAGAAAGTGATTGCCCGATCCGAGCGTGCCCGACTGGCGCTTCCCGCGCTCGTAAGCCCTTACCGATACCTTGTCGGGATCGGCGCCCCTGATGGCTCCGCGCTCCTCAGTATAATCGAGGTCCTCGTCTCTTCCGTAACCGTGGGCGACGACCCACGCGGCACCTTCGACAAGAAGCTTGCGCTCCTCGGCGGGGCTGATCCTGATGTCGCCCTGCGAGCCGATACCTGCGGGTATGTCGTTATAAAGAGCGTATACCAGGTCACGCAGCTTCGGCTTCAGCTCGTCTTCGGTGAGATCGGTCCTTACCAGCCGGACGCCGCAATTTATGTCAAAACCGACGCCTCCGGGCGATATGACGCCGCCCGCGTCCACATCCGTCGCCGCGACCCCGCCGATACAGAAACCATAGCCCCAGTGTATGTCGGGCATCGCGAGCGAATACTTGACGATGCCGGGCAGGAACGCGACATTGGCCACCTGCTCCGGCGCCCTGTCGGACATGATCTCCTGCATCATGTCCTTATCGGCGTATACTATGCCGTCGACGCGCATACCGGCCTTGTAGCTCTTAGGTATACGCCACCTGTACTCGTCTATCCTCTCCAGCTTTCCCTGCCACAGGGTCATAACGGAGTCCTACACATCGAATATTATCTCGACCTCGTACCCGTCGGAGGCCTTCACTATCTTCAGGTCAGAGTACGTCGCTGCCTTGATCTCGGTCTTCAGCCGGTTGCGGTTCGCGCCGACGGACCTGCCGAACGCCTTCGCCTTGAGGCCGGTTGCGGTCAATTCGTCTATCTGGAACCTGAAGAATATCAGCTGTTTGGTGTAAAAATTGTAGAGGAGTTCATCGAGCCACAACACCAGCAGCTCTTCATGGTTGGGGGCTTCGAGCTCGAATGTCTCGACGATATCGCCGGTCAGGCCCTCGAGGTCGGCCAGTATGTCAAACATCGCGAAGGCGGCATTGGCGAACAGCTCTTCCGGATCGCTGCCATATACGCGCACGCCGATATCGGCGGTGTGCGGAAATTGTTCATAGCGTTTCATCATGGCACCTTCGCTTGACGATGGCTTATTTTACAATGATTGGCCGGCCGTATCAAGTGTTATATGCTGATTATAATGTATTAAGAGTAGTTATCCAGGACTTCCCTGAGGAGGGAGCCTTTATCATAGGCGGGCATGATGCCGTCATCGTCATCGAGGTCTATGCCGGAGCGTTCGCCGGGCTCGAATATGACCTTCTGGTCAAGGAACGCGAGGATATTGGGAGAGTCCAGGAAGCGGGATACTTTATTGAACTGCGTTATGCCGCCGCGCGTGCCTTCGTGGTTCATCGATAAGAAGAGGCTGTTCTTCGCCCTCGTGACCGCGACATAGAAGAGCCTGCTCTCCTCTTCGATCTCTTCGCTGTCGTCGAGCGAGAAACTGGACGGCAGGACGCCGTCGATGAGACCAATCAGGAAGACCGAATCCCACTCGAGGCCTTTCGCCGAGTGGATGGTCGAAAGCGTCAGCGGCTTCTCCTCGTCCTTCGGCGCCGGCTCGACCTTCCAGACGCCGCGGTCGGGCGGCTCGATCGCGAAATCGGCCAATAATTCCTCGAGCGACTCGTACCGCGCGGCTATCTGCCGGAGCGCCTCGAGGTCGTTGATCCTGATATGCCAGTCGTCGAACTTTTCCTTCATAAGCGGCGCGTAGTAGTCGAGGGCGATGTCGTACAGCGAGCCGGGCCCGAGCTTGTAGGAGGACGCGGACTTCAGATACGAACGTACTTTACCGACATTCCTGAACAGCTTGCCGAGTTTCGCGCTGTCCTGCAGGACCCGCTCGGTGATCTCTTTCATCGAACCGCACGCCAGGATATCTTCGACGATCCTGTCGGCCGTCTTCGGGCCGATACCCTGGATCAGCGTCAGGACCCGGTGCCAGGCGATCTCGTCGCGGGGGTTCATCACGACCTTCAGGTGCGCGGTGACGTCCTTGACGTGCGCCGTCTCGTAGAACCGCAGTCCCCCGAAGACCTGGTACGGTATGCCGTTCCTCGACAGCTCCGCCTGCAGCGGTATCGAAATGTACGCCGAGCGGAAGAGCACCGCCTGGTGATGGATGTCGACGCCGTCGGAACGGAGTTTGTTTATCCGGTCGACGATCCACGCGGCTTCGTCGTAGGCGTTCTTAAAGAAACTCAGCTTCGGCTTGTCGCCGGGGTCTTTCCTCATCGCGACGAGGCACTTCGAGTACTTGTTCTCCATGTTCTCCAGCACGGTGTTCGCGACGTCGAGGACCTCCTGCGTGCTCCTGTAGTTCTCTTCGAGCTTTATGATGGCGCACTTCTTGAACTTCTTCGGGAACTCCATGATGTTCCTGTGCGACGAACCCCTGAACCCGTAGATCGACTGCGCGTCGTCGCCGACGGCCATGATATTCTCGTGGTCTTTGGCCAGCAGGTACGCGATATCGCCCTGCAGCAGGTTCGTGTCCTGGTATTCGTCGACCATCACGTATTTGTATTTTTCGCAGAGTTTTTTCCGTACTTCATCGATCTCGAGCAGCATCTTCAGGAATATCAGCAGGTCATCGTAGTCGAGATAGCTCTTGCCGATCTTGTAGGAGGCGTATTCTTTGCGGAGGGCGTCTATGTCTTTGGCGAATTCGAGGAAGTGCGGGTATTCCTTCTCGAGGACGCGGACGATCGACATCTCCTTATTGACGGACATGCTGATCACGCTGCGCAGCGTGTCCTTCTTCGGGAATTTCTTCTCCTTGCCGAACAGCCCGAGCTTCGCGACGCACTTACCGATCGCCTCTTCGGCATCGGACTCGTCGAGGATCGAGAAAAGATTCGACAGGCCCAGCACCTTCGCGTATTTCTTCAGTATCTTGAACGCGAACGAGTGGAACGTGCCGCCCTCGACGCGGGTGCACCGCTTGTCGTGGCGCGCGGCGCGCGAGAGCATCTCGTGGGCCGCCTTCCTCGTGAACGTCAGCAGCAGTATCGACTCAGGTCTTACACCGCTCTCGACCATGTGCAGGACGCGGTATTCGATCGCGCGCGTCTTGCCGGAACCCGCGCCGGCGATGACGAGCACCGGCCCGTCTATCGTCGTGACGGCTTCATACTGCGACGGATTAAGCTTCTTCCTCAGGTCTTCCATTACTTCCCAAGCCGCGCCCTGTTCTGCCGGTAGGCATTCTCGCCGAGCCACTGGCGCGCGAGCGTGTCCTTGTTGACGCCGCCCTGCTCCCAGTCGTATTCCATGATGATGAGCGTCTTCAGGACGACGGCCACCTGCTGGGCCTTCATGTCCGGGTGCTTGACGTAAAAGGCGTCGAGCCTCCTGCAATACGAGACGGGCGTCTGCTGTATCCTGACAGAGCCCGCTTTCGCGTCCCGTATCAGCGCGGCCACTATCTCCACCCTCTTCTGTTTCGCCAGCGCCAGATACTCGTTGCCCGTGAACTGCTTCGCCTGTTCGGCAAGCGCGAACGATGCCACGAGCACCGCCGCGGCCGCCACTGCCACTATTTTTTTATACACGCTGCCTCCTTATGCTGTGCATATTTTTTTATGCTCTTACACGGAAGGGCCTGCGACGGTCACAGGCAAATATACATCAGGATCAGAAATACCGTGGGGGTCCGCAGGCCTTTTCTCATCTTACCAGTAGAGTTTTCTGAACCTGGCCGAATATCTCTTTATCCATTCCCGGGAGGCCTTCTCGAGCGAAATATCTTTTCCCAGCTCGATCGACTTCAGGTCGCGGAATTCGCTGATCAGATACAGCTGCTCGACGAGCTTCACCTTATACGCGGCGCCCAGCCGGTGGAACGCGCAGCCTATGTTATAGAGTTTCGTTTCCGGACTCTTGTCACAGTGTACGACCTTCGCCCTCACGTTAAAGATCTTGTCCTGAAACGGCATCTTGATCATGATGATCGAGTCCACCCTCACAGGACGCTTTGCCGCGAACAGCAGGCCGCCCATGCTGATATTGATCGTAGTCGTCTTATTCTCTTTGCCGGGAGCCTTTACGCCCGTCTTAACAGCGGACGGGCCGTGCGCTCTTTCTATGACGGTGTACGTAAGCGGGAAACAGAGCGGATGCCGTATGAAACGCCTCCGCTCGGATATGGGCAGGGCTGACGATGGTCTCATGACGTTATTTGCCATGATATAGATCCTTATTAAACTTATTAAATAAAAAAACCGGGCTCAACAGCCCGGTTATAATCGAACGACGTTTCTTTTTCGTGATCATAGGCGGATGCCTGCCATTATTGATCAGACTATATCTGGATAACAGCTTGATCTTATCACGGAAGAAAGGTTAAGTCAATAAATATGCATTTTCAATTTCTATTTTATGAAATAGACGAAGTCTGTAACATAATGCGCGACGAGCGCCGGCAGTATAGACCCTGTCCTCATCACCGAGACCATCGGCAGGATGCCCCATATCGCGGTCGTTATCACCGCATCGAGTCCCGACGACCAGTGGATGAGCCCGAAGACGGCACAGGAGACCGCGACGAACACGGCGGGGTTTTGCATGCGCCCTTTTATTGTCGAGAAAAAATATCCCCTGAACACGGCCTCCTCGCTGACACTCACGAGCAGCATGCCAACACTCAGATCGAGCGCCTTTATGATACCGTTTTCTATCTTCGGAAAATGCGCGAGCGCTGTCGGCGGCATTATCTTCTGGAAGAACGCGCCGGCGAGCTGGTCGATCAAAACCCCCGTCACGGATAACGCGGCCGCCCAAAACATAAACATCCGCGGCGGCATCTTCACAAACCCGAAATCGGCGATCGTGCTCTTCCGGGTCTTTATCAGGTAAATAATAAAAAAGATGGCCAGCGCGCGCGAGCCGTAATCGACAGCAAGCCACCTTACGTAAAACCTGATATTTATGAAGAGGAGGTCGTTGAATATGAATATCAATACGAGGATCGCCAGGGGCCAGAGCTTATTCTTCACGCTCTATCTTTTTTATGATCGACTTCATCAGGGTCGCGGAGCCCTCACCCTTATCGAGGGCGAGGTCGAGCTCTATATCGACGGGAGTTTCCTTGATAATAGTGCCTTTGATCGCGGCGCCGGACCTGAGATAGACCGTGGCGCGCTTCTGCCTTGCCGGAAAGGGCGCGCCCTTTTCCGCCTTGGCCCCTTTCACGGCCTTGGCCGTGGCGGCGGCCCTGGATTCCGGCCATTTGAACGTCCAGCCGGACTTCAACGCCATCACTATCGCCGCAACGCACAACGCAACGAGCGCGATCGACACTACCACGCCCGCTGCCCTCAGGACCTTCAGCTGGTAGTGCAGCCGTATCTGCCCGTATATGGTCGCCCGCCCGCGGCCCAATTTTTTCGAAGCATACATCGCCTTGTCTGCGTTGACCAGGATCTCGTCGATATTCTCGCCGTCGCTGGCGCACGAGACGATGCCGCCGCTGAAACTCATCTTAAACATCTTGCCGCCCAGCAGGAACGGCCTTTCCTTCAACATCCCTTGCAGCTGCTTCGCCACGTCACTGACCTGTTTGGTGTTCTTCTCGGGGAATACCAGGATGAACTCGTCACCGCCGAAACGGAAGATGCTGGCATCCATGTCGGCCAGGCCCAGCCGGAGGGTCGATGAGAAATATTTGAGGACCTGGTCGCCGTCGAGATGGCCGTACTTGTCGTTGAACGGCTTAAAATGGTCTACATCGAGGAGCAGGAGAGAGAACTCCTTGCCATACGTCTTGTATTCGGCAAGCAGTTTATCGAGAAACGGCTTGAGGCCGTCTTTCATGTAGCAGTTCGTGAGGAAGTCGACTTTTTCGGTAAACATCTCCTTCATGGTTATATTATACCCATACACAAAAAAAATAGCAACCCGTTTTTGGGTCGCTTCCG
>CAYGRZ010000051.1:0-10301 GCA_964352425.1 uncultured Planctomycetia bacterium | reverse complement strand
CAAAGGGGTAATTTAAAGTTGACAGGAAGGCCTTTATCTGGTATATTTCTGTAATAACTTAACGTAAAAGGAGGGTGTAATGAACATAATCGAGGCGATCAAGAAGGGTTTTGGTGTCGCGTCAAAAAGCATGGTTTTGGTGCTGGTGCTGTTCCTGTTCAATCTGGCCGGTAACCTGTTAAGCATACCATTCACCCCGGCAACGCCAGCGGCAGGCGGGCCAGCGGCCCTTCCTGCGGGACTGACGGGAGCGGCGCTCATATTCAGCATAGTCTTCATACTTATCAGCATATTCGTGCAGGGCGGTACGCTCGGCCTGGTTAGGGATTCGATGAAGACGGGCAGCATGAAGCTCGGCGCAATGCTCCAGTACGGCGGCAAGTACTATATCCGCCTCCTCGGTGTCGGGATCCTTATAGTGCTCATCCTGGCGATCATTGCGTTAGTTGCGGGCCTCCTGATAGCGGTCTCCGCTCCCCTCAACAATCCCGTGGTGACGGCGATAGCGGTTGCGATAGCCCTCATCATCGTCATAGCGGCGGCGCTCAAGCTCTTCATTCCTCTTACGCTGGCGCCGTATGCCGTCGTCTGCGAGGAGAAAGGCGTCATCGGGTCGATGAAGCGCAGCCTCCAGATGATGAAGAAGCCGTTTTCAAAAGTGCTCACGCTGCTGCTCCTTGTCGTGGCCCTCGTCCTGATCGCGCTGGCGGTCGGGTTCCTGATAGGCCTTGTCGTGGGGCTCATATCGGTCGCGCTTCCCGCGCAGGCCGGACGCATTGTGATGATCGTGGTTTCAAGCGCGGTGAACGGATATCTCGGCCTCGTGGTAACGGCCGCGTTCATGGCATTCTATCTCGCTATCGCGAAAGAGACCGCATAGGCTTACACAGGGTACATGAACGATCTTATAGAAATTCGCTGGCATGGAAGGGGCGGCCAGGGAGCAAAGACGGCCGCCCTTTTATGTGCCGATGCCGCACTGGCATCAGGAAAATATATACAGGCGTTCCCCGAGTACGGGCCTGAACGTATGGGCGCGCCCGTGCTTTCCTTTAACCGCATCTCCTCCAAACCGATACTGCTCCATTCGGGAGTCACCAATCCCAGCGTCGTCATCGTCCTCGATCCTACCCTGACCGACTGCGTCGATATTACGGAAGGCATTCCTGACGGCGGGGTCATCATCATCAATACGGGAAAATGCCCGGCGGATATACGCAAGGAGCTCAATATTCCCGCCGCCATCAAGGTCTTTACCGTTGATGCTTCAGGGATATCGAAGGAGACAATAGGCAGGGAGATACCGAATACGCCGATGCTGGGAGCGTTCGTGAAGGCGACGGGGCTCCTCGATTTCAAAGAGATGCTTGAGGACACGAAGAAGAAGCTGGAAAAGAAGTTCAGGAACAAGCCCGAGGTGATCGCGGGCAATATCAAGGCGATAGAGCGGGCGTACGCGGAAGTAAGGTCGTAGTTTAGTCGACGGTTTATAGTCGATAGTCCACAGTAAAAAAAAGAAAAAAAGAAGATGGCGATCAAGAAAAAAGAAGTGAAACCGGGATGGAAGCATCTCCCTGAGGCCGATCTTATTATCGGTGGGGGGACTGCCAAAGAGTTCAAGACCGGCGACTGGAGAAGCGAGCGGCCTATCCACATCCCCGAGAAGTGCATCAACTGCCTGACCTGCTGGGCGTATTGCCCGGATTCTGCAGTCATAATAAAGGACGGCAAGGTCACGGGGTTCGATTACGATTACTGCAAGGGCTGCGGCATATGCGCCCACGAGTGTCCCGTGAAGGGCAAGGCGATCAAGATGGTCCCCGAGAGGGAAGCGAAGACCGAGACGTGTAAATAATATGCAACAGTGTAGAGTGTAGGGCACACTTAAGTGTGCCCTACAACTGAAAGCCGAACATGGAAAATTCAAATATAGTAGCGAGGACCGGTAACGAAGCGATGGCGGAGGCGATGCGCCAGATCAACCCCGACGTCGTCGCGGCCTACCCGATAACGCCCGCCACCGAGGTGGTCCAGATATTCGCCGGCTACGTGGCCGACGGCCTGGTCTCGACTGAGTTCATCCCGGTCGAGAGCGAGCACTCGGCGATGTCGGCGTGCATAGGCTCAGCGGCAGCGGGCGGCAGGACGATGACCGGCACCTCGAGCCAGGGCCTCGCGCTCATGGCCGAGATGCTCTATATTGCGGCGGGCCTGAGGCTTCCGATCGTGATGGCGGACGTCAACCGCGCGCTTTCGAGCCCTATCAATATCCACTGCGACCATTCGGACACGATGATGGTCAAAGAAGCCGGATGGATCCAGATCTTCTCCGAGAACGCCCAGGAAGCGTACGACAATATGGTCCAGGCCGTGAGGATAGCCGAAAAGGCGAAGCTACCTGTGGTTGTGACGACCGACGGTTTTATTATCAGCCATGGCATGGAGCGTATCGAGATCATGGATGACGCCGATGTCAAGTCGTTCGTCGGCGAGTATAAGCCGGAGAATTATCTTTTGAATTTTGACAAGCTGCTCACGATCGGCGCTCTCGACCTGACCGATTACTATTTCGAACATAAGCGGCAGGAGGTCGAGGCGATGAAGGATTCCAAGGCTGTTATAGTGGATGTCGCCAAAGATTTCAGCGCCAGGGCCGGCCGCTCATACGGATTATTCGAGAAGTATCGCATGGACGATGCCGAGGTGGCGATGGTCGCGATGGGATCGACTGCCGGTACCGCGAAAGTTGCGATAGACGGGCTGCGGGAGAAGGGCGTGAAGGCGGGTCTCGTGAAGCCGAGAGTTTTCAGGCCGTTCCCGAAGGAAGAGCTTGCGGGCGCGCTCAAAAACTTGAAGGCGATCGCGGTCATGGACAGGTCCGACTCGATGAATGCGCAGGAAGGGCCGCTCTGCCTCGAGATAAAGGCCGCGCTCTACGATAAGGCCGTCAATAAAACCGTACTCAATTACGTCTATGGCCTCGGCGGCCGCGAGATACGCCTCGATGACATAGAGGCCGTGTTTAACGACCTTGCCGCGGCAGTTAAGGGAAAATCTATGCCCATGGTTACCTATCTGGGCGTGAGAGAATAGGTTTGCCGCCAGTAGGGGAGGTTTAAACCTCCCCTACGGTTGTGGATAACCGGGCGTGAGAGAATAGTGATATGAATATAAAAGAAGTCGTAAAAGGTAAGGAGCTCTTCACCGGCGGCCACCGCGCCTGCGCGGGCTGCGGCGCCGCGATAGTCGCGCGGCAGGTCCTGATGGCGGCGGGCCCGAACACCGTCGTGGCGAGCGCCACCGGCTGCCTCGAGGTCGTATCGACGATATTCCCCTATACAGCGTGGAACGTGCCGTTCCTGCACAGCGCGTTCGAGAACGCGGCGGCGACGATCAGCGGCGTAGAAGCGCTCTACCAGTCGTGGGTGAGGCAGGGTAAGTACACTAAAAAGGTCAATTTCATAGCGTTCGGCGGCGACGGCGGCACCTATGACATAGGGCTGCAGTCATTGTCCGGCGCGATGGAGCGCGGCCATAACATATTGTATGTCTGCTACAACAACGAAGCGTACATGAACTGTTTAAGCACGTCTTCTATGATAATGACGAAGGAGGGCTTGAGGAAGATAACTGAGATAAAAGAGGGCGACGAGGTCTATGCCTTTGACCATAAGACATATCAGCTGGTCTTAAAGGAATGCACCGGCGTATTTAATAATGGAGTAAAAGACGTTTATGAACTTTCCACCCTTCATCATTCCATTAAGGCGACATCCAATCACCCGTTTTTGGTTTTGCAGAGAAACGGCCGCGGCCGGCAGAGGGCGTTTGTATGGAAGACGCTCGCTGAGATTAAGGTAGGAGATGAGGTCGTTACGTTAAAGAACGTGGATAAGGGCGGGTCGTGCGAGTTCGATTTCAAAAAGGCCGAAAAAGGCGATTATAAGGTAAATAGGATAAAGAAGGTAAATATCCCGCAGAAGTCCAGCTCTGATTTAATGAAATATCTGGGAATATACGTCGGGGATGGATGGACGAGATCCTCTAAGGCGGAAGTGGGATTTGCCGTGCCGAAGGCCACCGAAGCCAGGGCGGTCCTCATGGACCTCCAGCCGAAGATTTTCAATACGCCGGTCAGTCGTCTCGAAGACAACTATGTCTATATTAATTCCGTGAATTTGGCCAGATTCATCGATTCCTTAGGCTTTAACGGCGGCGCGAAGAAAAAGACGATGCCGAGCTGGGTATTCTCTCTGCCGGAAGAAGAGAAGGAGAGTTTTATTGAAGGGTTGATGCTGTCGGATGGATACAGGACCGCCAATAGCCTGCGATACGTTTCCGCAAGTCATGATTTACTGACGACACTCAGGCTTTTATTGCAGACGATCGGATACAGGGTCGGAAAGATCCACCAGCAGACAAAGCCTAAAGGCACGATGTGCGTCTACAGGAAACTGCTGAAGGATTCTACGTATGGCTATATATGTTTCAGCAAGAAGCGCGCGCGGAACATGGAGAAATATCCGAATCAATACAGATATCAGAACCCATTGATAGAGAACAAATACTTTGATACCGAAAAGGTACGCAGCGTCAAGCTTGTCGGAAAAGAGCCGACTTTAGATTTGAGGGTAGATGGCGAACATAACTTTATCGCCGACGGAATCGTTGTGCATAACACCGGAGTCCAGCGATCCGGCGCTACGCCGAAAGGCGCCGATACGACGACCGCGCCGGTCGGCAAGGTCAAGAAGGGAAAGGCCCAGTACAGGAAAGACCTGACGGCGATCATGGTCGCCCATGGCATACCCTATGTCGCTCAGGCCATCGTAGGCAACTGGCGCGACCTCACCAATAAAGTCGAGAAGGCGCTTTCCATTGAAGGCCCGAAGTTCATAAACGTCTTCCAGCCGTGCAGGCTGGGCTGGTCCTACAAGCCGGAGCTCACCTGCGAGATGGGACGCCTGGCGGTCGAGACGTGCGCCTGGCCCCTGTACGAAGTGACGAACGGCCAATATAAGGTCACGAAGCCGAAAGAGAAGAAGCCGATAGCCGAGTGGCTCAAGCTGCAGGGAAGGTTCGCCCATCTCTTCAAGCCTGAGAACAAGGCGCTTCTGGACGAGATACAGGTCATGACCGATAAGATGTGGGAAGACCTGCTGAAGAAAGAAGGGCCGGCGCAGCCTGCTGCCGTCCCGGTAAAACCCGCCTAAGGAACGCTCCTGTAGGTACACTCTTTATTATCACACATACCGCAGCGCGACCCTGTTTTTGAGAAGAGGCCTTCCGGGCCTATTCCCACCAAGCCCGAGATAGACTTTTTAGGGACCATCATGCAGGCCTCCGTGAGGCGCACGCCCGCGCGCGAAAAATCCAGGAGCTTCGCGAGCTTCGACTGTTCTTCGACGGGCCAGTCGCAGTAGCCTGGGCTTACGCGCATCGACACGCTCAGCTTCTTCGCGCCGTATATCTTCCGCAGGTGGTCCTCGAAACCCTCGGCCAGAGATTCGACCGCGAAGGAGCCGATCCTGTCCAGTATATATCCTTCGAGGCTGTCGCCGGCCTTCATGTAGCTGCTGGCGGCATTTTCCAGCCCGTCACCAATGGTCGCCAGAAAGATGCACGCATGCGACGCGCCCCGGAGAGCGTCCTGAAGCCGCGCGCCGTGCAGGGTTACGGATGGAGATACTCTTACTGCACCGGGGCGGGGACAGGCGATCTTCTTTTCGACAGAGATCACGGTGGGCACGGCGAAGCGCCTGGCTTCCTTACAGTACTTCTCAAGGGCAGCGTGCGGCGCGCTGCCGCGACCGATGCGCTCTTTTTTCATGAGCTCGTCCCGTACCCAGGGCCAGTCTATGCGTATATCCGTGGTTTGCATATGCAACATTATACCAAATCTTGACAAACTTGGATATGTTATGTATGCTTAATGAAATATCCTATGAACTTTTCTTCGGTAAAGAGCATATATAAAGCCGCTTACCAGAAAGCCCTCAAATACAAGCGCGGCGTGGGCTGGATACTCGCCCTCGTCGTCGCTTCGCTCGTCCTCATCCTGTATCAGTTCGATGTCCTCGAGCGCCTCGAGCTCTTAACGCTCGACTTCCGGTTCAATCTGCGGCACAAACTGGGGTACATGAAGCTGAAGCCGTCAGAGGATATTGTATTCATCGACATGGCCGAGGACAGCCTCGCCGTTCTCGGAGCCTGGCCCTGGCCGCGAAAATCTCACGCTTACATCATAGATGCACTTGCAAAGTACAAGCCCAAGGTCATAGCATTCGACGTCGCATTCTTCGAGCCTCAAAATGATTACGATGATAATTTCCTCGAAAAGTCGATGAGAGAGGCCGGCGTCGTCTATCTGCCGTCGCAGTACGACCTTGGCGTCCGGAAACTTAAGGACCTCTACAGGGGCGAAGGGGCCAGCGCCATCCACGAGCCGCTGCCGAGGTTCATGGCCCGCGTGATGGGGTCGGGCCACATCAACGCGACACCCGACCAGGACGGAACACTGCGGCGCGTGCACCCCGTCTTAAGCTATGCCGGAAAGCGGACGTACCAGTTCGGGATCGCGATCGGCTCGCGCATGCTCGGCGTGAGGCCCGAGGATATCCATTTCGACGCCCGCAGGCATATCATCCTGATGAAACTGCCGGGCGAGCGCTGGGAAAAGATACCGCTCGACAGGAACAATCAGCTGATCGTGAACTGGATGGGCAAATGGGAGGAGAAGGAATTCCCTCATTATTCCTACATAGACGTCATAAGGTCCTACGCACAGATCAAAGAAGACAAGAAGCCCATAATAGACCTGAACGTCTTTAAAGATAAGGTATGCATAATAGGCCTGACTGCCGCCGGGACCATAGATATAAAACCTATCCCGATTGAGAGCGCCTATCCGGCGGTCGGTACGAACGCGATGGTCATCAACAGCGTCCTGACCGGCAACTTCATCAGGGAAGCGTCGCACGCCGTCAATCTCCTCATCGTGCTCGTCCTGTCAGTCCTCGCGACGCTGTTTCTGTGCAACCTGCGTGCCGTAAGCGGCATCGTGCTGACCATCCTGGGCATCATATTCTATGGTGCGTTCTCTGCGGCCCTCTTCGTCCTCTTCAACATCGTCATCGTGACGTTCTATCCGGCCGTCGGTATCTTCGCGGCGTACGTACTGACCGCGTCGTATACCCAGATACTCCAGTCCCTGGAGCGGGCGCGCCTCTTTAAGCAGGCCACGCGCGACGGGCTGACGCATCTCTATAATATCAGGCATTTCAACCTGCTGCTCGAGGCCGAGTTCAGGAACGCCGCCGTCTATAAGCTCAGGAACCTTTCCGTGATAATGGCCGACCTCGACAACTTCAAGAAGCTGAATGATACCTACGGCCACCAGGCCGGCGATATCGTCCTGCGTGAGGTCGCGGCTATTATCCAGTCGAAGTGCCGGCAGACTGACGTGGTCGGCAGGTACGGCGGCGAGGAGTTTGTGGTCATGTTGACCGGTGCGAGGATAAAAGACGCCGCCGATATCGCCGAGAAGATCAGGGCGGCGGTGGAGGACAGAAAGTTCAAATTCAGGAACGCCGCCTATTCCACAACGATAAGCATCGGCGTCGCCGAGTATACGAACGAGAGCGCCAGGGGCGAGCTGGTTCACAAGGCCGATACCGCGCTCTACAAGGCAAAGGGCGAGGGAAAGAACAGGGTCTGCGCCTACTCCGAGGGGATAGCGTAGGCGCCTGGTAGGCCGTTATTTTGGCAGCGTGAATATGACTTTCGTGGACTTTCCGGGTTCAGACTCGGCCCATATCCTGCCGCTGTAGCCGTCGATGACGGCCTTCGCGATGGTAAGGCCCAATCCCAATCCACCCGATTTGAACTCGATGTTGCCGGAGTGATGCTGGGCGATATCGCCAGCCTCATAGAAACTCTCGAATATTATCCGCAGTTTTTCCTTCGGGATACCGATGCCGTTATCCTCGACTTCGACGCGGACGCTTTTGCCCGCATCATGCGCCCTGACGGTGATCCTGCCGCCGTCCGGCGTGAACCTGATGGAGTTGAGGATAAGGCTCATGAGAACGTGCCTGATCTCGGCGGCGTCTATCGTAAGAGGCGGGAGGCCCTCGTCAACTTCGAGCGCGAGGGAGAGGTTGCGTTTCCTGATGAACGGCATGGCGTCGCCGGCCGTCGCCTTTATCAATTCCTGCAGGGATGATGGCCTCGTGCCCTTCCTGATCATACCTTTGGAATCCGCATAGAGGTTCAAAAGCGTCGTCTTCAGCTCTTCCAGCCTCGTCATGTGCCGCGTGATCGTATCGAGTGATTTTTTTTGCTCCGCGCCGAGCGGACCCATGATGCCGTCGCTCAGAAGGCTCAGGTAGCCCTTGATGACGGCTATGGGCGTCATCAGTTCGTGCGAGGCGATCATCGTGAACTTCGACTTCATCTCGGCGAGTTCGTCCTTTTGCCTGTGTGTCCAGAGGATGAAGTTCTTCTCGCGCACACCGTCCAGCCAGAGAAGGAACATCTGCGCGATCGCCATGGCGAAGAAGAAGTCTGTCGGGATTATTTGCGTGTCGGGGTAGATGAATTTGTTGATGATGTAGATGGCGATGAGGGCCAGGAGGATGCCGGCAAGGCACAGCCTGAATGCCGTGTTCCCGAATTCTCCGGACTCTTTTTGCTTCCTGTTTTTTCGCATGGCGCCGTCCTTTTCCTGTATTGTATACCAAATACGGGCGAAAGTAAAAAGATTTGAAACCCGCACTTATATATGCTATATTCAATCAGCAATAATTGTTCTTTAAGATCTCATTCCCCTGTTCCGCCTGGTAGCGGAAAATTAATAGGACGGCGGACCCGCCATGCGTTGTGTATAGTCTGGTTTAGGCGGGGGCTGTTATAATATGTATTACATTTATGTGCTCAGAAGTGAAAAGAATGGGAAGCGATACGTCGGATATACAAGTAAGGAACCGTCTAAACGACTTCATGAGCATAACACCGGCTCAAATGTTTGGACGAGACAAAACGGCCCATTTAAGCTAATATATACTCAATCGTTCCTTGATAAGAGATCCGCTCTTGTGCGAGAGAAGTATCTTAAAACAGGAGCTGGTCGAAAAGCGTTAAGTAAAATTATTCCCCTGTAGCTCAGTCGGTAGAGCATCTGGCTGTTACAGGTTAGCAGCCTCTAGTGGCAACATTAGAGTGAAAAGCGGGCTAAGTCAGGGAAACCGTACCGCTTGTCCCGAGCGAAGTCGAGGGGTAAGTCGGCGGCAATCCTGAGCTAGGGTCGTTGACCCGAGTGCAGAGACTATACACCTGCCATCCCATGTGGATGAAGAGATAGTCCGACTCTCCGAGTAATCGGAGTCAGATCGTAACCAGAGTGTCAGAGGTTCGAATCCTCTCGGGGGAGCCAGTTTTTCACTATAGAAAAGCCTCTCTACTGTTTTATGGTAAAGAGGCTTTTCTTTTAAAAAACATTTGCATTTATCCAGATTTATGATATATTTACAGTGTACATATGAATGATATCCGTTTTGTATGGGATAGCTCGAAAGCATCGCTTAACAAAAGAAAGCACGGTATTTCTTTTGAAGAAGCGCAAACCGTTTTTTATGATGAGAATGCTATAGAATATTTCGACCCGGATCATTCAGAGGATGAAGATCGGTTTATTATGCTGGGTTTTAGTTTTAAACTGCGAATGTTGATTGTGTGTTATTGCACGAGAAAGGGGAATAGCGTAAGGATAATTTCGGCAAGGAAAGCAACTCGACATGAGGCTGAAAACTATCGAAAGAGGTGAAATATGAGAAAGGAATATGATTTTTCTAAGTTGAAAGGCAGACGTAATCCATATGCGACAAAGCTAAAAAAACCTGTAACGATCCGGATTGGCTCTGATGTTATAGCGTATTTCAAGCATTTGGCATATAGGATGGACGTGCCTTATCAGATTTTAATCAACATGTACTTGAGAGATTGCGTACAATCTCATCGAAAAGTTGGATGGGTTAGATAGCGGTAGCTTTTCGGACAATGATTATATAGAATCACTAAGCCAGATTCATCCCCAGGCAAGCTTTTTGCCGTATTTCACCTCTCTTCTCTGCAATATTCTTAATATCCGGCTGTACCGCTGTATAATAAGGACATGCTCGGACTAGAGATAAAATTATTTCCTATACCTGCACGGGGAGCCATACGGCATAACCCATCACCTCAGTATTAAAGGGACTGGAAGACACATAGTACCCCCCTATAGCCGGATTGGCAAGCGTTTT
>CAYGRZ010000050.1:0-10689 GCA_964352425.1 uncultured Planctomycetia bacterium | reverse complement strand
ACCGCGTTCGGGACCGCGACCGCGAAGCCGACGCGCTTCAATACCGGAAGGTCTATCAAATCGTCGCCGATGAAGCAGACCTCTTCGGGCTTGACCCTGAACTTGCGGAGCGCATGATTGAACGCCTTGACCTTGTCTATGTAGCCCTGATATGCCCTGGCGACCTTCATGTCGCGGGCCCTCAGCTTCACGATGCGGGATTTCTTCGCGGTGATGATGACGCTCTTGATACCGACCCTGTTAAGAAGGGTGATGCCGAAACCGTCCTGGACGTCGAAGAACTTGAGCTCGTCACCGTAGATGGAGTAGATGATGTGGCCGTCGGTCATCACGCCGTCTATATCGAGGATGAGGAGCTTGATCTTCGCTATGCGGTCCAGATTCTCCTGACTGATCATACAAGCCCTGCCTTCAGGATATCCTGGACATCAAGCAGCCCGACCGGCCGCTTTTTATTGTCAACGACGGGTAATTCGTCTATACGCTTTGAGCGCAGGATATCGAACGCCTCTGCCGCAAGCCTGTCTTTCGTGATAACCGTCGGGTTCTTCGTCATGACGTGGCGCACTTCGCATTCGATGAGTCTGGGGTGTGTCTCGAGATGGCGGCGCAGGTCACCGTCGGTGAATATCCCGACGAGCCTCCCCTTCGCGTCGACGACGCTCGCGCTGCCTGCCCTGGCCCTCGTTATGGCAACGAGCACCTTCTTGATCTTCGCGTCCTGCCTTACTATGGGGCTGGCCGGGCCTTTTCGCATGATATCTTCCACGGTCAGGAGGAGCCTCTTACCGAGGATGCCGCCCGGATGGTAGAACGCGAAATCCTTCTCTTTAAACCCTTTTTTCTCGAGGAGTGCCACCGCGAGCGCGTCGCCCATCGCGAGCATCGCGGTCGTCGACGTCGTCGGCGCCAGCCCCATCGGGCAGGCCTCCCTCTTCACCGATGTGTCGATACAGTGGTCGGCGAAACGGGCCAGCGTAGAACGCGGGTTGCCGGTCATCGCCACGAGCTTCGCGCCTATCTTCTTCACCAGAGGCAGGATTTTGACTATCTCTTCGGTCTCGCCGCTGTTCGACAAGGCGAGGATCAGGTCATCTTTCGTGACCCTCCCGAGGTCGCCATGGAGCGCTTCGGCAGGATGCAGGTACAGGGATGGCGTGCCGGTAGATGAGAGCGTTGCCGATATCTTCTGGGCGACGAACCCGGGTTTTCCCATGCCCGTGACTATCACGCGCCCTTCTATCCTGTAGATGGCTTTTATGACCTTCTCAAAATTATCGTCTATCCTCCTGATGAGACTTGAGATCGCATCGCGCTCGATCCTGAGGACTTTTCTGGCGATCGCTTTCGGCATTATTTCGTAGCCCTTTCTATCTTCTTAAGCCTGATGAGCAGGTTCTCAAGCGCATCCAGCGAAAGCATGTTCGGCCCGTCGCTCGGCGCCTTGTCGGGTGTCTCGTGGACCTCCATGAAGACGGCGTCCGCGCCGCAGGTGACCGAGGCCATCGCGAGATACGGTATGTACTTTCTTTCTCCGCCGGACCTGTCCCCCTGGCCTCCGGGCGACTGGACGGAATGCGTGGCATCGTAGATCACCGGATACCCGAGCTCCCTCATAATAAGGAGCGACCGGAAATCGCTCACCAGCGTATTGTACCCGAAACTCACGCCGCGCTCGGTCAGAAGGATCTTTCTGTTCCTGGTCGCCTCGATCTTGTTCACGACGTGTTTCATATCCCAGGGCGCGAGGAACTGCCCCTTCTTTATATTGACCGCCCTGCCGGTCTGGGCTGCGGCGATCACGAGATCCGTCTGCCGCGACAGGAACGCCGGTATCTGGATGATGTCGAGGACCTTGGCTGCCTCCCTGATCTCCTCCCTGCAATGCACGTCGGAGAGGACCGGGACCTTCAGGTCTTCTTTTACTTTCTTCAGTATGGCCAGGCCCTTCTTGAGACCGGGTCCCCTGTATGATTTTATGGATGTGCGGTTCGCCTTGTCGTAGCTCGCCTTGAAGATGAACGGCATGTCCGCCTTCTTCGCTATCGACTTCAGTATCCTGGCGTGGCACAGCGTGCTCGCCTCGGACTCGATCACGCAGGGGCCGGCGATCAGGACGAGCGGGCTACCCCCGCCGACCGTCACGTTACCGACAACCACTTCTCGTGTCGCGTGCATCTATTTCTCCCTTTCCCTCAAAAGCGCTTCCTCGGCCCGCTTGATATCCTCGGGCCTGTCGATACCGATGGTATCGAACTTCGTCTCGACCGTCTTTATCTTGTAGCCGTTTTCGAGCGCCCGCAGCTGTTCGAGCTTCTCGGCGTTCTCGAGCGCGGAGTGCGGGAGGTTCCTGAACGTGAACAGGAAATCCTTCGTGAAGGCGTAGAGCCCTATGTGCTTGTAATAGACCGGCCGCTTCTTCGGATCGGCCTCCGACGTCCTGTTGTAGGGGATCGCGTACCTGGAAAAATAGATCGCGTAGCCGTTCTTGTCGATGACGACCTTGACGACGTTGGAGTTGGTAAGCTCGGAATCGTCCTCCACCTTCTTTATGATCGTCGCCATCTGCGCTTCTTTCTCTTCCTCGAGAGCCATAACGAGGTTATCGATCATGATCGGCTTCACGAGCGGCTCGTCGCCCTGTATGTTGACGGCGATATCGATATTGAGCGGATTCACGACCTCGGCGAGCCTGTCGGTGCCCGAGGGCTGTTCAGGGGAGGTGTACACGGCCTTGCCGCCAAAACCTTCGACTACTTTCATGATGCGCTCATCATCGCAGGCCACAATCAGTTCGTCGAGAGTTTTCGCTTTCTTCGCGTTCTCCCATACGTGCTGGACAACGGGTTTGCCCAGAAGATTGGCGATGACCTTGCCTTCGAACCGTGTCGCGCCCCAGCGCGCCGGTATGACTCCTATTGCCTTCACTGTGTATCCCCCCGGTTACGTCAGTTCTTTTTTTATCCTGTCCAGTAATTCCTGAGGCGTCACGACCGCGATGCCGACCTTCCCGACGACGATGCCGGCCGCGCAGTTCGCGATGTGCGCCGCGCGGATCGGGTCGACGCCCGAAGCCAGCGACAGGGTATAACTCGCTATGACCGTATCGCCGGCGCCGGATACATCGAAGACCTCCTGCGCCACCGTCGGTATCTGTTTCATCGGCTTCGCCTTCTGGAAGACCGCCATGCCGTTCTCCCCCAGCGTGATCAACACGATTGTGCAGTCGAGCATGCCCAAGAGCTTCCGGCCGGCCCTCTCCAGCGTGACCTCGTCGGTTATCTTGAACCCGACCGCCTTCGACGCCTCGTGGTTGTTCGGCGTGATCACGCTGATGCCGCGGTAATATCTGAAATGCTCCTCTTTGGGATCGACGGAGATGACCTTGCCCCGCTTCCTGGCGAGCGGCACCACATGTTTGAGGAGCGCGGGTGTTATCACGCCCTTGCCGTAATCCTCTATAATGACGGCGTCGACCTTGTCGATGACGCTCTTTACGTAATCGACCATCCTGGAGATCGTTCGCTCGCTCATGGCCTCCGTATTTTCCTTATCGATCCTGACGACCTGCTGGTGCTGCGCGACGACGCGCGTCTTCAGGATCGTCGGCCTCGACTCGTCGGTGAGTACGCCGCCGGTATGGATGCCTTTCGCTTCGAGCTCGCCTCTCAGTATCGCCCCGCGCTCGTCTTCGCCTACCACGCCGACGATGTGCACATCGGCTCCGAGGGACCGCAGGTTGTTCGCGACGTTCGAGGCCCCGCCCGGCATGAAGCTCTCCTTTTTGACCCACACGACGGGGACGGGCGCTTCGGGAGAGATGCGCGTGACATCGCCCCAGAGGAATTCGTCGAGTATCAGGTCGCCGATGACCAGCACGCTCCTGTCCTTAAAGCCCGACACTATCCTGCCGTACTGCGCCAGAGTTTTATTCATATTTATATCTTCTCGATTATCGACCGGTACAAGAGGGGGAACATGATCTCGTGGTGGCCGATTATATTATACCCCTTGCCGCCCATCGAGGTCGGCCTCGAAAGGATGTTCTGGTAAGGCCGGTACTGGCTTATCATATCGAAATTCGCCGTCGTGAAGATCTTGACATTATATTTAAGGTTGCGCGCGACCGTGAGCGCTTTCAAGAATACCTCCGGAAGTATCACCGCCGAGCCGAAATTGACCGCGACGCCGCCTTCGAGCTGCGAGACGCTGTAGATGAAGTTCCTGAAGTCGAGCAGCGACCCTTCGCCGATCGCCTCGCCGTTCGCCGACGGATGCTGGTGGATGATGTCGGTGCCGATCGCGACGTGGGCCGTAACGGGGACGTCGAGCTCAAAACCGTTCGCGAGGATGCTTAAGCCTTTGTGCGGGAGTTTCGACTTCACGATATTCGCGCCGAGCGCCTCGCCGATGCCCAGCCCCTTCGCGAGCCCGCGGTTGATCGCTTCATTGATGAAGCTGGCTGTCTCCTTTGCCATGCCGAACGAGCCGTTCAGGATGCCTTCGCCGACGTCCTCGCTCGTGCGGCCGATCATCGCTATTTCGGTATCGTGGATAATACCGGCGCCGTTCAGCGCGACGGCCTTGATCACACCGGCCTTCATCAGGTCTATGACGAGCGGCGAGAGGCCGCACTTGATCACGTGCGCACCCATCATCAGGATGATCATCTTGCTGTTCTTATGGGCTGCCACTATTGAGTCGACGAGCGCCCTGATATCCTGCGCGGCGAGGATCCGGGGCAGGCTGTCGTAGAAGTTCCTGAAGCTTTCGCCTTTTTTGGCGGTTTTGGCGAAATCGCTTATCGATACCTTGCATTTGCGCACGTTCAGCGGTATCGTCTTTATCTTACTGAGATCTATTCTCGGCCTTGTCTTCGTCATGCCAGTTCTCCTTAGAAAACTTCCGTATTCTAACATACATACCATAATAACGTCAAATACTTATAGCATCTCCCTGCCCTTGAAATCGCACGTCGCAGCGCTTAAGAATTCCCGCTTATTGAGCAGGTCTACGAGCTCTTGGTTCAGCATGATCTCTCCTCAATATTTTTCGGCTCTCTCCAGTGGCGGAACTTTCGGATGCGTGCCGGAGCGACTTTAAAAACGCGATACCTCTTGGCGATACAGGCTTCACCATCGCGTTTTTAACGACAGTGAGCGAAGATGCCTAATCTGAGCGAACGGTCCTTCGGCAGGCTCAGGGTCGTCCTGAGCAAAGTCGAAGGACGGCAAGCGGAGGCACCTTCCGAAAGTAAACGCCCTTAAGTAAAGCAGAAAAATTCCACCCCCTACACATTGAATCTGATCGTGAGTATATCCCCGTCCTCGACGATGTAATCCTTGCCCTTGACGTGAAACTTCCCGGCCTCCTTGACCTTCTCCTCGGTGCCGAGCGCGGTGAGGTCGGCGTATTTGATCACTTCTGCCCTGATGAACCCTTTCTGGAGGTCCGAGTGGATGGCGCCGGCCGCCTCGGGGGCGGAGCTGCCCTTACGGATGTTCCACTGCCGCACTTCGTCGGCCCCGACGGTGAAGAAAGATATGAGGTTCAGCGTCTTTGTGCAGAGCCGTGTCAGCACGTTTATCGCCGGTTCCGCGATGCCCTCGGCCTTCAGGAATTCCCGCCGCTCCTCCTCCGATTCGAGCGACGCTATCTCGCGCTCGACCTTGGCCGAGACCTGCATCGCGTCGATGCCGAGCGGTGCGAGCTCTGCCTTGAGAGAGTCGAGAAGCACGGTCTCTTTCAGGCTGTCTTCGGAAACGTTCAGGACGATGATCATATCTTTTCTCGTCACGAACGGGTAACTCACGATCATCTTCCTGTCTTCGGCGTTCAAGTCCATGAGCCGCAGCGGCAGGGTGTTGTCGAGATGCTCCTTTAACCTGCCCAGGAGCTCCCGCTCTTTTATGGCAGCCTCTTCCCTGGTCTGCTTTATCGTCTTGTCGAGCCGCTCCAGCCGCTTTTCGATGAATATCAGGTCGTGCAGGATAAGCTCGGCGTTCACAAAATCTATGTCGCGCTTCGCGTCGACCGAGCCGTCGACATGGTAGACGGCGTCGTCGCTAAAGGCCCTCACGACATGACATATCGCGTCGAGCAGGCTTATATCGGCGAATATTTCCCCTTTTTGTATCGAGTCCTTTTCGAGTTTCGGCAGGCACTCGATGTCGATCCTCGCCCGCACCTCTTTCTTTGGCTTGTAAACCGCGACGAGCGTATCGTACCTCGGGTCCCTGATCTCGGCAACACCCTTGATCGGCTTGCCGGAGGCGAGCTCCTTCTCCGATGGCGCGTGGCCGCTCAAAAGCTCATAGAGCGTCTTCTTCCCCACCTGCGGGAGCCCGATCATTCCGATCTTCATGTCTTCACCTGATACCTTTCATGAGCTCTATTACCGCCGAGGCCGCACTACAGATGAGCAATAACCAGAGCAGGATTCTTGCTATTTTTCTTAACATAAATATTTCGTCCGGCCCCTTGTCGCCGCGCATTTCCTGTGGCATACTTATGGTAGAAATATTGGAGGAGATGGCACGATAGCGAAAGCAACTCAGGCCTATCACCTACAAAAAGACCTTCGGCAACTGAAGGTCTTTTTTGTTTCTCTCTACAAGGCGATCTCCAGCAGCATCATGCCCACGAAACCGAACATCGTGCCCATCGACGCGATGTCCGAATTGCCCGCGTACTGCGACTCCGGTATTATCTCTTCTATAACGACGAATATCATCGCGCCCGCGGCGAACGCCATCGCATACGGCAGGAGCGGCTTGCAGACGGTGACCGCCAAAGCGCCGATCACCGCCGCGATAGGTTCGGCGACGCCCGACAGCTGCCCGTACCAGAAACTCCTTAAACGCGGCATGCCCTTCGAGTGCAGCGGCATGGAGACCGCGAGCCCTTCGGGTATATCCTGGATCCCGATACCGACGACCAGCGCCAGGGCCGCCGCGAACGTCGCGGACGGGACGCCCTGCGCTATAGCTCCGAAGGCGACACCTATCACGAGACCCTCGGGGATATTGTGAAGCGTCATCGCCAGGACGATCAGGGTACTCTTCTTCCAGGATGTCTTTATACCCTCCGCCGCCTGCACCGGCATATAGATATGAAGGTGCGGAAGCAGCCGGTCAAAAATCCGTATAAAGATAACACCCAGTGCGAACCCCACCGCCGGGATGAGCGCGAACACGCTCTTGCGGGCGCCCGAAAGCTGGATCGATGGGACGAGCAGCGACCAAAAACTCGCCGCAAGCATCACACCCCCGGCGAAGCCGAGGGAGGCGTCCAGGACCTTCCTGCTGAACGACTTCGAGAGAAAGACTATAGACGCACCCGCCGATGTAAGCAGCCAGGTAAAACAGCCTGCCAGCAGGGCCTGCGCCACAGGGTGCATGTTCCGTAGGAAGTCTATCATATTTTATCCCCTTTTAATATGCGCTCCGCGGCCCGGCACACCTCTTCGACCGTTACCGCCTCGAGACACTTGAATTTTATCATGCAGTTATGGGCGAGGCATACACCGCAGCCGACATCTTTATGCACTACGATATCGCGCGAGCCGGACGGGCCCCAGCGCTCCGGCGACAGTCCGCGGTCCGACCGGCCGAATATCGCCACGACAGGCGTTCCGACGGCGCAGGCGATATGGACGGGCCCCGAATCGTTCGATATGAAGAGCCGCGCGCGCTTCAGCACGCTCGCCAGGTCGGCGACGCTCGTCTTCCCGGAGAGATCGAGGCACCTGTTGCCCAAAAGCGACGCCACCCTGTTTCCGAAAGCCCTGTCATCCCTGCCCGAGATAATAACGATCTTCACGCCGTGCTTGTCGATGAGGCTGCCGGCGACCTTCGCGAAATTCTCGGCCTTCCACCGCTTTGACGGGCAGCTCGCGCCCGGGTTTATCGCGACAACCGTGTCAGTATCTTTTATGCCGCTGCCGTTAAACAATTCCTTTACCTTAAGCTCGGACGAGCCGCTTATGGGCATGTGCAGCGTCCTGTCGGCGGGTTCGATGCCTATATACCGGAGGATGTCGAGCGTATAGTCTATTTCATGCTTTAACCCGAACTGCTTGGCATGCGGTATCCTTTTTGTGAGAAGGAAACCGTATTTTTTATCATAACCGACCCTGACGGGTATGCCGGCGCATGCCGCGATCAGGTGCGTCCTTTGCGTCGGATGAAGTATGACCGCAAGGTCGAACCGTTCGTCTTTCAGCTTTTTTACGAATCTGAGATTGCCGGCAAGGCTCTTTTCATCTCCAGACTTATCATAGACGATCACCTCATTCAGATACGGGTTGCCCTCGACGATATCGCGCGCGTAAGGCCTCACCATCATCGCGATGTGGCTGTCCGGACAGGCGTCCCTGATCGCCTTGATCACCGGCGTCGAGAGCAGCACATCGCCGATCCTGTCCAACCGCACGATGAGTATTTTGTTGTACTTTTGACTTTTGACTTTTGACTTTTGACTTTTACCCATACCCCTCGATCATCATCTTTGCCGTATCAAATACCTCGTCGGCCGATATAAGCTTCATGCATTCGTAATTATGCTTGCAGGAGGCGACCTCGCACGGCGAGCAGAAGAGCTTCCTGTTCACGACCGCGTCGAACTCGCCCGTCGGGCCGTACTTTCTCGGATCGGTCGGGCCGAATAGTGCCAGGACCTTCGCGCCGACCGCGCAGGCCAGGTGGAGCGGCGCGCTGTCGTTGGTTATAAGGAGCCGGGCGCGCTTCAAGAGAGCGGCAAGCTGCCTGATATTCGTTTTGTTCACGAAATTATACGGCTTCGTCTTCATCCTGCCGATAACGGCAGCGACCGTCTCCTCATCCTCCGCACGCCCCACGATCACCACGCTCGCTTTGCATTCTCCGGCAAGCCGGTCGCAGACGGCGGCGAACCCTTCGGGCGTCCAGCGCTTCAGATGGCTCTTTGCGCCGGGATTCACGACGACGATCGGATCGGCGGCGCCGCTGGTTGCAAGGAGTTTCGCAACGCGCGCCTCGTCGTCCGCGGGGATATATACATACGATCGTCGCTCGGGCGCCTCTATCCCCAGGCTCGTAAGCCGGTACAGGTGCTTATCCATGCTGTGGATGACGCTCTGCGGAATGTGCTGAGCCGTAGCCGTCCTGTACTTTGGCCCTATCAGGAGCGGAAGGACGGTATTCTTCAGGTCCACGACCAGATCATACCTGAGTTTCTTGAGCCTCAGCTGCAGCCGTCTCTTCTGGACAAGTGACGAGTGCTTATCGTAGAGCATGAGCTTGAAGACGTTCGGGTCTGTTTCAAAGATCTCCTTGCCCTGCGGCCCGACGACGACGTCGAGACGGGCGCCGGGAAACTCGCGTTTCAGCGTGGCGATGACGGGCGTAGTAAGAATGATATCCCCGATATTGCTCAGGGTTATGACCAGTATACGTTTTACGCGCGCCTTATCTACGATCATTTCTTCTCCAGCATCCCGGCTGCAACCTGCAGGACATCATCGACCGCTATCGCCTGCATGCAGGTGTTATTCGTGCAGGTGACATCGTAACACGGGACTTCGCATTTTTCATGCCTCGATATGACCGCATAGTCTCCCGTGCCGTACGGGCCGGTGATCGCCGGCGACGTCGGCCCGAACAGCGCGATCGTCTTCACGCCGACGGCGACCGCCATATGCATCGGGCCGGTATCGTTGGCTATGACGAGGCTTGCCCGCTCAAGGAGCGCGCCGAGCTGTTTCAGGCTGGTCTTGCCGGCGGCGATGATGGCAGGGGCCTTCATCATGTGATCTATCTCTTCGGCCAGAAGAATATCCTTTTTTGCGGCCGCCAGCACGACCCTGGCGCCGAACTCTTTCACAAGCAGGTCGCCGAGCTTCGCGAAATTCTCTGCCGCCCATCTCTTGGGGTCCCAGTTACCGCCCGGGCAGAGCACGACGACCCTGTCACTAGCCGCCACGCCCGATCTTTGCAGCAACCCTGCGATATATTCCCTGTCGGCATCCTCCACAAAGAATTCGTACGACGTATCCTTCGGCCGTATCCCGGCGGCGCGGGCGATATTCAGGAAATATTCGACCTTATGCAATGCTTCGTCCGGCTCCTCGACGGCCCTTGTCAGTATCCATCCCCGGTTCTTCGTCGGGTACCCTATCCGCTCTTTGGCGCCGGCAAGGTACGCGATAAGCGCCTTCGTGAACGACCGGTGCAGCAGAAAAGCCGTATCGAAATCCTTCTTTCTGAGCTCCTGTATAAGCTTCCACTTGCCAAAGAGGCTCTTATGGGCACCCTCCTCGTCGTATATGATGATCTCGTCCAGCCGGCGGTTCGACTCGAGCATCTGGCTGCATCGCGGATGCAGGAGGCAGGCGATGTAGGCATCGGGGTACGTCTCCCGCACCGCGCGTATGAACGGCGTCGAGAATATCACATCTCCGACCCAGTTGACGTTTACTATCAGTATGCGTTTAGCCATATGCAATTCACATGTTATGGTCCCGTGCAAATAAACTTTTGCGGGTCCTGCCGCTCGGTGTCCTTTGCGATGCTCCGCGCTCGCGCGGGGTTCACAATTAACACGCTGACAGGCGGGTGTCTGTACTGCCCCATCCCGCGCTCGCTTGTGCGCTTCTCAAGGCCACCTCGCGTCACCCGCAAAAGTTTGCTCGCCCTGAGCCTCTCATCGGGC
>CAYGRZ010000049.1:0-11025 GCA_964352425.1 uncultured Planctomycetia bacterium | reverse complement strand
CTCCGGACGGAAACCACTTTCGCCAGGACCATCTCTTTCGGTATCGCGCCGTCATGGCCGAACGACATATCGCCCTTGGCGACAAAGATATCTTCCTTACTTTCTATTACGCGGTGCATGTAAAGATCGTCGTCTTTTTTATACAGGACTACCTCGCCCCTTCTGACATCCCTCGCGCCGTCCTTAAGCGGCACGACGTCCACCCAATCGCCGCTTTTTATGAACGGGTACATACTGCCGCCTTTTACCTGCATACGCAGGGAAAGAGATCTGCCGGAGAGGTCCTGATACAAACTATAGAACTCTTGTGCGGAACAAAAGAGGGTCATAGCGCCGCTTCGATAAGGTCTATGACACGGTCGTCGGGGAGAAACCCCAATTCAAAAGCGGGGATCTTCTGGATAAGGCCCTGAAAAGAGTCGAGCACCCGGGATGTCGCCCCTTCATCCCAGAGCGGAATAAGGCCCTGCGCCATAAGCTGCCGGCATGCCTCGTTTGCCGAAAGCTTGCGCAGATAATTATGCCCGGAATGGCGTATGAAGAAGAGGGCGGCACAATCGGCGTCGTTCGGGCAGGCGACCCTCGATTCGCCGTACCACGGGGTCCCGAAGACCCGCCACGCCTCCCCGTAGCTCCTGAGGGCGAGGCGGTCGTCGTTAAGCAGATATTTCCGCTCGACCTTTTTGCCGAATAGCTTCAAGAGCGTCGACTTCCCCGCGCCGGACGGGCCGATGAAGCAGAGCCCTTTGCCCTCCCGGACGACCCCCGAGGCATGCAGCAAAAAACCGTTCCTTTTGCTGAGCAGGTTAATGATAAGGAACTGGTCTATAAATCTCCTGAAGAGTTCAAAGACGCTCTTCTGATACATCGCCCCTTCGCTGTAGTCGGCATTGAAGACGACTACGTTATCGGGCCGGCCACGCTGAGGCGGAGGGCCGACCTGAAGCACGTTCTTTTCGCCTGTCCTGGATAACTGCCAGACGCCTTGAGGGTTGAAGGAGTGAGCATTATAATTCAGGTCGGGGGGCGGCCCTATGGTGAGGTCGAGACGGCAGTGGCAGGGAGTGCTTTCTCCGGTTATAAAATTTCTGTAAAAGCCAAAGTCGTTGAACCGGGCAAGGTCAACGGCGCTATCGACCTTGATGACAAGGTCGGCGATCTTTATGGATAGGCTGCCCCCCGGAATCTTCATGTACAATGCCCTGACAGATGGTTATGAAGCAGCTAAAAAGGCTTAGGAAGCCCTGTATGTTGTGCGGCAAGCCCTGCACTGCACTCCCCTTCGAGGACTCCGTCGTGAAACCGCGCCGGACCTGCAGGCGGTCAGGAGCGTATCCTCAATACTAAGCTTCACCTCTTTGATCTCAGGCTTTTTGTAAGACCTTTTTTCCATCGGTTACCCTCCCCTTTTTCTCAATGAACTTTTTTTCGAGGCATTTGGCGTATTCGCACAGGTAGTCGACCTTCTTACTCACGCTTCCGGTCTCCGTCTCCGCCCACGCCGCGCATCGCGAGCACATCAAGAGCATACTACAGGACCTGCACTCATCCGGTATAAAGTCGTTCTGCCTGTTGCCGTATTCGACGACCATCTTCTTCCACGCGTCGCCAAAAGACGACGCCCGTAATGGATATTGGAAGCTCGAGAACATCGTGCAGGGGCTCAACACCCCGTACGGATTTATATTGAAAGCGAATGCGCCGGCGCCGCAATTGAGCGCTTCTTCAAAGCTTTTCTTCCAGAAATTGCCGAACACATCTTCGCAATCCTTAAAATCCTGCTCTTCATCGATGTCCAGCCCCACCATCCTGTCAACATCAAGCCGGTACTGCGCGGGGGCCACGCTACCGTCTGTCCGCGGGCTGATGAGCGTATCAAAGAAAAACCTTGCGCCAAGCTCCCCGGCAAGGGCCCGCATGGCTTTCAGGTCCGGATAATTCAATGTCATAAGTATCGTCTTTAAAGAGAATTTTACCCTGTTTTTTTTAAGCTGCGATATCCCGTCCATCGTTTTTTGAAATGAACCCGCCACGCCGGTGATCGTATCGTGCGGCAGGCGATGTGAGCCGTAGATAGTGACGCCGACGCCAAAGGGCGGAAATTCGGCGAAGAGCGCGGCAGTTCTGTCGTCGATCAAGGTGGCGTTGGTAAACACCTCGACGATCATCCCGGCCTTGAGCGCGTGGAGATAGATGGCCGGGAAGTCCTCTCTCAGCAAAACCTCGCCGCCGGTCAGGAGGAGCCAGAGGCATCCGGAGGCCGCCATCTCATCGAGTATCCGTTGTATCTGGGCAGTCGTCAGCTCGTCAGATCTTCTTCTGTCGTTAACGCCGAGGTTGCAATAGCAGTGGCAGCAGGCCTGATTACAGCGGTAGGTGAGCTCAAACGCCCCCATATAAGGAACGCGATCCCGCATGACCGCCCGCTCCAGGGACGAGGAAAATTCCGAGAACTTTCTCTGCGATATCCGGCAGAACATTACCGTATCATCTCCCGCCTGAGCATCTCTTTAAGAAAACCTATGACGTCTTTCCTGAGGCTCGCCTCGTCTATCTCAAACGCATCCCGCACGGAGCCTATGATCTCGAGGACCGAACGGGTGCCGTCCAACAACTGCCAGATCTCGAACGCCGCCGGGTTAAGCCTGACGAGCGTCCGGCGGTACGGATCGATGAGCGCCGGAGTGCCTGAGAGTTCTTTGTACAGTATCGTATCATTCTTCCTGAAACGCGCCTCGAGCGTAATCATCACAAGAATTGTCCTTTAAGGGCCTGGAAAAACCGCGCGAGCTCTTCAAAGGCCCTGTAGTAAAGGCCTTTCATTATGTATATGCGCGAGAGCCGCAGATGCACCGCGGGAGCTTCTCCTCCGAGCATTATCGATCTCTTGTAATGATCTATCGCCGAAAGGCCCTCTCTTTTCTTTTCGGCTATCCGGCCGAGCCACCAGGATACTTCCGGGTCGCCGGGCGTGGAACTGTCGATCTCCAAAAGAAGAGTCCGCGCTTCCTCGAGGGCGCCGGTCTTGAAATGGGTTATGCCCGATCCAAGCCTTGCTTCCGGATAAGAATTATCAATGCTCAGGCAATCGCTAAAGAAAGAGCGGGCTTGAGTATACTTTTTTTTGTGGAGCGCGACGTGCCCCAGGCCGTTCAGCGCGACGGCGCTCATATCATCAAGCTGCGATAATTTCCTGAATTCCTCTTCGGCATGCTTAAGATCTCTCCGATGTAAATATAGTATACCATGATTGTTAAAGCGGGTACGGTAAGTTTTATCCCGTGAAACGGCCTGCCGGTAGAAAGACCGGGCCTTCTCCATATCCGCCGCCGGACCGTTTGAATACAGGATCGAGAGATTAAAATACAGGGAGGCATCCGTGCCGTCTATCTTCATAGCGTCCTCATACAGAGCGGCGGCCTCTTTATATTTCCCGTCTCTTTCAAGCGGAAGCGCGGCCCTTTTCAGATCCATCACCCGCTGTTTCGCCGCAGTCACATCTCCCCCATACAACATCCGCAGCTCATCGCCGAAATACTTGAACCTGAGCGGCGTGAAGCCTCCCTCGACCGAGTAGGATACCGTCAGGGCTTCTATATCGTTTATTTTTGGCGCCAGTTCGTTACAAAGCTTATCCGGAAAGATCCAGGGAGCGCGCTCCGGGTTAAGATCGTCCCATATGGACCGGGTGAGCATAAAATCCACGTCTATATCCAGGAGGACCGGCTTGTCTATCCGGTCAAGGCCCTCAAGTCCGCAGACGATCACTTCTTTATCGAAAACGCGGCAACGGATATGATCCGGGTGAAACTCGAGAGCCCCGGGGGCGTATTGTTTTACGGCGAGGATCTGCCGCATATGCTTCACGATGTGCTTTATGCCGCGCCTGGACCGCCAGCTTTCGTCCGGAACGACCCAGTAGAACGTATCCACCAGCCCGTCCCGCATCGCCGGACAAATGAAGTTCCCTATATGGACCATCTTCTTCCTGGTCTTTATGAAAGGGTTGAGAAGCGGCTGCCCGGCGGCCTTATCGCACGGGTCGCCGCCCGAGGAGCCTATCTCGTCGAGGTCCATTTCGGGGATCCAGCCGAAGTCGATGTGCGCGTCAACGTGGACGAGCGTCCCGGCGCGCACGCCGAGCTCCTTCCAGGCCTGATATGCTTTGTCGTGGTCTTCCATCATGACTATGTGTTTAGGCGATGGCAGGGACGTGTTCATTATGAGCCTTTTCATCTTCGAGGAATGTATAGGTTTCGGTCGCAGCGTCATGGCGGTACCGCAGGGTGCAGGACTCGCCGTTCAGGCGGAAGCTCACGCATCCTGTGGACGCGCCGGAGGCGCCCCGGTCAGGGACAGGCTTCCCGGCGCCGGATGAGGCGACGAGCGAATAATATATCTTTTCCAATACCTCGGCCTGCGAGGCGTCCATGCCGCGCCTGTTATTGAACGGCGTAAAAAATCTGAACGGCAACGCCGGATCATTCTCGTACTCTATCCCGTACCTGGCCGGGTCCTGATAGACATAATTAAAAGGCGTCAGATAGTAGGTATTGAATGTAACGTGAGTTATGGACTCTCTATGGGATATGAGGAAGTCCACGGTCTCCAGGCCGTCTTCAAAACTTTCGCCCGGCAGGCCGAGCATCGTCTGCAGGTCCACCTTGATGCCGGCGGCGGCGCACTCCCTGATGATCCGCGACGAACGTGTGCGCTCATTGCCCTTATCAAGCGACCGGCAGACACGGTCGCTGGCGGATTCAAAACCAAAATTGATCTGGTCCAGTCCCGCCGTATGCGCCAGCTCAAACAGCCCGCGGTCAAAACCGGGATCGAGCCGCGCCATCGTCCACCACTTCATCTCCACGCGCTCTTCTATCATGCGCCGTGCTATCATCCGCATCTGGCGCGGCGACAGGCCCGGGTCGCCGAAATAAAGATGCCCGGCGCCGTATCGCTGTTTAAGTTCCTTCATATCGGCCACCACCAGCGCGGGGTCTTTTTTCCGGTACGACGGTTTGGGCAGCGGCAGATCGACGCAATAGGCGCATTTCGACCAATAGCACCCGCGGGATGTCTCATAGGTAAGGCCTATCGCGCCGGGTCCGCTTCCGTCGTACTCTTTCAGGGGAAGGCCGTCAAAGTCAGGGCAGGGAAGCCGGTCCATCTCCTCCTCGCGCCTCATCAGGCCCGCATCCGGGACGGTATCGCGGGTGATGAGATTGGGTATAGAGTCAATGCGCGATCCGGAGTCGAGGGCCTGCGTTAATTCGCAGAGCGCGCTTTCGCCTTCAAATGCGATAATGCTGTCAAAACACCGGAAGAGCTCTTTTTTCCGCATCAGCGCGCCGCGGTACAACGTGGCCCATTGCCCGCCTATCGTCACGTGCGCCTCCGGGAGTCTTTTTTTGATAAAAAGCCCGAGGGTGAGGCCCGCTATGGCCTGGGCCGGAGACAGAATCGATATGCCAAAGAGGCGCGCGCCGTCTTTTTCCATACGGCGCAGGATGGGGCTCTCTTCGTAAAATCGCAGGAACGTGTTCTCAAGAGCGTCTTCCAGATACCGCCATAGATGTTCGGACGAGAGCAGCCTTTCGCAAAAATAGAAAGAGCTGTTCGTATTATTGCCATAGGGCAGGTCCGTAAAGATGCCGTCGCCGCCTCTGGGGAAAAAATCTGAATAATAACGCCCTTTCAGTTTCTCGGAAAAAAATTTCACCAGGAGCGGTTCCAGAAAAAATCTCCGCTCTTCCGGGCTTAATGGGCCCGGCCCGTAGACATTTCGCGCCAGGAAGTCACGGTACCCGAGATTCAGATCTATCTGGGCGCAGCCGATGCCGTTCTTTTTTAAAAAAGCGCAGAGCGCGGGCGTCCCCAGAGGAGGGTAGTTGTGGTCATAGTCGGGTGGTATGCATAAGGCAACTTTAAAATTCATATGGCTGGCGGTAACGGTATCATTATATAAAGGTGCGGGTGAAATGTCAATTAGGGCGAGATATTCCAATTGATGATATTATATGTATATGATGTGATATGGATCAGTTACAAGCGTCGCGTCGCTGATGACTACGTCGCCGGTCACGTAGATGTCGCCGGCGAGCCTATACGTCGCGTATGGATTATTCATGAAGCTCAGGTTATTGTATGTGACCGGGGCAACATATACACTGCGGTGATACAGGTCATTGGTAAAAATGAATGTGGAGGTCTGGGGGTTGAGAGTGCCTCTTACGACGAGCGGCGTATGAGAGATATTCGGTCCCGCCTGCGAGCCTGCCATGACCTTGATCTGCTCCGCCGCGTCGACTGTCGTGCCGTCGCCCAGTTGGCCGTTCGCGTTGTACCCGCAGTTAAATACCGGCCGGCTCTGGCTCAAGGCCACCGTCTGGGCGCCGCCCGCCGCTATATGGGATATATTGGAGAGGTACGTATAGCCCAGCTGCGTGCCCGCGTGGACCTGGACAGGCGACAAGCTGTCAATCGTCGAGTCATTGCCCAACTGGCCTTTGTCGTTCAATCCCCAGCTGAATACATAGCCGTCTGAAGCCAGGGCAAGGGTGTGGCCTTCGCCTGCCGATATACCGGAGATGCCCGTAAGGACGCCCACACCATCGACGCCTTTGACCTGGACAGGCCACGAGCTGTCGTCCGTCGTGCCGTTGCCCAGTTCGCCGTGCGCATTATACCCCCACGCGAATACTGTGCCGCCCGACGTGAGCGCGACGTTATGGGCTCCTCCTGCCGCTATCCTGATTATTCCCGTAAGGTAGCCCACATCATTGACGCCGTGCACCTTGACCGGCGCCGTGACCGGGACTCCGGTCGCCTCACCGTTGCCCAGCTGGCCGTTGCTGTTATACCCCCAGCTGAACACGGAGCCGTCCGTGCCGAGCGCGAGCGCCTGGCTGCCGCCTACAGCTATATTAGATATATGGTGGAGATATGTCCCGTCTGCCTGCTCACCTGCGAGCACCTTCACCGGCGTCGGGTTCGGGTCTTCGGTATACGTCCCGTTGCCGAGTTCGCCCTGCCCGTTATACCCCCAGCAATATACGTTGCCGTCCGCGCCCGTCCCGAGGGCCGACGTCTGGAAGCCGCCTGCCGCTATCTTGGTTATTTCCGTAAGGTCGCCCACATTACCGACGCCATGCGCCTTGACGGGCGTCGAGCTGTTGGTCGTCTCGTTGTTGCCCAGCTGGCCCTGCTCATTGTAGCCCCACGTGAATACATAGCCGTCCGAAGTGAGGGCGACGCTGTGATAGCCGCCCGCCGCGATAGAGGTTATATCATGCAGATATGTGGCTTTATCGCCGGTACCTGCCGCCTGCTCGCCGCGCAGGACCTCTATCGGCATCAGAGCATCGGCCGTCGTGCCGTCGCCCAACTGGCCGTAAACGTTGCATCCCCAGGCGAACACATAGCCGTCATCTGTGAGGGCGATCGTATGATCACTGCCGGTCGCTATCATCGTGATATTCTTGAGATAACTTTTCCACACGAGGTTCCACGTCGCCGACCCTGCCTCAAGGGTGTGGTTTGTGTCTACCGCCAGAACATCCGTTATGGTGATGGTGTTGGACGTGCTCTTCGTGGTCGTCCTCACGCTCGAGCCGTCGCCGAAGGTCAGGTCATAGAATGTCCAGTCGCTGGAGCCGCCGAAGTTTCCGGTGCCTTCGAGGGTGAACGTGCCGTCTGTCAGGTTTATCACGCCGCTGCCGGAGCTCGTCACATAGCCGCCCTTTACGGTGACATTGTAGTCGCCGGCGAGCGTCCCGGCGTTCACCTCCAGGACGTTATTAATAAGCGTCGCCGAGGCGAGTGTCTTCACGCCGGTCGAGTTGACCACCACCTTGTAGAAGGCCTTCCCGGCGCCCATGCCGCCGGCGTCGATATTGGCGTTGCCGCCGTTGAAGGTGACGGTATAAACTCCCGGGGTAAAGATGCCGCTATTACTCCAGTTACCGCCTACGGATATATTATTGCCTGCAGCCAGAGTGCCGTTTGAGATCGTAAGATTTCCGCCCAGATCCACTGCTCCGCTTAAGGTAAGAGTTCCGGCGCCGGTCTTGGTAAGACCTTCCGAACCCGTGCCGGAAATCACTGCTGAAATTGACAGGTCACTGGCAGCGCTGGAACTGTCCCCCACGGTAAATGTGCGGGTTGCGCCGCCAAGGCTTACCTTGCCGGATATTGTGGACCCGAGAGGGTTATTGGTCGCGTCGTAGGTGATACCGCCGTTTGCGGTAAGCGTTCCCGCGCCGGTCGAGACATTCGCGGCGCTGGTCGTTGTCGTGCCGCCCAGCGTCAGGGCGCTATTCAGGGTGAGGTTGTAACCGTTAAGATCGAGTAAAGCGGTAACGCCGGTTCCGGTCGCGGTGACGCTCGTGGTCGAGGCGGCATTGATCGCGTTACTGGCGCCGAGTTGCAACGTTCCGTTCTGGACCGTCGTCGCTCCGGTGTAAGTATTCGCGCCGGAGAGCGTGACGGTGTCGGCTGTGGTTTTGGTGAGACCTGCGGAGCCTGCCAGAATTGCGCTGATCGTGCCTTTTCTGACGTCATAGGTAGAACTGCTGGTCAAAATACCGGTGGTGCCGGTAATGGAGCCGTCTAAAAGAATTACGCCTCCCGCGCTCGCGGAATTGGAAGTCATACTGGTGGCGCCGCTGCCGGATTGAGTGAGCGTACCGGCGAGATTCAGCTTTGTGGCACTTCCACCTTCCGCGCCTTTATTTAGGAAAGTTGAAGGCGAATTCTGGTTGTTGTATTCAGTTTTTATCCAGCCTGCGGAACGGACAATGGATGAGATTCGGACTTCATCAATAAGTCCAATCCAATTCTGGCCACCTCCATCAACTACTCCAATGCAAAGTTTTTTGGCGGTAGCTATTGGCGCACCCGAAACGGCACTATTATCAAGTATACCATTCCAATATATTCTCCAAGTTGTCCCATCATAATTACCTACAATATAAGTCCATTCACCAGCATTCAAATGTTCATTTGATTCTACACCAAGTGAGCTGCCTATCCATGCTCTAAAACTTACTTTTCCTGCTGCCGAAGTAGTCTTTAATTCCCATTGAGTATTAGTCCCATCATACCCCTTTGATACTATTTGGTTGTCACTACCAACAGTTGTTGCATTAACCCAAGCTTCTACTGTAAAGTTGTTAACGGGTGATAATCCTGTTCCAAGGTCAACATAATTACTGCCACTAAACTTCAACGAACCATCTATCTGCCCAGCAGATTGCACTGGAGAACTTATCGGCGTTCCTGTATAACCATTACTTGTAGAATCAACGTTATTTGAACCTGTATTTTCCTTCAAGTGGTAAACGGCTTTAGAATTCGAATCCCACACATTCTGACTTCCGTAAGTAGAACCTGCAGCAGGTTCGGTAGCGGAGGCGTTACCGTAATACATATATATAACCGTATTGGCGGTGTAAGATAAATCTGTTTTTACCCAAGCAACCAGCGTTCCGGAAGAGTATGATTCAATTTCTCTGGGTAATAGGGTCACTCCGTCCGAGGTGGTAAACCTGATGTCCGCGCCATCAGCGTTAATGTTTGATAATCCAGTTAAATAAACCAACACAGGAAAACCAGATTCGTTTTCTGTCCCATTGCCTACTTTTGTATAGTCAATAGTAATGACTCGTCTATAACCCCACGAGGCGTCATACCAGGGCGTAATGAAAAGCTGCAGCGTGCCGGCGCCGGAGTGGGTGATATTGTTGTAAGTCTGGTCTCCGGCGGTAGTGAACGTCTGCGTGCCGCTTGCCTTTGTGAAATCAATTATTCCGCTACTGTGTGTAAAGGCCCCGCCCACGTCATTCCAGTCCCCGCCCACGGAAAGCGTGCCGCTTGTTGAGGTAAATGTCCCACCGGAAAGCGTAAAATTACCGGTAACCGTAATAGCCGCGTTACTGCCGGTAAAAGTGCCTCCTGACTGAGAGTAGGAGCCCACAGCCATGGCCTTTCCGGTAGCCATGGTGACTACTCCTCCATTCAGGACAAAAGCATTTGCGCCATTGCCGAGGGCCGAAGCGTTATCAAGGCTAAGCGTTCCGGCATTCATCGTGGTCGTTCCGGTATAAGTGTTGGCGCCGCTTAGGGTCAAGGTGCCGGTGCCGGCTTTGGTAATACCTTCTGATCCGGTCCCGGAGATAACAGCCGAGATGGTAAGGTCATTAGAAGCGCTTGAGCTGTCACCCGCCGTGAATGTGCGGGTTGTGCCGCCAAGGCTTACCTTGCCGGATATTGTGGATCCAAGGGGATTATTGGCAGCGTCGTAAGTGATGCCGCCATTGACGGTAAGCGTTCCGGCGCCGGTTGAGACATTGGCGGTACTGGTCGTGGTTGTGCCGCCCAGCGTCAGAACATTCGTCAAAGCCAGATCGTAACCGTTGAGACCCAGTGTCGCGGTAACGCCAGCACCGGTCGCGGTAACACTCGTAGTTGAAGCGGCGTTGATCGCGTTAGTAGCCCCCAATTGCAGCGTGCCGTTCTGGATCGTGGTCGAGCCGGTATAAGTATTGGCGCCGCTTAGGGTCCATGTGCCGGCATCAGCTTTGGTAAGCGTGCCTGCGACCGTGCCGATAATACTAGTAATGCTTCCGCCCTGCGCTCCGCCAAGGGTCAGGTTGTAGCCCGAGCCGGATATGGTGCCCACATTGCTTAAAGCTATTGTCCCGGTACCTCCGACAATGCTCACTCCGCTGCTGCCAAGAGTGACCAGTCCGGAGTATGTCGCGGCTGAGCCTGAATTCATTAATGCGCCGCCGCCTGCAACGCCGGTCCCGTTTAAGGTGAGGGCTTCTGCCGTTCCCAATGTGAAGCCACCCAGGTCAAGCGCAGCACCGGTGGCAGAGACGACGGTTCCCGCAGCTGCAGTACCCAAAGGAGTGTTGGTGGCGCCGCCCGAGGCTCCTAATTTCAGGATGCCTGCGCTGATGGTTGTTAATCCAGTGTAGGTGCTGGCGCCTGATAGGATAAGAGTGCCGGTGCCGATCTTTGTTA
>CAYGRZ010000048.1:8903-11123 GCA_964352425.1 uncultured Planctomycetia bacterium | reverse complement strand
CTACCTCTGGCAGAAGCGCGAAGAGGGCGGCTGGAAGCGTAAGCAAAAATTCGCCATCCACAATCAGGAAGACTGGGAGCTGATCCAGGACGCCGTCGGCGGGATGATAAAAGAGCTCACGTAAACGGCGCTTTATCCGGCGCTCCTGTACCCATACGATGCCCCGCACGATACGGCTTGTATATTCGAAGGATTACGCTGTCGACATCGGGAACCACGTCTTTCCAACCTCAAAATACAATCTCATAAAAGAACGTTTATTGGAGGAGTCCGGTTACAGGGACAGGATAACATTTGTAAGGCCCGCTCCCATCTCCGATAAGGATATCCTCGCGGTCCATGATAGGGCGTATCTCGACAAGCTTAAGACGGGCACGCTGACGAAGGAGGAGATATTCAAGCTGGAGCTGCCGTATTCGCGGCAGCTCGTCGAAGCGTCGCTGGCGGCTTGCGGCGGCACGATGTTGGCCTCGGATATAGCGCTCTCTGACAGGCTCGGGATACATATAGGAGGGGGGTTCCACCATGCCTTCCCGGACCACGGTGAAGGATTCTGCGTCTTGAACGATATAGCGGTCGCTATACGGTCCGCGATGCGCAAAGGCGCGATAGGCAAAGCGCTCGTGGTTGACTGTGACCTCCATCACGGCAACGGCACGGCAGCGATATTCGCCGGCGACCGGGACGTCTTTACGTTCTCAATACATCAGGAGAACAATTACCCGTTCTATAAAGTGCCCTCGAGCATGGACATTGGACTACGCGACAGGGCCAGTGACAGGGAGTACCTCGGGGCCCTGTACGAGCATGTACCAAAGATCATAAGCGATTTCAATCCCGGCCTTATCATGTATGTCGCGGGCGCCGATCCCTACAGGGATGACCGGATCGGCGGGCTGGCGCTGACCAGGGAAGGCCTGGCAAAAAGAGATGAATTCGTCTACAACCAGGCCCTGCATTTCGATGTGCCGATAGCGGTCGTCCTCGCCGGCGGATACGCGCTGCGCGAAGAGGACACGGTCGACATCCACTACACGACGATCGTGACGGGTATGAAGCTGTTTTATAAGAATTGAAAGGACCCGTGAAGTCAAAAGCGATCGTGATATTTATCACCTGCTCCTGCAAGAAAGAGGCGCAGATCATATCCGGCGTTCTCCTGAAGAAGCGGCTGGCGGCCTGCGCAAGTATAGCCGGCAGGATCGAGTCGAGGTTCTGGTGGAACGGGCATATCGACAAGGCCGATGAAGTGATGCTTATGTGCAAGACGACGAAAGGGCATTTCAGGGCTGTCGAGAAAGAAGCCAGGCGCCTGCACGCGTACGAGGTCCCGGAGATAATCGCGCTTCCGATCGTGGCGGGAAGCGCCAGCTACTTGCGCTGGATCAGGGAAAGCGTAGCGCGAGCCTCGCCGCAAAAGAGGAAAAAATAGTTTGAAAGAGGGCATAAAGGCCGCTATAATCCTTATCACGGTTTTAACGTGCATTCCGCTCTGCGGATGGGGTGAAGACATGTCTGCCATCGTTCTACCGAAGCCAAAAACCAAAGGGCCCGTCTCCGTTGAGGAGGCTATAGCCGGGAGGCGTTCGGTGCGAAGTTTCTCGTCCAGGGATGTATCGGTCGAGGATCTTTCCCAGCTTCTGTGGGCATGCCAGGGCATAACGGACGCGGGCCGAGGGCTGCGGGCAGCGCCTTCAGCCGGAGCGCTCTACCCTCTTGAAGTCTACGTCGCCAGGAAGGACGCTCTCTTCCGCTATGTGCCGGAAGGCCATAGGCTGGAGACCGTGCTCAAGGAAGATGTCAGGAGCGCCCTGGCAGACGCGTCGCACGGCCAGGAGTATGTGGCTCAGGCACCGATAGATATCATTATCACCGCAGTCCATGGCCGCATAACACCGAGGTACGGCCAGCGCGGTATACGCTATACTGACATGGAGGCCGGTCACGCCGCCGAGAATGTCTTCCTCCAGGCTGTCGCGTTAGGCCTGGACAGCGTTGCGGTAGGTGCTTTTTCCGACAACCCGGTCGCTAAAATATTGAAATTGCCGTCTGGCACGAAGCCGTTGTATATATTGCCGGTGGGGTATAAGAGATAAAACCGGGGCTGTAGTAAAGAGGGATTACGCAGCGTTCGCAACGCTGAGTCACGGGTTCGATTCCCGTCAGCTCCACCATACTTCGCTTGTACGCGCTGACTCGAGGAGCTTCGTATGGCAAGCC
>CAYGRZ010000048.1:0-8803 GCA_964352425.1 uncultured Planctomycetia bacterium | reverse complement strand
GCTCCACCATACTTCGCTTGTACGCGCTGACTCGAGGAGCTTCGTATGGCAAGCCTTCATGTTGAAAACCTTCCTATGGCAGGTCACCTGTATGAATAAGTTAATCCTCGCAGCCATGCTCCTTATCGCCTCCGCCGCTTTCGCGGCTGACGTCAAAGACGCAGACCTTGCGGGGAGCTGGTATCCCGCCTCCGGCCCTGCACTCGAGCGGGAGCTCCAGACGTACCTTAATGCCGCCAACCCCGCAGCAGTAGACGGGCACATATTTGCCGTCATAGCGCCGCACGCCGGCTACCAGTTCTCCGCGCCTGTCGCCGCATACTCATATAAGGAAGTCCAGGGCGCGCTCATCAAGACGGTTGTGCTTATAGGGTTCAGCCACCGCACGTCCTTCGACGGCATATCGATCTACGACAGGGGCTCCTTCCGGACGCCGCTCGGCGAGATCGCGATAGATACCAGGCTCGCGGCCGCCATCGCCGCACAATCGAAAAGGATCTACTTCTATCCCGAAGCCTTCGCCGGAGAGAACTCGGTCGAGATGCAGATACCGTTCATCCAGACGGCGCTGAAAGGCGCGTCGATCGTCCCGATAGCATTCGGCAACCAGTCGTACGGCGACGCGGTTATTGTGGCTGACGCGTTGGCAAAGGTCCTCAAGGGCAGGGATGACGTCCTGGTGGTCGCGTCTACCGACATGTCGCATTACCATCCGTATGAAGAGGCCAATGCCATCGACAAACATGCTATAGCGACGCTCGAGCGGATGAAAGCGAAAGATGTGTATGACGAGGCCCAGCTCGGCCTGTGCGAGCTGTGCGGCATCATGCCGGTTACCGCGACGATGCTGGCCGCCAAGAAACTGGGGTACGACGGCATAAAGGTGCTGAAGTACGCAAATTCAGGTGATACGGCAGGGGACAAGTCGAAGGTGGTGGGGTATCTCAGCGCCGCTGTCTACAAAAAACCACCGGCCACCGGCTATCGACTGCCGACCAACAAAGAGGAGCCGCCTATGCTATTGAACGAATCCCAGAGAAAGAGGCTGCTGCAGATAGCCAGGGAGTCGATCACGAGTTTCGTCAAAGACGGCAAGCGTAAGACGTTTACCGAGGCCGATCCCGTACTGAACGAGCCGATGGGCGCTTTCGTCACGCTGCATGAAGGCGGCGAATTGAGGGGATGTATAGGCAACATGGCCGCGCAGGGGCCCTTATGCACGACCGTTGCCGCCATGGCCATAGAAGCCGCGACGGGCGACCCGCGCTTTCCGACGCTGCAGCCATACGAGATCGACACAATAGACCTTGAAATATCGGTCCTGTCGCCGATGAAGAGGGTCGCCGGGCATGAAGAGATAACGATACCGGGTAACGGCGTGCTGGTCAGGCGCGGATACAGGAGCGGCGTGTACCTTCCGCAGGTCGCGACCGAGACGGGCTGGAATAAAGAAGAGTTCCTGACGAGCCTGTGCGGCCAGAAGGCCGGCCTCGCGCCCGACGCGTGGAAGGACCCGGCGACAGAGATCTACACATTTACCGCGGAAGTCTTCGGGGAGAAGAAGTGAGCCCCGTTAGACCTTCTATCTCAGGTTTGTTTTTATGCAGGCTTGTACGGTTTATTGTATCAAAACGGAAAGGTCCAACGGGATGAGCCGTTTTTATGTCCCCAAAGAATCGGTCAGCGGAAATCATATCAGGATATCCGGCAGCCAGGCGCACCATATCGTCGATGTGATGCGCCTGAACAAGCTCGACAAAGTGGTGACGTTCGACGGGACGGGCAGGGAGTACATAGGGTTTATCAAGGATATCAAGGGGAAGTCCGTTACCGTCGAGATAGTCGAGACGCGAACGCCCTCCGGCAAGGCAGCCGCGAAGATAACCCTCATCCAGGCGATCCCGAAGAAGGACAAGATGGACTATATCGCCGAGAAGGCGACCGAGCTCGGCGTCCAGGCAATCATCCCGCTCGTGACGGCGAGGACGATCCCGGACTGGGACGAGCAGAAGAAGGCCGCGCATGTCGCGCGGTGGCGCAAGATTGCGATAGAGGCGTCCAGGCAGTGCGGCCGCTCGGATATCCCGGAGGTTGAGGACGTCGCGACATTCTCGCGGCTGGCCGCGGGCGTGAGCGATTATGATCTTGCGCTTATAGCCGCGCTCGATGACAAGGCCGAACCCCTGAAAAGCGTTCTCGGTGGTTTTAAAGGCGGCAAGATCGCCGTCGCCATAGGGCCGGAAGGCGATTTCACTCCCGCTGAGATCAAGGAAGCGGCCAGGGCCGGCTTTCGGCTGGTCAATCTCGGTTCGAGGGTCTTAAAGAGCGATACGGCAGGGCTCGCCGTCCTCGCGATATTGAACTATGAACTCTCAAGTTAACGGCCGCAAGAGATTTTACATCCACACGCTCGGCTGCAAGGTGAACCAGTACGAATCGCAGGCGATGCGCGAGATACTGGTGCGCGCGGGTTTCGATGAGTGTTCGTCGAAAGAGGCTGCCGATATCTGCATCGTGAACACCTGCACGGTGACGGCCGAAGCGGACAGGGAGTCGAAGTACATGATCGGCGCCTTCCGCCGGGCAAGCCCGGGCGCGCAGATAGTCGCGACGGGATGCCTGGTCGAGAAAGACGCCGACGACATCGCCGCGCTCCATAAAGTCGATCATATAGTGAGGAATAACGACAAGCGCCTGATCGCCGATATTTTAAATAATTCACCCAATACCCAATACCCAATACTCAATACCGTTCCTGTCAGCGCGTTAAAAATCACCGGTTTTAAGGGCCATTCCAAGGCCTATGTCAAGATCCAGGACGGATGCGAGAACCGCTGCTCATATTGCAAGGTCCCCCTTGTCAGGCGCGAGCTTGCATCCAAGCCGATCCAGGACATAGTCGATGAGGTCGAAGGGCTCGTTGCCAACGGATTCAGGGAGACAATACTTACCGGCATATGCCTCGGGGCGTGGGGAAAGGACCTGTTTCCGGAAGAGATCGTCAAAAGGGCGGGCCTTCATAGTGTCACCGTGCTCGATGCGCTCAAATCCATCGACCGCATACCGGGCGATTTCAGGATACGCTTAAGTTCTATAGAGCCCAAATATGTGACCGATGGACTGATCGAATTCATGGCGGGCAATAAGAGGATGTGCCGCCACCTGCACATCCCGCTCCAGTCCGGCGATGACGAGATATTGAAAAAGATGAACAGGCCCTATACTGCTGCCGCCTACGGCGCACTGATAGGGAAGGCAAGGGCAGCCATACCGGATATTGCGATAACCACCGATGTCCTTGTAGGCTTCCCGGGCGAATCAGAGGCTCATTTCAGGAACACTCTTGCGTTCATCAGAGATCTCGCTCCGGCAAGGGCCCACGTATTCACGTACAGCAAAAGAGAAGGGACTCCGGCCTGCGCCATGGGACCGGCTGTCGACGAGCATACCCTTAAAGAGCGGCATTTTGCCCTCACCGTTGCGGCAGGCGAGGCGTCGTATTATTACCGTAAAGGATTTGTGAATAAAAAGCTGGCCATCCTGGTCGAGACGAAGCGGGACAAGACGACGGGATGCCTCAAGGGGTATTCGGATAATTATATCAAGGTGCACTTTGACGGGCCGGATGAGCTCATGAAAAGCATAGCACCCGTGAGGGTGAATGACGTCAGCCTGACGGGGACGATGGGGATCTATGGAGAATAAGGGCGTAAGCCCCCCGACGGGGCTTCCTTCGGCAAGCTCAGGACTTCGCGGGGCAAGCATCATTATCGCCGTGTGGAACCAGCTCGGCTACACCAGGCTCGCCGTCGAATCCATATTGAAGAACACAAAAGCTCCTTTCGAGCTCGTCATAGTCGATAACGGGTCTAAGCCCAATGTCCGGGCCTATTTTGATTCGTTGAAAGGCGCCGTAGACCTTCGATACATAAGGAATGAGGCCAATCTCGGGCCCATAAGGGGCATAAACCAGGGCATTGCGGCGGCAAAATACGATTATATAGCCGTCATCCACAATGACGTGGTCATATTCGAAGATGACTGGCTTGGGAAAATCATATCTGCCATGGAGAAGGACCCGGCCATCGGGATAGCGGGCCTCGCGGGCCGTACCGAGATCTACAAGACCGGTTGTGTCAATGAGGCGAGCCTTAAGCATAACCTCCAGAACGAGGAAGACCTCGGGCCGGTGATGGCGGAGGATGTGGCCACGGTCGCGGTCGTTGACGGCCTCTGTTTTATCATGCGGCGGCAGCTTCTTGAAAAGATCGAGGGCCTGGACGAGACGTACGGCTACATGCACTGCTACGACCTCGACATATCTCTGCAGAGCATACAGGCGGGATATAAGAACGTGGTGGTGAAGGTCGAGGCGATGCACGTGGGCAACGGCGGCAGGACGCGCACCATGAAAGGGTACAGGGAGATCGTGAAGGATGACTACGGCTTATTGCAGAAGAACTGCGCAATATTCAGCCGGAAGTGGGCGCATCTCCTCCCGTTAACGGTATGACGCACAGCACGATAGGCAGGAAAGCGGCCGTCGACCCCGGGATATACTCAAAAGGCTACTTCATGGGGGACAACGAGGGCTGGCGCGAATATCTCCATGGCCTCGATGCGCATATACATCCCAAGTTTGCCAGGGCGCTTCAGCTTGGCCGCCCCATGAGGAACGATGTCGTTCTCGATATTGGTTGCGGCCGTGGGGAGCTACTGTACTACTCGGCGAGGGCAGGGGCAAGGGCGCTGGGCCTCGACTATAGCAGTGCGGCAATCGATATCGCGCGCCAGACCATAGGAAGCCTCCCCGAAGGCCTCCGGTCGAATGCCCGCGCAGAGGTCGGCGATCCCTGCAGTTATGATTTCAAAGAGAAGTATTCGCTTATCTTCATGATCGAGACGCTCGAGCATATGCACGACTGGCAGTTGGAGGAGACGTGTGCGAAGGCGCACGGGATACTCGCCGATGGGGGCAGGTTCATTATCATCACCCCGAACTATTATTACGAGAAATACCTCTCGCCGCTGAAGCGGATCGTGAATCTGCCTTTAAATTTAGTTAAACTTCCGCTCAGGATGATGAAGGCAAAATACAGGGCCGCCGGCATGCGATCTCTTTTGCGCAAGACCTTAAGGGTCCGCATCGACAGGGGCGGGCTGAACAGGGCGATGCATGTCAATGTGACGACTCCTGCCAAGATCAGGCGGCTTTTGGCGCAGTTTGACGCGTCTGTCCGGTGTGAAGACCCCTCAGGGAATATCCTCAGCTTTGTTACCAAAAGATGGTGGGGCAGGGACATCATCGCGGTCGCCAGAAAAAGGCCGTGCCCCGAACCGTCCCGCTGTTAAGCGGGACTGGTTCGCGGGTAAAAATTTTCTTGACAAAAGTCAGTTTATCTATAGAATAGCGTAAAGTTTGCGCGGAAAGGATGCCATGAAGCTCGAAGGTAAGGTAGCGCTGGTAACCGGAGGCGCGCGCGGCATAGGAAAAGAGATAGCCCTCTCATTCGCGAGGGAAGGCGCCGACATCGCCATATGCGATGTGAACGCGGAAACGCTCGCCGCTGCCCGGAAAGAGATCGAAGCGCTGGGAAGGTCGGTCCTGACGGGCGTCGTCGATGTCACTCGGTGCGACCAGGCCGACGGATTCACCCAAAAAACCCTTGACAAATTTAGCAAAATCGATATACTGATTAACAACGCGGGCATTACGAGGGATGCGCTCATTGTCAGGATGTCGGAAGCGGACTGGGACCTGGTCCTGGCCGTTAACCTGAAGGGCGCGTTCAATTTCACCAAGGCCGTGTCCAAGATAATGATGAAGCAGAGGGACGGCCGGATAGTCAACATGGCCTCTATCATAGGGATAATGGGTAATGCCGGCCAGGCGAATTACGCGGCTTCAAAAGGCGGGCTCATAGCATTCACGAAGACTCTCGCCAAGGAGCTCGCGTCAAGGAATGTGCGAGCCAACGCGATCGCTCCCGGGTTCATCCAGACCGAGATGACCGCGAAGCTCCCGGACAATGTGAAAAGCGAGATGCTCAAGTTCGTGCCGCTCGGAAAATTCGGGACGGTTCAGGATGTTGCGAATCTCGCATTATTTTTGGCCAGTGACGATTCGTCCTATATAACCGGGCAGGTTGTGCAGGTCGACGGCGGTATGGTAATGTAATCATAGTAGTTAATAAAAAGGAGGAGAAGAAAGTGGACGTATCTCAGGACAAGGTCAGGCAGATAATAGCGGATCAGCTTGGAGTGAAGAAAGAGGAAGTCACCGATAACGCGAAGTTTGTCGATGATTTGGGAGCGGATTCACTGGATACGGTAGAGTTGGTCATGGCCCTGGAAGAGGAGTTCGGGATAGAGATACCGGACGAAGAGGCCGAGAAGCTCGCCACCGTCGGAGACGCTCTGAGATACATCGAGGAGAAAGCCGGTAAATAACATACCGGCCATCCGATGCATAAAAAAAGACGAGTTGTTGTAACAGGCCTCGGCATCGTATCTCCTATAGGCAACAATATAGAGGATTTCTGGAAGTCGATACTTGAAGGAAAAAGCGGCGTAAGGCGCCTCACCTGTTTTGACCCCGCACATTTTACCTGCAAAATAGGGGCCGAAGTCAAAAACTTTGATCCAACCCCCTATCTTTCCGCAAAAGAGATCAAGAGGATGGACCGGTTTGTCCAGTTCGCGGTCGTCTCGGCTAAGATGGCCGTCGCCGATGCCAAGCTCCACCTCGACAAGGAGGACCGCAACCGCATAGGCGTGATGATCGGTTCCGGCATAGGCGGCCTGCACACGGTCGAATCCGAGCACAAGCGGTTTATCCACCTCGGGCCTGAGAAGGGCCCGGACAGGATATCGCCGTTCCTGATCCCGATGCTTATCGTCAATATGGGTTCCGGCCAGGTTTCGATCACGCTCGGCCTCAAAGGCCCGAATTCAGCGGTCGCCACGGCGTGCGCTACGGGTAACCATGCCATCGGCGACGCCTTCAGGATAATCGAGCGCGGCGAAGCGGATGCGATGGTATGCGGAGGGTCGGAGGCGGCGATAACCCACATGGGTTTTGGCGGTTTCTGCGCGCTGAAGGCGCTGTCGACGGCGTATAACGATGAGCCCGAACGGGCGTCGAGGCCGTTCGATAAGAACAGGGACGGTTTCGTTATAGGCGAGGGCGCGGGGGTGGTCGTCCTCGAGGAGATGGAGCGCGCCGTCAAAAGAGGCGCCCGCATATACTGCGAGGTGATAGGATACGGGATGAGCGGGGACGCCTACCACATGACAGCGCCTGACCCACAGGGGGACGGCGGCACGAGATGTATGATAGCTTCGCTGAAGGATGGCGGCATAAAACCGGAAGACGTCGATTATATCAACGCCCACGGCACTTCCACTAAATATAATGACAAGATAGAGACGCTCGCGATAAAGAAGGTCTTTGGCGCCCATGCCTGGAAACTCGCCGTCAGCTCGACCAAGTCGGTGATGGGGCATATGCTCGGCGCGGCCGGCGGCGCGGAAATGATCGTCTGCGCGCTTGCGATGAAACACGGCATCATTCCTCCCACCATAAACTACGAAACACCTGACCCGGATTGCGACCTCGATTACGTGCCGAACAAGCCCAGGGCGGCCAGGATAAACGTCGCGCTGTCCAATGCGCTCGGCTTCGGCGGGCATAACGCGACGCTCGTGGTAAAGAGGTTTTCGTAGTGTCACCGCAAAATCGCTAAATGAGCAAAGACGCTAAGTAGTATTTTTTTGCGTTTTTGCGGAATTTTTTTGCGTTTTAGCGGTGTTTAAAACAGAAGGAGTTTACTATGGACTACCTGTTCAATGAACAGCAGAAGATGATACAGGACCTGGCGCGCAAGATCGCCCAGGAAAAGATAAAACCTGTCCGGGCGAAGTACGATGAGTCGGAAGAGTTCGCGTGGGATATCATGAAGGTGATCGCCTCGAGCGACCTCTTTGGCGTCTTTATACCCGAGCAGTACGGCGGGCTGGGCGGCGGCATCATCGAGATGTGCATAGTCACTGAGGAGTTCTCTAAAGTCTGCGGCGCCATCGCGCTTGGGTTTGCGGGCACGGGGCTCGGCACGTTCCCGATCCTGCTGCACGGATCGGACGAGCAGAAGCAGAAGTACCTTCCCCGGGTAGCGAAGGGCACCATCGCGGCGTTCTGCATCACCGAGGCCGAGGCCGGCTCCGATGCCGGTTCGATCCGTACGACCGCGCGCAAAGAGGGCGACCATTATATCCTGAACGGGACGAAGCAGTGGATCACGAACGCCGGCGAGGCCGATATCTACACCGTCATAGCGATGACCGATAAGACGAAGGGCGCCCGGGGAGCAAGCGCTTTTATCGTTGAGAAGGGCATGAAGGGCGTCGAGTTCGGGCAGAAAGAGAAGAAGCTCGGTATCCGCGCGTCGGCGACCCGCGAGGTCATCTTCACCGACTGCAAGGTCCCGAAAGAGAACCTCATATCGAGGGAAGGCATGGGCTTTATCGTCGCGATGAAGACGTTCGATAGCTCGCGGCCCGGCGTCGCGGCGCAGGCCGTCGGCATAGCGCAGGGCGCGTTCGACGAGGCGCTCACCTATGCCAGGAAACGGGTCCAGTTCGGCCAGCCGATCTCGAGCTTCCAGGCCATCCAGCACATCCTCGCCGACATGGCCACGCAGATCGAGGCCGCCCGGGCGCTTGTATACGCGTCAGCGAGGATGGTCGACTCCGGAGCCAAGAATGTCGCGAAGGAATCGGCGATGGCGAAGCTCTTTGCGAGCGA
>CAYGRZ010000047.1:0-11273 GCA_964352425.1 uncultured Planctomycetia bacterium | reverse complement strand
TCCTCGAGAGGTCATGAAATCCTTAAACGTTGCACTTACTGGTTGAATGTAGTATGACAAAACAAGTTCAAAAATTAAATTTTGAAATTAAAGACTTTGTGATTCAATTGTCATTTGTGCTTTGATATTTGTCATTGAGGAGAATATATGGCTAAGAAATTATGGGGTGGACGGTTCTCGAAGGAGACCGACCCGCTCGTCGAAGAGTTCACGAAGTCTGTCCAGTACGACCACAAGCTGGCGCGGTACGACGTCCTCGGGTCGCTTGCGCACGTCCAGATCCTGAAGAAGGCGCGGTATCTCTCGCCATCAGAAGCGGCGAGATTGACGAAGGCGCTGACGGGCATCTACGCGAGCATAAGTAAGGCGACGTTCAGATACGACCCGAAGGCCGAGGACATCCATACCGATATCCAGAACAAGCTGCAGGCGATGGTGGGTGACCTTGCCCTGAAGCTGCATACCGCGCGGTCCCGGAACGACCAGGTCGTTTTCGCGGCGAAGACCTATTGCACAATGGAACTGGCGAAGCTGGATGCGGATATAACAGGCCTGCAGAGCGCCCTCGAGGCCCTCGCCGGCAAGAACAGGGATCTCGTGATCCCGGGCTTCACGCACATGCAGCACGCCCAGCCGGTGTATCTGAAGGACTATCTCGGCGCGTTCGTCGAGATGCTGAAGCGCGACACCGAGCGGGTCGCGTTCATATCCGGCCGTATTAAGCTGACGATGGGCGCGGGCGCGCTCGCGGGAACACCCATCAGCTTCCGGCAGTATAAGGTGCGGATGCCGGGAGTGGAGCTCGACGCGCCGGTCAACTCGATCGACGCGGTCAGCGACAGGGATTTCGTTATCGAGATATTGAGCGCGTTGGCGCTTATCGGGATGCATCTGTCGAGGCTGGCGGAGGACCTGATCATGTGGTCGACGAAGGAGTTCGATTTCGTCGAGCTCGACGACGCGTTCTGCACAGGCAGCTCGCTCATGCCGCAGAAGAAGAACGCCGACGTGCTGGAGCTCGCCAGGGGATACGCCGGCAGGCTCTACGGGAATCTCGTCGGTGTACTCGCGATGATGAAAGGGCTCCCGATGGCGTACAACAGGGACATGCAGCTGGATAAAGAGCCGCTCTTTAACTCTCTTGAGATCGTGTCTATCACGCTGAAGGTCCTGAAGGGCCTTGTCGAGACGATAAAGTTCAACCGGCCGCGGATCGAGTCATTTCTCGAGGACGAGGCGCTGTATGCGACCGACGTGGTCTACTACCTGGTGGACAAGGGCGTTCGGTTCAAGACGGCTCACACGATCGTGGGAAAACTCGTCAGATACGCGATCGGCAACAAGATCGAGATAAAGAGCATGAGCGACGCCGAGCTGAAAAAATTCTCGGACAAGTTTAAGCGGGAAGAGGTGTTGAAACTGTTTAACCCCAGAGCCTCGGTGGAGTCGAAGAAGTCGATCAGAAGGAAATAGCATGCACGAATTCACGTTCAAGGATAATGAGCTCTATTGCGAGGGCATCCCGGTTGCCGATATCGCCAAGTCGGTGCCGACGCCTTTCTACCTCTACAGCTACAAGACGCTCATCGACCATTACAGGAAGCTGAAGACGGCGTTCGGGCCCGTACGGCCGCTCATATGCTTCTCGATGAAGTCAAACTCCAATCTCGCGGTCGTGCGCGCGCTCGTCAAGAACGGGGCGGGCCTCGACATAGTGTCGGGCGGCGAGCTCTACAGGGCCCGGCTCGCGGGTGTCGATCCCCGGAAGGTCGTCTACGCAGGCGTCGGCAAGAAGCGCGACGAGATAACCGCCGCGATCGAGTTTGGCATTCTCTTCTTCAATGTCGAATCCGAGGACGAGCTTGAGGAGATCCATCGGTGCGCCGCGTCTCTCGGCAAGAAGGTCAACGTCGCGGTCAGGATCAATCCGGACGTGATCCCGAAGACGCACCATTATATCACGACAGGGAAGGGCGAGACGAAATTCGGCCTCGATTTCGAAACGGTCCACAAGATATTCAACTCGAGGTGGAAGTACCCGAACCTGAACATCAGGGGCGTGCATGTTCATATCGGTTCGCAGATACTGAACGCCGAACCGTTCGTGATGGCGATAGAGAAGGTGATAGAATTCATCAAAACCCATAAGATCGACGTCGAGTATTTCAATATCGGCGGCGGCCTCGGGATCATGTATTCGATCGAGAACCCGCAGACGGCGAAGAGCTTCGCGAAGAAGGTGGTCCCGCTGCTGAAGAAGATGAACCTGAAGATAATCCTCGAACCCGGCCGTTTCGTGTGCGGCAACAGCGGGGTGCTCGTGACGCGGGTTATCTATACGAAGAGGACGCCGCGGAAGAAGTTCGTCATAGTCGACAGCGGCATGAGCGACCTGATCCGGCCGAGCCTCTACGAGGCGTACCACAAGATCGTGCCTGTCAAGGTGGCCGAGAACAGCTCGGAGACGGCGGAAAAGGTCGATATCGTAGGACCCATATGCGAGAGCGGTGACTTTCTGGGCAAGGACAGGCTGCTGCCGAAGGTGAGCAGGAACGACCTGCTCGCGGTGATGGCCGCCGGGGCATACGGCTTCACGATGTCGAGTAATTACAACTCGAGGCCGCGCGGCTCGGAAGTGATGGTGATCGGCGACAAATTCTACGTCGTGCGCAGGCACGAGACGTACCGTGATCTGGTACGGGGAGAGTCGATACCGAAGGTGTTGAGATAGCATAGGGCATAGGGCATGGCGCATAGCGTAAAGAAAGCGATTAAATTCACCAAGGCGGTGGCGACGGGAAACGATTTTGTCATCATAGACAATCGTTCGGGGTCGTTAAAGGGCCTTTCGGGTCTTGCGAAAAATGTGTGCGACCGCACGTGGTCGGTGGGCTCAGACGGGCTGCTCGTGGTCGAGCGCTCGAAGATCGCCGATTTCAGGATGCGCATATTCAACCCGGACGGGAGCGAGGCGGAGATGTGCGGCAACGGTTCGCGCTGCATCTCCCTTTACGCGGCGGTTCACAAGATAGCGAACAGCTCGATGACTATAGATACGCGTGCCGGTATATTGCGGGCGAGCGTCAGGGGCGATATGGTGAAGGTGATGCTGACCGAGCCTAAGGATATACGGTGGAATTTCTGCCTGATGATACACGAGTGCCCGTATAAATTGAGTTTCGTCAACACCGGCGTACCGCACGTGGTCCATTTTGTCGATGATCTCGACACAATCGATGTGAAGAGCGCCGGTTCGAGCCTGCGCTACCACGGAGAGTTCTCGCCGGCAGGCACGAACGCCGATTTCGTCAAGATAGTGGATAAGAAGAACATCAGGGTGAGGACATATGAGCGGGGCGTCGAGGACGAGACGCTCGCCTGCGGCACGGGATCGGTCGCGAGCGCCCTGATAGCGGCAGAGACCGAGAAGATGGCCTCACCCGTCACCGTGGAGACGCGCAGCGGCGAAAAGCTGAAGGTCTATTTCGATATGATCGACGGTAATTTCAAGAACGTGTACCTCGAAGGCACCGCGCGGCTCGTGTTTAAAGGGGTCATCAAAGTCTAGTGAGGAGAGTATCTATGTTCAAGGGTTCGATGGTCGCATTGGTAACGCCTTTCAGGAACGGTACGGTCGATGAAAAGGCGCTGGAAAAACTTGTTGAGCTGCACGTGAAGAACCGGACGAGCGCGCTCGTCCCCTGCGGGACGACGGGTGAATCGGCGACGCTCTCGTATGAGGAGCACGGCCGCGTGATAGAGCTTACGGTCAAGTTCGCGAAGGGCCGCGTACCGGTGATCGCGGGTACGGGAGCAAACTCTACCGAAGAGGCGATCATGCTTACCAGGCACGCCAGGAAGGCCGGCGCCGACGCCAGCCTGCAGGTGAGCCCGTATTATAACCGCCCGACGCAGAAGGGCTTATACCTCCACTTCAAGGCTATCGCCGAGGCGGTCGATATACCGATCGTGCTCTACAACATAGCGTCCAGGACCGGCGTCAATATCGAGCCGGAGACGTTCGCCAGGCTCTCCCGGATAAAGAACATCATCGGCGTGAAAGAGGCGAGCGGGAGCCTCGAGCAGATGGCGAGGATCAGGAAAGCGTGCCCGAAGGATTTCCTGCTCATATCAGGCGATGACGCGCTCACGCTTCCCATCATGGCGATCGGCGGCGTAGGGGTTATCTCGGTCGTCGCTAATATCATACCGCGCGATGTTGCCGACATGTGCGCGGCATTCGGAAAAGGTGATATCGCACAGGCGCAGGAGCTCCACTACAAGATGCTGCCGCTGGTGAAGGCGATGTTCATCGAGACGAATCCGATACCCGTCAAGACGGCGATGGGGCTGATGGGCATGATAGATCCGGCCTTACGGCTTCCGATGTGCGAGATGGAGAGCGCGAACAAAGAGAATCTGGTGAAGGAACTGAAGGATTATAAACTGATCTGAAGTCAGTCGACAGTCGACAGTCCGTAGTCAACAGTTAAAGCCTTTTCTACCGACTCCCGACTACTGACTCCCGACTAAACTGGAGTTGACGATGAAAATCTGCGTAAGCGGTTCCAAAGGAAAGATGGGCTCGAGGATAATCGAGCTTTCAAAGGATGATGCCGCCCTTGAGCTCGCCGGCAGTTTCGATATCGGCGAGGACGCCACACGCGCCATAGAGGCGAGTGATTGCCTCATAGAGTTCACGTCTCCTGAGGCGACGATGGAGCATCTCGCTATCTGCGAGAAGCTGGGCAAGGCAATGGTGATAGGAACGACGGGTCTCTCAGATGCCGAGCGCGAGAAGGTAAGTCAAGCCGCGAAGGCGATACCGGTCGTATTCTCGCCGAACATGTCTGTCGGTGTGAATGTGCTCTTTAAGTTTATTGCCGACGCTGCCAGGGTCCTGGGGCCGGAGTATGCGATCACTATCGTCGAGGCGCACCACGTGGACAAGAAGGATGCACCATCCGGCACCGCGAAGGAGATGGCGCGCATCGTCAAGGAGTCTAAGGGCGAAATCGAGATACCGATCGAGTCTGTCCGCGAGGACGAGATCGTCGGCGAGCACACGATCACCTTCGATAGCGTCGTCGACACGATAGAGATAACGCACAGCGCCAAAACGCGCGACATATTCGCGAAGGGCGCGCTCGCCGCGGCGAAATTCGCCGCCGGCAAGAAGAGCGGGCTCTATACGATGAAAGATGTGTTAGGTCTTTAATATTTTCCGGCATGTGCACGCAGGCGGCACCTGTGTAGCCGCCTTCGCTTGTCGTCCTTCGACAAGCTCAGGACGACAAGCTCAGGCGCCTCCCAAAAGTAAACGCCTGGGTAAAGCCGAAAAATGTGAGGCGAGCACAAAAGTAACCGCCGCTTGAGAAAGAGCGAAGATCATGAAGATAGAGAAGGCTGACAGGATAAAGAAGCTGCCGCCGTATCTCTTTGTCGAGATCGACAGGGCGAAGAAGAAGGCGCGCGATGAAGGAAGAGATATAATCGATCTCGGCATAGGCGACCCTGACATACCAACGCCGAATTTTGTGATCGACGCGATGAACAGGGCGATACGCGACCCGAAGAGTCACCGCTACCCGCTGGATGCGGGACTCCCGGAATTCAGGCAGACGATCGCGAAGTGGTTCAAGAAGCGTTACGGCGTCGACCTTGATCCTGAGAGCGAGATACTGCCGCTCATCGGTTCGAAAGAGGGGATCGCCCATATGCCGCTCGCATTCGTCAACCCCGGCGACATCGTGCTCGTGCCGGACCCGTGCTACCCGCCGTATAAGTCCGGGACATGGTTTTCCGGCGGCGAAGTGGTCCTCATGCCGCTTTCGGACAAGAACCATTTCCTGCCCGATCTAAAAGCCATCAACCACAGTATCCTGCACAAGGTGCGGATGATGTTCATAAACTACCCCAATAATCCGACGGGCGCCGTCTGCGATAAGCGTTTCCTGGAGCATGTTGTCGAGTTCGCGGCGAAGCACAACATCATCATCTGCTGCGACGCCGCATATGCGGAGATGGGGTATGACGGTTATAAGGCGCCGAGCATATTCGAGATCGACGGAGCGAAGGACGTTGCTATAGAGTTCCATTCGCTCTCCAAGACATTCAACATGACGGGGTGGAGGCTCGGGTTCGCCTGCGGTAACCGCGAATTGATCGAGGGGCTGGCGAAGGTGAAATCGAATATCGATTCCGGCGTCTTCTTCGCCATTCAGTGGGCTGGCGTCGCCGCGTTCGAGCATTATGATAAGCACATGCAATCCGTCTTGAGAGTCTACGAAGAAAGGCGCGACACGCTCGTGGACGGCCTGAACGCGCTCGGCTGGAATGTCGAGAAGCCGAAGGCGACCTTCTATGTCTGGTGCAAGGTGCCGCCGCGCTACACCTCGGCCACGTTCGCGAAGGCGCTTCTTGAGAAGTGCGATATCGTCACTACGCCCGGGAACGGTTTCGGCGAGAATGGCGAAGGATACATCAGGATGGCGCTCACCGTTGACAAAAAGCGCATCAAAGAGGCTGTGGAGCGGATCAAAAAACGATTAGGATAGCGTTTAGCGGTTAGCGTATAGCGGATAGTATCGTCGCTATACGCTATACGCTATACGCAATACGCTAACTATGACCACCTGTTACATCGGCATCGGCTCGAACATTGGTGACAGGCGCGCTCACATAGACAGGGCGATAGAGGAATTGAAGAACGCTCCCGGCATCAGGATGACGCGCGTCTCGTCCGTATACGAGACCGATCCCGTCAGCGACATACCGCAGGGGAAATTCCTGAACGGCGTTCTGGAGATAGAGACGGCGCTGCGCCCCAGGGCTCTTCTGAGCAGGCTGAATATGATAGAGGAGGCGCTGGGCCGCTCGAGGCTTGCAAAGAACGGCCCGCGGACGATAGACCTCGATATCCTCTACTACGGCGAGGAGCGCGTCGACGAAAAGGACCTGGTCATTCCACATCCGGCCATACCCGACAGGGAGTTCGTTCTGAAGGGGTTGCGGGAATTGGCCCCGCACCTTCTTATAGAGGGTGCAGGGGGCAGGAAAGAAGGTGCGGGGTGAAGCTCGTAGACAGTATCTCGAGGATGTCAACGCTCTCCAAGATGGTCAGGAAGGAGGGCAAGGCGATAGGCCTGGTGCCGACGATGGGGTATCTCCACGAAGGGCACACCAGCCTCGTCAAGGCCGCCAGAAAGCATACCGACTTCGTCGTGATGAGCATCTTCGTCAATCCGCTCCAGTTCGGCCCCTCCGAAGACTTCGAAAAATACCCGAGAGACCTCAAGCGCGACGAGGACCTTGCCCGCGCGGCGGGCGTCGATGTCATATTCTATCCGCCGGTAAAAGAGGTCTATCCGGAAGGGTATGCCACCTACGTCAGCGTCGAGGGCCTCACCGATACGCTCTGCGGCGCGTCCCGCCCGGGCCATTTCAGGGGTGTGGCCACGATCGTCGCGAAACTTTTTAATATCGTGAAGCCCGCTGTCGCGTATTTCGGGCAGAAGGACGCCCAGCAGGCGGCCGTGATACGGAAGATGGTCAAGGACCTGAACATGGACGTCGAGGTCAAGGTGATGCCGATCGTTCGCGAGGTCGACGGGCTCGCCATGAGCTCGCGGAACATGTATCTGTCGGAAGACGAGCGCAGGGACGCCCTGATAGTATACCAGGCGCTCCAGAAGGCGCAGGCGCTGGTCAAAGAAGGTGAGCGCGAGCCCGGGAAGATCATCACGGCGGTCAGGGAGATGATCGCGCAGAAGCCGATGGTGAAGATCGACTACGTGTCGATCGTCGACGCGAAGGAGCTCAAAGAAGTACCGGAGATCGCCGGAGAGGCGCTGATAGCTGTCGCTGCCCAGGTCGGCAGGACGCGCCTCATCGACAACGTGATTGTGAACCCCGATCTTCCTGCGGGAAGCGCCGGGACGCGAAAAGGAAGATCGGGGTGAAGGTGTGGCGATGCCAGTAAGCGACAAGGATGACCTGAAATATAACGAGGCGCTGAAGAAGAAGATAGCGAAACTTAAGAAGCGGCGCAATGCCGTCATCATCGCGCACAACTACCAGCGCGACGAGATACAGGAGATAGCCGATATCAGCGGCGACTCACTGGCGCTGTCCCAGGCCGCGGTGAGGACCGATGCCGATACGATCGTCTTCTGCGGCGTGCAGTTCATGGCCGAGTCGGCGTCGATACTGAACCCGGACAAGACGGTGCTGCTGCCGGTGATGGAGGCCGGATGCCCGCTCGCGGACATGATAACGGCCGAGAAGCTGTGCGCGAAGAAGAAGCAGCATCCCGGAGCTGCGGTCGTCTGCTACGTCAACTCCAGCGCCGAGGTAAAGGCCGAAAGCGACATCGCCTGCACGTCCTCGAATGCGATCCAGGTCGTCAGGTCCCTTGAAGAAAGAGATGTCATCTTCGTGCCGGACAAGAACCTCGGCCGGTATGTCCAGTCGCAGATCCCGGAGAAGAACATTATCCTGTGGGAGGGGTTCTGCCCGACGCATATACGCGTGCAGGAGGAAGATATCATCAAGGCGAAAGAGCTGCACAGGGATGCCGAAGTACTCGCGCATCCGGAATGCAACCCCGAAGTCCTCGCGCTGGCAGATCACATATGCTCGACCGCCGGGATGTTCACCTATACCAAGAAGTCCGCGGCGAAAGAATTCATCATAGCGACCGAGTCGGGTATGCTGTATAAGTTGAACATAGAGAACCCGGGCAAGAAGTTCTATCTTCCGACGGCGCACCTGGTCTGCGCGAACATGAAGCTGATCACGCTGGGGTGGGTGGCGCACAGCCTGGAGAAGATGGTCTACGAGATCAAGGTTTCTGGCGAGATACGGGACAAGGCAAAGAAGGCGCTCGATAGGATGCTCGCCGTGACGGGCGACAAGCCTCTTACCGCGGTGTCGGGATATTAACCTTAGTAAAGAGTAAAAAGTAATTTATGCCGGCACAAAAACTGAAGATCGGAATAGTCGGTTGCGGAGCGATGGGCAGCGAGATCGCCCGCGCCTGCCGGGGGAGGCTGCGCGGCTCAATAGACCTCGTTGCCGTCTGCGATAGAGACGCCTCCAGGGCGGAGAAGCTCAGCGCGGAGTTCGGGGGCGCCCTCGGCGCGACCGGCATCGACGAGCTGATAGGCACGGTCGACCTTGTGGTGGAAGCGGCGAGCGCTTCCGTGTCCGGATCGGTGTTGGAAAAATGCGTCAAGGCAGGCAAAGCGTGCCTGATCATGAGCGTCGGAGGATTGCTCGGAAAAGAAAATGTCTTACAGCAGGCTGCCGACAGCGGCGTGCGGGTATTTATACCGAGCGGGGCGCTCTGCGGCATCGACGGCCTGAAGTCGGCTTCCGTCGGGAAGATCGAATCGGTGACGCTGACCACCAGAAAACCGCCGAAGGGGCTTGAAGGAGCGCCGTACATCAAGGAAAAGGGTATCGACTTGAGCCTCATCAAGGCTGAGACCGTGATATTTGAGGGAAGCGCCGAAGAGGCTGTCAGAGGCTTTCCGGCGAACGTGAACGTGTCCGCGGTCCTGAGCCTGGCGGGTATCGGTTCGGCGCGGACGCGCGTCCGGATCGTGACGTCCCCGGAATACACGACAAATACGCATGAGGTCGAGATCGCGGGTGACTGCGGGAAGATCATGACGAGGACCGATAACGTGCCGTCAAATGCGAACCCGAAGACGAGCGCGCTGGCCATCTATTCGGCGATAGCGACACTCGAGGGCATAGCTAAGAGCGTCAGAATAGGGACCTAAGGTAATGACAAATGTCAAAATTCGAATGACAAAACAAATTCGAAATTTAGATTTATCAAATTTAAAACTTTGTAATTCAATTGTCATTCGTGCTTTGTCATTTGACATTTAGCTATGCGGCCATTAGGCACAACCGGCAATTACATATCGACCAGGATCGGCAGGGCGATAGCCGACTATAAGCTCATTGAGGACAAGGACAGGATACTCGTGGCGGTCTCCGGCGGCAAGGACAGCCTTACGATGCTGCACCTGCTGAACGAGCGGAAGAGGTGGGCGCCGGTACAGTACGAGCTGATCGCGATGCACGTCGAGAACGATTACGCGTGCGGCTCCTCCAACAGGAGGTCCCTCAAGAAGTTCTTTGAAGAGCGCGGCATACGGCATTGTTTCGAGAAGATCAGGATCCGCGGTGAGGACGAAAGGCCGACCTGCTTCTGGTGCTCGTGGAACAGGCGGAAGACCCTTTTCCTGGCGGCCGACAGGTTCAAATGCAACAAGGTGGCGCTTGGCCATAACAAGGACGACATCATCGAAACGCTGCTCCTGAACCTGTTCTACCACGGCGAGTTTTCGGCGATGAATCCGCGGCAGGAGCTGTTCAAAGGCCAGCTGACGCTTATACGGCCCCTCTGCTACGTCGAGGAAGGCACATTACGGAAGTACGCCAGGCAATCTCGCTTTCCGGTCGATCCGGCCCGGTGCCCGACAGCCGACACATCGAAGCGGCGGATGATGAAGACTTTTCTCAGGAAGATCGAGGCGGGTTGCCCGCACGTGAAGACGAACGTCTTCAAGAGCATGGCGAGGATCAACAGGGAGTACACGCAGATTTTGCAATAAAACTATAGGTGAAAGGAGGTGAATCACATGGCAGAGAAAGTCGCAAAGGTAGGCATCAAGCGCAGGAAAGGATATCTTTATTACGTCGATAAGAAAGGGAACGTCGTCGAAACAAAGATGGCCAGAGGCAAGGCCAAGGGCGGCGGTGGTAAAGTTATCGCGAAGCCTGCGGTAAAGAAAGCGAAAGGTTACCTCTACTTCATCGATAAGAAGGGTGACGTTTCGAGAGCGAAGATGCTGGTCGGCGGAAAGAGAAAGAAAAAGAGGTAGTAGCGCGCTGTTGCGGTACAGCCTGCGCGGGTGCTCACGCATCCGCGCAGGTTTTTTTATGCGCCAAAGCTGATAAATTTTTGCGGGTCCTGCCGCTCGGTCGCCTTTCGGCGCTTGCGCGGGGTTCACAAGCGACATGCTGACAGGCGGGTGTCTGTACTGCCCCATCCCGCGCTACGCGCCTCAAGGCTGGACCGAGCGTCACCCGCAAAAATTTCTCATCTCAAACCCACCCATCGGGCAGGTTCGCTTTTCGCTCACCTGCCCTAGCCTGCTGCGGCCCTGCTCGGGGTAGCTTCTCAGAGAAGCGAGCGAATAGCATTAAGAGCCCTCCAGGCGGCGAGACTTTTGGGCACCTCGCCGTAGCGACTG
>CAYGRZ010000046.1:0-12039 GCA_964352425.1 uncultured Planctomycetia bacterium | reverse complement strand
TTCCTCGCAAAGACGAACTTGCCTTAGCGCTTCTTCTGAAACTGAGCTGTTACAAACCCCCACAGGTGAAAATTTTTTCCCCAAATTGTTAATTCACACAATAGTTTAATTTAAATCACCCAGACCTATTCTTTATATGTTATACTTATACTTGAGTTAAGGGAACACAAAGCTAACTATCAAACGAGGTGGTTGGCAATGAAAAGATACCTGCATAGTATAAAGATCCTGCTATTTGTCCTGCTCTTCGTTGCCGGGAGTAACTATTTCCTGGTACAGTCGATCGCTACAGCCACCGTCAGGCCGCTCCAGTTCCCCAGGCCGTATGAGATCGGCGAAGCGAGCTACTATTCATATGAATGCGCTAATCTACCGATGGCGAGCGGTAAAATGTTTGATCCCGAGAAAAGGACGTGCGCCAGCTGGTTTTACACGTTTGGCACAGTCTTGCGTGTCAGGAGCCTTGAGACCGGCTGCATGACCGAAGTTGTCGTGACGGACCGCGGTCCCAATAGAAGGCTTGTAAAGAGAGGAAGGATAATCGACCTCTCGAAAAGAGCATTCCAGGATATCTGCGATCCGGCAAAGGGCCTCACCGATGTGATCGTGACAGTGAAATCCCGCCCGTAGTACCATCAAAAATTATTTATACATATCTTGACAATATCACTATCATTAGGTATACTTAACCCAAAAGTTAGTTACTAACCCTGTAATTTTTTTTTATCATGAGGAGTTAGGAAAATGAAAACAAAGAGGCACAGGCTTTTCATGTTTCACGGTTTGAACGATAAACAGGCGAGAAATCTTCTGATATTCGACCTGATACGCAGGAGGGGCGTCATCTCCAGGACCGAAATATCGAAGATAACGGGAGTCAACATTGTCTCCGTCTCGAACTACATCAATAATTACCTGGCAAAGAAACTGGTGCTGGATAAGGGGTTCGCGGTATCGAGCGGCGGCAGGAAGCCCGAGCTCGTCGAGCTCAACACCAAAGATAATTTTGTTATCGGCGTGGACGCCTCCGGCGCCGAGATCCGCGTCGTGCTCGCCGATATAGGTATGAAGGTGATCGAGAAGAGGGTTGCCGACAGGGGCCGCGGAAAAGAGGTATCTTCAGTCGTGGTCGACCTGATCGAAGATGTGAGGACGTCCGCAGGTCTCGATATCGCGAAGGTGAAGGCCGCAGGTCTAGGTATCAGCGACAGCGCCCTGGTGGGGCTGTGCGCGGCGATAGAGAAAGAGTTCGGCGTCGAGGCATTCACCGGCGGCGTGGCCTCATGCGCGGCGTACGCGGAGAAGAGGCTCAATCCCAACGTGAGCGCGTCGAGCCTGTTATATGTGCATTCGGATATCGGACGGGGGATCATGATCAGCGGCGATATCTGCTTTGGCTCGACCGACGGCGACGGGGCGATGGAATCCGCCGATGTGAAGATCACGAAAGGCAACGGGCCGGACATGCTGAAATACATGCGGCCCTGGGACGAGTACCTGGGGATGGCGCGGACCGCGCAGAGAGAGGTCTCGAAGGGCATAGGCACGAAGATGGTGAGCCTGGCCAGGGGCGACATCCGCAATATAACTGAAGATGTCGTGATAGAGGCGGCGCGGCAGAACGACGAGGTGGCGCTCAATATCGTGCAGTCGGTCGGCATCAACCTGGGCCTGCGCACCGCGTTCCTGATGAATCTTTTTACGCCCGAAGCGGTTGTCGTGGGCGGAGGGCCCGAGAAGGCGGGGGATATAATATTCAAGCCGATCGAGAAGATGGTTAAGAGGTTATCATTCGGAAAACTCGCGCCCAATGTCAAGATAGTGCCGGGCTCTTTAGGCGATGAGGCCATTGTGCTGGGCGCGGCGTCGCTTGCGATACGAGAGATGTTTTTACAGGCATAACGGGGTAAAAGTCAGACTCACCAATAACGAGAGGTAGCCCATGTCAGACGAGAAGCTGTGCAGAATATGCGGCAAGCCATTTCTCCCGAACAAGTATCGGCCGAACCAGACCATCTGCTCTTCGCTCGAATGCCAGTACCAGCGCCAGCTGGACAACATGAAGCAGTGGCGCCACCGCAACCCGAATTATTTCAAGTACAAAGAGAGCCAGGACTCCTCGTGGAAAGAGACCTGCAGGTCGCGCTCGCTCGAATGGCGAAAAAAACACATGGAGTACCTCAAGCTCTACCGGGAAGAGCACAGGGAGCGCCACCGCAATTACATGCGCGACTACATGCGCGACTACAGGAAGAAGAAGCGGCCCGGCCAGGAAGAAACGAACCCATAAAAGCGGTCCAGTGCTCTTATTACTGAAAGATTCCCCCATTGAATAAAATACCCGCTAAGAAAATAGTATTATATCCGCTCCTCGCGGCGTTAGGTCTTTTTCTCTTTTCTGTCGCTGTAGCAAATCCGTTGTATGCCGGCGCCTCCGCCGAGAAGGAAGAGCTCTCTCTCGAGATGGCGCCGGACCTGCTGAAATCCCCTGCCCAGGCGCCGCGGCAGGCGCCGGCAGAGGGTATCAAGGCGGGCGTCATGGAGATACAGAAGGAAGCGGCCCTGAGTGAGCCCGAACCGGCTCCCAAACCAGAACCGACGCTCCGGGAAAGATTGGGATCGAAGCTCGCGGACGCCAACTCCCTGTACACGTCCGGAAAATACGAGGACGCGATACGCCTTTGGGAAGAGGCTCTTGAGATCGAGCCGGATGATCCCGGCATAAAGAAGAATATCATCGATGCGGAGGCAAAGATCGAGCTCAAGCTTGCGAAAAAGGTGAAGGCCGCCTCTCTGCAGCCGGTACAGGCGCCGAAAGCGGCGCCGGCGACGGACCTGAGGATAGTGAAAAAACCGCAGCACGTGACGGCGCAGAAGCCGCCGCTTCTTAACCAGATCTTCAGTAAAGAGGTGGGCGTCAAAGAAATAAAAAGTCCCGGCCGCCCGGTAATCGCGGTCAAAAAGGCGATGCTGGGAAGGCTGTCGCTTGCCGACTGCATAGATATCGCGGTAGCCAACCATATACCCCTGCAGGTCGCGCAGAAGAGTGTTAAGCTCGCGCGGATGCGGGTGACCGAGGCCAGGCGCAACATGCTGCCGTCGGTAATGATCGATGTCGACCAGTACCGCGGCAAAGTGAACGGGCAGAATTATACGGGCAGAAAACAGTATATCGAGGGCCAGCAGCCCGTCTTCCACGGCGGCGAGCTCTACTACACCGTCAAACAGGCGGAGGTCAACCAGGAGATCACGAGGACCGAGTACGCGAAGATAAAGAACGAACTCGTCCTGCAGGTCAAGAAGGGGTACTACACGCTCGCCAAATCGAAAGACAATCTCGATCTCCAGAGAGAGCTTGCCGCGGCGGTCGAGCGGATATATGACATGGTGAAAAGACAGGCCGAAGCGAATATAATCTCCAGGATCGAAGTCCTGAACGTCGGCTCCCAGAAGAGCCAGGTCGGCTACCAGCTGGCCTCGGCCGACGGCGACGTCTCGGTCGCCGAGCTCATACTCAAACAGGCGATGAACATCGACCCGAACGCGGGTCTCGACATCGTGACGGACCTCAGATTCAGGAAGATAGCCGTCGATTATGCCAATGCCCTCGCCGCCGCCTATGTGAACAGGCCCGAGATGCGCATCAACACGCTCATGATCGATTACTATAATTACGGAAAGAAGATCGCGGCCGCCAAGGGATCGCTTAAGATCGACCTCATGGGCAACTGGGGGCTGGCGAAGGAAGAGTATGCGTACCCGGATAGCGGCCCGATTAATGATGCTGTAGATGCCAATGGAAATTATATCAACTGGTACCAGGACAACAAGCTCGAACAGCAGTGGTACGCCGGCATCAAGGCGTCGGTGCCGTTCTGGGGCTCGACCGCCGAGTATTCGTGGACACGGGAGGCGTGGGTGCCGGTCGTGAGCGCCTATCAGGGCACGCAGGCGAACACCAACTCATTCAAGTTCAAGCTCTTCGACAGGCTCGACACGTTCTCCGAACCGCAGCTTGCCGAAATAGATTTTGACCGCGCGCGCCAGGAGCTTAACAAGATACGCCAGGACGTAACGCTCGAAGTGAAGGAGCAGTGCTTCAATTACCAGAAGGCGCTCATCCAGCTCGAGACCGCGACGAGCAAGATCAAGTTCCAGGAGCGTGACCTCGAATACACGAAGATGAAGCGCGGCCTCGACGAGGTCCCTGACTCGAACGTGATCGAGGGCATGATAAAAATGGCGCAGGAGAAATTCGGCTATGTGCAGGCGCTCACCGACTGCCACATATCGGTCGCGAGCATAAACAAGGCGGTCGGCATAGAGGATTATTATAAAGACGAAGCGGGGCGGTAGACGGTCTTATCATAAAATGAGAGGTATCGTGAAATGAAAAATCCCATCAGCAGGTTCTTTGTGGTGCCCAAGATGGACCTGAAGGACAAGGGCACAAAAAAGAAATTCATCATCATCGCGCTGGCCGCGGTCGTCGTGATCATCATCCTGGCGAAGACGACATCGAACCTGCAGAGCGTTCTTTTCAAGAAAAAGGGAGGCCCGGCGGGCAAGGCGCCGGCGGTCAGTTTCGAGGAAGGGGCCACACCCGTCAAAGTATACAAGGTCAAGCGTACCGATTTCAGGGACACGCTGCCGTGCCTGGGCAACATCAAGGGCTACAAAGAGATCGATCTTAAGTTCCAGGTCCCCGGTATACTGGAGAGCTTCAACTTCGAGGAGGGCGAAAAGGTACAGGAAGGCGATATCATCGCCAGCCTCATCCAGAGAGACGCGCTCCTCAAGCTTAAATACGCCGAGATCGAGCTGAAGAAAAACCAGCAGCTCTTCGAGATGGGGGCGATAAATCCGATAAAACTGGAACAGGCCAAGCTCGAATATGAATCGGCCAAGAGCGACCTCGACAAGACCAATATCTACGCGATGTCGAACGGCGTGCTGGCGACGCGCGGCATGGATGCCGGGAGCTACTTTAACCCGAATGAGACGGGCGACAAGGTCGGCGTCTTCGTGAGCGTCGACAAGGTCTACGCCGAGTTCAATGTCATCGAGAAGGACGTGCCGAAGGTCATGGTCGGGCAGAAGGTCGACGTCTTCTGCGACGCCTACCCGACGAAGTCGTTCAGCGGCACGATTGACCGGCTGTCGCCGATCATCGAGGGCAGGTCGAGGACCGAGACTATCAAGGTCGAGCTCGACAATAAGGAAGGGCTGCTGAAGCCCGGGATGTTCGTGCGGGCGCTGGCCTACACCTATGAGAAGAAGGACGCGCTCGTGGTCCCGTCATCGGCGATGAAGAAGAAGGAGACGGAATATTTTGTCTATCTGGTCAACAGGGAAGAGGCCAAGCCGCAGGCCGAAACGAAGCCGAAGACGGAAGCGAAGAAGTTCTCGCTCTTCGGCGGGAAGAAGGCGAAGAAGGCCGAAGAGCCGAAGCCGGAGATGAAGGAGAAAGAGCCTGAGTTCGGCATCGTCGAGATACGCAAGATCAAGGTCGGCTACACCACGCAGGACCTCATAGAGGTTGAAGAGGGCCTGAAAGAGGACGATCTCGTGATCACGGAAGTCCAGGAAGAGTTCAAGGACAAAGCAAAGGTCGAGATATCAGAGGTGCAGGAAGGACTTGTGTAGTACCTTAACCGGACGTTTTAGTATTGAGTATTGAGTAGTGAGTATTGAGTATGCTATCAACCCAATACCCAATACCCAATACTCACTACTCAATACAACCACCAGCGAGCGTTAACAAATGAATCTACCCAAATTCTCAGTAGAACGGCCCGTCACCATCATGATGATGGTGGTAGGCATTATCATATTCGGCGTGGTGTCCCTGAACCTCCTGCCGCAGGAGCTCTTCCCGCAGATCGTCTATCCCCAGCTGACCGTCGTGACGCCGTATGAGAACGCGGCTCCCGAAGAGATCGAGACGCTCATCACCAAGCCGATCGAAGAGGCCGTCGGCACGGTGAGCGGCGTCAAGCGCATCCACTCCATCTCCAAGGAAGGCCTCTCGCTCGTCATCGCGGAGTTCGGCTGGAACCAGAATATCAACTTCGCGGCGCTCGGCATGCGCGAGAAGATCGACCTCATCAAGGAGCGGCTGCCGCGCGAGGCCGAGGAGCCGATCGTGCTTCCTTTCAACCCCTTCGACAAGCCGATCCTCATAATCTCCATCACCTCGACCGGCGACCGGGCTCCCGTGTCCCTGAAGAATATCGTCAAGAAGATGATCAAGGACGAGGTCGAGAAGGTCGAGGGCGTGGCGTCGGCCACCATCTCCGGCGGCCAGGAGCGCGAGATACAGGTCGAGCTGGACCAGGACAAGCTCCAGGCGCGCGGCATCCCCATCCTCGATGTCTCAAAAGCGATCGGCAGCGCCAATCTTAATTACCCGGCAGGCACCATCAAGGAGAGCTTCTACGAATACCTCATCAGGACGCTGGGGGAATTCCAGCAGGTCAGCGATATCGAGGAAGTGACGCTCACCTCCCCGCAGATGGAGGAGGAGTATTCCAGGCAGGGGCAATCCGGGCAAGACAAGTTTATCAGCCCCAACAAGAGGCTTCTCTATACCAAGGACGTCGCTACGGTGATCGATGGGCTTAAAGAGCGGACGAGCTACTCGCGCTACAACGGCAAGGAGAACATATCGCTCGCGGTCCAGAAACAGGCGATGGGCAACACCGTCAGGACCGTGAACAAGGTGAAGAAAAAGCTCGAGGAGCTTAAGCCGGACCTGCCCAAGGACATCGACTTCGCGGTCGTCTACGACCAGTCGACGTACATCAAGAGCGCTATCGGCGGCGTGTGGGACAGCGCCTGGCAGGGCGGCGTCCTGGTCTTCATCATCCTCTATTATTTCCTGCGCAACCTGTGGAGCTCGATCATCGTGACGGTCACCATACCGATATCGGTCATGGCGACGTTTGCGCTGATGTTCTTCTCGGGGGTATCGATCAACATGATGTCGCTGGGAGGGCTCGCCTTCGGCGTCGGGGCTCTCGTCGACGCGGCGATCGTCGTCATAGACAACATATTCACCCACATACAGGCCGGGAAGCCCAAGAAGGAGGCGGCCATGGTCGGCGCCGATGAGGTCGCCGTCGCGGTCGCCGGCTCGGTCCTCACGACGGTCGTCGTCTTCCTGCCGTTCATATTCGTAGTCGGGGTCACCGGCCAGATACTGAAAGATTTCGCGCTGACCGTTACCTTTTCTCTCCTCATCTCGTGGGTCGCGGCCGTCACCTCGATCCCGCTCCTGGCAACGAAGGGCGTGACGATAGCGCAGGAGGAGCCCCGGACGCTGGCCATGCTCCGCCGCTTCTACAACAACCTCGCCCTGAAGTTCCTGAACGCCCCCCGCCGGTACCTGACGCTGACCGTCATCATATTCTTCGCCTCGCTTTCGCTCTTCATCTTCATGGACAAGGAGCTCATGCCGAAGGTCGACCAGGGGCAGTTCACGGTGAAAGTGGACATGCCGGCGGGCACTCGGCTCGATGTGACCAACCGCGTATCGGAGCGCGTCGAGAAGCTTATGGCGGGTATCCCGGAGACCGAGGCCGAGTCCGTCACGATAGGATCGACCAAGGAATCGGCGACGCGCAGCATAGTCGAGCGGCTCAGCTCGAACCAGTCGGAGATCGTGGTCAAGCTTAAACCGAAACGCAAGCGCACGAGCCAGGATGTCGTCCAGGAGGTCAAGAACACGCTGCCTTCCGTCGACACTGAAGGCGCGCGCATCGAATACATATTGCAGGAGAATGTGCTCTCGACGGGCATGGCGGTGCAGGCGCCGGTCACCATAGAGATAAAGGGCAACGAGCTTAAGGAGCTCGAAAAGCTCACGCAGGAGCTCCAGCTCGGGCTCCAGAAGATACAGGGCATCTACGGCATAAAGAACAACCTGGGCGAGCCGTCACCGGAGACGAAGGTATTCATCGATAAGGACAAGGCCTCGATGTACGGGCTCTCCGTCACCGACATAGCCCAGACTGCGCTTATCGGCCTCAAAGGGTATATCGCGAGCAAGCTCAAGGAGAAGGGCGAGGAGTATGATATCAGGGTGCGGCTGCGCGAGAAGGACCGCGACAACTTCGAGAAGCTCTCCAGGCTCGAGATACAGTCGCCGGCGGGGGTGCGGGTGCATCTGGGCAGCGTCGCCACGTTCGGCAAGGGCAGGGGCCCGAGCGAGATCAAGAGGCTGAACCAGGAGCGGGTCGTGACGGTCTATGCAAATGTCTATAACCGCCCCCTGAAGGACGTGTACGCGGACGTGGACACGGTGCTGAAGGAGACGGATATCCCGAAAGGCTATATCGCGAAGCTCACCGGCGAGACCGAGGAGATGAAGGAGTCGTTCGACAGCATGCGCAACGCGATCATAGCGGCGTTCCTCCTGGTCTACATGGTCATGGCCGCGCTCTTCGAATCGCTCTGGCAGCCGTTCATCATCATGATCACGATACCGCTCTCGCTCATCGGCGTGGCGATCGGGCTCTTCATAACGGGCACGAGCATCAACGCCTACGTCCTCATCGGCGTGGGAATGCTCGGGGGCATCGTCGTCGACAATGCCATCGTCCTCATAGACTGTATCAATCTCTTTAAATCGCAGGGGATGACCACGCGCCAGGCTTCCGAAAAGGTCACCGGCGCGCGCCTGCGGGCGGTCCTCATGACCGCGCTCTCGTCGATACTGGGCCTTGTCCCCATGGCGATACTGGGGGGAGAGGGCGCGGAACTGCGCCGGCCGATGGCGATCACGGTCATATTCGGCCTCCTCGTCGCCACCTTCCTTACGCTGACCGTCATCCCTACGATCTATTGCGTGAGCACGGAATTCCTCGACAGGGCCTTCAAGAAAAAGGATCAGACGGGGTGAGCCTTCCCGCGTTCTCGATAAAAAAACCGATCACGATGCTGATGATCTACATCGTCCTCATCCTGATGGGTGTCCTCTCGCTCGCGCAGCTTCCCGTCGAACTCTATCCCAACATCAGTTTCGGCGAGATCAGCATCATCATCGAGGTGCGCGGCGGCATCCCGCCGACCGAGGTCGAATCGCTCGTCAGTAAGCAGGTCGAGGAAGCCGTCGGCACCGTGAGCCATCTCGAGGAGATGCTCTCGATATCAAAAGAGGGCGAGTCGACGGTGGTCTTAAGCTTCGAGCCGGGCCTCAATATGAACTTCGCGGCGCTCGAGGTGCGCGAGAAGTTCGCGCGCGTGAAGAATAAGCTCCCGAAGGAGATCGAGAAGCCGATCATCGCCCAGTTCAAGCGCTCGGACGTGCCGATCGTCATCCTCGCCGTCACCTCCCTCAGGCGCACGACCGAAGAGATCCGCAAGATCGTCGACGAGAACGTCAGGCAGGCCATCAAGCGCATCAACGGCGTCGCGGATGCGGACGTGGCCGGCGGCAGGGAGCGGAAGATCCTCGTCGAGGCGGACCAGCGGAAGATGGCGGCATACGGCCTCTCCCTCGACAGGCTGATCGCCGGCATCAGCGCGAATAACCTCAACCTCCTCTCGGGCGAGATAAACAAAGACAGGGACAAGTATCTTATCCGCGCGATCGGCCTTTACCGGTCGGTCGACGATATCAAGAACATACCCGTTACGGCGCTTCCCAACGGCACGATGGTGCGCCTGAAGGACGTCGCGGCCGTCCTCGACTCCTACCTCGAACCGACCGGGTACGCGCGCGTGAACATACGGCCCGTGGTATCGCTGTACGTGCAGAAGGAGTCGACCGCCAATACCATCAAGGTCGCAAAGGCGGTCGAGGAGGAGGTCGAGAAACTGAAGGGATCCCTTCCCAAAGACCTCCAGATCGTCGTGACGTCGAACCAGGCCAATTTCATAAAGAGCGCCATAGAGAACCTCAAGGACGCGCTCCTCAAGGGCGCGGCGCTCGTCATGATGGTGCTGGTCCTCTTCCTGATACGCATGAGCGCCAGGAACCTCATCATCGCCGTCTGCTTCCTCCTCTCCATAGCGGTCATGCCGGTCATGCTCCTGTACCCCGTGCTCCTGGCTATGACGCTCGGCTTCGTCTTTATCGGCAGGGTGAGGCCCGTCGCGATCGTGTCGTCGGCAATACCGATATCCGTCATCATCACGTTCATGTTCATGCTGGCGATGAAGCTCACGCTGAACTTCATGACGCTCTTCGGCCTGGCGCTCGGCGTCGGCATGCTCGTCGATAACGCGATCGTCGTTTTCGAGAACATCGTCGCCAAGAACGAACAGGGCGTGAAAGGCATCCCGGGCGCGATCCAGGGGACCGAGGAGGTGTGGATCGCGGTGCTCGCCGGGACGCTGACGCACGTCTGCGTCTTCCTGCCGATGGTCTTCATGGGCTCCGAGATAAAGCTCCTCTACGGCGGCGTGGCCTGGACGGTGACGATCTCGCTCCTCGTATCGCTCTTCGTGGCGATCACCGTCGTCCCGCTCCTCTCGTCGAGGGCGAAGATCACCGTCGAGAAGATCACCTTCCTCGAGAATGTTTACAGGATCCAGAGGAAAGGGGTCGTCCTCTTCATGAGGAACAGGTACCGCTTCATGATCTACGCATTCCTCCTCTTCGCCGTATCGGCCTATTTCTTCACGCGGCTCGGCATGGAATTTTTGGGCACTACGGAACAGAATAAATTCACCGTATTTATAGAATTGCCGACGGGGACGAAGCTTGACGTGACCGACGCGATCGTGAAGAAGGTGGAGGCCGTCGTAAAGGAGGTCCCCGAGGTGAAGACCTTCTCCTCCCGCGTCGAGCCGTGGTCGAGCAAGGTGTATGTGGAGCTCGTCAGCCTCACCCAGCGCAAGCGGTCCGTCGCCCAGGTCATAGAAAGCCTGCGCCCGAAAGTGGAGAAGATGCGGCCCGCCTTCATATACTTTGAAGAAGAGCAGGAGGTCGGCACGAAGGAGCTCATCATCGAGCTCTTCGGCTACGATTACGGGACGATGCGCGAGGTCGCGATCTCGATGGCGACACGGTTCGGGTCCATCAAAGGGTTCACCGACACCAAGATCAGGATGAGGGAAGGCCGCCCCGAACTTGGCCTCAGGGTCGACCGCAGGAAAACGGGCATCTTCGTGATGACGGTGCAGGACGTGGCCGACATGGTCCACGCGCAGATGCGGGGCCTCAGGGCGACGCTCTTCCACACGGAGGCGAGCGAGGTAGAGACGATCGCCCGGCTCGACGAGAAGTACCGCAAGACCTTCAAGGACCTGCACAAGCTTATCCTCACAAACAAGGATGAGGACCGGGTGTTCCTGGACCAGGTCGTCGATTTCAAGTACGGCCTGGGCCCCAGCGAGATCTGGCGGAAGAACAAGACGCGCATGATACAGGTCAGCTCCAATATCGGTTCGATACCCTTAAGCAAGGCGGCCGAGATGGCGAAGAAGGCGATGGCGGACCTGAAGCTTCCCGAAGGCTATTACTGGCGCCTGGGCGGGAATTACCCTACGATGATGGCGACCCAGAAGCAGGTCGTCCCCACGCTCGTCCTGACGATCGTCCTCATCTACCTTGTGCTGGCGTCCCTCTTCGAATCGTATTACCAGCCGTTCATCATCATGCTTGCGGTGCCCCTGGCGCTTATAGGGGTCGTCCTCTCCCTCTACATAACGAAGAAATCGGTGGGCATGGGCGTCTTCGTGGGGATGATAATGCTGGGAGGGATCGTCGTCAATAACTCGATATTGCTGATAGACCACGCCAATAACCTGCGCCGGAAGAAGCTAAACCATATCAAAGCGATCATACTCGCGTCGAGGGACCGGTTGCGGCCTATCCTCATGACGACGTGCACGACGCTCCTGGGCCTTCTGCCGATGGCTATCAGCACCCAGGAGGGGTCCAACCTCTGGAGCCCGCTGGCTATCACCGTAATGGGAGGATTGACCAGCTCGACCATCCTCACGCTCCTGCTCGTCCCGAGCGCGTACGTCATAGCAGAGGACACCAGGGGCCGGATCAAGGGGTATTTTGCCGGAAAGAAAAAGAAAAAA
>CAYGRZ010000045.1:0-12580 GCA_964352425.1 uncultured Planctomycetia bacterium | reverse complement strand
TTCCTCGCAAAGACGAACTTGCCTTAGCGCTTCTTCTGAAACTGAGCTGTTACAACTATTGTGCATTCCTGAATAACTGCTTTAGCGTTCTACCCCTCTGCTATATAAGATGCTACCAACAGCAAAATTATTGCAGACTATTTTAAAATGATTTGAGGATTGGGTGTAGCGCGATGGGATGTATCAGATTGAAACGCAGGAGAGTTTATCCGTGTGGTATTAGGGGCCGCCCCGCTATAGCGCTATCTTTCTACACCGACTCGAAATAGTACGGGGCGCAGACCCAGAGGTCCAGTATGCAGTTGACAAGCGCGATCGGAAACATCATGTGAAAATCGGCCCTCATCAGGAAGAGCGCGAGGATGAGAGAGCCGCAGATAAAGTTATTCGCTTCCCAGAAGAGGTGCTTGTCATGGGGGCTTATCCTGGCTCGTTGCTGGCGGTGGCGTATAGTTGCCAGCCAGAGCGCGTTCAAGAGCAGCAGTATCGCGAAATCGCGGTAGAAGAAGCCGTAGCGCTTGTCGGCCATCGCGTAGCACATCCTGAAGAATACGAAGGAATGCGCCAGCAGGACCGAGATGTCGAAGAAGATGACCGTCCGCGCTGCGCCGGGCCTGTTATTGATCAGCCTGGCGACGACGCCGACGTTATGCGAGGGGGCGAAGAAGAAACGGATGAGTGACAGCAGGGCGACAAGCATGCAGAGCCAGTAGAAGAGATCGCAGGCGCTAAAGCGTTCGGCGACGCGCGCGAAACCCCACGAGAGGAGGATCGCGTAGACGATCTCGAGGATGTAGATGAACTTGCTTATTCCGCTCTCTTTTTGGGCCATGTCAGTCCTTTCGCGCTTACTCCTTCTTGAAGACCACCGTAAGATCAAACGACATCCTCGGAAGATCGATTGCCTTCGGGAACGGCGGCAGCGGCGACGCTTCTTTGAGACTCTTCAGCGCCATCTCAACAAGCGCGGCATCCTGCGTCGATGCGCCGCGGTTTGCATCCGCGGCGAGGAGCGCGCCGTCTGAGCGCAGCAGGAACTCGAGGCGCACTTCGCCTTCCCCGTGCTGCCGTCCGTAATGGCTCTTAAGCCGCTGCCGTATCTTCTCGCGTATGAGCTGGTAGTAATTGATATAGTCCTTGGTCGATTTAATCTTTGCCTGCTTCCGGGCGGCCTCCTGCGCCTGAGCCTGCGCAGCCTGTTTTCTGGCAGGAGGCGCTGCCGGCGCCGCTTCAGCCTCCACCTTCTCTCTTATTTCGACCTTCGGCGTCTCGGCGGCCGTCGTCCGGGCGGTCTTCCGTTCGTACACGGCCCTCGGCTCATCCAGGACGACATAATCGACCGTCATCCGGTCCCTCTGCCTGATGCGGTCCTTGAATAATAAGTTGTTATATCCGGGGACGATGACAAGGATGTGGATGGCCAGCGATATGAGGATGGCGTTCCTGAGCGTGATATCCATAGTCTCGTTAATATTCGATACCTTTACGCGCCGGCACGCCTTTATCGAACGGATGCTTGATATTCCTCATCTCGGTCACGAGGTCAGCGCATTTCAGGATCGCGCTCGGGCAATACCTGCCGGTCAATACAAGCTCCACGTGGCGGGGCTTGCGTTTTATCAGGGCGATGACGTCTTTGGTGCTGATGAGGCCCAGCTTGAGCGCGACGTTGGCCTCGTCGAGTATCACCATGTCGTACTTTCCCGACATGATGTTCTTCGCTGCTTTCCTGAGGCCGTTCAGCGCGCACTCTATATCTTTTGCCTTAGGCTTGCCTTTTATAAAGCAGCCCCTGCCGCACTTTTCGATCCTGATGCTCTTTATCTTTTTAAAAACGGCACCTTCGCTGTAGGCCAGGCCTTTTATGAACTGGTGAATGCAGACCTTGAAACCGGAACCGGCAGCCCGCACGGCCAGGCCGAACGCGGCTGTCGTCTTCCCCTTCCCTGCCCCGGTGTAGACATGGACGAGGCCGTTCTGTAATTTTCTGGACATGCGCTTTTCCTATGCGTCAAAAAAGGATTTGATCAGGAACCGGAAAAACCTCAACGTATCCACTACGGGATGTATCCTGCTCACCTCGCCCCGATATATCGTCTTTATGCCGACCGACTCTATCTTGAAACCGGCCCTGGACGCCTTGATGATCATCTCCGATTCGATCTCATAGTTGGACGACTTAAGCCGTATCTTCTCGAGGACTTCTCTCTTGATAAGCCGGAAGCCCGACTGGCTGTCCGGGACATACTGGCCGGCGACCATCGATATCAGGCGCGACATGAAGCGGTTCGTGTGAAGGCGGTCGAGCGGCATCGAGGAGACGTCCTGCATCCTGTTGCCTATCACGATGTCGGCGTTCGTCTGGCGCATCCTGTCTATGAAATTACCGATATCGCTTACGCAGTGCTGGCCGTCAGCGTCCATGACGATCACCGCCCCGAAGCCCTTCTTCAGGATATGCCTGAACCCTTCCCTTAAGGACGCGCCCTTGCCCATATTCTTCTTGTGTTTGACCACCACCGCGCCTTCGGCCTGGGCCACCTTCGCGGTCTTGTCGCTCGATCCGTCATCGACGACATAGACGGGAAGGCCCCTGGCGCCGAGCTCCATGACAAGGTGGCCGATCGTCTTCGCTTCGTTATATGATGGTATCAGGACGCATATGCTTTTCGGCATCGGTATCCCACAGGTCCTTAAAGATGTACCACTGGGTCGGGTATTTCCTGACATACGATTCTATCACCGCCGCGCACTTCCCGGTCAGGTCTTCGACGGCAGCCGTCTCCTCAAGGCCCGTATCCGGGAATATCGGCTTCTCGATAAAAAGCGTAAAAGTATCGTCGGGCTTTCGTATCATGAACGAAGGCACGATGGCGGAGCCCACCCTGTAGCTGAAGACCGCCGCGCCCTTCGGGAGCAGGGCGCGCTTGCCAAAAAATTCGGTCATGATCCCGTTCCTGGTAAAATCCCTGTCGCCGAGGACCGCGAGCAGATTATTATTCTTAAGCGTCCGGTAACAGGCCCTGAGCGATGCTCCTATCTCTATCGGCATCATCCTACCCCTCATCCGCTGGCGCGTGAAGAAATCGTTGATCCTCCTGTTCTGATGGGTCAGGACGACGGCGCTCAGAGGATAGCCCATCGCGCAGACGGCCACACCGCCCAGCTCCCAGTTGCCGATGTGGGCCGAGAGCATTATGACCCCCTTGCCCCGCGCCAGGGCCGCGTCAATATTGTCCCGCCCCTCCACCCTGACGAGCCTTTTCATATATTCGGCGTCTATCTTCTGGAACCTGAAGAAGTCCACCAGGTACTTGGCGAAGTTGCGGAACACCTCCCGTGCCATCGCCTCGACCGCCTTATCGTCCGCCGGGGAGCCCGCTATAAACCTGATATTATGCATGACGGCCTTCCTGTCCCGGGCTGAACAGAGGCAGAAGACATCGGCAAAGACACACGCCATCGCGTAGGAGACCTTGAGCGGGACTGCGAGGGCGAGGAATATCCCTATACGGTATAAGGCGTATAAAATCATCTCTTTGCCAGCCCCAGCACGAGCTTCGCAATATTCAGGGCGCTGTCCGGCTTGGAAAGCAAACGCCCCTTCTCGCTCATCGTTTTCAATTTATCTTTATTGTAGAGGAGCTCTTCCAGCAGAACGAGCACATCCTGAGGGCTCTCGGCCTTGACCGCCACCCCTTCCTTCAGGAGAAACTTCGTGTTCATCGCCTCCTGGCCGGGAAGGGGGCTGACTATCAGCATCGGAAGTCCGACGGCGAGCGCCTCGGCGGTCGTTATCCCGCCGGGTTTCGTTATGATGACGGTCGCCGCATGCATCAATTCGTCTATGTTGTCCGCATACGGCAGGACAATAACTTTTTTCCTGAACCGTTTCGAAGAAAGCCACCGATAGAGCTTCTTATTGGTGCCCGTGACTACGACTATCTCCAGGTCGAGCGGCGAGGCGTCCAATAATTTTATGACGGACCCGATCGGCCCCAACCCCTGTGTGCCGCCCATCACGAGCAGGCATTGTTTATCCTTATCGAGGCCGATCTTATCGCAAAATTTTCCCGTATCATGCCGTTCGATGAACTTATGGTCTATCGGGATGCCGTAATCCGCCACGCGGGACGGATCCACCCCGTCGTCCGCCAGTTTCCGGCCCGTATCCCTGGACGGGACGATATACCGGTCGACATTGTTGTATATCCAGTAGGAATGGGGCGCGTAGTCGGTCAACACGCCGATGATCGGGACATCCAGATTGAACGTCTTTTTGTAATCGGCGACCATCCCGCAGGGAAAGGCCTGGGTGCAAATAATCGCGTCGGGCTTCGACTCATCGAGTAAGGCCTTCAGCTTGCCCGTATTGAACCTGTGGATGAGTTCCCGCAGCTTCTGGGTGTGCTTGACAACTTTGGGATTGTCATACAGATAGTCCCACACTTCCGGCGTGCGCTTCACGACGCCCATGTAGGCCCTGTTGATCACCTTCTCAAGGATCGGATTCGTATAATTAAATGAATTGATATTGATCGTTTCGACACGCGGGTCCACCGCGCGGAGAGCCTTCTCTATGGCAAGGCTCGCGCAGTGGTGGCCGGAATGCTCGGATATGTATAGTAATAATATTTTCGGCGCCATCGTCCCTATTCTATTTTCGCGATCACCTGGCCCACGCTGACCTCCGTGCCTTCGCCCGCGAGGGCTTCTTTCAAAATGCCTGAGGCCGGAGAGGGCATATTGAAGGTGGCCTTGTCGGTAGCCAGCTCCACCAGGTCTTCGCCCGCCTTCACGGCCTCGCCGACCGCCTTGTGCCAGTATGTGAGAGTCGCCTTGCTGACGCCTTCCGCCAGTGCCGGCAATCTAACATCGACCATGTGTAAAACCCCCCGTCTTTAGTATAATGTTTGTCCGCACACTACGCTCTCATCGCCGCCGGAGGCGGTGCGCGTCACCGTCTTTATAGTGTGGCCGAATATCTTTCCGCGGGCCGGACATCCCCGCAAAGATCGAATATCCCGCTAAACGACGATACGAGGGACCTCTTTGCCTCATCCATATCGACGGACTTGCCGAGTATGCGGGCTAACGATTCCATCTCAACATTCTTGAGGCCGCACGGGTGTATCATCGAAAAGAAACTGAGATCGACGTTTACATTGATGCTGAGGCCGTGATACGTGATCCAGTGTGCCGCCCCTATTCCTATCGACGCTATCTTCCTGCCGCCCACCCAGACACCCGTCTTCCCGTTTGACCGAATCGCAGAGACGGAATATTTGCTTAAAAATTCTATCACTACATCTTCGAGGCGGCGCAGATACCGATGAAGATCGGCACAGTTCGCCGCAAGATCGATCACCGGATATGCGATGAGCTGGCCCGGCCCGTGGAACGTGATATCGCCGCCCCTGTCGACCGAGAGCACCTTGATGCCCCTCTCCGCAAGGAGCTTTTCGTCGGCCAGAAGATTTTCCCGGGATCCGGCCCTTCCTATCGTGAATACCGGCCTGTGTTCGGCGATGATAAGCGTATCGCCAATCTCGCCCAGCCTGCGCCGCGCCACCAGCTCCTTCTGGACCCGGTACGCATCTTCGTAATCTATGAGCCCGAGATCGATTATCATGGCTCCTGCCCTACACGACGCTGTGGATGGCGGTCCCGCAGAAGATGTGCGCAGCTTCCTGGAGTATCTCCGACAGGGTGGGATGGCCGTGGACGACGTAGCTCCAGTCTTTGATCGTGACGGCCGCCGTCCTGGCGAGCGTCGCCTCGCCTATCAGGTTACAGGCGTCCTTGCCGAATATCTCCACGCCCAGGATCTCGCCTTTCGAGGTACCGATGATCTTGACAAAACCTTCCGTCTCGCCTTCCAGGTACGCCTTGCCCGAAGCAAGGTACGGGAACTTTGCGACCTTCGCGTCGTGGTGCCTGGCCTTTGCCTCGTCTTCGGACAGCCCGACGCTCGCTATCTCGGGGTCGGTCCATATGCAATTCGGTATGTTCGAGTAATCGGCTTTTCTCGGCTTGCCCGCTATATGGTCGCAGGCGAGGATGCCGTCGTAGGACGCCCTGTGCGCCAGCAGCGGCCCCGGGATGCAGTCGCCTACCGCGTAAATATTCGGCACAGACGTCCTCAGATGCTGATCGACGCATATCCTGCCGTTCCGGGTCTTGATCCCGAGGCCTTCGAGGCCGAGAGCTTCTATATTGGCGCGCCTGCCGGCCGAGACGAGGACCTTCTCGGCCTCTACGCGCGCGCCGCCAGAAATACCGATGCCGCAGCCTGCGCCCTTCTCTATCGACTCCACTGTACGCCCGAGGTGGATATCCACGCCGCCCTTTCTGAAGAGTATCTCGAGCTTCTTGGATACTTCACGCGACTGCGTCGGGATCAGCCGCTCGGTCATCTCGATGATCGTGACTTTTGAGCCGAACTTATTGAAGAGGTTGGCGAACTCGCAGCCGATGACACCGCCGCCGATCACCACCAGGGACGCGGGGATATGCTTTATCTCAAGGATACCGTCGCTCGAGAGGATGACCGATTCGTCTATCGTTATGCCCGGAAGCTCTGAAACCCTGGAACCGCTGGCGATGACGATATATTTTGCCTTTATCTCTTCGCGGCCGTCGACCGATATCGTATCCGGCGCCGTGATCTTTGCCGTCCCTTTTACCAGGGCGACCTTGCTTCCCCTGAAGAGCGTTTCGATGCCGGCCCTGAGGCGCGTGACTACATCCGTTTTCCTGGACATCACCTTTTCGAAATCGATGCTTACACCCTGCACATTCACGCCATGCAGAGAGGCAGTCTTAAACTTCGACGCTATGGATACTGAATTGAGGAGTGATTTTGTTGGGATGCAGCCGCGGTTGAGGCAGGTGCCGCCGACGAGGCCTTTCTCAATGACGCAGACGCTTACGTTGTGGCGGGAAGCATACAGCGCGGCGACGTAACCACCGGGGCCGGAGCCAATGATGGCGATATCGTATATTTTCATAAAAACTCTATCGAACTTTTTATCGCCTGTGCCGATGCGCGGAAAGCGGATCTCTCCTCTTCCGAGAGATCGAGCTCCACTATCTCCTCGATGCCGTGAGCGCCTATCCTGCACGGGACGCCGATGTAGATGTCTTTGAAACCGTATTCGCCCGAGAGATATGCCGACGCTGTCATGACCTCTTTTGTATCATTGATTATCGCGCGGATCATCTTGAAGACGGCCGCGCTCGGGGAGTAATACGCGCTGCCCGTCCCGAGGAGCGACATTATCTCCGCGCCGCGGTCGCAGGTGCGCTTCACTATCCGCTCGAGCGTCTCCCTCGGCATAAGGCCGGCGACCGGCTTGCCCGAAACGAGCGTCTGTGATATCACGGGCACCATCGTATCGCCGTGGCTTCCCATCACGTACGTCTCGACCGACGCGCGCGGGACTTTAAGCTGCTCGGCTATCAGCGCTATGAAGCGCGAGCCGTCGAGCACGCCCGCCATCCCGAAGACCTTCTCCCGCTTGAAACCCGTCAGCTTGCGTGCAAGATATGTCATCGAATCGAGCGGATTGGTGACGACGATCACGATCGCGGAAGGGGCATGGCTTTTGATATGGATCGACACGTCGGTGATGATCGCGGCATTCTTCGCTATCAGGTCTTCGCGCGTCATCCCCGGCTTTCTCGGAAGGCCGGCGGTGATGACGACGATGTCGGAACCTTCGATCTGGCTATAATCGCCGGTGCCTGCTATCGACTGCTCGGTGCCGGTTATCGGCGCGGCGTCCAGGAGGTCGAGCGCCTTCCCGCAGGCCATGCCCTTGGCTATATCGACGAGAACGACATCTGCCATCGCCGACTCGAATATCCTCTGCGCGAGCGTCGCGCCAACCGCCCCTGCACCGATCACCGATACTTTGAACTTGCTCTTCTTCATTAATTACTTTTTATTCTTTACTTTTTACGTATTACTTGTATTATCGCATCCGCCATCTCGCGGGTGCCGACCGCACTCGGGTCGTTGCGGCCTTTTTTCATATCGTACGTTACGTATTTACCTTCCGCGATGATGGCGGCGACCGCATCCTCAAGGCGTTTGGCGGCCGTCGTCTCGCCGATATGCTTAAGCATCAGGACGGCAGATAAGATGAGCGCGACGGGGTTCACCTTGTTAAGCCCCTTGTATTTCGGCGCGCTGCCGTGCGTCGGCTCAAAAAGCGCCGCGTCCTCGCCGATATTCGCGCCGGGTGCAACGCCCAGGCCGCCTATGAGCCCTGCAGCCAGGTCCGAGACGATATCGCCGTAGAGGTTCGGCAACACGAGCACGTCGTAGAGTTCAGGCTTCTGGACGAGCTGCATACACATGTTGTCGACGATCCTGTCTTCGAACTCGATCTTCCCCACGTACTCTTTTGCTACCTGCCGCGCGACCTCGAGAAAGAGGCCATCGGTGAATTTCATGATATTCGCCTTGTGGACCGCCGTGACCTTGCGACGTTTATTCTTGACGGCATAATCGAACGCGAACTTTACGATCCGCCTCGAGCCCTCGACCGATATCGGCTTTATGCTGATAGCGGAATCGGGCCTGATCTTCTTCTTGCTCATCGTTTCCAGCAGCGGGATAAGCTCGCCGGCCTCTTTCGAGCCCTTCTCGAACTCGATGCCCGCGTAAAGGTCCTCGGTGTTCTCCCGCACGATGACGAGGTCGATATTTTCGTACTTCGACCGCACGCCCTTATAGCTCTTGCACGGCCGGAGACACGCGTAGAGGTCGAGCCTCTTCCTGATCTCTACATTGACGCTCCTGAATCCCGTGCCGATCGGCGTCGTGATCGGGCCTTTCAGCGCGACCTTATTTCTCCTGATCGACTCGAGCGCGTGATCCGGAAGCGGCGTCTTGTATTTCTCTATCGCGCACGCGCCGGCCTCGACGATCTCCCACGATATGCCGACACCGAGCGCGTCGACGCAGCGCCGTGCCGCTTCGGCAAGCTCCGGCCCCGTCCCGTCACCGGGTATCAGCGTCACTGTATATTTACTCAAACTTGAACCCTCCGTGCTTCTTGAAATGCTCGACGACACCGCCGTCCTCGAGCAGCTTTTTCATCACGGGCGGTATCGGCTTGATGTCGAGCAGAAGCCCTTTCGACTTGCTGTGAAGCTTCCCCTTCTCTATATCGACCTCAAGCTCGTCTCCGTCGTCAATGAAATCGGTATTGCACTCAATCAGCAGCAGCCCGATGTTGAACGCATTGCGGTAGAATATCCTCGCAAAGCTCTTCGCGACCACGGCGTGGAAGCCGGACGATTTCAACGCCTGCGGCGCCTGCTCCCTCGACGAGCCGCAGCCGAAGTTCTCGCCCGCCACCAGGATGTCGCCCGCCTTTACGCGAGAGGAAAAGTCAGGGTCTATGTCCTCGAAGATGTGTTTGGCAAGCTCCTTCGGGTCCTGGATCTTGAACTTATACCTGCCGGAGATGACGTAATCGGTATTAACGTTATCCTGCACCTTTAAGCGTCGCGCAAAATGTTTCATCGTTTACAGCCTCTTCTTGTGTTCTCTGGGATCGGAGATCCTGCCCGTCAGGGCCGATGAGGCCACTGTAGCGGGGCTGGCCAGATATATGAACGAATTGGGATTGCCCATCCTGCCCTTGAAGTTCCTGTTCGCCGTCGAGATCGCCACCTCGCCGTCGGCGAGGACGCCGTTATGCGTCCCGACGCACGGGCCGCAGCCGGGAGCGACGACCGCGCACCCGGCATTGACGAACGTATCGATGTATCCCTTCTTAAGCGCGTCGAGGTATATCTCTTTCGATGCCGGCGCTATTACGAATTTCACTTCCGGATGGACCGTCCTGCCCTTCAGGATCGCGGCCGTCACCTCGAGGTCCTCGAGCCTTCCGTTCGTGCAGGTCCCGACGAACGCCTGGTCTATCTTCAGGCCGGCAAGCTCGGCCACATCCGCCACATTGTCCACCGCATGGGGCTTTGCGACCTGCGGGACGAGCTTCGAGACATCGTATGTCTTTACGGCGCAGTACCTGGCATCGATATCGGCCTTGACCGGATGGGGCTCCTTGCGGGAATGCTCAGCGACCCATTTCAATACCTTGCCATCGGCCTCCATCAGGCCCACCTTGGCGCCGATCTCGACCGCCATGTTCGATATCGTGAGCCGCGCATCGACCGACAGGGCGCTTATCGCCTCCCCGCAGAACTCGACCGACTTGTAGGTCGCGCCGTTCGCGCCGATATCCCCGGCGATATGCAGGATAATATCCTTTGCGTATACCCCATTCGGGAGTCTGCCTTTCACCACGACCTTGATCGTCTCGGGCACTCTGAACCAGTTCTTGCCGCTCGCCGCGGCTATCGCGAGGTCAGTCGAACCGACGCCTGTCGAGAAGACGTTGATCGCGCCGTACGTGCACGTATGCGAGTCGGCGCCGAGGACGAGGTCGCCGCAGGTCACATGCCCTTTCTGGGGAATAAGCTGGTGGCAGACGCCGCAGCCGATGTCGTAGAATCCGACCTCGAACTGCCTGGCGAAGTCGCGCATCTTCTTGTGGATCGCGGAGACGCCGATGTTGGGGCTGGGAGCCGAATGGTCGATGATCATGTAGAACTTTGACGTGTCGAACGGTTTCTGGGCGCCGAGCTTTCTGAAGCTGTCGATGATGATGGAACTGGTCCCGTCATGGCCGAAGCAGAAGTCGATGTCGCAGACAGCGACGTCACCGGACTTAAGGTCCTTGCCTGCGTGATGTGAAAGTATTTTCTCCGCTATCGTCTTACCCATTTTTCCTGAAATACTCCTCCATCCTGTCCATGCCCTTCCTGATCGCCTCCATGCCGGTGGCGAAGCTGAGTCTTATGTGCCCGGACGCTCCGAAAGGCCCTCCGGGGATCACGGCGACCTTCGCCTGATCGAGAAGGGCGCCGGCTGTCTGTATCGAATCTTTGCCGGTCTTCGATATGTCGCAGAAGAGGTAGAATGCGCCGCCCGGCTTGAAGCAGGAGACGTTCTTCATCACGCTCACCCTCGAGACCATGTAGTCTCGCCTCTTCTCATACTCTTGCCTCATGTCCTCGATGAACGACTGGTCCTGCGCCAGTGCCGCAAGCGCCGCCTTCTGGCTTATCGACGCCGGGTTCGACGCAGCGTGGCTCTGCAGGTTACCTATCGCCTTCATCACGTCGGCGGGCCCGGCGGCGTACCCTATCCGCCAGCCGGTCATCGAATAACTCTTGGAGACGCCGTTCACGGTTATCGTGCGATCGTAAATGTCTTTTCCGAGCGAAGCGATAGAGTGATGCTCCCTGCCGTCGTAGATGAGCTTCTCGTATATCTCATCGCTTATCACGAAGAAGTTATGCTTGACCGCCAGCTTCGCTATTATCCTGAGGTCCTCGATATCGTAGATGCCTCCGGTCGGGTTCGACGGGCTGTTCAGGACCATGCACTTCGTCTTATTCGTGACCTTGGCTTCGAGATCTTTCTCTGTGACCTTAAATCCGTTCGATGCCCTCGTCTCCACGAACACGGGCTTGGCTTCCGCCATACTCACCATCGCAGGGTAGCTGAGCCAGTAAGGGGCGGGGATGATGACCTCATCTCCCGCATCGCATACCGCCTGGAAGATGTTGTTGAGGGAATGCTTGGCGCCGTTCGAAACGATTATCTGCGCGGGAGTATAATCGATGCCGTTATCGGCCTTAAACTTCTTCGCTATCGCCTCCCGCAGCTCAAGGATCCCGCTTGAGGCCGTATACTTGGTAAATCCTTCATTTATCGCTTTTATGGCGGCGTCTTTTATGTGCCTCGGCGTGTCAAAATCGGGCTCGCCCGCGGCGAAGCTCACGACATCGATGCCCTCTTTGGCCATCTTCTTGGCCTTCGAGGTGATCTCCAAGGTAACCGATTCATCTATCCCGGAAACCCGTTTCGCAAGTCTCATACAGCGCTCCTTGTAGTATAATTATCCCATACATTATAGTATAAAGCCGTCAAATCTCAAGTGTAATTTTTCAATCTCCCGGGCGGCGTGGTACTTTTGGGCACTCGCCTCCGCTTGTCGCAAATTTGCATTAAGCGTGCAAATTTGCTGTGAAAAAATCTTGATGCCTGCCCGACTGCATGAAAACACATTCTGGCAGGCGGGGCCAATGAACCCGGACTGCCGGCTGACTGTTGACAGGTTTCCTTGGCCTTGCTAAACCGCTGTAAGGAATCAAAATTTTTTGACAGTCGCTACGGCGAGGTGCCCAAAAGTTTCGCCGCCCGGCCCTTCTATCCCCTCGCCGATATCCGCATATGCAGGCGAAAATCTTACGGGTGACGCCATACACCCCGTCTCGCCCTCCACCCAGGCCTCCGGCATGAGAAATGCGGCGATCGCGTATGAGTTTTAGCAATCATAGAAGCGGAAAGATTCCTGAGGAGATCGAACTATTAGCAGCGGTAAGCAGGAATTATGCGAGTATACCAAGCGGCGAAATTTTTGGGTGCGTGCCCCATCCACCAAGCCCGGAGGCCTGGGTGTCGAGCGGGGCCTAAAAATTGCGAGCGGGCATG
>CAYGRZ010000044.1:0-13024 GCA_964352425.1 uncultured Planctomycetia bacterium | reverse complement strand
CCCCGCTCGACACCCAGGCCTCCGGGCTTGGTTGGATGCGGCACGCATCCGAAAGTTCCGCCACAAGCGGAAGCCGAAAATTTATAGAGAAGGAAGAAAAGCAGCCCCGAACGAAGTGAGGGGCCTTGAAAGGAAACCATCGGGTTTCCTTTCAAGGAGTAAAAGCGAACAAGACTTACCGAGTTGCCTGCTCACTGGTCGTAGTGAGCTTTTACGACGCGGGAGTAGTTCAATGGTAGAACACGAGCCTTCTTCAATGAGCAGACACGTTACGGAGCCGTAGGCGACGTAACGTGTAGGCCGAAGGCCGTCTGCGAATTAATCCCGCCAAACACCTTTTAAAGTCGCCTGTCTGGTATAAAGTTGTTTGGCGGGACAAGCTTCAGGCGGGAGTAGTTCAATGGTAGAACACGAGCCTTCCAAGCTCGTTGCGTGGGTTCGATTCCCATCTCCCGCTCCATACTTCGCTGGTACATGCCGACTCGAGGAGCTTCGTATGGCAAGCCCTACGAAGCCCTGAGTTATCGCATAACGGCATAGTGCGGGCAAGCCATCATTGAAATTGTAAGGCGACCTCGTAGGTCGACCTACGAGGTCGGAGCCGGTTGATCTCAAGGATCGCAATACGTCCTTGAGATTTTTTGCTTTTACATATATAATATAATCTGCGTATATGTGTCCCGCAAGACAGCTTTATAGTCTGCGGAAGGCACTTAAGAGGAGTCTTGCGGGATTCAATTCGGCCCTAATTATAAAACTGGAGGAGCGACATGTGTCGTCTGAGTACCAAGCTCAGGACTCCATAAGTCGCGGCCTCATTGAAGGAGGTAATAGTATGATAAGCCAGTCCGTTGAGGCCATCAATGAAAAGGTAAAGAAAGAGAGCGCCTTTGTCCAGAAACTGACGAGTGAGATAGAGACGGTCATCGTCGGCCAGAAGTACCTTATCGAAAGGCTGCTTGTCGGGCTTCTCGCGAACGGCCATATCCTGATCGAAGGCGTGCCGGGCCTGGCAAAGACGCTGTCGGTGAGGGTGCTGGCCGAAGCTATCAAGACAAAGTTCCAGCGGCTGCAGTTCACGCCCGACCTTCTGCCCGCGGACCTGATCGGGACGCTCATATACAATCCAAAGGACGGTAACTTCACCACCAAGAAGGGCCCTATATTCGCCAACATCATCCTTGCCGATGAGATAAACCGCGCGCCGGCGAAGGTCCAGAGCGCGCTCCTCGAAGCGATGCAGGAGCGGCAGGTGACGATAGGCGAGACGACCTTCAAGCTTGACGAGCCGTTCCTGGTGCTGGCGACCCAGAACCCGATCGAACACGAGGGGACGTACCCGCTTCCCGAAGCGCAGGTCGACCGTTTCATGCTCAAGCTGAAGATAGAGTACCCCACGAAAGAAGAGGAACTGAAGATAGTCAAGAGGATGGCGACGACGAGCAAGAAGATCGACGTTGCGCCGGTCGTGGGCCCCGAAGAGATCATCAGGGCCAGGCAGGTCGTCGATGAGATATATATCGACGAGCGGATCGAGAAGTACATCATCGATATCGTCTTCGCGACGAGAGACCCGAAGGCCTACAGGATGAATGAGCTCGCGCCGCTGATCCAGTACGGGGCCTCGCCCAGGGCCAGCATATACCTGACGGTGGCTTCGAAGGCATACGCGTTCCTGCAGGGCAGGGGCTACGTCGTCCCGCAGGACGTGAAGACGATAGGGATGGATATCCTGCGCCACCGCGTTATCGTCAGCTACGAGGCGGAGGCCGAGGATAAGACCTCCGAGGATGTCGTGAAGACGATCTTCGAGGAAGTCAGGGTCCCCTAAGGCCGGGCAATGCTTCCTAAAGAGATCATCTCCAAGATACGACGCATCCACATCACCACCTCCAGGCTGGTGACCGATTTCCTTTCCGGCCAGTACGAAAGCGTCTTCAAGGGCCGTGGCATGGAGTTCGACGAGGTCAGGGAATACCAGCCGGGCGACGAGATACGCTCGATCGACTGGAACGTCACCGCGCGGATGGGCCACCCGTTCATCAAAAAGTACGTCGAGGAGCGCCAGCTGACGGTGATGATACTGCTCGACGCGTCGGGCTCATCCTACTTCGGGAGTGCTAGGCGCATGAAGAGCGAGCTCGCCGCCGAGGTCTCCGCGGTGCTGGCGTTCGCGGCGATCAAGAACAACGACCGCGTCGGGCTGATCATATTCACCGACAGGATAGAGAAATTCATCCCGCCGAGGAAGGGCCAGCAGCACGTGCTGAGAGTTATACGCGAGGCGCTCTACTTCAAGCCGAAGCAGAGGGGCACCGACATATCGGCCGCGCTGCGGTATCTCGACAGCGTCACGACGCGGCGCGCCGTTACGTTCGTCATCTCGGATTTCTTCGCCAAGGAGTTCAAGAAGCCGCTGTCGATAGCGGGCAAGAGGCACGACTGCATCGCGATAACGATCACCGACCCCCGCGAGACTGAGCTTCCGAACGCCGGCCTCGTTGAGCTCGCTGACGCTGAGACGGGCAAATTTTTCATGGTCGATACGGCCAGCGCGAAGGTCAGGCAGGCGTACCACTCAAAGTCCCGCCGGATGACGGAAGACCGTTCACGGCTCTTTGCGTCGATAAGCGTCGACCATATTGATATACGCACCGACAAGCCCTACATTGACGAGCTGATCAAGTTCTTCAAGATGCGGAGGAAGAGGCTGTGAAGGCATTTTTAGCGGCGGTACTGGCCATCGTGCTCCTTGCTCCGGCGGCGGCGGCGAAGGACGGAACATGCGTCCGCGCCTCGATCGACAGGAGCTCCATAACTATCGGGGACAGGATAAAGTATGCGATCGAGATAACCGCCGAGAAAGACTCCGAGGCCCAGCTCCCCGCTTTCAAAGACGGGACGATCGGTGACTTCGAGATCAAGGACACCTCCGGCGGCGTCAAGTCGGGATGGTTCGGGAAGAGGACGCTGTACCGCTGGTATTATATCACCGCGTATGAAACCGGCAAAAAGACTATCCCGGAAGTCGAGGTGAAATACAGGCGAGATGGCGGCAAGGATTGGCTGGTCCTGAAGACCAAGCCGATCAATGTGACGGTCATAAGCGTATTGCCGAAAAACGGCGCCGGTGACATCAGGGATATCAAGGGGCCGCTTTCATTTTACGAGATACACTGGATCCTTGTCGGCGGATCGTTAGTGCTGACTCTGCTGGCGCTGGCCGGTATCCGCTGGTACATCAGGATGAAACGGCGTAGGCCCGTCAGGCTGCCGCATGAGACCGCCCTGGAGGAGCTCGAGGCCGCGCGCTCGTTATTCCTGAAGGACACTGACGCGAAGGAGTATTTTGCGGCTATCTCTGACTGCATACGCCATTATATCGAGAGGGTCTTCAGGCTGAAGGCGCCCGAGATGACGACCGAGGAGTTCCTGAATTCGCTCGGCGTCTCGAGCGCGCTTTCGATAGGCCAGAAAGAACTGCTCAGGGATTTCCTCAACGCCTGCGACCTGGTAAAGTTCGCGAAATACGCGCCATCGCGCGACGAAGCGGAGAAGGTATATACGACCGCGAAAGGTTTCGTCGAGGAGACGAAAGAGGTGTTTTCGCACGATACGGCACATGATGGCAAGGCTTAGCGATGTTCGTATTTAAAGACCCGTGGGTATTCCTTTTTGTCCTGATGATCCCGCCGCTCATCCTGATCGCGCGCAGGAAGAAAGCCGATCCCACCTTCACGTTCCCGTCAGAAGAGCTCGTCAAAGAGCTGAAGCCGACCGTGCGCCAGCGGATGGGAAAGTATATGATCCTGTTCAGGGCGGCCGCTCTGGTCATGCTGCTCGCCGCGCTGGCGAGGCCGCAGTCGATCCTCGAAGGGACGAAGACGGTATCGGAGGGCGTCGACATAGTGCTTGCGCTCGATACCTCGACGAGCATGCTCGCGGAGGATTTCAGGATGGGATCGGGCCGCATTAACAGGTTCGACGTCGTCAAGGAGGTCGTCAAGGAATTTATTAAGAAGCGCAAGGACGACAGGGTGGGCCTGGTCGCGTTTGCCGCCCGCGCCTATACTGTCTGCCCGCTCGCGACGGATTACGCGTGGCTGAACGAGAATCTCGACCGGGTTCGGGTCGGTATGATAGAGGACGCAACGGCTATCGGCAGCGCTATCGCGACGTCGGTGACCAGGCTGCAGACGTCCAAGACGAAGTCGAGGATCATCATACTCCTGACCGACGGCGTCAATAACGCCGGCACGATATCGCCTGTCGTCGCTGCCGAGGCCGCGAAGGCGCTCAAGATAAAGGTCTATACCATCGGCGTCGGTACCAAGGGGCTCGTTCCGTATCCGCTCCAGGACCAGTTCGGCAGGACCGTCTATAAGAACATACCGATCGAGATGGACGAGGAGATCCTGAAAAAGATAGCCGGTATGACCGGCGCGAAATATTACCTGGCGAGCGATACCGAGACGCTGCGCAGGATATACGATGATATCGACAAACTCGAGAAGTCCAATATCGAACACTTCGGCTACCGGGAGTCGGAGGAACTTTTTCTCTATTTCCTTATACCGGCGCTGATCATACTTGCGCTCGAGATACTGCTGGTCAACACCGTCTTCCTGAGGATCCCGTAAGGCATGAACTACGCGAACCAGAACTACTTTTCGATGATACTGCCCGCGATGATCGCGCTGGCTGTTTTTTACCTGTGGATGCTGAAGCGGCGGAGGGCGCTGATGGAGCGGTTCGTGGACGCACACCTCATGGCCGACATCGCCCCGTCGATGAGCACGGCGCTGAAGGTCGTCCGTATCCTGATGGTGGCCGCAGCGGTCTGTCTTAGCCTCGCCGCGCTCGCCAGGCCCCAGTGGGGGTTCGTCTGGGAGGAGGTAAAGAGGACCGGTATCGACATGCTGATCGCCATCGACGTTTCGAAAAGCATGCTCGCCACGGATGTGAAACCGAACAGGCTCGAGCGCACGAAGTTCGCTGTCAGGGACCTGGTGAAGAAACTAAGCGGCGACCGGGTGGGCCTCGTGGCGTTCGCGGGAACGGCGTTCCTGCAGTGCCCGCTCACCATCGACTATAACGGGTTCCTGCTCTCCCTCGATGACCTCACGACGGCCACGATACCGCGCGCAGGCACCTCGATATCGAGCGCGATAAAAGAGGCGCTGGGCGTATTCAAGGGGCCGGATACGAAATATAAAGTCCTGGTGATAGTGACCGACGGCGAGGATTTTGAGGGAGACGCGCTTAAGGCCGCCCGGGATGCCGCCGAGATGGGCATAAAGATATACTGCATCGGCGTCGGGACGGCCGATGGCGAGATCATCCCCGCGATGGGCCGCGACGGCGAGCGGGGCTACCTGACCGACCGAAGCGGCCAGGTGGTAAAGACAAAACTGAATGAAGAGATATTGAAAAAGATAGCCGTATCGACCGGGGGGAGCTACGTGCGGGCCACACAGGCTGAGTTCGGGCTCGTGCTGCTTTACGATAAGAGCATCTCGAAGCTCGAAAAGCGTGATATAGAGGCAAAGATGCGCAAACATTATCAGGAGAGATACCAGTATTTTCTTGCCCTGGCGATACTGCTCCTGTTTTTAGAGCCGCTGATCCCCGAGCGGAAGAGGGTTGCCCCATGATGAAGGTATTCGCGCTTGCACTTCTGCTCTCTACTGCGATGGCCTCCCCGTCATCGGCCTCCCAGAAAGAGGATGTTAAAAGCGGCAATATATTATATAATAAAGGCAGTTACTCAGATGCTGTTAAGGCATACGAAAAGGCAATCGCAGAGAAGCCCAACTCCGGAATAGCCAATTTCAACGCAGGCGCGGCATTATATAAAGATGGGACTTATAATAAGTCGATCGAGCAATTCAACAAGGCGATAGCAACGGGCAATGCTGACCTTGTCCCGTTCGCGGATTACAACATCGGCAATGCGACGTATAAGATCGGCCTTTCAAAGGAAAAAGACATAAAGAAGGCCGGGGAGTTGTACGATACGGCTCTCAAATACTACAAGAGGGCTCTCGACCTTGACCCGGGCGATAGGGACGCGAAATTTAACTACGAGTACGTTGCGAAGAAGAAAGAAGAGCTGTCGCCAACGTACCAGATGAAGAAGGAAGAGGAAAAGAAGAAACAAGAGCAGCAACAAAAACAACAGGACCAGCAGAAGAAGGATAGGCAGGACCAGCAAAAGGACCAGCAGAAGCAGGAACAGGATAGGCAGCAGCAACAAGGCGGCAGCGGCGAAGGTGATAAACAGCAGCAGCCGCAGCAAGGAGGCGGAGAAGAGCAATCTAAGGGTGGAGAAGAGAAGAAAGAAGACCAGTCCAAGGGGCAAGACGAGAAGTCTCAGGGCGGCGGTCAGGATGAGAAGAAGGCCGATCAGGAGAAGGGCAAAGAGGAGAAGGGTAAAGGCCCAGAAGAGAAGAAAGACGAGGCGCAGCAGGGCGAGGGTCAGGATCAGAAGGAGAAAGAGGCTCAAACTGGCAAGGCCGGGGAAGATCGGAAAGATGAGGCGCAGGGAGAAGAAGAGCAGAAGATGAAAGAGGCCGCCAGGGGCGCGGAAGCACAGAGGCAGGAAGAGGCCGCCAAGGACGCGGAAGAACGGAAAGCAGATGAGGCCGCGCGGGGCGAGCAGGAGAAAGAAGAGGCCGGCGGCGCCGAAGAACAGGCCGCGGCGCAGGCAGAGGGCAAAGAGAAAACAGGCCAGCAGCAGAGCGGCCTTGCCGCATATCAGGCTCCACAGGGTGAGGCGAAGGCCGGCGAGATGACGGAAGGGGAAGCCAGGATGCTGCTTGAAGGCTACAAGGGCGAGGAAGCGACGGGCAGAGTCATCAAGATGAGAAGGAAGCCTGTCAATATGCCTGAGCCTGCGAAGGATTGGTAAACGGTATAAACGATTCCATAAGGTGATCGGATGGCATTATCGGGACTAGACATATATAAACTCTTACCAAAAACAAACTGCAAGGACTGCGGCTTCGCGACGTGCCTGGCCTTTGCGATGGCGCTTGCGCAGAAGAAGGTATCGCTCGACAAGTGCCCGCATGTGACCGCGCAGGCCAGGCAGGCGCTCGAGAGCGCGAGCCAGCCGCCCATAAAACTTGTCACCATAGGCACCGGCGACGCCAGGTTCGAGATCGGCAACGAGACCGTCATGTACCGCCACGAGCAGAAGTTTTACCATCCGCCCGCCATAGGATTCCTGATCGAGGATTCGGCCGACGAGCAGGAGATAGGCTGGACGATCGAAAAGATCAACGGCCTTGTCTTCGAACGCGTGGGGCAGCAGATCGGCGCGGGCCTGATATGCGTGAGAAATAAGTCCGGATACAGAAATAAGTTCCTGACCGCGGTCAGCGCGGTTGAGGCGTCATCGAAGATGGCGATCGCCCTCTACAGCGATGACGCCGAAACGATGGCCGAGGCCGTCGCACTGTGCAAAGAGAAGAGGCCGCTGGTCATATGCGGCGATGCGGCATCACAGGAAGCTTTTATTAAGCTCGCCAGCCAGAACAATCTGCCGCTTGCCCTTACATGCGCCGGAGTCGAAGAAGCCGCCGAGGCAGCAGCGAAAGCCCGGTCCGGCGGCGTCGAAGAGATCGTCATACACCTGAATGAGAGCGGGCTTTCGAAGCGTATACAGGATTTCACCTACATACGCCGCAGCGCGCTTAGGAAGAATTTCAGGCCGCTGGGCTACCCGATCCTCGTATTCACCGAGGCGGACGACCCGGACCAGGAACTGGCAGAGGCCGTATCGTATGTCGCAAAGTACGCCGGTATCGTCATCATGAAGAACGTCGAGCGGGAATACGTATTCCCGCTTCTCGTCGCGCGCCAGGATATCTACCAGGACCCGCAGAAGCCGGTACAGGTCGAGCCGAAGATCTACGAGATAGGAAAGGTCGCCGCCCTGTCGCCGGTCCTGGTCACGACGAACTTCTCGATCACCTATTTCACCGTTGCGGGCGAAGTTGAATCGAGCAAAGTCCCGACATATATCGTCTGCTGCGATTCGGAAGGCATGTCGGTGCTGACGGCCTGGGCGGCGGAGAAGTTCACCGCAGAGAAGATCGCAGAGACGCTCAAGAAATTCGGCATCGAGAAGATCGTCTCGCACCGCACAGTGACGATACCCGGATACGTATCGGTCCTGAGCGGCAAGCTCGAAGAGGTTTCGGGTATGAAAGTGTCGGTCGGGCCGAGAGAGGCGTCGGGAATTGTGAACTATCTGAGAGGCTGGAAACCGTAGATGCGAGAATTTACCGTAACGTTCAGGCCGCAGGCGCTGGTCGTCAGGGTGTCCCAGGGCACCGACCTTTTGACCGCGGCGACGAAGGCCGGCATCATCCTGAGCGCTGCGTGCGGCGGCGAAGGGTTGTGCGGCAAGTGCCGCGTGATCGCCGACAAGGGGACGGTCAAGGCCGAGGCATCGCGGCTGGTCAGTGCCCGAGAGCGGCAGCGCGGTATGGTGCTGGCGTGCCAGGCGATCGTCGAGAGCGATTGCGAGGTGACCGTGCCGGTAGAGTCGGTCGAGACCCACGAGCACGCAAGCCACGATGCGGAAGAGTTCACGAAGGGCGTTGTGCTCGAGAGGGAGAATAAATTCGCCTTCTCGCCGCTCGTGAGGAAGATGTATGTCGAGTTGCCGGTTCCTACGGCCGATGACAGTACGAGCGACCTCGATAGGATCGAGGCCGCCCTCAAGCCGAAGGCCGGGGGATTGCGCATATCGACGAGGCTTGCGAACGTAAAACATTTGAGCGAGGTCCTGCGGGATAGCGACTTCAAGGTAACGGCGACGCTTGCCTACCGGGACGGCGCGCTCGAGGTGCTCTCGTTCGAGCCCGGCGATACGACGGCCGAAAACCTGGCGTTCGCCTTTGATATCGGCACAACGACGGTGGCCGGACAGCTGATAGACCTCAATACGAAGGCGGTCCTCGGGACGCGGATAGCCTTCAACGGGCAGTCATCGTACGGCAGCGACGTCATAACGAGGATCATCTACGCATCGGAGCCGGGAGGGCTCGAAACGCTGAACGCGGCGGTGCTCGATAATATCAATGAGATCATCGGCGACCTCGTCGCGTCCAGCCGCGTGGCCTTAAGTGATATCTATGCGATCGTCTTCGCAGGTAATATGACGATGATGCATCTCCTTTTGAAAATAGACCCGTCGAACATACGGAAGGCGCCGTATGTGCCGACCGTGAGTGCCTTTCCGCCCGTCAATGCGTCCGCGCTCGGGCTCGAGATCAACCCGAAGGGCCTCGCCGCGTTCCTGCCGGGCGTCAGCACGTATATAGGCGGCGATATAGTCTCGGGCGTGCTCGCCTGCGGCCTGGCCGAGAACGAGGAGCTCTCGCTCCTCATCGATATAGGGACCAACGGCGAGATAGTGCTCGGTAACCGCGAGTGGATGATCGGTTCGGCGGCAAGCGCCGGCCCCGCGTTCGAGGGCAGCGGCCTTGCCTGCGGCATGAAGGCGGTCAAGGGCGCGATAGATAAGGTTGTGATCGATGGCAACCTCGACGTCCAGCTCGACACGATAGGGGCTGTCGCGGCCAGGGGGATCTGCGGTTCGGGGTACATTGACCTCCTGTGCCAGATGCTGAAGCGCGGCGTGATCGCCAGGGACGGAAAGATTCGTCGCGACACGGGATCGCGCAGGATACGCAAGGCCGAGAACAACTATGAGTTCGTCGTCGCCTTCAAGAACGAAGACGGGGCCGTACAGGATATCGTCATACAGGACGACGATATCGAGAACCTGAAGCGGTCCAAGGCGGCCATTTACAGCGCGGTCATCGCGCTTTTGGATAAGGTGGGAAAGTCGATGCCGGAGGTCAAGAAGATTTATATCGCCGGAGGATTCGGCAATTACCTTAACATTGAGAACTCGATATTCATCGGCCTCCTGCCGGATATCGACAGGGGCGTGTACGAATTTATCGGTAATTCCTCTCTTGCGGGGGCGAGGATGTCGCTGCTGTCGCATGAGGCGTTCGAGAAGACCGGAGAGCTCTATAAAAATATCACGTATCTTGACCTGAGCGCGGAGCCGAACTACATGGACGAATATATCGCGGCGCTCTTCTTCCCGCATACGGATCTCGGGAGGTTCCCATCGGTACGGTTATAGCGATAAACGGCAAAGGCGGGACCGGGAAGACGACGATCGCCGCGCTGATCGTCGCTGAACTCGTCTCGAAGAAAAAAGGCTCGATACTCGCGATAGACGCGGACCCGAATTCCTGTTTTGCCGAAGCGCTCGGCGTGAAGGACCCGCAGACGATCGTCGGTGTCTGCGAGGAAATGTCGAAGAGCATGGACAGGATCCCGTCGGGGATGACGAAGGACCGCTTCATCGAGATGCGGGTCCAGGAGTTGCTGACCGAGACCGAGCGGTTCGACCTTCTTGTGATGGGCAGGCCGGAAGGCCCGGGGTGCTACTGCTACGTCAATAACCTGCTGCGGGATATCATCGGCAGGATAACCAGGAGCTACGACCTGGTCGTAATGGACAATGCGGCGGGGATGGAACACATATCGCGTCGGACGGCCGGCTCTATATCGAAGCTCGTGCTGGTGAGCGACTATTCGATCGCCGGGATCCGCTCGACGAAGAGGATCTACGACCTGGCGAAAGAGATGAAGATCAAAATAGGCGGCGCCTGGCTCATCATAAACAGGGTGTCAGGCCCGCTGGCGGCGCTTAAAAGCGAGATCCTGGGAACGGGCCTTGAGGTCGCCGGCGAGGTGCCGTACAGCGAAGAGCTCGTCGCGTGGAATGTTTCGAATAAACCGGTCTTCGAGTTCAGGAGCACGGCGATCAAGCAGGATGTCGAGGATATAATTGACAACCTTTTCAAAAAATAGGGCCTGCTTGACACCGCAAAGACGCAAAAATCCGCACAGTCGCAAAATTTTTGCGTTTTAGCGCAATTTTGCGGTTTTGCGGTCTAAGAAGGAGTTTGATGTGCAAATAGAGCTGATAAAGGAAAAATACAGCGGGCCGATCAATACGGTCGAGATCGGCGCCGGTGCGTCGAGGGCGCTTAAGATCGGCGGGCAGGCAGGTCTGCCGTTCCTGTTCGAAGAAGGCCAGACGCCGAACGCGCCGCTGGTGGCGCTGGAGGTGCTCGACTGCTTCCCCGAAGACTGGTCCGAGCACCTGAAAGAGGCGTACGGCAACGCCATCAAGGATCCGGTAAAGTGGGCTAAGATGTGCACGGGCGAGCTCGGGGCAAATATCCTGTGCGTCAGGCTCCAGGGCATCCACGCGGATTACGGCGCCAAGTCGGCCGAAGACGCCGTTGCCACGCTGAAGGCCATTATGGCGGCTGCGAAAGTCCCGCTTATCGTGACGGGCTGCGGCGACGATGAAAAGGACAATGACGTGATGCCCAGGGTCAGCCAGGCGCTGAAGGGCTCCAACTGCCTGCTCGGGATCGCCACGCAGAACAATTTCAAGACCCTGACAGCGACCTGCCTTGCCGACGGGCACTCGATAATCGCAGAGTCGCCTATCGACGTCAACATAGCAAAGCAGGTGAATATCCTGATCAGCGACATGGGATTCGACCCGAACAGGATCGTGATGCACCCCACGACCACGTCGCTCGGCTACGGCATGGAATACGTATACTCGATCATGGAGCGAAGCAGGCTCGCGGCGTTCATGGGCGACAGGATGCTGGCGATGCCGTTCATACTCTTCGTCGGCCAGGAGGCGTGGAAGACCAAAGAGGCGAAGGAGTTCGGCAGGGTACAGGGGATCAACTGGGAGATAACGACGGCGGTATCGCTGTTACAGGCGGGCGCTGACCTTCTGGTCATGCGCCATCCGGACGCGGTGAAGTCGGTCAAGAGATATATCGAAACGGTGATGAGAAAATAACATGCTAAAGAACAGATTACAAAGAACAAAATACAAACAGATCCAAAAGTACAAAGACAAGCATTTCTATTTTGTAAATTTGACTTTGTTCTTTGTCTGAACTTTGTAATTTGTACTTTGTACTTTGACTCGGGAGGTAGGCGTGATTGTGATAGGTGAATTGATCAACGGGATGTATAAGGATGTCGGCAAGGCGATCGCCAACAGGGAGGTCGACGTGATCGAGCACCTCGCGGAAGACCAGATACGGGCGGGGGCATCCGTCCTCGATGTCAATACGGGCCCGTACTCGAAGAACCCGCAGGAAGATATGAAATGGCTGGTCGAGTGCATCCAGAAGGTGGTCAATGTGCCGCTCGCGATCGATTCGACAAAGCCGGAGGTGATCGAAGAGGCGCTTAAGCTCGCCAGGCAGAGGGCGATCATCAATTCGACAAGCGCTGATGACGAAAAGATGTCGAGGATATTCGCTCTGGCGAAGAAGTACAATGCGCAGGTGATAGGCCTTGCGATGGATAGGTCCGGTGTGCCGGATAACAAGGACAAGAGGCTTGAGTGTGCGGCGACTATTGTGGCGAAGGCGATGGAGTTCGGCATCAACACCGAGGACCTGTTCCTCGATCCGATAGTCCTGCCGCTCAATGTGGCGCAGGCGCAGGGGAGAGAGGTCCTGGAGTCGCTGCGTGAGTTCAGGATGCTGTGCGATCCGGCGCCCAATACGACGATAGGGCTCTCGAACGTTTCGCAGGGCGCGAAGTTCCGCAGCCTCATCAACAGGACGTTCCTGACGATGGCGGTCGCGAATGGGCTGACCTCCGCGATCCTCGATCCGCTCGACAAGGAGCTTATGGACGCGGTGATCGCGGCGGAGCTGCTGTTGAACAAGAATATATATTGCGACTCGTTTCTGGATGCGTACAGGAAGAAATAATTTTTCGGCCATTCAGGGCGAACCTTCCGGGTGGTGCCTCCGCTTGTTGAGCAAACCCTTGCGGCCTGGGCGCCTCGCGGGGACGTGTGGTTCTCCCCGGCGAGGAAAACCACACTCCGGAAAAATTGCTCGCTCTCCGCCTTCGCCGTTGCATGTGTAGGTGA
>CAYGRZ010000043.1:0-13219 GCA_964352425.1 uncultured Planctomycetia bacterium | reverse complement strand
GCGCCCGCCGCCGCGCCGGAGGATTTCTTTAAGGATTCACAAGGACAGCAACATAAAATGCATGGTGTATACAAAAGGTTACCCGAGTTTGCACGAAAACTTTTACAAAAGTTCGGTATTGGGGTCAGAGACGTTCCCAATGATGAATGGGATCACGATGAAGGATTGAGAGCAAAATATGGGGTTGGTATGGGTAAAGCGGATGGCATGGCTGTATTAAATAGAAACCGAATTGATGTGAGGCATGATTTTAGAGCTATGACAGCGGGTCATGAAACTGAAATGGTCTTACACGAATTTGGCCATATATTGGATAGCAAAATAGAATTGCAACGGCGCATGGCCGGAAATCCTGATATTATAAAAGAAGTTGTCGGAGTGTCGTTCCGAATAGATCCCGCCAATCTTGATATTTCTGCATATAGGCAGAGCATGTTACAAAACAAAGGGGTAAGTATTGCTGGTGAAGCAGTAGCACAAGCACTGGCGCTCTATTTATTGAATCCTAAGGATTTTGCCGAAAAGGCACCAAATACATATAGATTATTTAATGAAGTATTTGAAGCTCAAGGGATACCAGCTATATTGACAACTGCGCCTGCTGTCACGCAGCCCGCCGCTGCGCCTGCTCCTGTTGCGCCCGCCGCCGCGCCCGCAGGCATTGTCGCAGGCGCTGAAGGCGCGGGTAATATCGGTAGAGCGCTTGATCTCAACGCTCCCGCGCTTGTGAAACCCCAGGGCATAATCAATATCGGGCCTAACGGCCGCTACCAGATAAAAGACGGCAAGATAACGATGGGTGATGTCGAAGTTGAGGTAAGAATAGCCCAGGGCCAGATAAAAGATATAACAGGCAAAGCCATAGGCGATAATGGCGTGGTTGTGATGGACAATAAGAACAGGCACTATATCATAGTCCGCGCCGGGCCAGGCATGGAAAACACCCTTATGCATGAGCTCATAGCATGCCTCGCCATACAGGGAGGCGTAGCCGCTTCCAAAGAGATTGATCCCGTCCATGAGATGGCCAAGCTTAATGAAAGCTTAGGCGCCGGCCTCGCAAACGAAACATTATCGAAAATAAAAGTCCTTTCAACGACACAGATCGCGGAAAAAGTGTCCCAATTATCCGCGGGCCAATCTCATGGCATTGCTGTTGCTGAGGTGCCGATTGTTGCTCCCGCGCCGGTTACGCCTACTCCAGAAAAGGTGCAACAGCTTGAACGAGAAGAGGCAGCGATGAAATCTCAGGTAGCGGAACATACCAGAATGGTCGCGATTTCGAACTTTGAGGTGGGCGAAAGGCGCAACGAAATGAGGAGTTATAAGGAAAGGCTGTTAAGGCTAATTTACATGACGGAGGGTAAGAAGCTAGATATTTATAAGGAACTTCCCGAGCTCCCTGCAAACATAGCCGAAATAGCAAAGACGGCTGAAGATTATCGTATTAGGGAAGATTATCAAGGATATTTAAAAGTGATTGCGGAATTACAGAAAGAAGAGAATAAGTTAGTTAGTGTTAAAAAGCAGGCAGATGAATCAGCTCGCGCATTATCCGCCCTTCGCGAAAAGTTGGCTCTTGCTCAACAGCCTCTCGCTGCTGCTCGGGTAGCGAAAGCCGCCACACCGGCGGGCGGTGTGTACGGAAAAGATGAAATTTTCCAGGATTTAATCGCTCGTTATACTGCGACACGCTGGGACAAAGACATATTCAAGGATAATTCTCCGTTCGAGAGCGGAGGATATAGATTCCGGACCACTATAGGTGATTATGTGAGGGCTTGGAACAGAATATCGGAAATAAGACACACGATCGAATCCGGCCAGCTGCTTACCGATGAACAGATAATGCTTATAAAGGCTATCGAAGTTCATCTTCGTTTGAAACAATCTGAATTTCTTGAGGAAGAATCAGCTGCCTATTTCCCGGCCGCTATAAACGCAGGCGATTTCTTTGCAAGATTAAACTGCAAAGACCTGGATGATGTGATTGACCGTTTTGAGTTTAGTATTCTCGGAGCAATTCAAGGCATGTCATTTGAGGGGCATGTCGATGAAAGCTTGCAAAGCAGCATAGCTCGGGCCTTAGAACGCGGGAAGATCCTTTACGGCACATCGAAGGCGTTTGACCGATTTCTTATCGGCAAGCTCAACTTAGAGTCGCCGGCGTTAAATCTTTTGTTGAACAATATTATACGTAAAGACTCCACGCAAAAACAAAAAGAACAAGCAGAGAAAGAAGAGGTGTTTGCAATAGGCGAAAAACATAGCATTATGGCACACGGGACCGGCAAATCAAAAGGACGAGGTGGGTTAGATAATATACTAAATATAATTCTTGAAGGAAGATTAAGGAAAGGGCAGGACAGGGGCGTGTTAATGGATGGCGATGCGGCGCTCTATGCCGGTACGCATGGTCCTTGCTATGTCATAATGAACGATGCTTATTCTGGTGAGCCGAATCAGCATGAGGCGTTTTCATGGTATGTAGTTCCAGGCGAGACTGAAAAAGAGTATCTCAGCCAGGCGATAAAAGAGGCTGCTAGCCAGAATGTGGTAGATGTACAGCGTGAGTCAGCAAAAATAAAGACATATTCTGAGTTTATTCAGATGTATGCAACGCCTGCGCCGAAGGGGGTCCGGCCGGAATTCTATCACGGCACTACTCTTAATGCATTGCTGGGTTTAAAGAAAAGCGGTGGGAGGCTTTTATCTTCTGACAAGGCTATTGAAGAAGGTATCCCGATAATGAGCGGCGAGACGGCTACAGCATCCGGTGTACAGATTGGCGATTTTGTCAGCACTGCCACATCATTCGAAATGGCATTGAACTATGCGACTCCTCTAGGCACTATTGATATTGATCAACTCAGAACAAGGCTCGCAAATGCCGAAGCGTCACTTCAGGATAGTCTCAACAAAGGATTCAGGGATATCACTGTAGAAATTGCCGAAAGAAGGGTGAAGCAGTTACGCCAGCTGCTCGATTATCTTACGCGACTGACCGATGAAGAAATGAAGCAGCTGCAGGAGAATGATATCCCGATAATTATCGGTATATCGAAAAACGCAGCCCCACAAGGCTATAGACGGAATCTCATGCCGATTATAGAGGTGAGGATCCCCGGCTCCGTCCAGCTGAGCGATATTACAGAGGTCTTTGTTCCGGATGCTAAATATATTGCTTCAGTTAAGAAGGTGCTGGCTGATATGGGTGGATCGCATATTCAGGTGAGATTGATCGCGGAGGGCATTGATGAAGATGCTGCATATTGGGCGGTCAATGAAAAACTGAGGCTTCAAGCTAAGGATTCCAAGGAGGCATTTATAAGGGCAGTGGAAGCATTGGACGGCCTTGCGAGGCAGCAGATAGCGGACATCCTGAGCGGGAAGATAAAGACCGAGGCAGTTGCGCAGGAGTTGATGAGCGCAATAAAAACAGAGCTTAAACCGACGCTGCCGTCCGCCGTTACGCTGTTATCACCGAATAGTATAGCGAGCCTCGCAGGCAAGACCGTTACCATTACAGGAGTCAATGAAATAGACGAAATGGTGACTGTGACGGGCGAAGTGCTTCCAACCTCGGATGAGCTTTTCATACACATTGATGGTCTTGCGACATTCCGCGTGAAAGACGTAAGCGAGATCCGTTTGGACGGCACTGTTATCCAGCTTGCCCCAACAGCCATCGCGCCCGCCGCCGCGCCGGCCGCCGCGCTCACGCCCGCCGCCGGCACCGCCTATTCGCGCCTCACGCAGCTGCGATCATCAACATGGTATCGCGTCCTGATGCTGCCTCAGACCTTCTTCCATGAGTTCTTCCACGCCGTGTTCGCATGGATCGGCGGCAATGGATGGCACCTGACCTGGCGCGGCATCCTTGAAGGCCAGGTCAGCGGCATTAGCGGCACCGCATACTACGGAGGCGTGGCAGGCAATGCCCTTGCCGCCCTGACCGGCATTGCCGGCGCCGTGCTAAGCGCCGTATTCATGGATAACGCCTGGATATATGCAGGCATTACCGCCTCCGCGCTCTTTGCCGGCCTCAATCTCCTTTCGATACTCTACGAGTTCGGCCCCGGCGGCGATATCGAAAAAGCACGGCAGGCGCCCGCCGCCCCTGTACCACTCGGCCCTTCGGGCCTCGGATACAGGGCAGGCGTGCCGGCCGGTTCCGTATGGGCTCTCATGGCGAACGGCATGATCTATAACATCAAGAAACTGGTGGCGCAGGTCAGGTATCGTAAGGAGGGCATGGCGCTACGCGAAGCAGCCGGCAAGGTTCAGGATATGATCGACAGCGGGTTGTTGGAGGACGCGGCTGAAGCCATCAAGGCCGAACAGCCGGGGGGCCTCAAGCCGATAAGCGGCATAAGCAAGCCGTTACAGCGCAAGATTGCTATGCAGGAAGGGGTGGCTGCCATAGCAAGTGCTGCAGCAGGCCATCCTGATCAGCGCTTTGACGTTGTAATATACCCGGGCAGCGGCGCCGACATATCATCCGCAGCGATGTATTCGGATAAAAAGGTCATCACGATCGATATGCGTGACATGTTCAATGTTGATACCGAAGCGGTCAATGAATTGGATAGTGACCTGATCAAAGGTCTTGTCAAAGAAAAATTGCTCAACGGCATGCAGTCGGCGCTGAAATTCACTACGGGGGGGCTGGGCGATTATCTGGCAGACCTCGCGGTGATGGGCGTGAACCTGCGTACACTGAGACTGGTCGACAGGAAAGTTGTGGAAGGTACGGAAATGTTCCACGGTGTCCCCAGGCCTTCATCTATGATTATAACGCAGGTCGAGTTTATATTGAAAGATCGCACTATACGACATACGCATGTCAGCCATATGCTGACGCGCAGGCTTGACGGAAAGCCCGACAACAGATTAGAGCCGGAGATAGCCGAAAAATTGATGGTCATGGATAATTATCTGAAAAATTTGCTTTCTGACGCGGTTGCCGGCAGGTCAAAAATCGCGCTCCTATCCAAAGCCGGCGGCACTGCCCACGGTTTGGCGGCTGATCAGTATGACCCAGTAGCGGATATCTATCCTGTATTGCCGGCAGGTGCGGTGGTGGTATGTGACGAGAAGGAAGGGATAGAAGCATTGGAGCGCGATGGCGCCGTACTGCAGGATCTCAAGGATGCGCAGGCCGTTAAAGAATTGAAGTTGCTGCAGGGTGCAGATGAGTTGCCTTCAGCCGAGAGAGGCGAAGACAGGCTCTCCTATGGTTATGCAGTTGACCTGGCAAGGGACCTGGGAATCGTAAGGATCGCCCGCGGCCCCACTGCTTCGCAAGTTGCGCCGCCCGCTGCCGCGGCGGCCGAAGCAATATCACCGGCATCTCCAGCTTCTATTGCCGAATCAGTTACTGCGGCATCGCTCTCGGATATCCAAGGCACGGTAGCCGGTATCTTGGTCGGTCATAATCGTTCCGGAACGCATCTTGCCGAGGATATATTTAAAATGCTGGAGAGTGCGGGGGTCGATAAAAGGTTTTTTGTGCTCATGAAAGAGCCTCGCATGGTGCTGCGGTATGTGACGTTCATCGATTTTTATAAAAAACAGACAGATGACTTGACGCGGGTGAGCCCGGAAGAGCTGCGTCGTCGATTCATAGCGCATTTAGGAGATGTCGTGGTTTATCGCGCAGACCTTTACAGTCAGGAACGGCTGCAGGAATTGCGAGAGTCAGGATTATTAAGTAAAAGCTTAAGGAATGCCGGAACATTGTCGAATGCTGCAAAGATATTGGCGAAGATCGGCATACGGTCTGCGGTGCAAGCAACGATAGGCGAGAGAAGGGTTGTATTGACAGATGGTTTTAGTTATGACGGGAGGGGCGATAGGATTTTCAATTCGGTGAGCGTAGTCAATTCGGCCAATAAGAACAAAGATCTGGCGGAAAAAAGAGCAGCGGCAGTGGCGCGCCAGGTTGCCAGTACCTATGCCCGAAGCAATATAATGGAAAATAATGCAGGACAGATTCAGGATATCAAGAATCCCGCAGAGGTTAAGAGCCGGGTCCTGGGGCTTTATGCCGGCAAAAGGATTATGGTCGTCAGGGCGCGAGTGCCCGCATTCTATCTTATTAGACAGACAGGGATTGGCAAGACGTTGGTCGGCGAGGGGGTTTTAGGGTACATGGAGCCCAGCCTGCGATCTATGCGGAAGCCGATACTCCTGAAAACAGAGATAGGGGGAGAGATAACCGAAATGATCGATCAGCAGTACGACCAGCATTTTGAAGGATTGATAGACTATATCCCGACGGCTGATATTGAATCCGTGACGCTCTATCCTCTTGGCGAGGGGATCGGATATATGGAGGAAGGAGACTCTGCAGGAGGATCGGGTAATTATAAGATCGCGGCTGAGCTGGTGAGCGGGATCGCCAACGGCAGTCAGATTCAGGAAATGGAATGGAAAAATTCAGTGGGTGAACCTGTAGATTGGCCTGCCGAGATGCATAACAAGGCGCCGCGGTTCAGCGATGAAGATCGCTGGGCTCCATATCGAGATCTTACCTCTTCGCCCGAAGTGGACCATAGATTTATCGCTGATCAATATGCCGCCACGGAGAGGCCTGATCTTTACGGAGATCCGCGAGACTGGGATGAGACACCATCGGAAGAAGCCCTGGTGGCCGAGGAGCGCGATAAGATCGTAAAGGTTCTAACGCATGGAGGATTTGCGAGAACAGACGCGGAGAAGATAGCTTCATATATTAGGGTTTCGGCTGTGGGAGGTTGGCATTACATCACTGAGACTCCTGTGTCGGCGGTGCCGAAGATAGCGCCCGCCGCCGCGCCGATCACGCCTGTCAGTTTTGCGAAACAGCCGGGAGTCGGAGTCCTGGACGCCGGTGTAACTGCCCAGGCTGTTGGAGCTCTGGTCCGCGGCTCTTCTGTGGCTGAAACCCGCGACATCTTCGGCGTAAAAGTTACCTTCCGCATCCTGGATCCGGATATGCACCGGGAGGCGCTATTTACAGTTGACGGCGCCGCAAAGCTGGCAATGAGAATGCAGGGAGAGGGGCCCGATGCCCTGGATATTTATCTGACCAGGCAGGCGTGGGATCTTCTTAGGGCTCCCGAGAATGCGGACATGCTTGCGGCCCTGGCAGAGCACGAGAAGCTTGATACGGGGACCGACGAGCTGTCGCACAGGATGGCGTGGCAGAAAGTAAAACAGGGCCCGAACCGTAACGGCATGATGAGATTGCTGAAGACCATGATAAATAATATGCCGGCAGAAGACGCCCTGAGCATGGCCGTCGAGTATGAGTCGATGAGCGCGAAAGAGAAGCAGGATCGCGGCTGGGAACCGTGGGCAAAGGGAGAGAATGGGCGGGCCGAGACGGGTTTTGAGAGGGAGATATACGAGTATTGCAGGGAGAAAATTTCTGCGGCTATCCCGCATGATCTTGCCGACCTGGTCAGGATTCTGGGCAGTCAGAGCATGTTGCAGCTGGTGTTTGGCGGTAAGGAGCAGGTCAAAGATATCGAAAAAATCGGCGCAAGGGTAGCGGTGATAAATAGAAGGCTGGCCGACAAGACGCTTTCAGCAGGAGAGCGGGATGCGTTGACCGGCGAGCGCGGTGAGCTGGAAGGCGTTTTAAGGGATAGGCTGAATTCGGATAAGATCAGAGCCTTGGCCGAGGCGTGGAAAGAAGATGCCTTTGTGGTCGAAGCGCGCCTTATCAACGCACTCAGCATCTACCGGCAGCTCCAGGCCATCAAGAGGGCCAATGACGCGATCCGAAAGAAGTTCGAGGCCGATACCCGCGCCAAGAGCCCGGCCGGAGAGGCGGCGCTCCTCCTGCTGGCCAAAGAGACGCACCAGGCCTGGCTTGCCGGCGAAAAGGCAAGGCTCGGCGATGCGAAATATATCGCGTTCACAAAAACGCTTCATGCGAAACTGCAGGAGCTTATACGAAGCGAAGAGCTCGAGTTCGCCGGCGCTAACGTTGAGGAAAAACTGGCAAACTTCAATAATGCCGGCAAGAAATACAAGATAAAGAAGTCCGCCCTGCGATTCAAGACCCCCGAAGCCGAGAGATCGTTCTGGAGCTTCGTAGGCAAGAGCGCCTCCGACTTCGCCGACGGCGACGACATCATCAACACCGTGATGGGCGAGTGGGACGAGCTCAGCGGATGGAGCGCCGGGCGCGACAGCTTCCTCTACGGCCTGCAGGCCGATAACGTCGGCTCTATCGTGAGCGCGCTTCAGGACACGGCTCTTGTTGACAGGCTCACCAGGGGCACGGAAGAACAGAAGAAGCAGGCTATAGTCGATATATTGAGGAAGGTGAATGCCGGCTGGCGGCTCAATAGCCCCTGGGGAGGATTCACCGACAGGCTGCAATACAAGCACTTCGGCCTCGGCAAAGACGCCATCGGCCTCGATGACATCAAGAAGGACATGGATGTGCTCAAGGCGATACTGGACGTGGTGAGCAAAAACATTGATGCCTTTGCCATGGATCCTGCGATAGCGGGCTCAATGGAAAGCGCCTATGCCAACGGATTAGGCGATGTATTGAACGCCATGACCGACAAAGCGGTGCTCGAGGCTGCGATCCGTGAGAATGAGGCGAATAAGAAGCGACAGATCACGGCCGGTGATGTAGCGCAGGCCGCAGTTGCGGAGCTGGGCGGGAAGGGATATGCCAGTAAGGGTGAAGGGGATGCGGCAATAGCAAATTCGATCGGCGCTGAATTGGGTTCGATGGGATTCGGTAAAGATACGATCAAGCTATATGTTGCAAATATCGCTAAGCTTCTCCTGGTTCAGAAGGAAGGCGCAACGTTCAAAGTGAGAATGGTGGCGGCCGACAAAAAGACGGAACCGGTATTCAGGTCCAGGGTTATCATGATCCCGAAGAGCATCAACGACCTGATGGTCCTCTTCGGCGATCAGGATGCCATGGATGCCTCGCTGAACTATGATATCATCTCCGCGCTGTCCAAGGCGTGGGACGTTGACCAATGGACGGTACTGGCGCGCATGAATATGGCGATGCCGATCTACCGGCAGCTCCAGGCCATCAAGAGGGCCAATGACGCGATCCGAAAGAAGTTCGAGGCCGATACCCGCGCCAAGAGCCCGGCCGGAGAGGCGGCGCTCCTCCTGCTGGCCAAAGAGACGCACCAGGCCTGGCTTGCCGGCGAAAAGGCAAGGCTCGGCGATGCGAAATATATCGCGTTCACAAAAACGCTTCATGCGAAACTGCAGGAGCTTATACGAAGCGAAGAGCTCGAGTTCGCCGGCGCTAACGTTGAGGAAAAACTGGCAAACTTCAATAATGCCGGCAAGAAATACAAGATAAAGAAGTCCGCCCTGCGATTCAAGACCCCCGAAGCCGAGAGATCGTTCTGGAGCTTCGTAGGCAAGAGCGCCTCCGACTTCGCCGACGGCGACGACATCATCAACACCGTGATGGGCGAGTGGGACGAGCTCAGCGGATGGAGCGCCGGGCGCGACAGCTTCCTCTACGGCCTGCAGGCCGATAACGTCGGCTCTATCGTGAGCGCGCTTCAGGACACGGCTCTTGTTGACAGGCTCACCAGGGGCACGGAAGAACAGAAGAAGCAGGCTATAGTCGATATATTGAGGAAGGTGAATGCCGGCTGGCGGCTCAATAGCCCCTGGGGAGGATTCACCGACAGGCTGCAATACAAGCACTTCGGCCTCGGCAAAGACGCCATCGGCCTCGATGACATCAAGAAGGACATGGATGTGCTCAAGGCGATACTGGACGTGGTGAGCAAAAACATTGATGCCTTTGCCATGGATCCTGCGATAGCGGGCTCAATGGAAAGCGCATATGCCAACGGAGTAGGCCCGATCCTGGAGGTCATGGCCAACAAGGACGATAAGTCCGTGCTCGAGGCTGCGGTCCGCGAGAATGAGGCGAACGCACCGGGAAATCGCGGGATCACTTTTGCGCGGATACCGGGCATACGACCCGCTGCTGCGGTCACAGAGGCGGCTGCGCCCGCCGCCGCGCCCGTCGCCGCGCCGGAAGTCACGATTACGCCGCTCGAGGATGAGCACTTCCAGAGCGTGCATGCTGCACAGATCACGAGCGGGATAGCGCCGAGCGACAAGACATTCACTGTTTTGGACAAGGACGGCAGGGAGATAAAACTAAAGGACAAAAACGGCAAGGATATGGACAGGCCGCGCCTTACGATGAGGCACCTCGCTGTCCTGCGAACGCTCGGCAAAATTCTTAACGAGCTTAAAGGCACAGGAATATCCGCTAAGGATGTAGGATTCGGCGGGGGGTTCGTGCGTTCCCTCTGGTATGGCGGGTATGTTTCTGATTTGGACATGTTCCTGCCGAAGACGAAAGCAGGGGATGATGTGGCGAGGCTTCTCAAGGCGCGCACGGAAATGGATGTCGATATCCTCGGCCACGGCAGGGACTTCACGAACCTTGTCAATATGAGAGATTTTACCCTGAATAAAGCGGTGCTCTTCATGGATGAGTTGGACGCCGGTAAAGATATCTACCGCTTCAGCATTGAGGATCCGGCGGCAGACAAGGATCCATCCATGTCGGCGATCGATGCGTTGCAGAATAGAATATTGGTCAGGACGCATCCCGGCGAGAGCGATGACCGCAACATGAAGATGGTTATGCGGGCCGTCATGTTCCTGTCGTCTATCGACGGACTGCAGCCGGAACCTGCGACAGCTGAATTTATGAAGACTATCTCCGGAAATATCTGGAAGATGCTCGAAGATTGGAAGGCAGAAGGGACAGGCGACCATATCATACTTCAAAATCTTTATATTCTATCCAAGTATATGGAATATTCCGACAGGATGAAACTGATGAATGAGGCATTCGGCAACTCGCTGAGTGAGCGCATGGAAAAGTGGAAAAGGGAATTTAATTCTGTCAGATTTTACGACTATATGGGTATGGCGATGGCTATTGAAGAGGCCGAACCCGAGGCGTGGAAAGCAGAAAAGGCGGGAGATAAAATCGAGGTTGAGCGCTTGAGCAAGGTGGTTGAATCGCTGGAAGGGCAGATCAAAGAGCTTTTGGCAAAAGAGGGCGCTGCGCCCGCCGCCGCGCTGGCTGCTGCCGCGCCTGCCACCCAAAGCGACATAGAGGCGCTGATAGACAAGTATCCTGACATTAAAGATATAACAGCGCTTGCCGGCCGCGATTCATTGTCGGTTGAATTCAAGAGCGGCACGCGGGTTACACTCGTCCGTGCATTGACCGCCGCGCAGCTGGAAGAAAACATACACATGTCAATTGCCGTAAGCAATGTAGTCAGCGAGTATATGGAGATCGTAAAGAACGTCGAACGCACCGGATCGGGCGATTGGTCTGTCTATTTCGTGGGCGGGGCGGTACGTACGCTGCCCTCGGATGCCGCTGATCCCGCGCAGGCTCTGCGTGACATAGTAAAACGGGAAGTCGTCGCGAGAGAGGCCCGGGATCGTAAGGTAACGGCGCTTACCGAACTTATAGACACAGAATTCAGCGGCAGCCATATCCTGACAGAGGTCGTGCCGAGCGATACGGGGAAATGCAACATAATATTCGGCGAGGACCTGTTTATGTTTCAGATCAGCCTCGATATCACGAAGAAAGGCCTGGCCGATGAGATGGCTCAGGTGGCGGATGCTGTAAGACTGCATGGCAAAAAGATAGGGCTCGTAGAGGAAGCAACAGGCCAATTATTACAGCGCGAGGGCGTTGCTGTAGATAACAAAATTATAGTGGAGCTGAGCGCAAAGGTGTTCATTGCTCAGAATGATATTAAGCGATACAGAGAAAGAGGCATGCAGAAAGATGCGCTTGCCGTCAAGGTCAATATGATAGGTCTCGAAGGTCCCGCCATAGAGCAACTGAGATCGAAATACGGAATATCGCTTAACGAGCTCCTGCTCATGCTGAGCGAACACCCCATGGCGGAGGTAACATCCAGGGCGGATGCGCTGATTGCCGAGCAGCGACCGCCGATCATCGTGACGCATGAGGACAGGGTGGGCGGGAAGCTCCTTCGCACCATCCTCAGCCTATTCGAAGGAAAGACGTCCTTTACGCGGCGTTCAACCGGCGTGACTCAAGGTATCCCGCTGCTCACTGCTCCTGTTACTGTGTCGGAGCCCTTACTTGCCGCGCTGAAGGCGAAGACGGGGGTGCATGAGGAGGCGGCGACCGTGGTTACCGTCACGCCGAGTCAGGAACCTGTCGAACTGCCGGTAGTCGCGCCGCCTACCATAGTTGCTACAGCGACGGACATAGATACTGTTGCTAAAGAGCTCGGGCGGGATAGCGCGGATTTTGCTAATATAAAGCGCATGATAGAAACTGCGACAGGGAAAGAGCAGGACGATATACTAAGGGTAGTCAATTATCACGTGAATGTGCTGAGAGCCATTCGGAAGGCGTTACCCGCCGGTGCAGAGAAGGCACGGAACATACTTATCCCGTATGGCGGCTCGTTCGATACGGCGGCAAATTCACAATCGATATATTCTACGGTGCGGACAGAGGTCAAGCATGCCTTCGAGAAGAGCAACTTCAGGAACGTGAATATATTATTCTATGAAGACAAGAAGGATGAGAAGGATAAGAAGAAAGACACGAGAGCTGCCATTGAGCAGCAGCTCGCGACTATTAAAAATGTAACCGTATCTCCTGGCAATACGATGGTTTTTGTGCACTTTGATATGGACCCGAACCTGGAGGTTGAATTGGCCGAGATAGCTGCTGTGATGCGGGAAAATTCACAGGGCGGCGCCTATATGGCAAATGGAGGTCACGTTACGCTTGGCATAAATGTCGTTGATGTAATGGACGAAATTATAAATAACGGGAAGGCCGACGAAAAGTCACTGGAAGCCGCAGGGACTATGGCGGCTGCATTGAGCGGTAAGACCGCTGCCGCTGCACAGCTGATACAAGCCTTGAAGGATTGGAAGAAAGGGCAGCCTATTAGTTTTGTGCTGCTGCTGCCGCCTCTCAATCCTAAAGATGTGGATAAGGATATGCGACAGAATGTAGCGATGGAATTAGCTCTTACTCAATCGCTGTAATGAACGGCGCTTGCGCGCCCGCATAACACGTTGTCGTTTCACCGGGCTCACCGGATCGCCTGGCAGGGCTTACTAGCGTCGGCTCTGTCGGGGCCGGTGGGCCGGGTTCTTTTAGTATTGCGTATTGAGTATTGCGTAT
>CAYGRZ010000042.1:0-13453 GCA_964352425.1 uncultured Planctomycetia bacterium | reverse complement strand
TCCTTTTTCGCCGAATGTACTGATTATATAAAAAGGGCGCTGTCCCCTTTTGTCGCCTCACGTGCCGGACTAATCTACCAGCTGCTGCTGGCACGTTGGTTCGGGGACACCCTGACGTTTCTCGGGTCATTCCCTTTCGGCTTATCCGGATCGCCCTTGTACACCGGCTCGCTCGAGATCGCCCTGGTGCCGGTGGATGGATTTTGTCCGGCCCCTTCATTTCCTTTGTAGACCGGCTCGCTGGAGATCGCCCTGGTCCCGGTAACGCCGCCTTCCGCGCCGGAGTCTCCCTCTCTATATACCGGCTCGCTCGAGATCGATCTCGTACCCGTCGGCTGAGCCGCGGCCGCACAACCAACAACAATGACCATCACCGCACACCATATCGCCATTACTCTCATAACAATCTCCTCTTTTGTACATTAGCGTCTTTCCAATTCACCGGCCTCTTTTAATATTCCTGAAAGCCGGCCGCCCTTATCTTTCTCCCCGGACCGCATATCAAGCCCCTGGTCGGCAGCGCCCCTCTCTCCTTGCGGCTGGGCGCCAGCGCGCTCCTCAGTCCTCTTGCCCTTTACATCGACTTTTGCGGTCAATACATTGTCCCGCGGATTCGTGTCTTCTTTGCATTCAAGCGAGAAGACGAGTTCCTGTCTGCCCTCTCTCTTAGGTGTCCACGTAAAGCGGACCTTCTCCCGAGCCTTTGCCGCGAGCGATACTCTCTGGCGCTCATTTAAGCCGTCTTCGGACTTCACCGACACCGTGGCGCTGCGAATATCAACATCCGATTCGTTCTTCACATTAACTTCGATAGTGCTGCGCTCCCCCACTGTAACACTCAGCGGGATATTCGCATCGATGAGTACTATATTGACCGGCGCCATGTCGGGCGGGGATTCACGTATTTCTTTCTGGATAGACGCCGGTCTTTTGGATATTTCGCGCGTCTCTTCGGCCGTCGTGCCGGCACGCGTTAAAGGCGCTGCCACTGTGCTCTCCAAAGAGACAACGCGTCCCGCTGCTTTGGTGCTGCGCAACTGGCGCCCCTCGAGAGCGCGCTGGCGCTCTCTATCCGCCAGCATATCCGGCATCTTCCCTTCCCTGAGCTCTTCCTTCTTCTCTTCTCTGGCCTCTGCGGTTACTATCTCCGGGGGCTTTGGTATATCTGTGACTGCCCCGCCGGCGGTAACAACCCCTCCGGTAACAATGGCATCCGGCAGCACAGAGGGCAGCGGCAATCCCACAGTAACTTCAATTGAATTAGTCGCTGCCCAGCTACTGCTCGTTATGTCCCTGAGCATCGCATTAACCGTGTACGTACCGCTTTCCGGCCGAGACCCATAGGTGTGGTGCAAAGGCGAAGTATTCTCATCCAGGCTTACCACCTCCTGCGCGCCATCGCCCCAGTCGATCCATATCTGGTCAAAGCTCTGGGTAGCGCCGCCGCGCTGCGACTTAGCTTTGTCAATCATGCGCCCAAATTGTTGTTGGCGCACACTTGCGCCGATATCCATTGTATTGCCGGTATTAATTCTATTGCCGGCATTTTCCTGAGCTTGCTGCCTGGCCTGGTCTCTTGAAACCTGGACATCCGCGGACTTTACAGCTTCTCCTACCTCGCCCCGGCTTAAGACCCCGACGTCTCTAACATTTTCGGAGGGCAGGGCCCTTCTAATCAACTCCACATTCGCAGTTACCCTTCCGCCCACAACAACGGTCTGCGGCGCCACACTTAAACGCGGCTCTAAGATCGCACCGGCATTTTCCGGCGCTCTAAACCTGCCTCCTACCAAAGCAATCGCCACTGCCTCAGCGCTCACTTGAGCAGGATCGGTGACCCTTAAGATGAATGTTTCTACGTTACCTGTAACCGACACCTTTTGCGACGAGGATAAGGTATCCTTTGTCGATGTCCCGCCGGCAATCTGGTTTATCCCGCGCAATATTTTCCACTCAAACCCCTCAGTGGCTTCCGCGGTAAAATTCAGGGTGATCTCCTGCCCGGACTCAAACGGCTGGGCTCCGGCAATACTCAAACTGCATTTGGGCCGCTTAAAAATGGTCAACTCTTTAGCCGCGACCAGCGACTGTATAGTAGTGGTGGATTTCGCCTGCGCGGTAAAATTAAATTTTCCGGCATTGGTATAGGTATGCTTAAGCACCTGCACCTTGATCTTGTCGCCGGTTAATGTTATCACCTGAGCCGGCGAACCATCACCCCAATTTACTGTTATCTCCTCTAAGCCGACAAATGATGCCGCCTCAACCGATAAGGTCAATTCTTCATCCGGCCGTACCAGCGGATCAATCGGCCCGGTAATTACTACGGTGGGCGGGGCCTCGGTAACGTTCAGGTCTTTCTCGGCGACAAAAATCAGGCCTTCATTATCGGTAAAGGTGACTTTGATATGCATATTTCCCGGCTGGGTCAATAAGCGCGCTTCCCCATTGTTGCTTTTATTAATGGTCCGGATGGGCTCGCCGGTGATCTCCCACACCTGCGAAGCCACAAATCCGTCGAGATCCGAGCCCTGGGCATAGATGAAGATACTCTCTCCGGTCACTGCCTCGGTCGGTTCGATAGCGTCCGGGTCGGCATTAACCTTGTTGATAGTAATATTTGATCCGGAAGGCGCGCTGTTAGCTGAAGGCATGGGATGAGTTGTGGTCGCGCTATTTCCTCCGGTGTCTGCCAGGGTCAATTCCACGATCGTTGCCGGCGCGTCATAGACGTTTAAAGTTAATCCCGAGGGAAGCGGCGACTGCAGGGTAACCACGATATTATGCACCAGGCCAAAATCGGTTTCCGTTTTCTGGCCGATAACCGCGCCCTTGGCGATCATCTTTAATGTTCCCTTGGCTAACTTATCGGTGTTAAAGATCGCCTGCACCACAAACATCCCCGACCGCTGAAGGGTCAATCCGGCAGCTACCGGCGCGCTCGTATCCTTTTGCGGGCACAGCAGGACAATATCCGCGTTCTGGCCATTGGCAATGACCAGCTCCTGCTCTACAGCCAGATACGCGCTGCCGCCGGCAGGGGTCGCGGAAATTTTCAACGTGTGCGGGTTATCGTCGGCAAAATCAAGTGCCGGAGACCAGGTGGCCGTGCCGCTGCCATCAGTGGTTAAGGTAGGAGTAATGGTGCTCGTCCCCTCTTTCACGGTAACCGGACAGGAGGCATAAGCAGCAGAGGCTACCCCGCCAGTGCCCTTATTCACATGGATCGTTACCAGCGCGGATTTCGCGCGTAAATATGTAACTCCCGCGCGGAAAACCCCGCAGTCATCAACTGTGGGATTGATCGCAGAGTCAAAAAATCCGCTTTTTGTGATCGTAGCCGGATATTCTCCGGCAGGCAAGCCGGAAAAAATAAAATTTCCCGCGGCATTCGTAGACGCGGTGACGCCTTTTGAGGGGATACTCACCGTCGCGCCGACTACCGCTCCTTGCGTGCGCGCGTCCAGGACAAATCCGCCGATGGACTGCTTGGGCACCGCGATGATCTCCTTGGTCATATTTATATAATTCGGCCGCTGGACATCGGAAACCTGCGCTGCCGGCGGGATGGTAAAGCCCGGCTTGGTATTATTCTGCAGGTCGTGACACTGCATGTCGGCGTTTAAAGCATAGGCAGCGTCGTAATCTAAGACCACATACGGCGTATAGCCGTCAGCGCCTGTAAGAACTACCATTACCCCCACCGCGTTCTTCTCAATGGTCACCGGCACTCCGGCCAGAACAGTATTATCAAGCTTTCTTACCTTAACCCTGCAGCTTGGCGGCGGCGGAGGCGGCAAGGTAGTAAAAGACTCCATAGACTTTTCCCACTTGTCGGTATTAACGCGATCTATGTAGGTCCAGGATACCGCGGAAAAATAATAGGTTGTGCCTGCTTCCAGATTAAACAAAGGCTGATAATGCTGGACACCCTGGATCTTATTGCCGCCGGAAATCTGCTGCTCCCACCTGCCCACAGTACCATAATCCGGGGTGGGCGCGTATATAACCTCGGTTGAACAATTCACATTTGTATCCCAGCGGATAACCGCGCTATTACGGGTAATGCTTTCCACGCGCAAGTTGCTGCCCACGATCCCCCAGGATTCGGTGGAGCGGGTAACGCACTGAGTAGCGGTCTTCATGGTAAAATCGCTGGCGTAATTATAGACCTGCCCGGCATCATCAGTGGCGCTTAAGCGCACCACATAGTCGGTGTTCGTGGTAAGCCCGGTAACTAACAGCGTGTGATCAGTGGCAGAATACGGCTCACTGGCCACTCCCCTGGATACGCCTCCGGCAAAAACCTCCATCTTGCCCTTAGTGAGCAAGCTCGGGGAATGCCAGCTAAACCTGATGGACTGGCAGCCGGTAAGCGGGGTAACTCCGTTAAACGCGCCGGTAGCCGGCTGTATCGGGATCTGATCGCAGATTTTCCAGTGCGCGGAGTCAATGTTTGTATCGATGACATCGCCGTTGAACACCACATTATTGGAGAAGCTGGGGCTCCAGTTGAGACAGGTAAATGATAAATCAAGAGTCAGCTTACGGCTTAATTTCATATTGTATTTAGCGCCGGTCATGTAAATATTTAATTTGTTAGACGGAGTAACATTCCAGGGGACATACACCCTAAAAGTCTTGGTCTGGCCCGCGCCATTAAAAGTTACGCTAAAATCCTGGCTGGCGCCGGGAAGTCCGTCAAATTCGGCGCGGAAATCGCAGATCACGCTATTGCCCTTCCATTTATATTCCGGCCTGCCCACGAATCTAAAATTTATCATCCCAAGGGCCTTGCTTAAGCCTGTGCCGATAAGTCCCTTGGCGGTATCCGCGGAAATAAGCGCCGGCTTTAACCATTGAACCTTGGTATAAAGCTTATTCACCAGCTTGCCTAAATTAGAACTGCCGTCGGTGGCAGAGCCGGTTACCATATCCGCCAGGCTTATGTTTAAGAGGTCGCGCGGCTGCCCGTACGTATTCTCGATGCCGCCTAAGGGCGGGACAAATGCTTCGCGCACATTCACCCCGAGCACTTGCGTGCCGGACACGATCGTACTGCCGACTTCAGGAATAAGGGCGATCAGATCCCACAGCCCGTAGCCGCCGGGCATAGTCCACCAGCTGCCGACGCTTACCACATCCGAAACACCCGCACCCAGGCCAACCTCAAGCTTATCCGGAAAAGAAAGGCCAAAATCCGCCACCAGATTCTTCGCGTTGTCGCCGTAATTGTATTCCTGAGTCCCTGATAATCCCACATCAACCGGAAAATAATTCCCCTGTACAGCCATGGCATCATCAAAGTTGACACCCACCATAATTGGAACGCGGATATTAACCGAGCCCTGGCCTAAGGCCGGGATGATCCCCACCTTGTAACGCACGCCGGCATATGCCGGAGGCATCCAGGGGCTCCAGAAAGTCGGCGCCGGATCCCCGCCTAAATCCTTGGAAGCCAGGCAGGCTCTGCCCTTAGACTGTGTCCCTGCCTGCGCCAAAGGCAAGATAGAGAATAATAAAAATCCAAGACATAAAATAATAATACCCTTTGTTTTCATATTCTATTCCTTCTATAGGTGCGCACCTGTACGTTAGCGTCTTTCCAATTCGCCGGCCTCTTTTAAAATTCCGGAAATCCGGCCACTCTTGTCCTTCTCCCTGGACCGCGTATCGAGCCCCTGGCCGGCTGCACCACTGACTGCCTGCGGCTGGGCGCCAGCGCGCTCTTCAGACCCCTTGCCCTTTACATCGACTTTTGCAGTCAGGACATTGTCCCTCGGGTTAGCGTCTTCCTTATATTCAAGCGAGAAGGTGAGTTCCTGCCTGCCCTCTCTCTTAGGTGTCCACGTAAAGCGGACCTTCTCCCGAGCCTTTGCCGTGAGCGATACTCTCTCGCGCTCACTCAAGCCGTCTTCGGACTTCACCGACACCGTGGCGTTTCGTATATCAACATCTGATTCGTTCTTCACGCTGATCTCGATAGTGCAGCGCTCCCCTACCATAACGCTCGGCGGGATATTCGCGTCACCGAGCGCCAGATTGATCGGCTTGACCATTTGAACCACTGCGGGAGCTTGCGCGGTCGCCGTTGTCGAAGCGCTCGTTGTAGCGCTAGTTGTACGCCGCGGCGCGTGGCTCATAGCCGCCTGCGCCGGCGCTTGAGCTGCCGGCGCTTGGCCTGCTACGGCCGGGTCTGCCATCATCGCAGGATCTCCGGGCATCCCCGCCATTCCGGGCATTCCCGGTATACCCATAGCAACCATCGCGGGGTCACCGGGCATCCCCGGTTGGCCGGGCATTCCTCCCGGCATTCCACCCGGCATTCCGGGCTGACCTGGTATCGGCGGATCCTGCACCTGCACACCCGCGCCCACACCGGCGCCCTGGGCCGGCGCCTGGACCGGCGGGGGTGGCGCTACCAGATCCGCAGAATACACCGGTGATACATTGCCCATGCCGTCGGCATATTTTACATATACTTTGGTCTGGCCTGACACGGTCGCCACATCCTTGGATGATGATGTTAACTCTTCCCACGGCGTCCATGCCGTCCCATTGGAGGAGAGGCACATCCTGTGATTATGGGGCGCGGACCCGCCGTCACTCATCGTAAGTGTGAGCGACGCCCCGCCGCTATACAAAGCCATCACCGAGATGGTTCCTGTCGGCGCCTGATGGTCCCAATTATACATTGCCTGATCATTGCCCGGATATATACCGGGAGACGACCCGTCGCCGGCGGCGCCGGCAAGAGTTACGGTATTCGAGTAGATGATAGCGGCGGTGCTGGCATTGGATATGTTGCCGGCAGCGTCTTTTAGCTGTGCATAGATCGTCTTATTCCCGGAACCGTCAGAAACCTGCCACGGCTTGTTGATATCTATCGTCGGAAAAGGCCTGTCCTCGCTGATATTGGGTCCTCTCCAATCGCTCCAGGTCGAGCCGTCGTTCGATACACGGTAGCTGTAGATACCGGAGCCGCCGGTATTGTCGCTGCCCGTGATGTGCAGCATAATGTTCCTCGACGAAGTCACTGTACTGCCGCCGGTAATTGAGACGCCGCAGGATGGCGCCGTGTGGTCGTTCAGCGAGGCGAGCGAGCCGACCGTGATGGCCTTCGTCGCGGTGGCCGTCTTGTTGTTTGTATCTGTGACGGTAAGGGTCATGGTGAAATTTCCCTGGGCAATGTAGGTATGGTAGAAACTGCCCGACCACGCCGTCTTGCCTGAGAGGAAATTCTGGTCGAGGTCGAGATCCTGCCCCCGGCTGTCACCGAAGCTAAGCACGAGCCGTTGGAACGGCGCATAGACCGTCGAAGTAAAAGAAAAATCGACGGGCAGGTTCACGACGCCCGTCGTCGATGGCACGGTCAGCGTCACCTCGGGAGGTTTCATCTCGACGACCGTGAACGCCGCCTCGATCGGGTCGGACCAGATGTCGGTCTCGCCGCAGCGCTCGCGGACCATGTAGCGCGCCGTGTATGAGCCCTTCTCGGTAAAAACTTGCGTCACTCTTGCCGGCGGGAACCCGCTTCCCGTGGCATCGCCCCAGCCGCCATTATCTTTCTTGAACTGGAGCTTATGATCGACGACCGTGCCCGCCGGGTGATATGCGGTAACGATATTGCCGGAGGCGGCAGTCAGGTCGAACGCCATCTCGCCGCCCGACTCTATTCTCTTGTAAGCAGCGTCAATGATCTTCTGCGTAGGCACCGCATTCATGGTCGTGATGGGTTTGTTGAGATCCACGAGCCGTTTGTTCGGCGCGATTATATACAGCGGTAGTGTCTGGCTCGCGGTCTTATGGTCGGCGGTACCGTACGAGATGCGCTCGAGCGTCTCGGCAGTAATGTTGACCACTCCCCCGTTATTATACGCGATTATCCGCACTGTCGCCTTCCCGCTTGCGTCTGTCGTCGCATTGCCGAAGCCGCCGGTGCCCGACGACTCTGCCAGGAACTTTACGGCAGTCGTCCCATCGCCCACAGCGGAAAAACGTACGATCACATTCTGCATGGGCGCGCCGAAGGCGTCCTTCACCGTCGCCGTGGCGGTCGCTACCTCTCCGGGACGGAGCTCGGCTGTCCATATGACGCCATTCACCTCGATCTCTGTCTTGTCGATCGCCAGGACGCAGCTCTGCGAAATGAGCGGTGTCGCCGTCACGGCCTGCGCTCCTTCGAACCGGATGATTGTTTGCGCTCCGCTCTCTGCAGCTGTAAACGTATGAGAAACGGACGTTGGCGCAAAATGATAGTCGGGATTGGCGAACGAGAGCGTCTCCGTGGTTTTGTTCATGACCGGCATCTGTATCGAACCGTCACCCTCCAACGCCTTATTGACGCGTATGCCGGTGCCGTAGGTCACGTCGACGGCCTGCGGCAGCACCGTCCCCGCTGCTGAACCTTGCGGAAGCTTGAAGAATACCTTCATGTTCCCCGCGATAAAGGAGCTCGATGCCGTCACGTCGATAGTGATATCCTGGTGGCCGTCCCCTGCCGGCGCGGGCAGCGTCACCTCTTCGAACCCGAAGCCTGTTTTCTGGCAGCGGACCGTATACGAAGCTGCCTTCGGGACAGAGGCGAACGTGTAGCGGCCCTGAGCATCGGTTTCTCCCCACTGGGTCGAAAGGCCGTTGAGAAAAATAAACACTCCCGGCATGCCGTCGCCGTTAGAATTCTTCACCGTGCCGGATATGGTCACGGTCTCGGCAGCCGAGATCGGAAAATTGATGATATAGCTTTTGTCGGGCTGCTCAACAAAGTATTCGTTGTCGGCGGCGCCTGTTGTGATCGTGCCCTGGAACCCTGCCTTCGAGACGGTGATCTTCGGATGCTTCGGCGGGGTGCCGACGGGTAAAACTATCCAGAGGTCGTTCCAGAACCTGCCGCCCGCGTCGGTCGTCATTTCGGTCTCCGGAGGCGGGATAGCGCTATAGACCTTCGTATTGACGACGGCCCCTTCGAGCGGCGCAGGAGGATTGCCGCTCTGGACGATGCCGTGGCAGGACACGAGGACGACCGGGTCGCCGTTGACAAATATCGGCTGGTTGTCGGTCGTGCCGATGAGAGCATGCTCGAGCGGCTCGAAGAGGCTTTCGGAGACAGCGCCGGTCGTGATCGATATAAGCGACGACCTGATGCCGAACTCGACATTGCCCAGGTCCGTATAGAAATATTTCCCGTTCGTGCCCTTGAGCGATATCTCTTTTATCGCAGGGCACCCCGCAGGCAGGGTCACGTAGATGATGAAGTCTTTACTCTCATCGTTGACGACGATATGGCTCACATTCTCGTCGAGCCTGATCTCTATAGGAGCGCCCTGCATGTCCTTGGCCGTGGCGACGAGGTCAAACTCGAAGCGCCTGTTATACGTCTGCTGTGTCACATTGACGCCGAGCGAAAAATCGATCACCTGCTTGAGCGCTTCATCGAGAATTGCCTTGGCGGTGTCCTTGCCGACCTCCTTAAGCGCCGCAGTAAGCAGCTGGGTTACCTTCTCCGCGAAGCTGGAGACAAGCCCAGCTATGTCTGTTATATTGACCGAATCGCTGTGGAAGAACGCATCCTGGCCGTAGATGCCCGGGTTGTCGCCCTTACCCGTGCTGGGGCCTATCTTCTCGTTCGAGGTGTCATCGATATCTATGCCGAGGTCGGCTATGGTGATGGCACACAGGCCTTCGTGCCAACCGCCGCCTACCTTGGCGTCGAGGCCGACAGCAGCCGAGAAACCGAGCTGGCGGCGGTAATGGAACTTTGTGGTCGAGACTTTAATTCTTCCGATCGGCACGTGCAGATACAGCGATCCGTCGGCCAGGCCCCTGTTATATCCGCTCAGCTCTTCCTGCGTGAAATTCCATTCGACCTTCATGGTGATATCGGTCTCCTGGTTGCCGCCGCCCATCGCCCAGAAGGTGTCGAGACCGACGCCGATACCTATACTGCCGAAACCTATAGCAGAGGCGGCCGAGCCAAGGCCGACCGAGCCGCGAAAGGAGGAGTGGGTATTTGGATTATTGGGCGTGCTCGATATGGATTCTCTAAAGGTGAACGTCTGGGAAGCTGCGGCATGCGCGTCGTGCGCGGGGCTTGCGGCGAAAATTACGACACAGACAAAAAATGCCAGTCCCCTGGCTGTTCTCTTCATAAAAATCCTCCTTTATACTGCTCGCTGCGGATCAGGCCATTACATTATTAAAAAAACGGGTTTGCGCCGCGGATATAGTAGAGCCTGAGCCCCCGGCTCGTCCTGATAAAACCAAACTGACACTCGCCTTCGGTCTTCTGGTAAGCGCCGGCAAGCGTGCGTGCGTGTTTATACCAGTGGAGCCGCGCGCTCACCATATTACGGTCGGTCAGCACCGTATCCTGGTAAAAAAGGACCTCAATATCTTTATGGGCGAGGAAGTAATCCTGCACGGCCGCCTTGAACTCAAGCCATCCGGGATACTTATCGTCGAGGCGAGACATCATCCGCATGACGTCGCGCGACCCGTAGGCGAATTTGAGCTGCTGAAGCGCCGCGCGCACTTGCTCGTCGGCTTCGCCGCTTGGCCGGCCGATAGCGGCCTGGCTGCCCATAGCGACCGCCGGGATCACGGCAAGACTGATCACAAGCGCGCTAAAAAGGATCGTTATAACGTTATGGAAAGCTGAGTGCCTTTGACACATCATTGTTACTCCTATTTTCTTCCGGAACCCTCTGCTCCGGGTCTACCACGACGCGCGCAAGAAACGGCGGCAAAGGGGACCCGACGGTGTACGCCAACGTCACACTGGAATTACCGGGGAGTAGGGCCACCGTCTGTGTGTCTTTAAGCGTACCGTCTGCATAGAACTGCACGTTGAAATTGGTCGCCACTCCGACTCCGGTGTTATGTATGACCACCTGTATTTTTCCATAGCTCGGCATGGTAAGATCCGAGCTGGTAATGACAAGTTCGGGGGGCTGAGTGATAATGAGCGACGAGCCGAAGATCGTGTTTCCGTTCATCGCGCCGATGAGCCACCGGTCGGCTTCCTTATTGAACTTCATCGCTATATGGGCGGTATCGCTATACTCGATGCCGCTGCGGTCCATATACTTGCGTTCCCAGTAGATGTCCCATATCGCGCCCTGATAATTCGGATCGTTCACCGCGCGGTCAACGCGGTAGTAAAGGCGGATGTTATTGTAGTTGTAGAAATCGTTCTGTATCGACTCCTCGAACCGCACCCTGTTCGGGAAGCGCATCGAGAAGAGGTCCATGAAACGGCTCTTCTGCTCCGCTTCGTAGGTATTCTTCATCTTCTCGAGTACGAGGGTGATCGCCTGGTCGGGCTTATTTTTCTGGAAATAGACCGAGACGTTCGTCGAGCGCATCGCCGTCTCGCCGCTTGCCATCTTGAACATGAAGACGATATTCATCTTATCGCCGTCGCGCGGACGATGCGCGTATAAAAAAGAGCCTCCCTCGCGCTCCATCTTTTCCCAGGTCCGGCCCTTATCGAACGAAACTTCAGCGCCGTCGGCTCCCTCTTCGGCAGGCGTCGATACGATCATCTTCCCGCCCTCGAGGTCGTCATTAAAGAGCGCGACCATCTGGCCTTCCTGTATATCCTTATTGTTTATCTTGAGCGGCACACCCGCCAGCGCGGTACATGAGGCGGCAAGCAGTATGATGCATGCCAGGACGACGATCTTTGTGCGCATATGATCCTTTCGTGATCAGAATTTGTACATCAGCTTCCCGGTCATGACCATTTCCATATAATTACCGTCTCCGCCGGTGTAGTAATATTCGTTCTGGTCATAGTTGAACGACCAGGAGAGGTCCCTGTCCTTCAAGAGGCTCCTCGATACCGAGAAATGGTATTTGTTGACATTGGAGTCCGTATCGAGGATGTAATAGTCATTATCATTGAATGAGATCTTGCCTTCGAGCATCAGGGTCGACGGGAAAACCGCCTTCAGGCCCCCTGAATAGGAAGAGATCCAGTCCTGCTTGCACTCGCCTATCTTGGAATACTGCTCCAGGTACATGTCGGTGCCGACATTCCAGTAAAAACGCACCTTGGCGAGCTCAAGATCACCGTCGAGCCCGAGGGTGACGGCGTCCTTTGCCCTGTCCTGTTCGGCCTGCTTGTAGTTCTCGACGATGGTCCTCGAATACTGGGTCGTCAGGTAGCAGAACTTGAAATCCCTCGAGAGGCCCATGCTGTACACGTTGGTAAGCTCGCCTGAGAGAGTGTCGGTCGTATAGTACTTACGCATGTCATAGCCGCCTTCGGCCTTCCACTCATACGGCAGATTGAACCGGAGTTTCACGCCGGGATTTATCTGCTTCGTCGTCGCCGAAATCATCTTCTTCAGGTTATTCTGGTCCATGTGGATATAGTGTATGAGCGTTATGTTCTGGGGCAGGTACGCCGTACCGTCGTAGAGGAACGACTCCAGGTCCCGCGCCGAGAAACCGCCGGTCGTGTTGAAATTCTGGCCGACCCTGCTGTATTCGGTGGTGGATTCGTAGCGCTCATCCTTGTAATCGACCGCGAGTTTGAGCGCCCAGTCCGCTTTCGCCTCGACGTCGCTCGAGCGGGCATTGGTGTCGCTGTAACTCGTCGCGGCCTCGCCGCGCAGGGTCACAGGCTTATAAATTTGCGCCTTCCAGTCGACACTGCCGACCTGGACCGACATCGGCGACGCTGCCTGAGAGAAGGTCGCCCAGTCATCCCATGCGCCGCCGTAGTTGAAATTGACCTGGAGCTGGTCGTCGAAATAATAATTCTCCATCCGCTGGCCCCAGACGTACCGCATGGTCGTCGAGTCCTCGTTACGGTTCTCCCAGAGGTCTTCCCATTTCGGCGTATCGATGCCGCCGACGGAGATGAGCTTGAATTTACCTTTTTTTGTGATCTCGAGCTTTCCGCCCTTGAGAGCGTTCTGGAGGGAATAATCGGAGAACGACGCGTAGAAGTCGCCGAGGACCGCGTCGTAGTTCTCGTTCCTCATGCCGACATAGAGCTTCTCGACGCTGAAGCCGATCTGTTTGTCGATCAATGGGTCATCGGTGGTGCGGTAGAAGAAGTCGCCGTAGAATTCGGTGGAGTCTTTGGTCTGCTTCTTGAAGTCTATCTCGCCTTCATAGAGGTAGCGGTACTTGTTCTTGGGATAGAACGACCTGTCGACTGCGCCGCGGACGCTGTATGATGTGACGCTCGCATCCTGCCGCACGTGCACTTCATCGGCAGCCGCCGGGGACAGGATAGTGATTGCTGATAACAGGATAGCGCTCAGGATATGTGCGGTACGTTTCATTACATTCCCTTCAGGTGGTGGTAGGTTAGTATAGTACTTTATGCGGTATTATTTGTCAACCGCGTTCTAAAGGGCCGATGATGAGCGTTATTACTGCGATTGCTGGAAGAACGCGCCGGCCACGCCGGCCACGATATCGGGAACGCTTGTCTTCA
>CAYGRZ010000041.1:11814-14402 GCA_964352425.1 uncultured Planctomycetia bacterium | reverse complement strand
AATTTTTCGGCAGTGTCTTTTCCACGCCGGGGAAAATCGCACGTTCCCGCGAGGCACTCAGGCCGCAAGGGCTTGCTCAACAAAAGGCGAGTGCTCAAAAGTAAACGCCCTGAATAGCCGAAAAATTTCTCCTCTAATCATCCTTGCGCTCTTTTACCCACGTGTAATACCCGCTCGTCTCCGCCCAGAAGACGATGAGGTTGTCCGACGTGCGCGATACCTTGATACGCTTGATGGCGTATACGTCGTCAAAGGGCGAGAACTTGCCCGGATTTGTCCCCACGGCGCATGCGTAACCGGCCTCCTTCGCAAAACGCTCGACCCTGTCATTGTGCGCGCCGATCGGATAACATAGCTCGTCCACCGGCTTTCCTATCCCCTGCTCGAGGATCTCTTTCGAGCGCTGAAGCTCGTCTTTAAGCTGCTTGGACCCCATCGCCGGAAGCCAAAGGTGCGAGACCGTATGGCTGCCTATCGTGACGATGCCGGAATCCGACATCTGCCGTATCTCGCTCCACCCCACGTATCCCGGCTCGCCTATCTTTTTTATGATTACAAACATCGTAGCCGGCAGGCCGTATTTTTTCAGGATCGGATATGCGTACTGGTAATTGTTGTAATATCCGTCATCAAAGGTTATCGCGATCGTCTTCGGCGGTATCTTCTCCCTGTTACGTATCATAGACGTGAGTCTGGAGAGGCTGACGACATTATAGCGATGTACATGGAGGAACTCCATCTGGCGTTCGAGACTCTCCGGCGATACCGACAGCTTCGTCGCTTTATCCTGGTGATCGATGGAATGGTACATGATCACCGGCGGAACATACGCGAGCTTGAGGAATACGGCGAAGATGACCGCCTTGACGACGATCACCGCCAGCACTATCTTTACTATGGTCTTTCTCTTCACCTTCTCACCACTTCCCTGTATAACTTCATCACATTGTCCGCCATCGCATCAAGAGTAAATTTCTCCCGGACGAGCGTCCGGCCTTTTTCGCCCATCGCCTTCCGCTTCGCGCCTGATGCCAAGAGTGAGATGACCGCCGCTGCTATCCCTTTGGCGTCGGCGACGCCGACCAGCATCCCGTTGGCGCCGTCGGTTATGATATCTCCGATCCCGCCGACCTTCGACGCGACGCATGCCCTGCCAGATCCGAGCGCCTCGAGCAGCGCTATGCCGAGCCCCTCCTTTACCGACGGGAAGACAAAGACATCCATGACCGAAAGGAACCTGTGGGTATCGGGGCATGAATCGATAAAACGGACGGAAGCGCCGATACCGAGCGAACCGGCAAGCTTCTTCAGCGCCGAGCCTTCTTCGCCGTTACCCACGATCAGGCCCTGCGCGTCCGGGTATGCCGACAGTATCTCTTTAAGGGCCTGCACAAGGTACTTGTGCCCCTTGATCGGCGAAAGCCTGCCGATCGTGCCGACGACCGGCCCGGATGACAGGCCAAGCTCTTTCTTCGCCGCCGCTATCTCGGCAGCGGAATATTCTTTCGAGAACCTCTTTATGTCGACGCCGCTGTAGATCAGCGCTATCCTCGACCGGTCGACGCCGAGGTCCTGCTGCAGGTGTACCTGCACGGCGTCGCTTATCGCTATGACGGCCTCGCCCCACGTATCGATGACGCCTCTGAGCCTTTTTTTGAAATAGCCGTGGCACGTCGTGACATACGGCACACCCGTCATCCGCGACGCAAGCGCCGCGGCGACCTGCGACACGCGCGAATGCGCATGGATGATGTCCATCCTGTCGTCCCTGGCGATCCGCGCGATCGCGAACGCTGCCCTGATCGCTTTCGGGCCGAATTCAAACTTCGTCCTGATGTCGAGCGCGCGGTGCGGGATGCCGCACTTCGCGAGCTCCGGCTCCATGTCGCCGCCCGACGATGCTATGACCACGTCCGCGCCCTTGGCCTCGAGCGCCTTCGACAGCGTGAATATATAATTGGCTATCCCGCCGATAGTAAAGTGCGTTGTTACCTGCAGTACTCTCACCCCACACCTTCTTTTGATAAAAACCCTTTCACCGCCTCAAGCATCTGGTCCACCGTTATCTTCCTCATGCACGTAAACTTCTTCGAGCAATGGGGGCTGTAACACGGGCTGCATTTCATCTCCGAAGACCTGCACAGGACCACGCAATTTTCGGAAGGCGGCAGGTGCCTGGCCGGGTCCGTCGGCCCGAACAGCGCGATGAACGGCGTCCCCGTGCCGGACGCCACATGCATCGGCGCGGAATCGGGCGTTATGTAAACGCTGAAACGTTTCATCAGGCTCGCCAGCTCCATCACGTCCGTCATACCTGCAGCCACCACCGGCTTCGACCTGGCGAGGTTCGCTATCGCCGCGGCGTACCCGGCATCCTCTTTCGTGCCGGTCAGCACTGTCCTCGCATTGCACTCGCGCGCAAGCCGGTCGGAGAGCTCCGCTATATAATGAGGCGGCCAGTTCTTGCTGGCCCAGCGGGAGGACGCCCTCACGTTGATCCCGACGAGGTTCTGCCCCGGCTTCACCCAGTTGTCCGCCAGGAATTTCACGGCCTGCGCGTCGTCATGCTCGGACGGCCAGAGCTCCAG
>CAYGRZ010000041.1:0-11714 GCA_964352425.1 uncultured Planctomycetia bacterium | reverse complement strand
ACTGGTGTTCGACCGGGTTCAGGTACGGCGCGTCATCCTTTATCCTCTTATTTAGCAGCAGCGAGAGCTTCCCATTATCATATCCGTAACGCAAGGCCGCCAGGCTCAAGGCAGCCAGCACGTGGCTCTTCTTGTTGTTCTGCAGATCTATGACGATATCGAAACATTCCTTCTGCAGCAGCGCCGCAAGCCGCGCGATGCCGCGGAGACCTTTGTGCTTGCCCTTGAAATCGCAGACGATCCTGTCGTTGATATACGGGCAGTTATCGAGGACCTCGCGCGCCTGCAGGCCGACAAGCACCTTGATCCTGCCGCCGGAATATTTTGCCCGGATCGCGCGCAGCGACGGGATGCTCAGGATCACGTCGCCGAGGGAGCTTAATTTTATCACCAGGATGTTCTGGACTTTCAGCGCCTCCTCGTAAACCGCGAGCGTGCTGTGCATCATCTTTTCCAGATTATAGTCGCTTTCGACCTTCCTCCTCGCCGCTATCGCCATCGCGATGCGCAGGGCGCTGTCGTTGTAGACCTTGAGTGTCTTTTCGGCCATATCGGCCGGGTCCTCGGCCGCGCAGAGGAGGCCCGTCCTGCCGTCCTCGACGATGTCGACGACGCCGCCCACTCTCGTCGCGACGACCGGGACGCCCGACGCCTGCGCCTCTATGATAACCCTGCCGAACGCCTCCGGCGTCGTCGTTGCCGATACCAGGCAATCGAGGCCGCGCATGACTCCGGGCACATCCTGCCTGGCGCCGGTGAATTCCACGGCCTTCGACAGGCCGAGCCGGCGCACGAGGATCTCGAGGTCCTTCCTGTATTTTTCCTTCGGCGCCTCGCCGACTATCACCGCTTTTATATCGGGTATCCGGCGCCGGAGCAGCGACACGGCCTTGATAAAGTCCGCGTGCCCTTTGAGCGGCGTTATCCGCGAGACCATTCCGACCACGAACGCCGCCTGAGAGCGCGCCTTCGGTTCCTTGAAATAAAACTGCTTCAGGTCGACGCCGCGCGGGATCAGCCTGAGCCGTTCGTGCGGCACGCCAAAATCATCGGCCATGTGCCTGGCCATTATGTTCGAGGCGACGATCACGTATTTACCCCACCCCATCACCCTGCTCAGGAGGTGTGTGCTGTAATAGCCGTGGGCGGTCGTCAGAAAGACGCGGCCGGTGCTCTTGCAGGCACAGTACGCTATGAGCGCCGGCACGCGCGAGCGCGCGTGGACGATATCGATATCCTCGCTGCGGATGATGTCACGCAGCGCATTGAAAGAACGCATCATGCTCAAAAGAGATTTCTTGCCTACGGGAAGCGCATAGTGCCTGGCGCCGATCGCCTCGAGATCTTTGACGAGCCGGCCGCCGCCGGAGACAACGATGGCCCTGTGGCCCCCCTTGACAAGGTGGCGGGCAAGGTCTATCGTGCCGGTCTCGACGCCGCCGATGTCCAGAGTTGGCAATATCTGTAATATGTTCATCTCTTATAACTCACAAAGTAGTTTTCGGCTTTCGTCTGTGGCGGAACTTTCGGATGCGTGCCGAAGCGAATTTAAAATTTCGATACCGTATGCCGATCCAGGCTTCACCATCGAAATTTTAACGACAGCGAGCGAGGATGCCTGCCCGCCTGTATGAGAACACATGCTGGCAGGCGGGGCTAATCCGAGCGAGCGACCCTTCGGCAGGCTCAGGGTCGTCCTGAGCAAAGTCGAAGGACGACGAGCGAAGGCACCTTCCGAAAGTAAACGCCCGGGGATAAGCCGAAAACTACAACAATCTCTTGACCGCTGCCGCTATCTTCTCGCGGTCATCGGTGCCTTTGACTGCGATCGTCTTCTTCCATGTCCTCTCAAGCGCGGCGCCGAGGCCCGCGGGCGTCGTGCGGACCAGATAGCCGTCCTGCTCGAGGTCTGCGAGGATACGCTCATACTTGGTGAGAGCCCTCGCTTTCTTCTCGAGCTCGAAGACGACGATCTTCTTACCTGAGGCAATCGCTTCCGATACCATCGAGACCGACTCGCCAGAAACCGCGACGATGTCGCTTAAGCCGAGAATGCCCGCGACCGCCCCTTCGATATTGCGCTCGTTGGCGACCACCAGGAGCCTGCATAACCTGCTCGTGCCGAGGCGCTCCTTGACCATCGCTTCGGCCTCTTTCGGCGTCCTGCGGGAGGTCGTCGCCAGGAACTGGGCGTCATGCGCCTTGCTGAACTCGAGGACACCTAAGATCATCTTGTTCGTCGCATCTTTCGTAAGCGTGAAATCGGGGTTGGTTCCGCCGAGCAGGAGCCCGACCGTGATATCCTTGTCGAGGCGGATGGACTGCTTCAGCTGCGCGCCCTTCGAGCGCATCGTCTCGCCGTCGATCAGGTTCGGCGCGAGCGCCGTTTCGATCACATTCTTTCTGGCGGGGGGCCTGTCGTGGCGCGGGATGACCGCGAGGCTGAACTGGTTTAAGCCCGCCATGCCCGGCCGCATCACGATGATATTCTTCGCATTATTCTCTTTCGACATGAATACGTTGACGCCGGAGGTGCCGGAGCCGCAGGATATGACAAAGTCGGAGTAAGCCTTCATCAGCGTTTGATACGTTTCTTCAGTGAGGCATGCCTTCATGCAACGCATGCAGCCATGGCATCGCCAGCTCGCGAATCTCGCGCAGAGGGTAAGCGCCGTCTTCGCTGCCGGACTCCTGAACTTGATATCGACGACCACGATCTTCGTGTCGTCGGCTCTATATCCCTGGGCGAGCCTCGCTTCCTGTATCTGTCCGGCTATCGCCAGCGACTGGTTCAGATGCCCTGCCTTGCCGTCATTCAGGACGAGGACGGTCCTGACCGGCGTCGACTTCCACCGCTTGTGCAGCCAGAGCCACTGGTCCGGGTACTGCCGCACGTATTTCTCGAGCAGACTCGTATATTTCTGGAGGTTACGCTGCGCGTCATCCGGACCCGTCGGGATCCTGAAATCGATATACTCTTCGAGGTAGATCCTGTGATACGGGCCGCGCATCCTGACGATGAAGTTCGGGATTATCACGGAATCGGTATGTTTGGCGATCTCCATCGGGCCGGAGTGGGACGATGTCGGCCGCCCGAAGAAATTGACGAACATGCCGTTCCTACCCGCGTCCTGGTCCGCGAGCACGCCGACGATATTCTTGCCGCGCAGCGCCCTCAGCATGTTCTTGACGTCCATGCCTTTCCTGATGACCTTGCAGCCGTTCGACTCGCGCAAGCGGTTCAGGAGCTCGTCCAGGCGCTTCATCTTCTGCTCCCTCACGAGGACCATGATCGGGAACCCGATGACTGAACTGGTCAGGCTCAGAAGCTCCCAGTCGCCGAAATGCGCGGTGAGCAGGATCGTGCCCCTGCCTGACGCAGCCGCGTTCTGGAGGCGCTCCAGGTTTACGATCTCGATGTACTTGTCGACGTATTTTTTGTTCACCTTGGTCAGGTTGAGGACTTCGACAAAGGTCTGGACCATGTTCTGGTACACGCGCTTTGTTATACCCTTGAGCTCGCGCGGAGATTTCTCCTTTGCGAACGCCGCCTTCAGGTTCGCGTAGGCGATCATGCGCCGCTTCCTGTTGAACCAGAACACGACGACGCCGAGCCGTCTGCCCAGCCATAAGCCGAAGCTTATGGGGATGAACATAAAAATGATGTTTAACGCTCTAACGCATATGCAGGCTATGAAGTCTAGCAATCAGTTGCTCCTTCCCGTGTGTTATTTCCATTTCAATGGCGAGCTGCATCATCGTGTACGCGCCGAACGAGAAGCTCATTCTCGCGAACTTGACCGCGTCCTTCTCGGTCGTTATCAGGAAATCGAATACCCGCCCGTCGCATGCCCTGATGATGCGCTCAACGTCTTTGGGTCTGTAATTATGGTGGTCGCCGAATACGATGTGCTCCAGGACGACGGCGCCACAATCCTTGACCGTATCCTCAAAATATCCCGGATCCCCGATGCTCGAGACGAGGATGACCGACTTGCCCCTGGCGAACGAGAGGTCGCGGCTTGTGCGCGCCTTCGGATCGTACAGGTGCTTCGGCGCATGAGAGGCTTCGAGGAAGATGATATCGCCGTTGACCGCCCTGATGCGGCTGCGCAGCATCTCGAGGTCCGCGGCCGCTTTGTCAATCTTCGTGAAGACGACGACATGCGCCCGCTTGAGGGCCCCCTTCGGCTCCCGCAGGACGCCGCGCGGAAAGAGCCGGCCGTTCCCGAACGGGTTGCGCGAGTCAACGAGCACTATGTCGAGGTCCCTGGCGAGCTCCCAGTGCTGAAAACCATCGTCTAAGACCGCGCACTGGCTGCCGTAGAGCCGTATCGCCTTGTGGGCGGACTTCACGCGGTCCTCGCCGACGAGGATCGGGATGTCGGGCAGGCTCTTCTTCAGGAGCGCCTGCTCGTCCCAGCCGTACCCGCGGATCAGGACCGCGGTCGGCTTCTTCATCTCAGTGTCCAGCATCTTCGCAAGCGCTATCGTAAAAGGCGTCTTGCCGGTACCGCCCAGCGTCAGGTTCCCGACGCTGACGACCTCGATCGGCACTTTCTCTGATCTGAATATCCTGAACCGGTAAAGGATCTTTCGCCCGAAAATGGCCGCTCCATACACCAGCGACAGCAGATACAGGACAAGCTTGAAAGGCACGAAGAGGGCGCCCTTCTTCTTGTCCGTCATCAGCGAGTAGATAAAACTGACCATATCAGATGATCTCTTTCAGGGCTCTCAGGTTCCGCCCGGTCGCGCCGCGGTTCTCGATGATCGCCTTCCTTGCGTTCCTGCCGAGCGCGAGGCCCGCCTGCCGGTCTTTCAATAACGCCCTCGCCTTATCGAGCAGCTCCCGGGCGTCCTTCACCTGCACCGCGCCCCCGTTCTTCAGCAGCGCGGCCGCAATGGCCCTGAAGTTAGACATATGCGGCCCGAATATCACCGGCTTCTCGAAGCTCGCCGGCTCAATCGGGTTCTGCCCGCCGTGCGGAACGAGGCTTCCGCCGATAAAGACGAGCGTCGCGATAGCATAGGCGTCATTCAGATGGCCGATAGTATCGAGGATATAGATCGGTCCATGGTCCATGGTCCATGGTCCATGGTTTAAAGAAGAAAGGCGCGCCGGCATGAAGCCAAAACGCCTGACCGTATTCCCCACTTCTTGAGCCCGCTCGACGTGCCGCGGCGCGATCAGCAAGGTGAGCTTCGGAAATTCCTTCAGTAGTTGGCTGTATGCCGATACAATCACCTCTTCTTCGCCCGGGTGAGTGCTCCCCGCCACGAAAAGCTCCGCGCCTTCCGTGAGGCCGAGCGACTCTCTCATCCGCCGGGCCGCTCCATCGTCGGCGGCAGCGTCGAAATCGAACTTCATCGTGCCCGTGACCCTGACCCTGTCCGCCGGAGCGCCCATCTCCGTTATCCTGCCGGCATCCTCCTTCGACTGCATGCAGAAGAGCCGTATCCTCCCGAGTGTCTTCAGCAAAAACGGCCTGGCCAGCATGTACTGGCCAAACGACCGGTCCGAAATCCTGCCGTTCAGGAGCGCCGCCGGCACGCGCTTACGCGAAAGCTCGCGCAGCACGTTCGGCCATATCTCAGTCTCGATCATTATGTAGAGTTTTGGCCGTATGAGGCCGGCGGCCTTCCGCACGACCGATGAAAAATCGAGCGGGAAATAGATAACGACCGCATCATCGGAAAAAAGCTTCTTCGCAAGCTCATTGCCCCGCCTCGTAATGGTCGAGAGCACGATATCGCGCCCCGGGAACTCTTTTTTCAGGAGCGGTATCAGCCCCCCGCAGAGCGCGACCTCCCCGACGCTCACCGCCTGTATCCATATGACATTGTTCGCCGCCGTTAGCTTCGCCCGCTTGCCTTCCGAATAGATGCCGAAGCGCTCGTGAAAATCACCGTGCAGCTTGCCTTTGAATATCAGGGCCGGCAGATAGAATAGCGAGAATATCAGGAATCCTATGTCATACAGCATACCGTTCACTCATGTTAACGCTAAAGAACAGAATACAGAGAACAGAGTACAGACAGAGAACAAAGTCAAATAAGCCTCGTTTTGCACTCTTGACTTTGTCTGTACTCTGTTCTTTGTACTTTGTTCTTTGTACTTTGTTCTTTACTCATTCTTGCTACGCCCGCGGATGCGCCTTGTCGTAAACGGTTTTGAGCCTCTCCATCGTCACATGCGTATATATCTGCGTCGTCGAAAGATTCGCGTGCCCCAGGAGCTCCTGCACGCTCCGTAAGTCCGCCCCCCTGTCCAGCAGATGCGTCGCGAACGAATGGCGAAGGCTGTGCGGCGATATCTTCTCCGTCATACTGCAGGCGCGGATGTGCTTATCTACGACGCGCCGGACGCTGCGGTCGGTCAGGCGCTTGCCGTGATTGTTCAAAAAGACGGCCGTCCTATCCTTTACTCTTGACCCGGCGCGCTTGTCGAGATATTTCCTGATCGCGTTCAGCGCGGGCTCCCCTATCGGCACGATCCGCTCCTTCGAGCCTTTGCCCAGCACCTTGACGACGCCGCTTATGATGTCGACGTCGTCGATGTCGAGCCCTACCAGCTCGCTGACGCGTATGCCGGTCGAATACAATGTCTCGAGGAGAGCCCTGTCGCGCAAACCCGCGGCATCGCTCTCCGGCGGAGACTGCAGCAGCTTTTCGATCTTGGCGACATCCAGGAATACCGGCAGCTTCCTATCGAGCTTCGGGGTCGAGATCGCGGTTATCGGGTTCTTCTTGATATATCCTTCGCGGAAAAGGAACCTGAACAGGCTCCTCAGGGACGCCAGCTTCCTGGCGATCGTCCTCTTCGCGTAGTTCCTGGCGCGCAGCTCCGCGAGGAACCGCCTAAGCGCCAGGTGGTCGATCGTCTCTATCTGCCTGTCGCCGAGGAAAGTCTTGAAGACGCCCAGGTCGATCGTATAATTGATGATCGTGTGGTTGGAGGCGTTCCGCTCGACCTTCAGATAGTTTATGAACTTATCGATATACCGTTGCATCTGAAGATCACGCCTTCTCTTCCGCCTGCGGCTGCGCCTGCGGTTCCGCCTGCGGCTGCGTTTCGGGCAGCTTCTTCGATATGAACTTGCAGCTCGGATACTTGGAGCAGCCGAAGAACGAGCCGCGCTTGGAGCGGCGCTGGATCAGCTCCCCGCCGCAGCCGGTCGGGCACTTCACGCCGCTGGTGATCGACTTGGCGTTCTTGCACGTCGGGTAATCGGAGCAGCTCAGGAACTTCCCGCGGCGGCCCCATTTGATCACCATCGGCTTGCCGCACATCGAACATATCTCATCGGTCGCGATGACCTCTTTCTTGACATCCTTCATCTCGATCTTCGCCTGCTCGACAGCGTGTATGAACGGCGAATAGAAGCTCTTCAGCACCGTGACCCAGTCCGCCTCGCCCTCCTCGATACCGTCAAGTTCGTCCTCGAGCCTCGCGGTGAATTCGACGTCGAGCACCTTCGGAAAATGTTGCATCAGGAGCCTGGTGATGATCCCGCCGAGTTCCGTCGGGTGGAAGTATCCCGATTCCCGGCGGACGTAGTCGCGCGCGGTGATCGTCTGGATGATCGGGGCGTAGGTCGACGGCCGGCCTATGCCGAGCTCTTCGAGCGCTTTGACCAGGGACGCGTCGGAATATCTCGGCGGCGGCTTGGTGAAGTGCTGCCCGGAGACCAGGTCCAGCAGGTCGAGCGGCTCGTCGACAGAAAGCTCGGGGAGCTTCATCTTCTCCTCGTCGCCGTCCCCCTTCTCCTTCTCGGCCTCATAGACGACGGTGTAGCCATCGAAGACGAGGTCTGTCGAGGCAGCCTTGAAGAGATAGTCGCCCGCCAAGATATCAATTGATGTCAGCAAATACAGCGCCCCCGTCATCTGGCTCGCGACGAAACGGTTCCAGATAAGCTGGTAGAGCTTGAACTGCTCCGGGGTCAGGTAATCTTTGATCGCGCCGGGCTCCCGCAGCGGCAGTGTCGGCCGTATCGCCTCATGCGCCTCCTGGGCCGTCTTTCTCGACTTGTAGGCGTTCGGGATGTCGGGGTAATATTTCTTGCCGAACTTCTCAAGGATATAGCTTTTCGCATCGGCCTGAGCGTCCTTCGAGATCCTGACCGAATCGGTCCTCATGTACGTGATCAGGCCCACACTGCCTTCCTTCCCCAGCTCAACGCCCTCGTAGAGGCCCTGCGCCACGTGCATCGTCTTCGCGCCGGAGAAGCGCAGCTTATTGAACGCCTCCTGCTGCAGTTTCGACGTGGTGAACGGCGGATACGGGCTCTTCTTCTTCTTTGACTCCTTTATGTCGCCGACGGCGAACGTCTGACTGCGCAGCGCGGCGCATATGTGCTCAGCCTCGCCCTTCTTCTTTATCTCGAGTTTCTTGTCCTTATGCCGGTCGAGCTTCGCGGTGAATTTCTCTTTCGCGGTATCGCCTTTGCGCTTGAGTTCCGCGATGATGTCCCAGTACTCCGCGGAATTGAACTTCTTGATCTCATCTTCGCGCTCGACGATCAGGCGGACCGTGACCGATTGGACGCGGCCGGCGGAGAGGCCTCTCGACACTTTCTTCCAGAGGAGCGGGCTCAACGTATAGCCGACGATCCTGTCAAGGATACGGCGGGCCTGCTGGGCGTTGACCAGCTGCATGTTGATCTCGCGCGGGTGCTTGAAGGCGTTGGTGACCGCCTCCTTCGTTATCTCGTCGAACTCCACCCGGTAGAACTGCCTGCCCTTATCCTTCGCTTTCTCGCTCAGCACGTTTTTAATATGCCAGCATATCGCCTCGCCCTCCCTGTCCGGGTCGGCGGCCAGGTAGATCGCGTGCACGTCTTTGGCGTCTTTCCTCAGCGCAGCCAGGTTCTTCTTGCGCTCGGCCATCACGACATACTCGGGCTTGAAGTCGTTCTCGACGTCGACGCCGAGCTTCGACTTCGGCAGGTCGACGATGTGGCCCATGCTGGCCGTCACGAAGTAGCTGTCTCCGAGAAATTTGTTTATCGTCTTCGCCTTCGCCGGCGATTCGACTATAACGAGGTTCTTGCTCATCTATTCTCCTTTTCGGATGTACTGTTTACCGGGTACTTCCCGTATGAGTTTTTTCAATTGCAGGTTTAAAAGGACCTTCGATGCCTTCGCGGGCTCCATGCCCGTCGTGGCGATAATGTCGTCGATATATACCGGGTCGTCCGAGAGCGCCGTATAGACCGTCCGCTCGTCTTCGGTGAGCGAATTGTAAATATACGCCTTCGTCATCCGCCCAATCTTCCCGTCGGTCTCTTCGGCCTTCTCGCCCGCTGTGGGCTTCATCTCGCAGAGCTTCAGCTCTTCCATGATGTCGTCCGCGGACTGGACGAGCCGCGCGCCGTCCCTGATCAGGTCGTTCGTCCCGGCGCTTGTCGTCGACGAGATCCTGCCGGGGATCGCGAATACCTCCCGCCCCTGTTCGGCGGCGAAGCCCGCCGTGATCAGCGCGCCGGAATTCCTGGCCGCCTCGACTACCACCACACCGAGCGACAGGCCGCTGATGATGCGGTTACGCGCCGGGAAGTGTTGAGGAAGCGACGGCATGTCGTTCTCGTACTCGGTCAGGACCGCTCCGCACTTGACGATCTCGGCATACAGCTCTTTGTTCTCCGGCGGATAGATGTCGTTATGCCCACTGCCCATGACCGCGATCGTCCTGCCCTTCGCCTTCAGCGCCCCTCTGTGCGCCGCCGAATCCACGCCGCGCGCCATGCCGCTCACCACCGTCACTCCGCGCAGCGCCAGCTCGAAGGCGAGCTTCTCGCTCATCTCGAGCCCGTACATCGACGCGCGCCGCGAGCCCACGATCGCCACGGCGATCTCATCGCGCTCCTCGAGCGTGCCGTTGACATAGAGCTGCTTCGGCGGCCTGTGTATATTCTTCAGGTTCTTCGGGTATTCCGGATCGTTCGGTGTTATCTTTCGTATTGCCATAATTCTCTCATGCGGCGTCTACTTTTGTGCTCGCCTTTCGCTAACAACCGCGCCTCAGTGCCTTGTTTACGGCTTAGAATTTATTTCAATGTATCGCTTTATTTAGTCTGTTTTTTGTTTTGGGTAGTGTTTTTATCTTCAAGTATTTTTATTATCTTTTTTGCTTCATCGAAATATAAGTTTCTATGCATTCCCACCAGAAACCATGGCGCACAAAAATCATTTCTTTTCATCGCTTTAAAAACATCATTAGCCTTTTTGCCCATTACCCATAAATAAGGCAACAAAATGCAGAGCAGGCCGAAAACAATAATCACTAACTTCGATACAGCTGAGTTAGCGGTTTCACTCGTTCTTCTATCTAGAAGAGATATTAATAACCAAAGAAAAGGTATAGAAATAAGGAATGCGATTAGAGAACAGGTAATATTGCAAAAATTGTAATCTTTGTATGCTTTCTTTAGTTGCGCTAAATCAATACTTGATATCCTTTCTTCTTCTAATTGCCTAAGTTTTAACTCATTTTCTGTAGCGCCAATATAGTCCAGTTTAGCAACGCAATTGAGACAAACTTTCCAAGTGTCATCATATGTCTTATCGCACTTCGGGCATTTCTTCATCTCATTTCTCCTTTACTATCCTTGCAGCCCAAATGATGAAGTGGATAGTGCGTTATTTCTCATTTTCGCCTTACTCTAGTGGTGAAATTTTTGGGCGCCGCATTCAACCAAGCCCGGAGGCCTGGGTGCTGAGCGGGGCCTAAAAATTGCGAGCGGGCATGGATTTTTAGCCCTTGATACCTATTACATGCTAAAAAGAGCGAGCAATTTTTCGGAGTGTGGTTTTCCTCGCAGGGGAAAACCACACGTTCCCGCGAGGCGCCCAGGCCGCAAGGGCTTGCTCAACAATCCGAAAGATCACTTCCTCCTGAATATCAGCCCGAATATCGTCCAGCTCGCCGCGAAGAAGACAAGCGTCGCGGCGATCGCATTGAGTATCGTAATCTTCATATCGATGGCCGCCTTCTCTTTGCGGAAGACATCGATAAGATACTCATCGTCCGAATTATTTGTGAATATATTGTTCGACTTGGCCTGCTTAATGAGTATGGCCCTCGCCTTGGCCTGGACGGAGCCTGACTTCGACATGAGCGGTACGCCGATCAGGATGTAGTTGACCAGGATGACGATCAGTATGGTCGAGCCTATCCACAACCGTGCCTTAGGATTCATCTTTCGGCCCCTCTTTCTTGTCGATCTTCGCTCCCGCTATCGCGACTATCTCTTCGACGACCTGGCGCGCGGTAAGCTTGCCGGTATCGAGCGTGTGGTCGGCCTTCGCGTAGAAGGGTGCCCGCTTCGCCATCAGGTCACGAATCTTGCGCTTCGGGTCCTCGACGTTCAGGAGCGGCCTGTGCTTGTACTTCTTCGTGCGCTCCATGACCGTCTTCTCATCGGCGGCCAGGCATATGACGACGCCGCTCGACTTAAAGTACGCGATATTCTCATCGCGAACGACGGCGCCGCCGCCCGCGTCGATCACCTGGTTATCCATACACGAGACGTCCCGTATAACGGCACTCTCGACATCGCGGAAATAATCCTCGCCGCTCTTCGTGAATATCTCGTTTATCGTGCGCTTCTCTTTCTTCTCGATCAAATCGTCGGTCGAGACATACTTCATCCCGAGCCGGCGCGCGAGCTGTGTGGCGATCGTCGTCTTACCTGTCCCCATGAACCCGA
>CAYGRZ010000040.1:5854-14520 GCA_964352425.1 uncultured Planctomycetia bacterium | reverse complement strand
TTCGACGCGCTCACTTCGTTCGCTTGCTCAGGGCCATGGTTCGATTAACTCACCATAAATGGTGAGCAAGGGAAAAATCCCTACGACTTTTATCGAAGAGATTTTTCCCGCGTCGAACCATGGTCGGGGCGGACAGATTCGAACTGTCGACCTCTTGGTCCCAAACCAAGCGCGCTAGCCAGCTGCGCTACGCCCCGCGAAACTTGTCCTAGTCGGGTATGTGCAAGTTTCGTCCCGAGGCCGCGACGAATAGAAGCGGCCGAGGGGAAACAAATTATAGCATAGACATATAAAAGAGCGTTACAGATACTTCCTCAAAAACGCCCGCGCTTTTTTGAGCGCTTTCGAGCGGTGGCTCATCCTGTCTTTTACTCTAAGGCCGAGCTGGCCGAACGTCTTCCCGTATTTCGGAATGAGAAATAACGGGTCATATCCGAACCCGTACCTCCCCATCTCCTCAAAAGCGATGACCCCCCCGCACTCCTCTTCGATACGTTTCACGACCTTGCCGTTATCGGCGATCGCGACCGCGCAGACGAACCGCGCCTGCCGCCTGTTGAGCGGCGTTCCGGATAAGAGCCGCAGCATTTTTCGGTTATTGGCCTTATCGCTTTTGGCCGGCCCAGCAAAACGCGATGATCGTACGCCCGGCGCGTCGGAGAGCGCCTTAACGCACAGCCCGGAATCGTCGGCGAGCGCAAGGCCCTTCACGAATGCCGATATGACGACGGCCTTCTTTGCCGCATTCTCCTTGAATGTCGAGCCGTTCTCGACCATCCTCGGTGAGCCTGGAAAGTCCAGGAGCGACACGACGGACGCGTTCACCGACCGCAGGTATCTCTTCAGCTCATGCAGTTTCTTCGCATTCTTCGTCGCGATCACCAATCTCTTCATCAATATACTGTCGACTATCGACTGTGGACTGTTGACTAAATGATGCCCTTCAACGCCTTCCTCTGTATCACGATAAGCTCGTGGATCCCGTCCTGCGCCAGCGCGAGCAGCTTCTCCATGTCGGCCTTGGCGAACGGCTCTTTCTCTGCGGTGCCCTGCACCTCGATAAATTTACCGCTTCCCGTCATCACTATATTCATGTCGACGTCCGCGGTCGAATCCTCCTCGTAGTCGAGGTCGAGGGCAGGCTTGCCATCCAGCATGCCGACGCTGACCGCGGCGACATAATCCTTCAGCGGTATTTCGGCCAGCATGCCGTCAATTTTCAGCTTCGCGCATGCCAGCGCGAGCGCTATAAAGGAGCCGGTGATACTCGCGCACCTGGTGCCGCCGTCTGCCTGGATGACGTCGCAGTCCATCCAGATGGTCCGCTCACCCAGTTTCGCCGTGTCGGCGACCGACCTCATCGAACGGCCGATCAGGCGCTGTATCTCGTGTGTCCTGCCGCCCAGCTTTCCTTTCGATGCCTCACGTGGGACGCGCGTTGTGCACGAGCGCGGTATCATACTGTATTCTGCCGTGATCCAACCCGTCCCCTTGCCTCTCAGGAACGGCGGGACACCAGCCTCGACGCTGGCCGTGGCGATGACCTTCGTGCTGCCGAATTCGATGAGGCACGACCCCTCGGCGTATTTGATGTAATCCTTCGTGATCTTTATCTTCCGCAGCTCGTTATTTTTTCTTCCACTGTGCCTTGTCATACACGCATCTCCCTTTCGCGTCGATGGCGACTATGAGCGGAAAATCTTTCACTTCCAGCCTGTACACCGCCTCCGGTCCGAGCTCCCTGAACAGGATCGCCCTCGCCGAGGCCACCTTCGTCGACAGAAGCGCGCCCAGCCCGCCGGTCGCCAGAAAATATACACACCCGTGTTTCCGTATGGCATTGCGCACTTCGGGTGAGCGGTTGCCCTTGCCTATCATACCGCGCAGGCCCAGCTTAATGAGGGCCGGCGTAAACTCATCCATCCGCGAGCTTGTCGTCGGGCCGCATGAACCGATCGCCCTGCCGGGACGCGCCGGCGTCGGCCCCGCATAATAGATGACCTGCCCTTCGAGCCGTAAAGGGAAATGCCCGCGTTTCTTCAGGAGGGCGCACAGCCTCTGGTGCGCGGCATCGCGCGCCGTGTAGATAATACCGCTTAAAAGCACCTCGTCGCCGGCTCCGAGGCCTTTCACTGCGTCTTCAGTAAGCGGCGCGGTTACTTTTTTCATATAACTTTTGAGGCGCTTCTCGTAGCGTGACAGCCGACATTGACCGCCACCGGTAATCCCGCGATATGCGTCGGATGCGCGAGGATATTGACGCCGAGCGCCGTCGTCCTGCCGCCGAGCGCCATCGGCCCCATGCCGAGCGCGTTTATCCGCTTCATAAGCTCTTTCTCGAGTTTCGCATACCCCCCGGCCGGATTTCTCCTATCGATCGGCCTAAGAAGAGCCTTCTGTGCCAGAAGCGCCGCCGTGCCGAACGTGCCGCCGATCCCTATGCCGAGGATGAGCGGCGGACAGGCGTCTGCGCCCGCACCGCGCACGACGTCAAGTACGAAATCCCTGATCTGGCGCGCCGACGCGGTCGGCCTGAACATATGTATCCTGCTCTTGTTCTCGCTGCCGAAACCTTTCGGCGACACCGTGATCTTCACGCGGCTTCCCGGCACGATCTCCGTGACGATAATAGCGGGCGTATTCGTCTGCGTATTTTTGCGGACGAGCGGATCGGCAACAACGGATGTGCGCAGGTAGCCCCTGCAGTACGCGTCCTTCACTCCGTTGTTAATCGCTTTCGCAAGATCGCCGCCTGTAAGGCGCACATCCTGTCCGAGTTCGAGGCTGACAAAGACCATGCCCGTATCCTGGCAGATGGCGAGCTTCCTGGCCCTTGCGATCCTCGCATTTTCGACGATGGTCGTCAATATCCCGCGGGCGCGATCGTTCGTCTCTTTCTTGAGGGCGGCATTAAGGGCCCTTAGAATATCCTTGCGCAGTTCAAAATTCGCCTTCAGGCAGAGTTCGGCAACGGCCTCTCGTATTTTCCCGACGTTTATTTCTCGCATGGACTTCTCCCGTACTCCGCCCGCACCGTCGTCTTGATGCCGCCGCGCGCGTTGAATTCTCCGACGATCTCCATCCATCTTGGCGTGCAGCATTTCACGAGATCGTCGAGCATCCTGTTCACGACGTGCTCATTGAATATCCCCACATCGCGGTAGAAGATCGTGTAATATTTAAGCGACTTCAGCTCCACGCACCGCCTGTCGGGAATATAGCGTATCATGACCGTCGCAAAGTCCGGCAGCCCCGTCTTCGGGCAGATGCACGTGAACTCGGGGATATCGATCCGTATCACGTAGTCCCTGTCGGCATACTGGTTCTTCCACGTGTCAACGGGCGGCGTCTTCAGTTTTCTTATAGCGCCCTGTAACCCTTCATACGATGACTTTTTCATCTTTTCCTTTTTACTATCGACTGTGGACTGTCGACTATTGACTACTTTATCCCCCACAACTTATGCATCTGCGGCAGCACCCTGATAGTCTCGAGCCTGTGCCTGGCGCCCATATCGAGGAACTCCAGCAGTCTCTCCTTGCTCAAGCCCCCCTTCGCCGCGCCGGCCGGTGTCGCCGGCTGCAGGATCAGCGGTATCGCGGCCCCGGCGCCCGCCACAAGCCGTATCGCCTTCTCCACATCCTCCTTCGTGGTCTCCGGCGTAATGATCGCTTTCACGAAAACCTTCTTCTCGAGCGCCGTCTTCAGGAACTCCTCGTGCTCGCCCCAGAACGCCCGCTCTCCCGTCGCGGACGGCAGCTTGATGTCCATCGCGATGATATCGACGAAGTCTATCACGCCTCCGAGCTCGCCGGGCAGCGTTCCGTTCGTCTCGAGGTAAGACTTCATGCCTTTCTTACGTAGCAGCGGCAGGAACGCCTTCAGGAAATCCGTGTAACAGAGCGGCTCACCGCCGGTCAGCGAGACGGAGTGGTGCATACCCTTCGTCTCCTCGAAATATTCTATCTTTTCCATCAGCGCTCCGGGCGCATACAGCTCCGGCCGGATATCTCTCGGCTCGTCGCAATACCTGCAGCGCAGGTTGCACCCCTTGAAGCGGACGAAGACCTGCTTGGCGCCGAGGAAAACGCCCTCGCCCTGTATCGATGAGAATATGTCAACTATCTCTGCTTCCGTCTTACGCATAGAACGGGTCTTCCAGGCCGGCCTCCCTGAATCCTTTCGCCCTTAAGATGCAGGAGTCACACCTGCCGCAGGGCGTCCTGCCGCCCTTGTAGCAGGACCATGTAAACCGCAGCGGTACGCCGAGCGAAGCGCCCAACCGGATGATCCGGCTCTTATTCTTACCGACGAGCGGGAACTGAAGCCTAAGCCTCTTCTCGAGGCCGCGTTTCGTCCCCAGCCTGACGACTTTGTCGAACGCCTCCAGATAATCCGCCCTGCAATCCGGATAACCGCTCGAATCGTCAACATGAGCGCCGATGAATATCGCCTCCGCGCCGATGGCCTCCGCGTACGAGGCGGCCATGCTCAAGAATATAGTGTTGCGGGCCGGCACGTACGTCGACGGGATCGCCTTCTTTATCTGCCGCATGCTCCTGCCGACAGGCACAGCGATCGACCTATCAACGAGGCTCGAGCCTTTCCACGGCAGGCGCAGTTTGACTGCCATAAAGCCGGCGCCGGCGCTCCGGGCGATCTTTCTGGCATACGCCATCTCGACAGAATGCCTCTGGCCGTAGTCGAACGCCAGGCAGTAACACGTATATCCTCGGCGCGAGGCGTGATAGAGCGTGACGGCAGAATCGAGGCCGCCGGAAAGCAGTATGACCGCTTTCTTGCGCATGCTCTCTTCTTACCCTTCCGTGTACGTGGCGCAGGAAGAAGCGTTTTCCCAGACGGCGACAGATCTTATGTGCGCGTTTTGCTTCCTGATCTCATCGTGGATGAACCGCGCGATATTTTCCGACGTGGGGTTCATCCCCTTCAGGATCTTGAGCTCGTTCAGATATGAATGGTCGAGCCCCTCCAGGATGCCCTTCAACACCGCCCTGGCGTCCCTGAAATCGACGGCCATGCCGTCTTTGTCCAGGCTTGTGTAGGCGAAGACCGCTTCGACGATCCAATTATGCCCGTGGAGTTTTTCGCACTTACCCTTGTAATTCTCAAGGTTATGCGCCGAGCTGAAATCAGCCGTCACTTTTATCTCGAACATATCACACCGCCCTCTTTGCGCAGGATATGCGCCTTTTCAGGAACATCCGGGCCGTCTTCACGAACCTGCCGGGCTCATCGCTCACGTAGAAGCAGACCCTGCCCGTCCTGCCCGGCCTGTTCAGAAGCCCGCCCGAGTCGAGGATCACCCTCGCTTCCCCGGCGACCTCTTTTGCCGAATCTATGAGAAGCACATTGCCCCCGATCGCGGCCTGGATGACGTCTTTCAGCAGCGGGTAATGCGTGCACCCGAGTATCAGCGTGTCTATCCGCTTTGCTTTCAGCGGCGCCAGATACGCCGAGGCGATATCGGCGGTCACGCCCTTCTTCAGCCATCCCTCTTCCGCCAGCGGCACAAAAAGAGGGCAGCTTTGCGCAAAGACCGATATCTTCGGGTTTATCCTCTTGATCGCCTTCTCGTAGGCACGCGATGATACCGTCGCATGCGTGCCGATCACGCCGACCCTGCCGCTCGCCGTCGAGGCGGCCGCTGCCTTGGCGCCCGGCTCTATCACGCCGGTGATCGGGACGCGGAAACACCGCTTCAGGAAATCGAGACTAAGCGACGAGGCGGTATTGCAGGCGACCACGACGAGCTTTACGTCTTTTTCCATCAGGAACTCGACGTTCTCGACCGAGAATTTCGTGATCGTCTGGCGCGACTTCGTGCCGTACGGCACCCTCGCCGTATCGCCGAAGTACACGATATCTTCCTCGGGCAGGATCTTCTGCAGCGCTCTTACTACCGTGAGCCCGCCCACCCCTGAATCGAATACGCCGATCGGCCTCCGGTCAGACATCGGTGAACCCCTCGGTCTTCTCGTACCGTTCCTTGTACCTGAGTATCCCCCGCGCTACCGCCTCCGCGAGGCGGCCGAGGACCTGCGGGTCCTTCAGTTTTATCTCTTCAAGCCTGTTGCTTATATAGCCGGCCTCGACCAGCACCGACGGTATGTTTGTGTGTTTCAGGACATAAAAGCGCGCGGTCCGCACGCCGCGGCTCTTTATCACGAGGCTCTCGTCAACCGACGCGCATATGTAGCTGGCGAGCTCGCCGGACTCCATCCTGTTCTCGGTCAGCGTCATATCCCACAGCGTCTTGTCGAGCGTTTTCGAGTGCTCGGCGTCGGCGCTCTCGCTTAACTTAAGCGACGAGTCCTCGAACGCCTCAAGCGCCCTGGCGTTATCGTCGGTGGCGCTGGAAAGATAATAGCACTCGAAGCCCCTCATCAGGCGCGACCGCGACGCGTTTATGTGGACGCTCACGAAGAGGTCCGCGTTGCTTGCGTTCGCGATATCCGCCCTTTTCGGAAGCGGGATGAACGTATCCTCGGGGCGCGTCATGATCACCCTGATGCCGTTACTCTCGAGGATCTGCTTGATCTTCTTCGAGAGAATAAGGGCGAGGTCTTTTTCCCGTGTGCCCTGTGCCCGCCCCAGCGCGCCGACGTCTTTACCGCCGTGGCCGGTGTCGAGCACTACCGTCTTTATCGTAAATTTCTTCGGCGCCGTCACTTCGGGAACCGTTTCGGCCGGCATCACGCGGGGTGTCCCGATCATCGATGCGAGGTTGTCCCTGGCGAACGAGACGGGGACATACACGACGCCGCCCGACAGCATAACGGGCCTGTCGAGCCTCTTCTCGATGCCGCCGGCGATGATCCGCTCACTGCCGGCCCTGAGAACGATGGTATTTGAGCCCTTCCGGACGGTCCCCGTCCCACCGAACGTGTCCCACGCGCAGGTGAAGCCGTACACGTCGCACAGCCTTGTGAGCGGGACATACTGGTACCCGCTGAAATTCACGATCTGGTTCTGCAGCGACGTGTCCAGCCTGAAATACGGCGCATGCGTCGCGCACCCGGCCACGAATGCTGTGATCAGGGCAACGAAAAGGATTCTGTAAAATAATTTCATATCTGATCCGATTTTTTGAAAGAGGAACATTAAGGAGAAAACTTTTTTTCTAAAAAAGTTGTCTCCTTAAAAACGTTCGGCCGCTAGGCCTGCCCGTGACATGCTTAATATGCAGGGCGAAGGGCAAAAGCAAGACCGCTCTTTTGCCCGAAGCCCGAACGTTATGGTGGAGGTGGCGGGAGTCGAACCCGCGTGCCCAAATATCACAACAAAGGCTCCTACATGTTTATCCCGATCTTTGTTTTCCCCTTTCAGGCTTCAACGGGAGGAATCCTGAAACGGTATCCTTTAAGAGCATCATCTCATCCGCTAAAGGCTAAGCGGATGAGACTATCCTGTTAGTGTCGCCAATCCGGCCTCACAGGCACCGGCCGGTTGACGGGTCAGTTATATAACTGACACTGCCGGCTGAAAAGCACCGGGTACCACTTGCATGGTAGCCAGAAGCTGATCAACCGTTGCTGGCACGTTTACTTTGTCAGCATTTGTTGATATGCCAGGTGTTTTGAGAGGCCTCCCGGCAACCTCTACATGCAACCTTTATCCTGCTTACTTGGGTCGAAACCCTTCACCCCCTTAAATGAGGCCACGACTTATGGAGCGAAGCGACATAAGTCGTTCGCATTGCCAGGTAGCCGGGCCGAATTTAATCCCGCAACATACCTTTAAGAGATACTGGTCTGCTATAAAGCCATGTTGCGGGAGAAAGCTTCAACTATGCCAATGAACGATCGTTACCGCGCGAATCTCCGACGGAGTTCCCGGTCGGAATCGCGCTTCTTTATCGCCTCGCGCTTATCGTAGACGCGCTTACCCTTCGCGAGGGCGAGCTCTACTTTCACAAAGCCCTGTTTAAAATATAATTTCAACGGTACGAGTGTAAGGTGTTTCGCCGAGGTCTCGCCGATCAGCTTGCGTATCTGGCTCTTGTGGAGCAGGAGTTTCCGCGCCCTCATCGGGTCCGGCGCGCTCAAGCTCGCAAACTCATACGGAGCTATGTGCATGTTGTATATGAATATCTCGCTGCCGTCAACACGGGCGAAGCTCTCATTCAGGCTGACCTTGCCGGCCCTCAAAGACTTCACCTCCGAGCCTTTCAGGGCTATGCCGGCCTCGAGGCTTTCCAGGATGGTATAATTAAATCTCGCCTGCCTGTTGGTAGCGATCGTCTTTTCTGCCATTATAACCTGATTAATATATCATAATCTTATCTTAAAAGCAAGGTGGCGGGCAGGCCTGGCACGTTGACAGAAAAGCGATTTTAAGGTATACTATGCGGGCTGATTTTGGGCGGAAGTGGCGGAACTGGCAGACGCGTACGGCTCAGGACCGTATGGGGCAACCCTTAGGAGTTCAACTCTCCTCTTCCGCACCATACTACGCCTTCAACTCGCAGACAGGCGAGGCTTCGTATGGCGAGCCGTACTACGCCTTCAACTCGCAGACAGGCGAGGCTTCGTATGGCGAGCCGTACTACGCCTTCAACTCGCAGACAGGCGAGGCTTCGTATGGCGAGCCATACTACGCCTTCAACTCGCAGACAGGCGAGGCTTCGTATGGCGAGCCATACTACG
>CAYGRZ010000040.1:0-5754 GCA_964352425.1 uncultured Planctomycetia bacterium | reverse complement strand
TACTACGCCTTCAACTCGCAGACAGGCGAGGCTTCGTATGGCGAGCCATACTACGCCTTCAACTCGCAGACAGGCGAGGCTTCGTAGCAATAGCTTATTTTTCAACAAACCTCGCATTGAGCCTGTCGGTCGCGATCTTCCTGAGATCGTCCATGTTCCGGCCGCACAGGCCTATAGCCTTTTTGTAATACCGCCTGGCCTCTTCCGGATTTTTTAATTTGCTATAGACGTCGCCGATCCGCAGATATGAGATAGCGATATCCTGTTTTGACTTCGTGTGCTGCTCCACCCTCAAGTACTCCTCGATCGCCTTCCCGGGCCGGCCCATATGGTCGTACGCGGTACCCAGGTTTAAATACCCCTCGGCGTAATATTTATCAACCTGCAGGGCTTTCTCGAACTCGCCTATCGCCTCTCTATATCTTTTCAGGTTCGCATAGGCCACGCCCAGCGAATTGAGCGCCTCGACGTTGCGCGGGTACAGCTTGAGGGCTTCGCTGAGTATGCGCGCGGCATCCTCGTACCGGCCAAGCTGAAGATAGCAGAACCCCAGCGCGCTCCTGGGCGAGAAGTTACCGTCGGACAGATGGATCGATTTGGTGAGCGCCTTCACGGCCATGTCGTAACGCTCCTCGGTGATATACCCGATACCCAGCGACGTGAGCCCCCACGTGTTTAAGGGGTCTATCTTCAAGAGCGAAGCGGTTATGGCCATGTGGCTCTTCCAGTCCTCGTTCCTGGCCATGGTCCTGGCGCCGTATATCACGACGAGCGCCGCTGCGGCCATGGCGGCCGCTATCCGGGCGAATCTTTTCAAGCCCGCCGGTTTCGAGGCGGCGATCCTCCTGATGAGGATCGCGACCAGGACCGAGAAGCCTATCGACGGGATATACAGGAACCGTTCGGCCATCAGCGCCCGGAGCGGGACGATATTCGAGACGGGAAGAAGCGTTATGAAGAACCAGCAGATAAAGAACGATACCCTCTTAGAGCGACGGAAGATGGGCAGCATCGCCGAGAGCATCGCCGCAAGCATGCAGAGCGCGCCGAACACTTTCGGGTCGACGATAGAGGTGCGGATCGGCAGTATATAAAAAACACGAAGCTGGAGCGGGAAGACGAGCGTCTTGATGTACTCGATAAAGACGGGCGCCATCGAAAGGAACGTGTGGTACGGGCTGCCTCCCCACCACGCGCACTGGCTGACCCTTTTCAGGATAAGGAACCGTGCCGTGATATAGAACGCGGCGAGCAGGATATACGGCGCGTAGCGGTACAGCCTCTGCCTAAAGGTCGCCTTGTCGGGAAAATGGAGATCGTAGGCGATGAGAAGGAGCGGCAGGCTGATCGCCATCTCTTTCGAAAATAATGAGACGGCATAGAGGGCCGCCGAGGCGGCACAATATGCCTTCTTCGACTCTTTCAGGAACCGGGTGTAGAATATCAGCGCCCCTAGATAGAAGAACAGGCAGAGGACGCTCGAGCGGCCCGATATCCACGACACGACCTCGGTCTGGACGGGATGCAGCGCAAAGAGGAGGCTCGCAAGGAACGCGATCGCTATGTCGCCGATGATCAGGTCCAGCAGGATAAAGAGCAGGATCGCGTTGGCCGCGTGCAGGAGGACGTTCTCCAGGTGGTAATAGAACGTGTTCAGCTTCCAGAAGTGATAATCGAGTGCGAACGTCACGGTCGTGACGGGCCGGTACACGTCCTGCGACAGCTCGGCAAACGCGGTCGTGCAGGAACTGACGAAGAGCGACGGTATGTTCTCGAGGTTTTTTATGTGGATATTTTTGACGATAAAGTAACCGTCGTCATATACGAAATCTCCGCTGAGCGAGTTGGAATAGATGACGACGGTGAGGATACAGAGGAGAAGTATCGCTTTTGTATTCGTCCCGAGATTCATTTTTTTAAGATCCACTCACCGTACCGTACCAGGCGCACGCCGCTCGACGCCACAAGCTTTTTCACGCGCTGGCTCGTCAGCGCGGCGAGCTCGGCCTCGCAGTTCCTGTGGAACGGGTATCTGTCCAGGATGCGGGGCCCGAGGAACCCGGGATGGCACACAAGCTCCGTCGTCCCGTCCCGCAATGACCCGATCATGCCGATGAGGGCGCCTTCACCCAGATTGCCCGAATCAAGGAACCCGAGGAAGTGGTCCGGGCTTGCGATACCGGCTGCCTTCAGCGTGGAGCCCATCCCCTTCTCGAAGCACGAGAGGACGAGCCGCCTGGCCGTCCGCCCGCCGCCGAAGGCGGGGCGCGCGCTTTCCCGATGCGGATACCGTATCGCCGGCACGCCGTATTCTTTGGCGAGCTTCACGAATATATCGAGGATACCGGGCAGCATGTGGATGTGCTCATGGCTGGAAAGGTTGGTTATCGACAGCCCCGCGCCGAGGAGCTTCTCAAGCTGTCCCTTCAATTCGACATAGGCCTGGCCGAGGTCTATCCTGCCCAAAAGATACCGCAGGCCAAAACTGGTGCGGCCTTTATGGAACGCCTTGTCGCCGCCGATCAGCGTCGATATCCGAGATACCTCCGTGACAGGGCTCGTCTCGGTCAGCGCAAGATGGGCGCCGATCTCCCCGAGGCCCATCTCTTTGGCCAGCCGCAGCGCGCCCTCGAACGCCTCGCCGGTCGGGATGATGTTGACCGAGGTAACGATACCGTCGCGGCATGAGCGCGCGATGCCTTCGTTTACGCTTTGGGTGAGCCCGAAATCATCAGCGGCTACGATCAGTCGTTTCATGCGGAGAATTTATAGGCGAGCATGTCGCGGAACGTCCTGGCCACGATATCGATCCTCGATATGTTTGAGCTGCCTTTCGTGCGAAGCTCAAATACGAGGCCGTACTGGCGTATCGTGTAGCCCCTCTTCGCCGCCTCGGCGAATATCTCGACGTCTATGAACGGGCTCCTTGACTTTAGGTCCAGTCCATCCAGGACCTTCTTCTTATAGATCTTGAGCCCGGAATTTATGTCGTGTATATTCAGGCCGAAGAAGAGGTGCACGAGGAAGTTGTAGACTTTTGACATGATAATGCGTTTTAGGCTGGAATCTTTTATGGCCAGGCTGTAGGCGGTGACGATATCCGCGTCGTCGAGAAGATCGAGCGCCTTCCTGATATCCTCTTCCTTCGCGGGAAAATCTGAATCTGTATAGATGACGATGTCTTTTGTTGCGGCTTTGAGGCCGGCGTTAAGCGCGCCGCCGAACTTCGTATTGGTCTTTAGCCGCACGGATCTGATATGGCTGTCCTGGGCCGCCATGGTGTCGACTATATCGCCGCTGCCGTCGGTCGACGCGTCGTCGGCCACGACGATCTCGTAATCGTGGGCGAGCTCGTGTGCGAGGTTCGCGGCCCTGCGCAACGTCTCTTGTATGTTCTCCGCTTCGTTGAACATCGGCAATACGAAGGAGACGCCCGGTACCTTCATAGCGAGCTCTCCCTCTTCTTCATGTAGACGCCGTCCGCCGGCACTTCATTGGTCACCACTGCGCGCTTTCCCGCTTTATAGATCATGTACGACGGCTTGACGTAGACCTTGGTGATCTCAGGGTTGTACAGGTGCCCGTGGTTCTTCTCTTTGATGACGGCCCAGATGCGGTCCCTGGAATTAAAAAAACCGACGATGTTATGGTGCTTGTCGAGATCGGCCGGGAATAGACCGGTGTAGAACGCAAGCCCTGCAAGATAATTGGACTCTGAGCCGAGCCGCTCACCCGGCTTCATGACCGTCAGGAGCTTCTGCGAGACCTCTTTGCTCGTCTCCAGGCGCTCGATCTCCGGCAGCATGAGAACGCTCACCGGATACATGAAGAGCGCCAGCGCGTACGGTATCAGGAGGATCGCCGCCATGAATTTTTTATTGATGAAAGCCGCAAGCGAGAGGGCCATCCCGAAGACCAGGAACAGGCTCGAGACGATGACGCCGGCCATGATCGACGGATAATCGAGTTTCGCGTATATCGCCCCGCCGAGCCAGCCCAGCATCATGATCGCCGCGAGCACGTAATACGACGCCTTCGTGCCGGCGGCTGCCGCTTTCAGGGCCGGCGCTTTCAAAAAGTCATCCAGGAGCACCGCGACGATGACGGCGGCAGAGATAAAGCACGGGAATATATAGGTGGGCAGTTTCGTGCTCGAAGCGGTAAAGAACCCGAATATCACGACAAACCACACGAGCAGGAAGATCAGGCCATTTTTCCCATTGGCTGCCGACGGAGAGCGGCCGGTGACTTTCCTGAACAGATGCCAGAAACCGGCCGGCAGGAATACGCTCCACGGGAAAAATCCGCCCAGCAGGATCGGAATATTATAGTATACCTGGGAGCCTATCTTATGTTCGGATACGAGAAAACGGTTGACGTTGTGGAAGCCGAAGAAGGCGTCGACAAAGGCCTTGCCATGGAGCTTATAGATCGCCGCATACCACGGCGCTATGACCGCGATGAACGCGAGGGCCATCTGCCAGAGCGGCATCCGCAAGATTGCCTTGAGATCGCGGACTATCAATAGATATATGAAGACCGTCGCAGCGAAGACGAAGACCGCTATCGGCCCCTTCGTCAGTGTGGCCAGGCCCAGCATGGCGGCCGAAAGGATATAAAAAAGATTCCTGCCCCTGACATATCCGTAAAAGAAGAAGACGATGGCCAGCAGCAGGAAGACGGTCAGGACCATATCCGTGATGCAGGCCCGCGAGAGGATGACATATTCGACATTGGCCGCAAGTATAAGCGCCGACAGAAAACCGGCCCTCTCGCCGAAAAGCAGCTTTCCCAGAAAATAGATCGCGATGACGCCGATCAGGCCGAAAACGGCAGAAGGGAATCGTGCGGCGAACTCGTTTACTCCGAATATCTTGTAGGATATCTCGACGAGCCAGTAGAAGAGGATCGGCTTCTCGAATTGCGGCTGGCCGTAGAGGTGCGGCGTGACCCAATCCCCCAGCGCGACCATCTCTTTGGCGGTCTGGGCGTAGAACGTCTCGTCCGGGTCGGTCAAGGCGAGCTTGCCGGCCTGGAAGAAGAAGAGGTATCCGCAGAGGATGACGAGGAAAGCTATCGAGACTACGTCTCTTTTTGCGGCCATACCGATCGGCTTTCTGTTAACTGGAGAATATCTGGCCGGCGCGTTTCGATATCCCGGAGTAGATCACTGCCGCAAGCAGTATCTTGGCAATGTCTCCGGGTATGAACGGCAGGATTCCGGCAGAAATGGCGTTTGACGCGCTCATTGTATAGGAATACACAAGCCATAATGCGCCAAAAATGTAGATGATCACGCTTCCGAGGGTAAAAGAGGCGATGAGCCGAGCCATCGTAGGATTTGGGCTGCGCGTACAATACCCGACCACGTACGCCGCGGCAACGAAACCCGCAATATAACCGCCCGTGGGACCGAGAAGAAGCGGTACACCTGCCGCGCCCAGCATGATATATCCTAGCTGGCTTACCGCGCCAAGGCGCTTGCCGAGGACCGCGCCCGCCAGCAGGACGAAGAATGTCTGGAGCGTGATGGGTACGGGGCTTCCCGCGATCGGTATCCTGACGTATGAGCCGAGCATCGTAGCGAGAATAAAGAACGCGACGCCTATGGCAGCTCTCGCCCTCCTGCTGGTAATAATATCTCTATCATGCGTTAAACGGTAAGCGTGCATCGTGAATAGCCTCCCTGTTTTTGGATTATTTTCTAACAGATTACTATAAAAGGCCCGACGTGTCAACAGGATAGGAAGCAGG
>CAYGRZ010000039.1:0-14653 GCA_964352425.1 uncultured Planctomycetia bacterium | reverse complement strand
GCGCGAGCGCGGAGCATCGCAAAGGACACCGAGCGGCAGGACCCGCAAAAATTTACAAACGAAGGCGGAAAAAGTAGACGCCGCCCGAGAGTAGCAAGAAATATTGAGGAGAGAGAATATGAGAAAACGGACGCTGGCGCGGGAGTGCGCGCTGAAGATCCTCTACGCCGTCGAGATGACGAAGGATGACCCGGAGAAGTGCATCGATAATTTCTGGAACAATCAGGTGAAGGCGGAGCCGCAGGTGAAGGCGTTCGCCGACGACCTCGTCCGCGGCGTTTACCATAACAAGGAGCGGATCGATACGCTGATCACCAAGCACGCTACGAACTGGGAGCTCGACAGGATGGCCGTCGTCGACAGGAACATACTGAGGTTCGGCACCTACGAGCTTATCTTTGTCGATGATATTCCGCCGAAGGTGGCGATAAACGAGGCGATCGACATTGCGAAAAAGTACGGCGACAAGGATTCCGGCAAGTTTGTGAACGGCATACTCGACAAGATCAACAAGACCGAGAAGAAGAGAGCGCGATGAAATACGCAGATCTTCACGTCCATACCTTCTATTCCGATTCGACGTTCTCTCCCGAAGAGGTGGTCGCCTGCGCCAAAGACAAGGCGCTTGGGGCGATAGCGATCTGCGACCACGATTCGACGGACGGCGTAGAGCCGTGCAGGACGATCGGGAAGATGCTGGACGTCGAGATCATCCCCGGTATAGAACTGACGGTGGAAAAGGCCGACGCGGAGATACACATCCTGGGATATTTCATGGACTACACGCTCGGGTGGTTCCAGGAGAAATTGAAGGAGATACAGAGCTCGCGCGTCACCCGCATCCACAGGATGGTGGAGAAATTGAACCACGAGGGCCTGAAGCTGAAGGCGGACGATGTCTTTGCGCTGGCGGGCAAGGGTACCGTCGGGAGGCTCCATCTCGCCCAGGCGATGCTGAAGACGGGTGGCATAAGGAAGCTGCAGGATGCCTTCGATATGTACATAGGGTTCATGAAGCCCTGCTATGTCGCGAATATCAGGTTCACGCCGCAGGAGGCGATAGGTACACTCTTGAGAGCAGGCGGCGTCCCTGTGCTGGCGCACCCGAATGTGACGGGCAAAGACGGGTACATCCCGGAGCTGATAGCGTGCGGCCTGCGCGGCATAGAGGTCTACCACACCGACCACAAGCCCAGTGTCGTAGCGCACTACGAGCAGATTGCCCGGGAGAATAATCTGCTGATGACCGGCGGCTCCGACTGCCACGGTCTGGGAAAAGGCAGGGTGCTCCTGGGCGGCGTCAGGGTGCCGTATATGCTCGTCGAGAAGCTCAGGGCGGAATCGGAGAAGATAAGAAAAGAACAAAGTACATAGAACGGAGTACAGACAGAGAACAAAGCCAAAAGTACAAAATATAATCATTATTAGTTTGGCTATGTTCTTTTGACCCTGTCTGTATTTTGTTCTCTGTAATCTGTACTTTACCTATGAGCAATCACGAAAAATATATGCGTCTCGCACTGGCATTGGCCAGGAAGGGTCTCGGGCGCACCAGCCCAAACCCGGCGGTGGGCGCCGTCATCGTCAAGAACGGCCGTGTCGTCGGCAGCGGGTATCATAAACGGTGCGGGTCGGCGCATGCCGAGGTGAACGCGCTCGCGATGGCCGGCACGGCTGCCAGCGGCGCGACGCTCTATGTCACCCTGGAACCCTGCAACCATTTCGGGAGGACGCCGCCATGTACCGAGGCGATCATTGCAGGCGGCATAAAGAATGTCATCATCGCTATGAAGGACCCGAATCCGGTCATGAACGGTTGCGGCATCCTGACGCTTCGTAAGCACGGCATAAAGACGGCGGTGGGCCTTTTAGAAGAAGAGGCGGCCGTCCTCAACAGGCCGTTCATCAAGTCGGTTACCAGGAAACTGCCGTTCGTCACGGTCAAGATCGCCGAATCGCTCGATGGTAAGATAGCGACGAGGACGGGCGATTCGCGGTGGATAACGGGCGAGGATTCCAGGCGGTATGTCCACAAGCTGCGCGGCATGGTGGATGCCGTCATGGTCGGCGCCCATACTGCCGCGAAGGACGATCCGCTGCTCCTCTGCAGGATAAAGGGCGCCAGGCAGCCTGCGCGGGTCATCGTCGATAGCGGCCTTAAGACGCCGCTGGGCCTGAAAATATTCCGAACGAGCTCCGTATCCCCGGTGATAATAGCGGCGACCGAGGGGGCGCCTCTGGCCAGGGCGAAACGGTATCAGAAGAAAGGCGCCAGTGTGCTGTTCCTGAGGGCGAAGTGCGGCAGGGTCGACCTGAAGGACCTCTTCAGAAAATTGGCCGGGATGGGTATCATCGATGTGCTCGTCGAGGGCGGGGGCACGCTCGTCGCGAATATCGTTGAAGAGAGGCTCGCGGACAGGTTTCTTTTTTTCATAGCGCCGAAGATCATCGGCGGCGCCGCCGCGGTGACCTCGGTCGAGGGGAAAGGCGTAGCGTGGGTCAGGCAGGCCGTCACGTTCAGCGAGATCGCCGTAAAAAAATTTAAGAAAGATATTTTGATAGAGGCAAAGGCCACCTGATGTTTACCGGGATCATACAGGAAGTGGGGATCGTCAAAAGGCTTGAAAAGACAGGCAGCCTTTATGTTTTTGAAGTAGGTTCCGCTGCTATCCCCAAAGAGGTTATCGTCGGTGACAGCGTCGCGGTCAACGGCGTATGCCTTACGGTGACCGATAAGACAATAGGCTCATTGCGCTTTGATGTGATGGCCGAGACGGTCAGGAAGTCGGGCCTCGGGAAGGTCTCGGCCGGCGATGCCGTGAACCTGGAAGGCTCGCTGAAGGCCGGCGGCACAATCGGCGGCCATTTTGTCCTCGGGCATGTGGATTGCGTGGGGACGATCACGGATACCGGAAAGAAGGGCGATGATGTGCTGATGAAGATCTCATTTTCGGCCCGTTTTGCCCCGCTCGCCGTGGAGAAAGGGTCGATCGCCGTTGACGGTGTGAGCCTGACGATAGGTATGGCCGGCGCGGATTCGCTTACGGTCTATCTGATACCGCATACGCTCAAGGCCACGACGCTCGGGTCGAAGAGACGCGCCGACACGGTGAACCTCGAGTTCGATATCATCGGTAAATACATAGCGCGGGCCGCGGCCCTGAAGGGCGGGGGAAGGATAACCGAAGGTTTCCTGAGGTCAAGGGGTTTCTGAGGGAACCTTGAAATATGTGCCGTTTCATGCTATAGTTATCACAAAAAGGAGGCGGGAATCATGAAGAAGATCACGATCATCGGAATAGTAATAGTAGTGGCGGTGGCTATCGCGTCGTCCGGCTATTGCGCTTCGTGCGGCTCGTGTGTGAAACCGCAGAAGGCAGCTGCGCCGTCCGGCGATAACAACCCTCTCAAGAAGCTCGGCCGCGGCATGGCGAATTTTTTGACATTTCCATTCGAAATTCCGTATCGTATAGGTAAGGCAAACGAAAGCGACGGTCCCTATGCGGCGTTCACGTACGGTCTTGTAAAAGGCATTGCGATGAGCGGCTTCAGGGCCCTTATCGGGACCTACGAGATTTTAAGCTTCCCGTTCCCGCTTCCCGAAGGCTACAGGCCGATCCTTACGGATCCCGAATTCTTTTTCGAAGGGGAGACCTACTAAACAGTATAGCGGTTGTCATGGACGCTCTGAGGCTTATGCCTCAGAGCGTTCTTATTTGAGAAAATATTCTTGTATGTGCGGGATTATGTGATAATATATTATGTTAACTATCGGGGAAAGTATCCTGCGTACGAATTCATTCCCCTCGGCTGCTCTTATTCATCGCAGCCTCGGGATGAATTTTGCACCATAGATAACACGAACAAAATTCACCGGGGCGTAGCGCCCTTCGACAGGGCTCAGGGCGCTATCCTGAGCGAAGTCGAAGGATAGCGCAGCCCCGCAAGATGGCTTTATGGTAAGCGGTAATCTCTTAAGAGGTATCTTGCGGGACGCGCACCCGCGATAGTGCTTTACTCCGGGGCGTAGCGCAGCTGGCTAGCGCGCTTGGTTCGGGACCAAGAGGTCGGCGGTTCAAATCCGCCCGCCCCGACCATTCTGCTTCGCCCTTCAACACGCTGACCATGGTAGGGCTACGCAGGGATCGCAATAAGTCCTACGAAGCGCCTATGGGTCGGCGATGAGTTGCGAAGCAGGCTCCTTACCCGCATGCAAATGGCTGATAAAGAAACTCGCCTTGAAAGATTTTTCACACAAGGGTGGTGCCCATATCTGTGGATAGTCCTGTTGATCGTCCTTGTCTACTGCAGGACTGTCTCTTTTGATTTCACCGGTCTTGATGACAAAAACCTCATAGTTGATAATCAGAAGCTTATTTCAAATTTTACTAATATACCCCAGGCGTTCATGTCCAGGGTTTTTCCGAAGCTTCACATGCCGTATTACAGGCCTCTCCTGACCGTTACATTCATGCTCGATTATAAAATAGGCGGGGTCTCTCCGTTTGTATATCATATCACCAATTTCCTGATCCATGCGGGCGTATGCTGCATGCTATTCCGGCTATTGGCACGATTGGGGTTTAATAGGCTGCCGGCGCTATTTTTTTCTCTCTGTTTCGCTGTTCACCCTGCTCTTGTGCAAGCGGTAGCGTGGATACCAGGAAGGAACGATTCTCTGCTTGCTCTATTCGTGCTGGCGTCTTTCATGTCATTTTTAAATTATCTCGATAAAAGAAGGCGCTCGGATTACGCCTTCCATTTTGCATTTTTCACGTTAGGGCTACTCACCAAAGAGACCGCGATAATGATAATGGCCGTATGTCTCTTATATGTCAGGCTGATAGACAGGAAGGGTCTGTCGGGCCGTGAGCTGAGACTTTTTGCATGTGGGTGGATCGTTACGACCGGGTGTTGGTATGTCATGCGTGAGGCAGCCTTGAAGGGGGCATTTGATACGACATTCGATAGCCTGGTCGGCGCGCTATGGGTAAGCCTACCGGCGTTCGTTCAGTATATCGGTAAGATTATTATGCCGTTTAACCTTTCGGTTTTTCCAACAATTCAAGATACGACGTTCCTGTATGGCATAGCCGCTATTCTGCTGCTTTCTTTTGCGCTGCAATATTCCAAGGACAGGAGATGGCTCTTCGTGATATTTGGGCTGTCCTGGTTTTTTCTGTTCCTAGTCCCTTCATTTCTGAGGCCATCGGCAAAATTTGTACACGATTTTCAGGAGCACAGGATGTATTTACCTATCATCGGGATTGCCGTTATATTGAACGAGATAGATATCATGAAAAGAATGTCCTTTAATGGGAAGACGCTGGTTATATGCGCTGTGATCCTGGCTGTTCTCGCTGCGGTCAACGTCCGCCATGCGAATAATTTTAGAGACAGGCTGAGCTATTGGGTCAATGCGGTCGAAACCGCTCCCCGCTCATGGCTTACCCACACAGGGATAGCTTCTATATATTTTGAGGAAGGCTCGTTTGATAAGGCCGAGCAGGAATATTTGCAGGCCATAAAGCTGGAACGTCTTGCGTCACCGGCGTATGCGGGGCTGGGCCATCTTTACATGGCGAAGAAGATGCCGGAAATGGCCCAGACGCAGTTCAGAAAGGCTGTAGCGGCATATCCTGGCAATTACCTCGCGTGTGTAAGCCTCGGCACGCTCTATTACAGGCAAGGGAAGCTCAAGGACGCGGTAGAGATGTGGGTGGAGGCCTTGAAATATGACCCGGCCAACAAGGATGCGCTGCGGAACATGGCCATACTCTGCGCCGAGCAAAAGGACTATAAGGCGGCGCGCTTTTATGTCGAGCGTATGCGAGAAGCGGGTTTTGATGTCCCCGCGGATTTTTCAGCCAAGGTAAAAAGAGAATAAATCGGGAGAGATATGTCCGGCAACGTCGATAGCGAAAGTAGTATAGACCGATTATTCCTCACGGGAATGAGGCCGTATCTTTGGCTGGCCGCCGTTATCGTCCTATTGTACGCTAAATCGCTCTCGTTCGGCTACACGTTCTTTGATGATAATGTGCTCATTTTCAACAACTATGATTTCCTGAAGGATATCAGGAATATAGCCGGGTCATTCGTCCAGAAAGTTTATCCCAAAAACCTCATCACGCCGTATTACCGTCCCGTATTGATGGCGTCATTCGTGCTCAACGCTCAGATGGGCGGAGTTTCGCCGTTCGCATATCACCTCACAAACGTCCTCATCCATTTCGCTGTCTCGTCGCTCGTCTTCGCACTATTCTTGCGGCTCGGATATCGAAGAGCTCTTTCTCTATTCTTTGCACTAGTCTTTGCCATTCACCCCGTCCTTACCCAAGCGGTGGCATGGGTGCCCGGCAGGAATGACTCGATGCTGGCCGCTTTTTCTATAGCGTCGTTCATCTCATTTCTGAAGTTCCTCGACTCGCGCAGCTGCAAAGACTACCTCTGGCACCTATCCTTTCTCCTTCTGGCTCTATTTACAAAAGAGTCAGCGCTTATTCTGATCGCCATATGCTATCTTTATTGCGGCCTCGTGCGCGGCAAAGAGGTGCTGAGGTCCGTCTGGCCGGCGCTTGTGCCCGGCCACATCACTGTCTGCACGCTTTTTTTTATTCCGCGGCATTTTGTAACAATGGGTTCCGACCCCACTACGCTTTACGATATGTGGAACCTCGTCATCCTGCAGGTTCCGGCCGTTGTACAACTGATCGGCAAGGCCGTTTTTCCTGTAAACCAATCCGTCTTTCCGACGATGCACGACTCGTCGAGCAGCTATGGGGTGGCAGCGATCGCGCTTATCACGGCCCTCGTCATCTTCTTTAAAAAGGGCTCCCACCGTCTCATTCTGTTCGGCGCCGCGTGGCTTATCCTGTTCCTGATACCGCCGCTTTTGCGCTCGCATGCCCCTGTCATCGACGATGTCCTCGAGCACAGGATGTACCTGCCGATCGTCGGCCTCATGATCGTCTTCATGGAACTCGACATATTCAAAACAGGTTCCGAGATAATGAAAAAAACGCTTCCGGTGTTAGGTGTTGTGATACTGGCCGTCTTATTCGTGAAGGCCTACATGCGTTGTGACAACTTCAGAGATGCAGCGGTGTTTTGGGAAGACGCGGTGAAGGCCTCTCCGCACTCTGCCGGTGTCCGTCTAAATCTGGGACAGACCTATTATCGGAGCGACCGTCTTAACGAGTCGCTTGAGCAGTTCAATGAAGCGGTAAGGCTCGATCCGTTTTTGACATTTGAAGCCCACTATTATCTTGGTCATATATATTTGAAGAAGAACATGGCCGCTCAGGCGGAGAAGGAGTTTAGAAGGACGATCGCCCTGAACCCTGATCACGATTGGGCTTGCATGTCGCTCGGCGTGATATGCTACAGAAGCGGCAGGGAAAAGGAGGCGGAGGCTCTGTGGAAGAAGTCTCTGAAGAAGAATGCTTACAATTTTGAGGCGACGAAGAATCTTGCTTTATATTACGCCGAAAAAAAGGATTTTTCGTCATCGCGCAAGTACGTTGGCTGGTTACGTCGGCTTGGCATAGAACCGCCGCCGGAATTCCTGAAGACGATAGGTGAGAAGTGAGCAAGAACCAGTTTGAACGATATTTTCTTGAAGGCTGGCGCCCGTTTGCCTGGATCGCGGCCGCGATCATCCTGCTGTACTCGAAGTCGCTGTGGTTCGGCTACACGTACCTCGACGACCATGTCCTGATCCTGAACAGGATCGACTCCATACGGGATCTGTCCAATCTGTGGGAAGCCTTTTTCCAGAAGGTCTTCCCGAAGAGCTACCTTCCTTACTACCGTCCGGTGCTTACCCTGTCATTCATGTTCGACGCCCGGATGGCGAACAATTCGCTCTTCTTCTACCACGCCACGAATATCGCCATCCACATAGCGGCGTCGGGCCTCGTCTTTCTCTTCCTGACGAAGCTCGGATACGGCAGGGAATTGTCGTTTTTCTTCGCAGCGATCTTTGCCGTGCATCCCGTGCTGTCGCAGGGCGTTGCGTGGATACCGGGCAGGAACGATACGCTGCTGGCTCTCTTCGCGCTTGCGTCGTTCATATGCTTCATGGAGTTTCTGAAAAGCGGGAAGGCGATGTCCTATGCCTGGCATCTGATCTTTTTTGTAGTGGCGCTTTTCACCAAGGAGAGCGCTCTCGTCCTTATCTTCATGTTCCTTCTCTACATGCATACGGTCGCTGCGGAAAAGTTATTCTCGCCGCGCGAGAGGATGTGTACGGCAGGATGGATCATGGCGACAATACTATGGTGGTATGCCCGTGAAAGCGCGATGACGGTCTCGAAGACGATGAACGTCTATGAGATGGGCTCCCTCATCGTCGCGTATCTTCCGGCAGGACTGCAGTTCATCGGCAAAGTATTCTTTCCGTTCAACCTTTCAGTCTTCCCGATCATGGCCGACACGACATTCGCCTGTGGTGCGCTGGCGGCGGTCCTTCTGGCGGCGGCGCTCTTCATGACGAAGCCGAAACGGCTAAATTTCATCCTGTTCGGCGCCGCATGGGCGGCCGGGTTCCTTCTGCCGTCGCTTATTCGCGCGAATACGAGGCTTGCGGCGGACTTCCTGGAGCATCGGCTGTACGTACCGATCATAGGGTGCATCATACTGCTCTGCGAGACGCACACCGTCAGGGCCCTCGAGCGGCGCACGGCGGCGATGCGCACTTTCGCTGCCGCGGTGATACTTGTTTTTTCTGTCATCACGTTCAGGCATATCGACAATTTTTCCGGTCGATTTGCATTCTGGCGCAATGCCGTCAAGACCTCGCCGCATTCATCATTCGCCCACCTGGCTCTCGGCATCGCCTGCCACGACAACGCGATGGTCGATGAGGCCGTCGCGGAGTACGGGAAGTGCCTTGCGCTCGATCCGCTGGAGCCGGGCGCGCACTACGGCCTCGGCGACATATATTTGAGAAAAGGGATGATCGACAAGGCTGAGCAGGAGATGAAGAAGACGATAGCGGTATATCCCGGCCACGAAAACTCTTATCTGGGGCTGGGTGTCATTTACTACAGGTCCGGCCGCCTGAAAGAGGCCGAGACGATGTGGAAGAGGGCGATATCGATACACCCGGACAATGCAAGGGCCTACAAGAATCTGGCCATCTATTATTATGAGCGGAGGCAGTTCCAAAAAGCCGCTGACTGCGCGCGTCGGCTCCGGGAGATGGGGCTGCAGGTGCCGGAATCATTTTTGAGATCACTGGCTGCGGCGGGCAAGGGGCAGTCGAAGTGAAAGCCGTGCCTTCTTCGGTGAAGAGGCTCCATGTCTATTATTCCGGCTCGGTCCAGGGGGTGGGCTTCAGGTTCACCGCCGAGCGGCTTGCCGGTTCATTAAGGCTTACAGGATGGGTGAAGAACATGAACGACGGCCGCGTCGAGATCGTGTGCGAGGGCAAGGAGCGGGAGCTAAAGGATTTTCTTGAAAAGATGAACGCGGCGTTCAGGCCGTACGTGCGCGATATCGACGTTGAATGGGGCGAGGCGACGGGCGGGTTTGAAGGATTCGACATAAGGTTCGATGGGTAAGCTATGCGGTACGGTATACTGTCGGATGTGCACAGTAACCTTGAGGCGCTCGGGGCGACAACCGGCGCGATGGCGAAGGACCGGATAGACCGGTATCTCTTCGTTGGCGACCTGGTCGGGTACGGCGCGGATCCCCGCGCGTGCATCGCCGCGATGCGGCTTTTGAAACCGCACTCTCTCATAGCCGGCAACCACGACTGGGGCGTCCTGGGGCTGCTTGACATGGAATATTTTAATGAGTATGCGGCCTCAGCCGTTGAATGGACCAGGGGCGTCTTAAGCGGGGCCGATGCCGGGTACTTAAGGTCGTTCATGCTGGTATACGAGCATGAAAATTTTACGCTCGTCCACGGCTCGCTGGACCAGCCGGCCAAGTTTAACTATATCCTCGGCCCCGAAGACGCGCGCCTGAACATGAGGTTCGCGAGGACGCCGCTCTGTTTCGTGGGCCATTCGCACCGCGCCGGGATATTCTGCCTCGACGGCGGCAGAGTGACCTGCCCTGCAGGCACGGCGGTACAGATAGACTATACGAAGAAGTACGTGATAAACGTGGGAAGCGTCGGCCAGCCGCGCGACGGCGACCCGCGCGCCTCCTACGCGGTCTATGACGACGCCGAAGGGGTCGTCGAGATAAAGAGGGTCATCTACGATATCGGCCCTGCTCAGGCGAAGATAATCAGGGCGGGATTGCCCGCCTGGCTGGCAGCGAGACTTATCGAGGGAAGATAACATGACGAAAGACATAAAAGAAATACAGAAAGAGATCGCGCGCCTGCGCAAGGAGATCACCCGCCACGACCGCTCTTACTATGTCCTGGATAAGCCGCAGATCTCCGACCGGGAATACGACGCGCTGTACAGGGCCCTGAAGGACCTGGAAGACGCCCATCCCGAGCTCGTAACGCCGGATTCTCCGACCCAGAGGGTCGGCGGCCGCCCGGCCAAAACCTTCCCCGTCGTGAAGCACCTGGCGCCGATGACGAGCCTCGACAACACGTATTCGCCCGGCGAGATATGGGAGTTTGACGAGCGGGTGAGGAAGATTTTGAAAGGCGAAAAGGTCGAATACGTGGTGGAGCTGAAGTTCGACGGGGTGAGCGCAGCACTCTTGTATGAGCGCGGCGCTCTTGCGCGCGGCGCCACGCGCGGCGACGGCGTACAGGGCGATGACGTGACCGACAACCTCAGGACGATACGTTCGATCCCGCTGGCCGTCAGCGAGGAGGTCAAGGCCGTGCCCGCGCGCCTCGAGGTCCGCGGCGAGGTGTATATGACGAGGAAGGTGCTCGAGCAGATCAATAAAGAGAAGGCTAAGAGCGGCGAGGAGCCGTTTGCCAATCCGCGGAACGCAGCCGCAGGGTCGCTGAAGCTGCTCGATCCGGCTATGGTGGCGAAACGCCGCCTCAACATCTTTATCTGGGGCATCGGCTATTGCGAGGGCGCCGATTTCAGCACGCACGATGAGGTCCTCGGATACCTGAAGAAGGCCGGTTTCAGGGTCAATCCGCATTATAAACTCTGCAGGACGATCGATGAAGTGATAGCCTACTGCGATTCATGGGAATCGAAAAAGGACGCCCTGGAGTTCGACGTCGACGGCATGGTGCTGAAGGTGAACTCCCTGGCCCAGCGCGAGAAGCTCGGTTTCACGGCGAAGAGCCCGCGGTGGGCGATAGCGTACAAATTCCCGGCCCAGAAAGCGTTGACGGAAGTCAAGGACATCATCATCCAGGTCGGCAGGACCGGCGCCGTAACGCCCGTCGCGATACTGAAGAGCGTACATCTTTCGGGTACTACCGTCTCGCGCGCGACGCTGCACAATTTCGATGAGATCAAGCGGCTGGATGTCAGGATCGGCGACACCGTGTGCGTGGAGAAGTCGGGCGAGATCATACCGAAGATCCTGAGCGTGGCGAATCAGAAGAGGACGGGCAGGGAGCAGCCGTTTGCCATCCCCTCAGAGTGCCCCGCCTGCGGCTCGAAGCTCGCGCGCTCGCCCGATGAGGTGGCGCTGCGGTGCGAGAACGTCGGGTGCCCGGCGCAGATAAAAGAGACGATCGTCCACTTCGCGTCGCGCCGCGCGATGGACATCGAAGGGATGGGTGAGGCGACCGTCAATCAGCTTGTCGATAAAGGCCTGATCAAGGATTACGCCGATATCTATTACCTGAAATTCGATGACGTCAAAGTGCTTGAACGAATGGCCGAGAAGAGCGCGCGCAACCTGATCGACGCTGTCGAGCGGTCGAAGTCGAACGACCTGCGCCGCCTGATATACGCGCTCGGCATCCGCCATATAGGCGAGCGTTCGGCATGGCTCTTGGCAGAGCATTTCGGTTCGATCGACGCTCTGCGGGACGCAGGCGCCGACGAGCTGACATCGATACACGAGATCGGGCCGGTCGTCGAGGAGTCGGTGCGCCATTTCTTCCGGAGCAGGGAGAACCTGAGGATCGTGGAGAAACTGAAGAAGGCCGGCCTGGCGATGTCGCAGGCCAAACAAAAGTCCGGCGCGAGAAAACTCGAGGGTAAGACGATTGTCGTGACCGGGACGCTGAAAACATACAGCCGGTCTGAGATAGAGGTTCTTATACGTACGCTCGGCGGCAATGCCTCATCGAGTGTGAGCACAAATACGGATTTCCTTGTCTGTGGGGAGGAAGCCGGGTCGAAGCTGGAAAAGGCAAAGGCGCTGGGCGTCAGGGTGATGACGGAAGAAGAATTCAGGAAGATGGTCCAATAAGAAGGAGAATAACGTGCGAAGAGCGATGTCGGTGCTGATGGTGGTCATCGTAGTGACGGGCCTTGCGGGATGCGACGCGGTCCAGAGGAAGTTTACGCGCAAGACGAAGACGGTGAAGGCGCCGCGCATCTATCAGGTCAAAAAGTATGATATTAAGCCTTCCGCCGACCTGTACAGCAAGCACTACGCGTACTGGCGGTCATGGCAGTCGGAACTGATCCAGGAGCTGGGCCAAAACCACAAAAAAGACAAGCGGTGCATCGAGGAGATATTGATGCAGCTTGGTGCGATGCAGAATATCCTCGTCAAGGATAAGGCCGACGAGCTGGGCAGGCATATAGCGAGGCTGGAGGATGTGCGCGACACGATAACAAAACAGGAAGTAGATACATTTAACAGGTCGAGCACGCTGATGGTGCTCGAGCGCGAAGACCGCTATATCAGGAGCGGCTTCTCGGTAAGCAGGATAAAAAATTATATTAAGGAAAGCTTCGACGAGGGCTCGCAGGCCCAGGCGGAACTGCCGCACGCCAGCGCCGCCGCGGCCCAGGAAGAGAAATAGGATGGTCATAAAGACGCTGGTCGTCGGGCCGCTCGCTACTAACTGTTATATCGTCACGGATCCTGCCACCGGCCGGACATGCATCATCGACCCGGGGGCCGATCCGAACCGTATAAAAGGCGTGCTGCGCAAAGAGGGCCTGACGCCGGAATTCATCGTCAACACGCATGGTCACGGCGACCATATAGCGGCCAACAGCGCCTTCGGTATCCCGATATACATACACTCACTCGACGGTGATTTTCTCGGCGACCCGGACAGGAACCTTTCGAGGATGTTCATGTTCGGCATAACGTCGCCGAAGGCCGCGAGGCTCCTCGAGGATGGTGACGTTGTCACCGTAGGCAGCATCGAGCTTGAGGTGATGCATACGCCGGGGCATACGCCCGGTTCGATCTCATTGAAAGGCGACGGCGTCGTCTTCACCGGAGATGCGCTCTTCGCGGGTTCGATAGGCAGGACCGATTTCGATTACGGCGACGAAGAGGCGCTGATCACGTCGATAAAACGGAAGCTGCTCACCTTAAGCGACGACACCGTGGTCTATCCGGGCCACGGCGAGGCGTCGACGATAGGAGACGAGCGAAGGTCCAATCCGTTTTTAGTGTAGGGTCGCAGGGCCTTAGGGTCATAGGGGAGGATAGGATGAAACCGCTTATAGATGAATTCCTGAATTACCTGTCCGTCGAAAGGGGCTTAAGCAAGAACACTATATCCTCCTACGGGACGGACCTTTCCCATTTTGTCGAATATTGCGCCACACAAGGCATCGACGATCCGGATTCGGTCAAGCGGCAGGATATTACCGATTACATGCTCGGCCTGAAGGACAGGGGGATATCGAGCAATTCCATCTCCCGGGCGCTCGTTGCGATAAAGATGTTCTACCGTTTTCTCGTACAGGAGCGCCTCGCGAAGGACGACGTCGCCGGCGTGCTGGAATCGCCGAAGCTGATACGGCCGCTCCCGAACGTCCTGGGGGTGGCTGAGGTCGATAAGCTCCTGGCGGCGCCCGACGTGCGGGACTGGATGGGGATACGCGACAAGGCCGCGCTCGAACTCATGTACGCGACGGGGATGCGGGTCTCGGAGCTCGTGAACCTCACCATGGACGGCCTGAACCTGGATGTAGGGTTCATCAAGTGCAGGGGCAAGGGCGATAAGGAACGGATCGTGCCGATAGGCCGGAAGGCGAAGGATGCGATCGAGCGGTATATCGAGAAGGTGAGGCCGAAGCTGCTGAAGCCCGGTAGCATTGATGCGCACGTGTTCATCTCGCGACTCGGTAAGTCGGTGTCGAGAGTCTCTTTCTGGAAGATGATAAAGAGGAACACGAAACTCGCGCGCATCAAGAAAGAGATCACGCCGCACACGCTGCGCCACAGCTTCGCGACGCACCTATTGGAGCGCGGCGCGGACCTGCGCGTGGTGCAGGAGCTGCTCGGCCACACCGACATCTCGACGACGCAGATCTATACGCACATAAACAAGGAAAGATTGAAATCGATACATAAGCAGTTCCATCCGAGGGCATGACGTAACCGATAGCAAAAGATAACTGTCAGGAGGTGCGATATGTGGTATCTGATCGTTCTGGTTGCCGTTGTTTTGACAGGTGTCTTCCTGTGGGCGCATTTCAAAAAACGCAAGATTGGCAGCGGTAAAGGCGAGGCCGCGGCGGCCTTTCACACCGAAAAAGATCTCGAGACGTACGAGAAGAATATGGATTCCCGCTCGCACGTCGATTTCGACGACGCGGAGTGAGGGAATTTTCCGGCT
>CAYGRZ010000038.1:0-14794 GCA_964352425.1 uncultured Planctomycetia bacterium | reverse complement strand
TAACAAAGGGCTCCTCGTAATGACGACGTGGTGGTTCTGAAACTGAGCTGTTACAGTTATTCAGGAATGCACAATAGTTAATCAAGTGTATTGACAATGTAACTACATTATTGTATACTTTAAAAGGATGGATCCAGGCCTTGATATACATCGACAGCTTCGAATGGGATGACAGCAATATAGAGCATATCAGTCGCCACGGTATCAGGGATTATGAAGTTGAAGAGTCGATATTGTTCGATAAACCTGTCTATTTGCGCGGAAGGGACGGCAGGTACTATGCATACGGTGTTACTGAAGACGGGAGATATTTATTTATCGTATGTGCCGCTAAAGGGGCAGGAACCATACGGGTGATCATGGCAAGAGGCATGAGTAAAAAGGAAAAGGCATATTATAAAGAGAGAAGGCGATAGTGATGAAGAAGAAAATGCCGCAGTTTAAGTCCGAAAAAGAAGAGGCGCTTTTCTGGAGTAAACACAGCCCCATTGACTATCCGGATGAAGTCGAGGAAACGGACAAGCCTTTTCATTTTGCCCTCTCTTTGCTCAAGGACGCGGCCAAAGAGCATAAGGAGAAGAAGCGGCTGCTCACGTTGCGGGTAGAACTCAGCCTGATATATCTGGCTAAGATCATTGCAAAAAAACACGGGGATCACTATCAGAGCTTGTTGAGAAAATGGATCAGAGAACGGATCTATAAAGAGCTTAAAGAAAATCCGAATATAGAAGAGGATATTCGGAGGCAGAATATTCGTTTAGTCAGGTAATGCGCGCCACAGAACTAATAGCCCGCCAGATGGAAAATTCATAAAAATTCATAAAAATTCTTGACAATATTCCATGAACCCGTATAATAGCTGTTATTAGCACTCAATTTGGCCGAGTGCTAACACGTGGAATAGCGAAGTTGATAGATCCCGAAAGCGTTCCTGTTCGTTGCGCTTCCGGGATTGGATTCGCACCAGGCAAAATACGGACAAAATCAAGGAGGTAGGTCAGTATGAAGATACAACCGCTGGCAGACAGGATAGTGGTAAAGGTCCTCGAAGCCAAAGAGGTGACGAAGGGCGGCATAGTCCTTCCCGATACGGCGAAGGAGAAACCGCAGGAAGCAGAAGTGGTGGCGGTCGGCAAGGGCAGGGTGTCCGATGACGGCAAGACGATCGCGCCGGAAGTGAAGGCAGGGGACAAAATCTTATTCGGAAAGTATTCCGGGACCGAGATAACGATGGACGGCACTGAATATCTCATTCTTAAAGAAGAAGACATTCTGGCGATAGTAAAATAAAAAATGATTACACAGATTAAAGATAGATTACGCAGATTAAATTTTGAAAACCAGAATCTGTGTAATCGTTTAAAAATCTGTGTAATCCTTTAATTAAAGGAGGCTGATTTAAAATGGCAAAGCAACTACTATACGGCGAAGATGCCCGCAGGGCGATCCTGAAAGGCGTCGAGCAGCTCGCCAGGGCAGTGAAGGTAACGCTCGGCCCCAAGGGCCGCAACGTCGTCCTCGACAAGAAGTTCGGGGCGCCTACGATCACGAAGGACGGCGTCACCGTTGCAAAAGAGATCGAACTGAAGGATCCGTACGAGAATATGGGCGCGGAGCTGGTAAAAGAGGTCGCTTCGAAGACCTCGGATATCGCCGGCGACGGCACCACGACCGCGACCGTGCTCGCGGAGTCGATATTCAGGGAGGGCATGAAGAACGTCACCGCCGGTGCGAACCCGATGGCATTGAAGCGCGGGATAGAGAAGGCGGTAGAGAAGGTCATAGAGGAGCTCGGCAAGCTTGCCAAGCCGATCAATGTGAAGGACAAAAAAGAGGTCTCCCAGGTAGCTTCGCTCGCCGCCAACAGCGACCAGGAGATAGGCGACCTGATAGCCGAAGCGATGACGAAGGTCGGCAAGGACGGCGTTATCACCGTGGAGGAAGGCAAGGCGTCGAAGACGGAACTCGAGCTCGTCGAAGGCATGGAGTTCGACCAGGGATACCTTTCCCCGTATTTCGTATCGGATGCCGAGAAGATGGAATGTTCGCTCGAAGAGCCGTTCATCCTGATCCATGAGAAGAAGATATCCAGCATGAAGGACATCCTCCCGCTCTTGGAGAAGGTTGCCAGGGCCGGCAAGCCGCTCCTGATCGTCTCGGAAGAGACCGAGGGTGAAGTGCTCGCCACACTGGTCGTCAACAAGATCCGCGGGACGCTCTCGTGCTGCGCCGTCAAGGCACCGGGATACGGCGACAGGCGGAAAGAGATGCTCGAGGATATAGCGATCCTTACCGGCGGCAAGGCGATCACCGAAGACCTCGGCATAAAACTTGAGAACGTGAAGATCGAGGACCTCGGCAAGGCGAAGAGGGTCAGGATCGACAAGGACAATACGACTATCGTCGAGGGCGCCGGAAAGCAGTCGGACATCCAGGCAAGGATAGCGCAGCTAAAGAAGCAGATCGAAGACACCGATTCAGACTACGACAAGGAGAAGCTGCAGGAGAGGCTTGCCAAGCTCGCCGGCGGGGTCGCCGTGATCAATGTCGGCGCCGCGACCGAGACCGAGATGAAGGAAAAGAAGGCCAGGGTCGAAGACGCGCTCCATGCTACCAGGGCCGCGGTCGAGGAAGGTATCGTCCCGGGCGGCGGCGTGGCTCTCTTGCGTTGCACGGGCGTGCTGGACAAGCTCAAACTCTCGGGTGACGAGCAGACCGGCGTCAATATAGTGAAGAGGGCGCTCGAAGAGCCCCTCCGCACGATAGCAAATAATGCCGGCATGGAAGGTTCGGTCGTCCTTCAGAAGGTGAGAGAGCTGAAGACGAACGAAGGATACGATGCCGAAAAGAATACCTATGGCGACATGATAGCCTCAGGCATCATCGATCCGAAGAAGGTCACCCGCTCGGCGCTGCAGAACGCGTCGAGTATCGCGTCGCTGATGATCACGACAGAGGCGATCGTGACCGACGTACCTGAAGAGGAAAAGGCCCCTGGGATGCCGGGCGGCATGCCTGGCGGTATGGGCGGAATGTATTAAAGGCAGTCGCTAGTGACTGGTCGCTTCCGCCTTCGCCAAGGCTTCGGCGGACAGGCGTGGCTAGTCATTGGTTATCATTGAAAATGGCCTCGAGGAGACTCGGGGCCATTTTTTATCCTTCGATATAACTCAGGATAAAAATCCTGAGCTTGTCGAAGGATTTTTTGTCATTGACAAAGCCCCCAATCCCCTTATAATAACATAATCTAACCAGGAGCAAGGGAGAGCAGCCTCCCATTAACCCGGTCATCAAATAACGGAGCGAGAGATGGCGCAATTTTATATCGGAGTGGACAGGAAGGCGAGGCGTTGTTACGGGTTTGACGAGATAGCCCTGGTACCGGGGAGGATCACGATCAATCCGGAAGAGGTCGATACATCGTGGGTGCTCGGCGGCAAGAAATACCGCGTGCCGATACTCGCGGCGGCTATGGACGGCGTCGTCGACGTGGCCTTCGCGGTCGCGATGGGCAAACTCGGCGGCGTAGCGGTTTTGAACCTCGAGGGCGTGCAGACGCGCTATGAGAATCCCGACGAGGTCCTCGACAGGATCGCCAGCGCCAGCCCCGAAGAGGCGACGAAGCTCGTCCAGAGCATCTATCTCGAGCCGATAAAAGAAAAGCTTGTCTCAAAGAGGATCGAAGAGATCAAAAAAGGCGGCGCCCCGGCCGTGGTCAGCGCGATCCCGCAGAGGGCGCAGGCATTCGCGGCCCTGGCCGAAGAGGCAGGCGCCGACGCATTCGTGGTCCAGTCCACCGTCACTACCGTCAAGCATGTCTCCACGTCGTACAAGGCGCTCGATTTCAAGAAATTCTGCACATCGACGAAACTCCCCGTGATCATCGGTAACTGCGTGACGTACGAGGTCGCGCTCGACCTGATGGACACCGGATGCAGCGGACTTTTGGTCGGCATAGGGCCGGGAGCGGCGTGCACGACGAGAGGTGTCCTCGGCATAGGGGTTCCGCAGGTCACGGCCACGACAGACTGCGCGGCGGCCAGGGACGCGTATTACAAGAAGAAAAAGCGGTACGTGCCGATCATCACGGACGGCGGCATGTCGACCGGCGGCGACATATGCAAGGCATTCGCCTGCGGTGCCGACGCGGTCATGGTCGGGTCCGCGTTCGCGCGCTCGAAAGAAGCTCCGGGCAGGGGTTACCACTGGGGGATGGCTACGCCGCACGCGAACCTGCCGAGGGGCACCAGGATCAGGGTCGGCGTGACCGGGACGCTCGAAGAGATATTGTACGGCCCGGCAAAGGTCGATGACGGATCACAAAACCTGATGGGCGCCTTGCAGACCTCGATGGGTAATGTCGGGTCCCGGAGCATCAAAGAGATGCAGAGGACCGAGATCATCATAGCCCCGTCGATCCAGACGGAAGGAAAGGTATTCCAGACCGCTCAGCGGGTCGGAATGGGAAAATAGTTCCTAAGCAAAGAATATACGCAAGGGTTTAGTAGCTAGGGTCGTAGGGTCGCACGAGTATCCCGCGTCCTATGACCCTAAACCCTATGACCCTTGACCCTATACAATGACACACTCCGACTTTGTCCACCTGCACCTCCACACGCAGTACAGCCTCCTTGACGGCGCCTGCATCCTCGAACCCCTTATACGCAAGATAAAAGAATACAGGATGCCGGCCTGCGCCATCACCGACCACGGCAACATGTTCGGAGCCATAGAGTTCTACGACCTGGCGATGCGAAGCGGCGTCAAGCCGATCATCGGGAGCGAAGTCTACATCGCCCCCGACTCCAGGTTTGAGAAGACCAGCCACGGCATCAAGGACGCGTCGTTCCATCTGATACTGCTGGCCAAGAACGAGGCCGGCTACAAGAACCTGATGAAGCTCGTCTCCGCGGGGTTTCTCGAGGGATTTTATTACCGCCCGAGGATCGACAAAGAGATCCTCGCCCAGCACTCGAACGGCCTCATATGCGCGTCGGCCTGCCTCAAGGGAGAGGTGCCGCACCTGATTAACACCGGCCAGATCGACCAGGCCAGGAAAGTGATCGACGAATTCAAAAACATATTCGGCAAGGATAACTATTATCTCGAGATCCAGGATAACCTGATCCCCGACCAGGACAAGGTCAATACCGAGATAGTAAAACTCGCCAAAGAGATGGGCGTCGGCCTCGTCGCGACCAACGACGTCCATTATATCGAGAAGGACCACGCGAAGGCGCACGAAGTGCTCCTCTGCATCCAGACGCAGACCACGATGGGTGATCCGAACAGGATGAAGCTGCAGACCGAAGAGTTCTACCTCAAGTCGAAAGAAGAGATGAGCCGCTCGTTCGCGAGCTCCGCGCCCGAGGCGATCAAGAACACGATGGCGATCGCCGAGAAATGCAATCTTGAGCTTGACTTCAAAAAGCACCACCTCCCCAATTACAAGGTCCCCGAAGGCACAACGAGGGAGGCTTTTATGAGGGGCCTCGTCTACGACGGCATCAAGAAACGTTATCCGAACGCCGACAAGGCTGTGGACGACCGCGTCGAGCACGAGCTGAAGGTCATAGAGAAGTTCGGGTATCCCAGCTATTTCCTGATCGCGTGGGATTTTGTCAATTACGCCAAGCAGAACGGCATCCCGGTGGGCCCCGGCCGCGGCAGTGCGGCGGGAAGCGTCGTGAGTTATGCTCTCGGGATAACGAACATCGATCCGCTCAAGTACGACCTCCTGTTCGAGCGGTTCCTGAACCCCGAAAGGATAAGCCTGCCCGATATAGATATCGACTTCTGCTACGAGCGCAGGGGCGAGGTTATCGATTACGTGGTGAAGAAGTACTCAAAGGAGAATGTCGCGCAGATCATCACGTTCGGGACGATGATGGCGAAGGCGGTCATCAGGGACACGGGCCGCGCGCTGGGCATCGCCTACGCGGATGTCGACAAGATAGCCAAGCTCGTGCCCAGCGACCTCAACATGACGCTCGCGCACGCGCTCGAGCAGGAAGCGGAATTGCGTTCGATGTACAAGAACGACCCGAAGATCACGGAGCTGATCGATACGTCGATGGTCCTTGAGGGCCTGACGCGCCACGCCTCGACGCATGCCGCCGGCATCGTGATAAGCGAACAGCCGCTTGTCAGCTACGTGCCGCTCTACAAAATACAGGAAGGCCAGATCACGACCGCCTACCCGATGACGTCGCTCGAGAAGATCGGGCTCCTGAAGATGGACCTGCTGGGCCTTCGGACGCTGACCGTGATCAGCGAGGCCGTAAAGATAATAAAGCGCACCAAGGGCATCGATCTCGACATGGACGCTCTTCCGATAGACGACAAGAAGACCTACAGGCTCCTTGCCAACGCGGAATCGGCCGGCGTCTTCCAGCTTGAAAGTTCGGGGATGCGGGACCTCCTGAAGAAGCTCAACCCCGAGAAGTTCGAGGACGTGATAGCGCTCCTGGCGCTCTTCAGGCCCGGCCCGATCGGCTCGGGCATGCTCGACGACTTCATGAAGCGCAAGCACAACGAGATCAAGATACGCTATGACCACAAGCTGCTTGAGCCGATATTAATGGAGACCTACGGCGTCATTCTCTACCAGGAGCAGGCGATGAGGATCGCCAACAACCTCGCCGGCTTCAGCCTCGGCCAGGCCGATAACCTGCGCCGCGCGATGGCGAAGAAGACGCCCGAAGTCATGGCCGAGATGAGGGATCATTTCGTTAACGGCTGCCTGAAGAACGGGATCGATAAGCGCACCGCCGACAAGATATTCGACCAGATCGAGAAATTCGCGGGATACGGGTTCAATAAATCGCACTCGGCTGCCTACGCGCTGATAAGTTACCGGACCGCCTATTTGAAGGCCAATTTCCCCGTCGAGTTCATGACCGCGCTTCTGACGAGTGAAAAAGACAACCTCGACAAGATCGCCCAGTACATCGGCGAGGCGCAGAGGATGGGGATCAAGATCCTGCCGCCCGATATAAACGAGAGTTACGCCAACTTCACGGTCGTCGGCGATTCGATACGGTTCGGCCTCGTCGCGGTGAAGAACGTGGGCGAGGGCGCGATAGAATCGATACTGGCGACGAGAAAGAAGAACGGCAATTTCAGGTCGATCTACGACTTCACCGAGAAGGTCGATTCGCGGCTTGTCAACAGGAAGGTCATCGAGAGCCTGATCAAGTGCGGGGCGCTCGACTCGCTCGGTCTCTTCCGCTCGCAGCTGGCCGCAATGATCGACAAGGCGATGGATGTGGCCAGCGGCGCCCAGAAGGACAGGATGAACGGCCAGCTTTCTTTCTTCCCCAGCTTTGAGGACGAGGAGAATTTCAAGAAGACATACCAGGAGATCCCGAACATCCCCGAGTGGCCGGAAAACCAGCTGCTGGCGTATGAAAAGGAGATGATCGGGTTCTATATCACGAAGCATCCGCTCGCCAGTTTCGAGAAGGTGATGCGCACGTATTCGACATGCTCGACTGCGGACCTGCGCGCCAGGCGGGACGGCGAGGAGGTCATGCTGGGCGGTATCATAGCCAAGGCCAAGTTCACGGTCACCAGGCGGACCAGCGAAAAGATGGCCATCGTGACGCTCGAGGATCTCCACGGGACGGTGGAGATCCTCGTCTTCCCGGTGACGTTCGCGAAGGTGGGGCCGCTCATCAAGCAGGACGCGATAGTCTTCGTCAAGGGCCGCCTCAGCCTGCGGGAAGACGAGCCGAAGATAGTTGCGAACGAAATAGCGGCCCTGGAGTCTGTGAGGCTGAAGTATACGAAGGCCATTGTGATCGAGCTCATGACGGCAGGCCTCGAGCCGAGCGCTCTGGAGAAGCTGAAGAAAGTGTTGTCCCGGTACCCGGGCGGCATCCCGGCATACCTCAGGTTCGTCAAACCCGGCGGCGACAAGACCGTCGTCGCGATGGGCAATAACTACTATATCGAGCCCCACGAGGGGCTTGTCCGCGACATCGAGAAGATATTCGGCCGCGATGTGGTGAGTTTTCGTACATAGGGTTTAGTCAACAGTCCGTAGTCAGTAGTCGACAGATTGAATTTTCTACTGACTACCGACTCCCGACTGTCGACTAATCACTTGACTTCATCTCGCAGCAATGTTACCATAACTCATTGACATATAAAACCTTATGACCCTTCGGCGCGGCCAACCATCAAGCACAGGCCTTGCTCAGGGTCATGGTGAGCGAGTGAAACGAGCCGAACCATGATAGACAAGAAGACCGAGCAGGACATCAAGTCACTCAAGAGCTTCATGGAGATCTGGACGAAATTCCATTCCATATTCAGCGAGTCCATATTGAAAGAGATCATCTCTCAAGACGACGAGGCGAAGTTCCTGGAGACGCGCGACACGATCAGGGCCAAGTACGAGGAGCTTAAAGGGCCTCTCGAATTCAGGTACATGCCCCAATCCCGCCTGACCGACCCCGTAGACGATGTGCTGAAGATCGGCGGTATCCGCCTGATGTCCGAGAGGGGCCTTAAGAGGCTCAATGACGACTGGAGGGATTCGTATATTTTTTTGAACAATATCATGGAGAGGCTCAAGAGTAAGAAAAGGCGCCTGGAGGAGTTTAGTACTGTCGGCGTCTTTGTGAAGAGGTTCTTCGATGTAAACAGCCTAAAACTTGCGGCTCTATTCAAGAAGGAGAAACAGATATGACGAAGAAAGATATTGTGCTGAAGATATCGGAAGAGACGGGGTTGAAGCAGATAGACGTGAAGAAGGTCGTCCAGAGGACCCTCGACCATATAGTCGATGCGCTGTCGAAGGGGCACGTCGTGGAGCTGAGGAACTTCGGCGTCTTCAAGGTGAAGTCGCGGAAAGCGAGGATCGGCAGGAATCCGAAGACCGGCACGACCGTCCCGATCCCTGAGCGGAAGGTCGTATCATTCAAGGTAGGCATGGTGATGAAGAAGAAGGTTAAATAGTCCACAGTCGACAGTCCATAGTCGACAGATAATACGGGAAGAAAACATGGAATATAAGTCAGTGAAAGGGATGGACGACATCCTCCCGCAGGATGCCTGGCTCTGGCAGGGCCTCGAGGCGAAGGCGCGCGGCGAGCTCGAAGGGTCCGGCTATGCCGAGATACGCACCCCGATACTGGAAGATACGGCCGTCTTTGTCCGCGGGATAGGCGAGACGACCGATATCGTGACGAAAGAGATGTTCACGTTCGCCGACCGCAAAGAGCGCTCGCTCACGATGCGGCCGGAAGGCACTGCGCCGATCGTCCGCTCTTATATCGAGCATTCGCTCGAGAATCTGTCGCCGGTCCTGAGGCTCTACTATATCGGCCCGATGTTCAGGGCCGAGCGGCCGCAGAAAGGCCGGTCGAGGCAGTTCCACCAGATCGGCGTTGAAGTGATCGGTACATCGTCGCCGCTGGCGGACGTCGAGGTGCTCTCGCAGCTCCACGGCATGCTGAAGCTGTTCGGGCTGGACGGATTTGTCATTAAATTGAACAGCCTCGGCTGCAGGGCGGACAAGGCTGCGTTCGCAGAGAGCCTGAAGGGGTATCTCGGCGACAAGAGAAGCCTGCTCTGCGATGAGTGCGGGAACAGGATAGACAAGAATGTCCTGCGCGTGCTCGATTGCAAGAACGAATCCTGCGCCCGGGTAGTGCGCGGCGCGCCCAACATACTCGACAACCTGTGTGGCCCATGCAAGAGCCATTTCGACAAGGTCAAGGAGACCTTAAGGTCGCTGGGCATACCGTTTGAGGAGACGAAGAACCTCGTCAGGGGGCTCGATTATTACACCGCGACCGTCTTTGAGATAACGCACCCCGCCCTCGGCGGCCAGGACGCGATAGGCGCCGGCGGCAGGTACGATAACCTCGTCAAGGACATGGGCGGGCCGGCTGCGGGCGCCGTCGGGTACGCGCTCGGCATCGAGAGGATGCTGATAGCGCTGAAGGCCCGAGGGCATGCCGCAGTGCAGGAAAAGAAGGTCGTCTATATCGCGACGCTCGGAGATGCCGCGAAGATCGAGGGCATGAAGATCGCCGGGAAGCTCAGGGCTGCTCTCTCGGTGCCGGGCCTGGTCGTCCTGACCGACATAGGAGAGGCTTCGTTAAAATCGCAGATGCGCAGCGCCGATAAAAACGGCGCGGCGTTCGTGATCATACTGGGTGAGGATGAATTGAAAGAGGGCACAGTAACGATAAAGGACATGAAAGGCAGGGCACCTCAAGGGTCTATCCCTATCGATGCCGTCCCCGAAGAGCTGAGGAGAAGATTATGCTGAGGACGCATACCTGCGGCGGGCTGAACGCGGATGCCGTCGGCACAACGGTCACGCTGTGCGGATGGGTGCACGGCAGGAGAGACCACGGTAACCTGATATTTATAGATGTCCGGGACGGCTACGGCATCACGCAGATCGTATTCAACTCCCAGTCCGATGCCGCGCTCCACGGTAGGGCCGAGGGGCTTCGGGCGGAATTTGTCATCAAGGTGACGGGCAATGTCGAAAAGAGGCCGTCCGGCACCGAGAACCCAAGGCTGCCCACCGGCGCGATCGAGGTCCATGCCCGAGCGATCGAGATATTGAATAAGGCCGCCACGCCGCCTTTCGAGATATCGGACAACATCTCCGTGACCGAGGAGTCGAGGCTGAAATTCAGATATCTGGACCTGAGGCGGCCGGGCATGCAGCACAGCCTGCGGCTCAGGCACAAGGTCTGCAAGCTCGCCCGCGACTATTTTGACGAAAAGAACTTCGTAGAGGTGGAGACGCCGATACTGACGAAATCGACGCCGGAGGGCGCCAGGGATTATCTCGTGCCGTCGCGCGTGAACCCGGGCATGTTCTACGCGCTCCCTCAGTCGCCGCAGCTCTTCAAGCAGATCCTGATGGTCGCGTCGTTCGACAGGTATTTCCAGATCGCCAAGTGCTTCCGCGACGAGGACCTGCGGGCAGACCGGCAGCCGGAGTTCACGCAGTTCGATATAGAGATGTCGTTCGTGACCGAGGAGGATATCTACGGGATATCCGAAGGGCTGATGCAGAAGCTTTTCAAGGGCGCGATAGGTGTCGACCTTAAAGTCCCGTTCCCGCGGCTCAAATACGCCGAGGCGATGGCGCGTTTCGGCTGCGATAAACCGGATACGAGGTTCGGCCTTGAGCTCGCCGAGATCACCGATATCGTGAAGAACTGCCGGTTCAAGATATTTCAGGAGGCCATAAAGAAGGGCGGCCGCGTCATCGCGATCAACGCTCCGGGCTGCGGCGGCTATTCCCGCGGCCAGGTCGACGAGCTGGTGGAGTTCGTGAAAGAATACGGCGCCAAAGGGCTGGCGAACTTCCGGGCTGAGGCGGGTGCGCTGGCCTCGCAGATCGATAAGTTCTTCTCGAAAGAGGAACTCGCGTCGATACGCTCGGCGCTCAATCCGAAGGACGGCGACATGATATTCATCGTCGCCGACGCCGGAAAGGCGGCGTATGATTCGATGGCGGCGCTGCGCAAACTGCTCGGCAAAAAGCTGAACCTGATCGACGGGAAGAGGTTCGATTTCCTGTGGATCACGGACTTCCCGCTTTTCCAGTATAACAGCGAAGAGAAGCGGTGGGAGTCCGAACACCACCCGTTCACCGCGGTCCATCCCGACGATGTCAAAATGCTGGAGAGCGGAGGATCTCTCGATAAGGTCAGGTCGCGGTCGTACGACCTCGTTATCAACGGCACCGAGATAGGTTCCGGCAGTATCAGGATACACGACAGGCAGATGCAGGAGCTCATCTTCAGGGCGATAGGCATCGATGAAGAGCAGGCGAAGATGCGGTTCGGGTTCCTGCTGGACGCATTCCGGTACGGGGCGCCGCCTCACGGCGGTGTGGCGTTCGGCCTCGACCGCCTGATGACATTTTATACGGGGGCCGAATCGATCAGGGATGTGATAGCGTTCCCGAAGACCCAGAAGGCGGTCTGCCAGATGACGGCGGCACCGTCGCCTGTCGACGAGAAGCAGCTGAACGAATTAAGTATCAGGATAAAGAAACAGTAAGCCGTAAGGAGGGGATATGCGTGTAGCGATAGGGATATTTTGTTTGACTTTTGCCCTGGCGGGTTGCGGGACGTGCCAGAAGCCGTGCGTCAAGACGGAAGAAGGTACGGTCGTTAAACAGGCCAAGGCCTTTGTAGCGGATACCGCCACTGTCGTCGGCTACGTCATACCGAAGCCGGCAGCGGCCGGCGAAAAATTGATCGACACGGCAAAAGCGTCCATGGTCAAGATAATAGAGACGCCAAAGTCGTTCACGGAAAGCTCCATGTTCAGGAAAGAGGGGACGAAGTAACAGGTGATTACACAGATTAAATGCAACAAACATTCATCTGTGTAATCTTTTTAAAATCTGTGAAATCTTTTTTATGGAAGACATCATCGTAACGAATTGCCACAGGTTGTACGCTCTCAACGAGGCATTTGTCAGGAAATTGGCTCACGCGGTAGTGGCGCTCATTAAAAAGGAAAAAAGGGCAGAGCTCGAGATCGTTTTTCTCGGCGACCGGCCGATCAGGAGATTGAACAGGCGCTACAAGGGCGAGGACGCACCGACCGACGTGCTCAGCTTCAGGATAGACAGGAAAGAGTTCGGCCAGGCGCGCTTCCTGGGCGAGATCTTCATATCGCTCGACACCGCCCGCAGGAACGCGAAAGTTTTCGGGACCGGGATCGAAGATGAGGCGGTCCTTTATGTGATCCACGGCATCCTGCACCTGTTCGGCTACGATGACGAAACGCCGGGCCAGCGGGCGAGGATGTCGAAAAAACAGGACAGGATATTGGGGTTATTATGCAGCCAAGAAACTTTATCGAAAGTTTTAACGCGGCGGTAGAGGGGTTCATCTACGTCCTGAGGACGGAGCGCAACATGCGCTTCCATTTTCTTGCCGCGTTCTTCTTTATCCTGATGGGTGTGTATCTGAACTTTTCCGCCACGGAGCTTCTGATCCTCACCACGATGATAGCGCTTGTCCTCATCACCGAGATGGTCAACACCGCGATCGAGCTTGTCGTGGATATGGTCAAGAACGAGTTCCACCCGATAGCGCGTATCATCAAGGACGTGGCGGCCGGCGCGGTACTCTTAAGCGCGATTAACGCGATCATCGTCGGGTACATGCTCTTTGCGACCAGGATACCGTTTGATATTGCGGTGGGGATGGCGAAGATCAAGGAGTCCCCGTGGCATGCCACGTTCATTGCGCTCATCCTCGTCTTCGGCATGACGATAGTCGGCAAGGTCATGTTCCACAGGGGTACGCCGCTGCGCGGCGGCATGCCCTCGGGCCACTCCGCGGTCGCTTTCTCCATCTGGACGATCATTGCGTTCCTCACAAGTAAGAGCATCGTCGTGGCGCTTTCGTTCCTGATGGCGTTCCTTATCGCGCGGCACCGCGTGAAGGACTCGGTTCATACCGTCTGGGAAGTGGTTGCAGGCGCGGTCCTCGGCATCCTGCTCACGGTCCTGGTCTTCCAGCTGCTGCATTTCAGATAATGGCTATACAGAAGAGCGAAGGCATCCTCCTGCGGCGCCAGGACCTCAGAGAGACGAGCATCATCCTCACCTTTTATACGAAGGACTTCGGCAAGATCAAGGGCATCGTGCGCGGCGTCAGGGGCCCCCGCGCGCAAGCGATGTGCGGCGGCAGTTTCGAGATATTTGCCCGCGACGACCTTGTTTTTTACGAACGGAAGACCGCCGATATCTACACCGTCTCGCAGTGCGACCTGATCGATTATTTTAATCCTATACGGGAATCTCTCGAAAGGCTCTCCTACGCCACGTATATGGTGGAACTGCTCGATTCCGTGACGACCCTCGCCGACAAGAACGGCGATGTGTTCACGCTTCTGCTGAACAGCCTGCAACTCCTTGCCGGCGAGGCGAGCCCGAAGCGCGTGGCGCGGATATTCGAGATCAAGCTCTTAAGCCTCCTGGGGCTGATGCCCAGCATGGACTTTTGCGTCTCGTGCGGGACGAAGGCCGACCTGGTCGCGCGCTTCAGCCTGCGCCACGGCGGCCTGATCTGTAGGTCGTGCCTCAATACGGATAGACAGGCAATTTCGATATTGCAGGGGACAGTCAGGTTCATGGAGCATATCCGCTCGTCGCCGTTCGAGAAGGCCTCAAGGGTCAGGGTGACCGAGGAGATTGGCAGGGAGCTTGAGCGGCTCCTGCGCCGCTTCCTTGACTACCACATCGAGCGCCGCCTCAAGTCTCTCCAGTTCATTAAATCCATCGAGAAAGTGTAACATCAAGAGCTTCTAGGGCGGCGTTGACTTTTGGGCACTCGCTTCCGCTTGAGGATCGCGAAAATCTTCCGGGTCCTGCCGCTCGGTCGCCTTTCGGCGCTTGCGCGGGGTTCACAATTAACATGCCGACTGGTGGGTGTCTGTGCTGCCCCATCCCGCGCTTCGCGCCTCAAGGCTGGACCGAGCGTCACCCGTAAGATTTTCTCCTGTATATGCGGATACGGGCAATGCCGCAAAAGTTTCGTCGCTTGGCATACTGCCAAAAAATATTCGCTCACTTCTCATACGGCGGCAGCGCAAAGGTGCCGCCTGCCTGTGAAAGCAGAAAAATTTATTCCGCAGTCTTTTTGCTTGATTTGGAAAGCGGCCTGTGTTAAGATAACGAAATTCCAAGCTCTTCATTTATATTATTAGGATATATCAATGACGCAGCAATCGCAACAGCCTCAGACCGACATGATGGACAAACTCGTCTCTTTGTGCAAGAGGCGGGGGT
>CAYGRZ010000037.1:0-15262 GCA_964352425.1 uncultured Planctomycetia bacterium | reverse complement strand
AGGCGGCCACACAGGCGCCGCCTATGATATGAGTGGAAAATTTACTTTATCAGTTCCTCTGCGATCTGGACGGCATTCGTCGCGGCGCCCTTGCGGAGGTTGTCGGCCACGACCCAGAGCCACAGACCGTTCTTCACGAACGGGTCGCGCCTGATCCTGCCGACGAATGTCTCGTCACGGCCCTCGACGTCCTTGGGCATCGGATAGAGCCCCTTCTTCGTATCGTCGACGACGATGATACCGGGAGATTTCGCGAGGAGCTTCTTCACCGCATCCGGTGATATCGGTTTTGCGGTCTCGATGTAGATCGATTCGGAATGTCCCGTCCTGACCGGCACGCGGATGGTGGTCGCGGAGACCTTGATTGTATCGTCATGCATGATCTTGTGCGTCTCCTTGACGAGCTTCCACTCCTCGCTGGTGTAATCGTCATCGGCGAAGCCGCCGATCTGCGGGAATACGTTGTAGGCGAGCTGCTGCGGCATCGACTTGTTCTCGACGCTCGCGTGGACCGAGCTAAAACCACCGCTGCAGATCACGGAGATCTCCTCGTTCAGCTGCTCGACCGCGCTCTTGCCGGCGCCTGACGACGCCTGCAGGGTCGAGACGATAACCCTCTTTAAGCCCACCTTCTTATGGATCGGAGCGAGAGCGACGACCATCTGTATGGTGGAGCAGTTCGGGTTCGCGATGATGCCTTTATGCTTCTTTACGTCGGCGCCGTTCACCTCAGGGACGACGAGCGGCACATCTTTTTCCATCCTGAAGTCCGCCCCGTTATCGATGACGACCGCGCCGCGCTTGACCGCCTCTCTGGCATAGGTCACCGCCGCGCCCTTCTCGCCTTCGGTCCCGGCAAAGAGCGCTATATCGATACCGTCAAAAGCTTCCGGCGAGACCGCTTTCACGGAATATTTCTGGCCGTCGACCTCGATATCACGCGCGGAGCGCGCGAAGACCCGTATCTCTTTCGATGGAAAATTACGCTGTTTGAGGACGCGCAGCATCTCGATGCCGACCACGCCGACGCCTATTACCGCTACAGTGACTTTCTTTGCCATGGAATCCTCTTAAATATTGTTATAAATGCGCAACTACCAGGTCCCCGACCTCTTCGGTCGAATACCCCATCTTGCCTGCCGCCAGGCTCTTGAGCTTCGTCGCGACTATCTTGATAACGGCATTCTCGATCGCCTTCGCGGCCTTCTCCTGGCCCACGTTCTCGAGCAGCATCCCGAGCGCGCATGTCGCGGCCAGCGGGTTGATCACGTGCTTACCCGTATACTTCGGCGCTGAGCCGCCGATCGGCTCGAACATCGAGACGCCCTTCGGGTTGATATTGCCGCCCGCCGCGATGCCCATGCCGCCCTGTATCATCGCGCCGAGGTCGGTGATGATATCACCGAACATGTTGTCGGTCACGATCACATCGAACCATTCCGGGTTCTTGACGAACCACATCGTCGTGGCGTCAACGTGGGCGTAGTTGGTCTTGATGTCCGGATACTCGCTTTTCAGTTCGTCGAACGTCCTCTGCCAGAGGTCCCACGCGTACGTGAGCACGTTGGTCTTGCCGCAGAGGGTCAGGGTCTTGCGCCTGTTGCGCGTGCGGCAGTATTCGAACGCGTAGCGCAGGCAGCGCTCCACGCCTTTCTTGGTATTGTAGGATATCTGTATCGCGACCTCGTCCTTGGTCCCCTTCTTCTGGAACTCGCCCATGCCCTTGTAGAGGCCTTCGGAGTTCTCGCGGACAACGACGAAATCGATGTCTTCCGGCTTCTTGTCCTTCAGGGGACAGAACGCGGAATTGTATAATTTCACCGGCCGAAGATTGATATACTGGTCGAGGCCGAACCTCGTCTTCAGCAGTATCCCCGTCTCGAGGATGCCCGGTTTCACGTCGGGATGGCCGATCGCGCCCAGGTATATGGCGTCGAATTTTTTGAGATTCTCGATCTCTTTATCGTCAATGGTCTTACCCGTCTTCAGGTACCTTTCGCCGCCGTAATCGAACATCTCCTTCGTGTAGCTGAAGCCGAATTTCTTCGAAGCAGCTTCCAGGACCTTCAACCCTTCGGCGACCACTTCAGGACCGGTGCCGTCGCCGCCGATGGCCGCTATCTTGTATGCACGTTTACTCATATAAAACAACGCCTCCGAATTTTATATTGCGAATCGAGTATTGCGTATTGCGTTAACGCACAACGCGATACGCACAACGCACTACGGCGTGCGCTTCTTTATTGACTCCATGAGCCCGCCCGCCTTGATTATCCTCTGCATGAACGGCGGGTACTTCTCTATGGCGTACTTCTCTTTTCTCGTGGCGTTCTTTATGACGCCTGCCTTCATATCGACATCGATAACATCCTTAGCGCGTATTCTCTCGGCAGCTTCTTTCGACTCGATGATCGGAAGGCCGATGTTGATGGAGTTGCGGAAGAATATCCTCGCGAAGCTCTCCGCTATGACGCAGGAGACGCCCGCCGCCTTGATCGCGATCGGCGCGTGCTCGCGTGACGAGCCGCAGCCGAAGTTCTTGCCCGCGACGATGACATCGCCATGCTTCACCCTCTTCGCGAACTGCCTGTCGGCGTCTTCCATGCAATGGGCCGCGAGCTCCGCCTTGTCCGTAGTGTGGAGATACCGGGCCGGGATGATCTCGTCGGTATTGATGTCGTCGCCGAACCTGTATACGTGTCCTTTGATAGGCATTAGATCACCTCTTCGGGATGGGCTATCTTCCCCTTTATGGCGCTCGCCGCAGCGACTGCCGGATTGGAGAGATAGACCTCGCTCGAGGGGTCGCCCATCCTGCCCGTGAAATTCCTGTTCGTCGTCGATATCGCCCTCTCGCCCGCAGCGAGTATGCCCATATGCCCGCCCAGGCACGGCCCGCAGGTGGGCGTAGAGAAGACGCCGCCGGCATCGATGAATATCTTCGCAAGGCCTTCTTTGACGGCGTCGAGGTATATCTTCTGTGTGGCGGGGATGACGATGAGACGGACGCTCGACTTCGCCTTCTTGCCCTTCAGCAGCTTCGCCGCTATCCTCAGGTCCGAGATCCTGCCGTTCGTGCAGGAGCCGATCACGACCTGGTCGATCGAAATATCTTTGAGCGCCTTCACCGGCTTCACATTGCTCGGAAGGTTCGGGCACGCGACGAGCGGCTCTATTGTGCGCACGTTGTACTCTCTGACAGAGCAATATGTGGCATCCGGGTCGCTTGCATAAGTCTTACCGAGGCCCGGCCTCGCTTTTTTCCTGATAGATCTTACGTAGCGCGAGGTGATCTTATCGGGCGCGATGATACCGTTCTTGCCGCCCGCTTCTATGGCCATATTGCACATGGTGAGCCTGTCGTCCATCTCGAGAGACTCTATTGCCTCGCCGCAAAATTCCATCGCCCTGTAACGCGCGCCGTCGACGCCTATGTCGCCGATCGTATGCAGGATAAGGTCCTTGCCGCCGACCCATTTATTGAGCTTGCCGAAGAATACGAACTTCATCGACTCGGGCACCCTGAGCCATACTTCGCCGGTCGCCATCGCGGCCGCGAGGTCCGTAGAGCCGACGCCGGACGAGAATGCGCCGAGCGCGCCGTACGTGCAGGTGTGAGAATCCGCGCCGACCACGAGATCGCCGGGCAGGACCAGGCCTATCTCGGGAAGGAGCGCGTGCTCCACGCCCATCCTGCCGACCTCGAAATAGTTCTTTATGCCGTAGTGTTTGGCAAAACGCGCCAGGACCTTGCACTGGTTGGCGCTCTTCATATCTTTTGCCGGCGCGAAGTGGTCGGGCACGAGGACGACTCTATTTTTATCAAAGACTTTTTTCGCGCCGAGCTTTTCGAACTCCTCGATCGCGAACGGCGCCGTGATGTCATTACCGAGGCACAGGTCGATCTTCGCGTCGATAAATGATCCCGGATGGATCTCTTTAAGCTTCGTATGTTTCAGCAGGATCTTTTCGGTTATCGTATATCCCATGGCAGCGTCATACTCCCTGCTTGTATTGAGTCGCGAGTATTGAGTATTGTGAAAAACTTTATGCGCTATGCCCTATGCGCCATGCGCTGCACGCTACAACTCCCTCATCACCGCTATTTCCTTGCACCGCGGGAAATAGATGCACTTGACGCATTCGTTCCATATCTTATGCGGCAATTTCCTCTTGCTGATCTTCCGGAATCCGAACCGCTCAAAAAAATCCGGCACGTATGTGAGGGCGAAGACCTTCTTAACCTTGAGAGCCTTCGCGTCCTTCAGGCAGCTTTTCATGAGCATGCTGCCTATGTCGCGTCCTGTCTCTGAGCTTGCCACCGCCAGGCACTTTATCTCTGCGAGATTCTCCCAGTCCACGTGAAGGGCACAACAGCCGTATATCTTCCTGCCTCCGGCAAATACATAAAAATCCCTTATGTTCTCGTACAGCTCGTTCAGGGAGCGCGGAAGCATCTTGTCCCGCTTCGCGTAGTAGTTTATGAGTTTCTGTATCTTCTTTACGTCGTTTACGGCAGCTTTGCGTATCACTTCCGACCTTTCGCCCCGTAGAGGCCCTTGTCCTTGTATCTGCATACATTATACAAGGCGCAAAACCCGCACCTGGGGTTTTGCGCCTTACAGGTCCTGCGACCGTGCTTTATTATACCTAAATGAAACTCATAGCGCAAGTCCTTAACTTTACTCGAGTGACTTGACTCTCCCGCAACAAGCTTTGTGAGTATTTCGTGCGCCTCCTCTATGCCTGTTTTTGGCCCGATCAGGCCCAGCCTTTTGGTCACTCTGAAAATATGCGTGTCGACAGGCATGATCGGCTTGCCGAAACTGAAGAGTAACACACATGCCGCGGTCTTCGGTCCTACCCCTTTAAGAGACTCAAGATACGCCAGCGCAGCGGCAGCGTCCATCTTCTTTAACGATGCGAGATTTAAGCTCCCCTCGCGCTGCTTGATCTCAGCGAGGACCTCTTTAATGCGCTTCGCCTTAATATTCGCAAGGCCCGCGTGCCTGATAAGGCCGGCGATGCGCCTCGTATCCGCCTTCAGAAGGCCGTCCCATGACCTGAAATGCCTCTTTAGCACCGCAAATGCCGCAAGCGAATTTCGATCATTCGTATTCTGCGAGAGGATGGTGCGGACGAGCTCGTCGACAGGCGGGGTTTTCTTGCGGGGCGCCGGACGGCCGTAGGCCTTATTCAACAGACCGAGCATCTTTACTATCTTTGCGCGAATGTCCATAAAAGAGAATTTATTATAGTTTAAAGGAAGGCCCGTATCAAGGGAATTCTAGGCGGTATGGGTGTGGTCGTGGCTGGGGTGCTCGTGAGGATGGACGTGGGTTGTGCCGTCATGGCGGTGGGCATGGATGTGGACGAGGTTGTGGGCCTCCAGGAACGGCATGTCCTTCAACACATCTCCGGCAGGGCCGTCCCTCACCACGCTCTTATCCTCACCCAGGACGACAGCCCTGTCCGCAATCTCGATGACAATGTGAATGTCCTGCGTCGCGGTTATTACGGTACGCCCCTCTTTAGAAAATGCCCATATCGCGTCGATGAGATGCCGCGACGTCCTGGGATCGAGGCCCGCTGTGGGCTCATCCAGAAGCAACACCTGCGGTTCCATGGCAAGAACGGCGGCTATCGCCACGCGCTTCTTTTCTCCCACGCTCAGATTCTGCGGATGCCGTTCGATCAGGTGGCCGATATCCATGAGTGAAATGTATTTTGCGAGCCGTGACTCGATCTCTGCGTCAGACAGTTCTAATTGGAGAAGCCCGAATAGAAGCTCGTCCTTCACATTCGAATTGAAGAGCTGGACATCGGAGTTCTGGAACACTATGCCGACGCTCGTCCTGAAGAATTTCTGGAGATCCGGCGAGATGAGGCTTTTTTCCGTAAGCTCCCTGCCTGAAAATCTCACCGTTCCCGCATCGGGAAAGAGAAGGCCGGCCAGCACCATGAGAAGCGTCGATTTCCCGGAGCCGTTCGCGCCGAGGAGCGCGACGGTCTCGCCCGCGTCGATACGAAGATCTATTGCGGAGAGCGCTTTGAACCGGGCAAGATAAGAATACGAAACTCCCTGGATCTCGTACAACAATATATCACCCATGTTTTTTTGGCTCCACCGAATATCCGCGCGCCACCATGGCCAGGTATACCTCTTCGCTCATCCTGACGGACCGCCTGAAGAGGTGCCCTATCCGCGAGGCGACCCACCGCCTGGCATGAGCGCCCCCCATCCGCCGGACAAGCCTCGCTTTCAGGCTAAGATGCATCTCTTCGAATATCTTGATAAACAGAAAGATATACCGGTATGTCATGTCGAGGACGCTTATGAAAATCGCAGGGATGCCAAGCGCGCCGAGCGCCCTTAGAAGCTCGACATGGCGGGTAGTGATAGTGATAAGCACCGCGAACGACACGCAGGTGGCGACCCGTACTATAAACAAGACCGCTGCCAAAGGCCCCTGGGTGAAGAATGCCGGGATGGCGATGAGTAGCGCGAAGAATGGTATAAAGAACCAGGTACGCTTGAGGAATGTTGTAAGCCGGATCCCGGAAAGAAGTGCCAGGATCACACTTACCGCGTAAAAGGCGGCGAGGACCGGCAAAGTCCGTACGAAAAGCGCCGCGATGAGGAGCAGGACGAGCGAAACCAGCTTGACCCGCGCATCGATACCTTGTAAAAGCCCATTCGACCGCGTTATGTCATCGGAAAATATAGCTTCCTTGAAAAACCCTATAGCGCTTTTGATGGAGCGCTCTATGAAAAGGTTTGTCACTTTCCGCCTCTCGTAAATAACTTTCCTGCCACAAATACAAGCATTGCCGCCATGAAGACGCCTATGATGCCTGAGAGTATATATGCCGTTCCTTTCACCCGGAGAGGTCTGTCTTCCATACCCTTGAACTCATAATCCGGGATGGGCGCCTTCCAGAGCTCCGACAATCTCTCAAACCCCTGCGGGATATACCCCGCAAGCTCTTTTATCTCCCCGGCGCTCCACTCGCCCCACGCAGCACCTGCCTTCAACCAGTGCGGCGCAAGAATGCCTATCGGAGAAAGCGCTATCAGCACAAGTATCAGGATCCAAAGTTTTGTTATCGTCTTCATGCACGTCTCTCCTCGTATTGTATCAGAGACGGGTCTTCTTTTTGCAGATATCCGATCACCAGGAACGTCACCACTGCCTCCACCCAGCCGAAAATAGCGATATGCTCCAGAAGCATCACCGGCACCGCGATGTTCAGGCCGTACGGGCAATAGAGCGCTTTCCCGTCGGCAGCGTGATACAGGAGCGGCTGAATGCCGAACTGGATACCTGTGGTCAACGCCGCCATAACGAGCCCGAAGTACGAACCGATCGCCGCCGCGAATGCCCTGCGGATGGACGTAGAAGGGCTCTTCCAGCTGATAAGCTTGTAGATATAATATCCCGTGAACGGCAGGACGAACGCCATATTGAAACAGTTCGCGCCAAGCGCAATGATGCCGCCGTCTCCGAATAGAAGTGCCTGCACGACGAGCGCCACGGTGACGGCTATCATCGCGGCCCATGGCCCGAGGAGAACGGCGATGAGCGTGCCTCCGACTGCATGGCCGGTCGTTCCTCCCGGTATCGGGACATTGAACATCATGATGACGAACGAAAAACTTGCGCCGAATGCAAGATACGGCACCTGCCGGCTTTTAAGCGTCTTCTTTACTATCTTTGATGCCGCGATCCAGAGCGGGAGCATCACAGCATACAGGACGCCTCCCGTCTGCGGGCTTAAATATCCGTCGGGAATATGCATTATACAGCCCTCCCGTGTTTCATCAGATCGACATCGAGGACTGAAGACAAGAGCAGCTTCGTGTACGGGTGGTTTGGCTGGCTGTAGACGTCGGCGGCGGTGCCCTCTTCGACTATCTTGCCCTGCCGCATGACTGCGACGCGGTCGCACATGTATTTGACTACTCGCAGGTCGTGGCTAATAAATAAATATGTGATCGCAAATCTCTTCTGTATGTCTTTCAGGAGGTTCAGTATCTGAAGCTGTATCGTCACGTCGAGGCTCGAAACAGGCTCATCACAGACGATGAGCTCCGGCTGCGTCAGGATCGCCCTGCCGATGGCGATCCTCTGCCTCTCGCCGCCGGAGAACTGATGGGGGAATTTTGTGAGCGCAGTCTTCGGCAGCTTCACGAGGTCGAGTGTTTCCTCTACACGAGCGACGAGCCACGAGCGACTAGCCACTTTCAGACGAGCCCCTTTCAGTAAAAGCCCCTCGGCTAAAATATCAAACACTCTCATCTTCGGATCGAGGCTGTTGTACGGGTCCTGAAATATCGCCTGTAATTTAGTCGTGAAGAGCTCGACGGAGCCGGCGTCCGGCTTCAGCGCCCCGAGGATGATCTTGCCGAGCGTCGTCTTCCCGCACCCGGATTCACCGACGAGCCCGAAGACCTCGCCTGTATCGATGTCGAGCGAGACGCCGTCGACCGCCTTTACCGTGCCGACCGCCTCCTGCAGGTAGCCGCGCATTATGGGAAAAGATTTAAGTATGTTCTTACATTTAACCAGTATCATGCCAGCGCCTTTACCGATTCCAACAGCGAAATTGTATACGGCTGCTTCGGGCTCGAGAGTATCTGCCGCGTCTCGCCCGTCTCGACGATCCTGCCCCCGTGCATCACCGCAACGCGTCCGCACATCCGCGCGATGATGCCGAAGTCATGGCTTATAAAAAGGATGGAGAGCTTCTCGCCGGCGAGTATCTCTTCGAGGAGCTCAAGTATCTGCGCCTGGATCGTGACGTCGAGGGCCGTAGTCGGCTCATCGAGGATGAGCAGCTCCGGAGCATTCACGAGCGCCATCGCTATCATGGCGCGCTGTTTTGTTCCGCCGGAAAACTGATGAGGGTAATCGTAATACACCTTCTTCGGCTCCGGTATATGCACACGGCGCAGAAATTCCATAGCAAGATCCCTCGCCTTCCATCCGACTATCTTCTGATGCGCCGTGATGGCCTCGCTCACCTGGTAGCCGATGGTGAAGACGGGGTTAAAAGCGCTGGCCGGTTCCTGGAAGACCATCGATATCTTCGAGCCGCGTATCGCTCGCAAACTTTCCTCATCAAGCGCCAGGAGGTCCCGGCCGCCGAACATCACACTGCCCGAGACTATCTTACCCGGTTGCGAGACGAGCCGCAGGATCGAGAGCGCGGTGAGCGTCTTGCCGGAACCCGATTCGCCCACGAGTCCGAAGACCTCGCCTTTGGCAATATCAAAACTAACGCCGTCGACGGCCTTGACGCTGCCGTGCGGCGAATCAAAATATACCCTAAGATCTTTTATATTCAGTATATCCATCTTACTTTCGTAGTCTCGGTTCAAAGAGATCCCTCAACCCTTCGCTCAATAGATTGTACGCAAGCACCGTGAACAATATGAAGAGGCCCGGGAATATCGTCAGCCACCACGCCACGCCGAGCGTCGACTTGCCGTCCATGAGTATGTTTCCCCAGCTCGGCGTCGGCGGCTGCACGCCTATCCCGAGAAAGCTAAGCGCGGATTCCGTCAGTATCGCCCCGCCTATGCCGAGGGTGGCGCTCACCATAACAGGCCCGATCGCGTTCGGGATGAGATGCCTCGTGATTATCCAGACGGAGCTTGCGCCCATTATCCGTGAGGCGGTCACATAGTCACGCTCTTTCAGCGTCAGGATCTCGGCGCGCACCAGGCGCGCAACGCCCATCCAGCCCGTTGCGCCTATCACGGCCATGATATTGAATATCGAAGGTTCGAGTATCGCGATGACGGCGAGGATAAGGAAGAATGTCGGGAAGCAGAGCATGATATCGACGAACCGCATGATGACGGAATCTGCCCTGCCGCCGCAATAGCCGGCTATCGCGCCGAAGAAGACGCCGATCGCGACGGCGATGCCGACCGCGATGAAGCCTATCGACAGCGAAATGCGCGAGCCGTAGACGATGCGCGAGAATATGTCGCGGCCGAGCGTGTCGGTCCCGAAGATGTGCGCGCTCGACGGCGAGGCGAGGATATTCTTCGTATCGATGGACGACGGGTCATACGGCGCGATGGCTGGCGCGAATACCGCGAACGCCAGGATAATGGCAATGAAGACGAGCCCCGCAACCGCCATTTTGTTATTTAAGAATTCTTTTATCATGCCTATTCTTCTTTTATGACGCGTATCCTCGGATCGGCGTACGAATACGCTATATCCGCGAGGAGATTGCCGATGAGCGTCAGGATCGCGCCTATCGACAGCACGCCCATGATCGTCGGGTAATCGCGGGCCATGACCGACTCGTAAAAGAGCCTGCCCATGCCCGGGATCGCGAATATCGACTCAAATATGACGCTGCCGCCGATGAGGCCCGGTATCGAGAGCCCGACGATCGTGATGACCGGCAGCATCGCGTTCTTCAGCGCATGCTTGTAGATAACATCCGACTCTTTGAGGCCCTTGGCGCGCGCGGTCCTGATATAGTCCTGGTGTATGATGCCGATCATCGAGCTTCTCATGTACCGCGATATGCCCGCAAGGCTGCCGAATGCGGCGATGCAGACCGGCAGGACGAGATGCCGGGCGACATCGAGCACTTTCATCGGCAGGCTGAAGTATTCGAAGTCGAGGGACTTGATCCCGGATATCGGAAACCATCCGAGCGTTATTCCGAAAAAGCTCATCAGGAGGAGCGCCAGCCAGAACTCGGGCGTCGAGAATCCCGTGAATACGAATACTGTCGTGAGCCTGTCGGAGAGCGTCCCCCGCCTGACCGCCGATATGATGCCCAGCGGAATACCGATCGCGAATATCAGGATAAGGGCGAGCGCATTTATGAGGATCGTGACGGGGATGCGCTCGGTTATCTTCTCCGAAACCGGCCTGTCATCGATGTATGAGCGGCCAAAATCGAAAGTAGTGAAGCGCCTGAGCCAGTCGAAGTACTGGACGTGAAGGGGTTTATCCAGGCCGTAGAGCTTCTCGAGCCGCACCCTCGCTTCGTAGGAGACTTTCGGGTTCAGGCTCGTCTGAATATCGGTAGGCTTACCCGGCGCGAGATGGATAACGAAGAATGAGATGAGCGTGATCCCGAGGAATACGGGCAATAGTCCTATAAGACGTTTAATGATATACCGTATCATCTGTATCTTTGCTCGCTCTTCGGCACATACCACTTGATAAAATTATACCCGATGCCTATAGGCGAGACCTCGATATTCTTAAAGCGCTTGCCTACTATCGGCAAGGCCTCGGCCGAATACAGGAAGAGCGTCGGCTGTTCCGCATAGATGATCTCGTGGACCCTGTGATAGAGGGCCTCACGCTCCGACTGGTCGAATGTGCGCCTTCCCTCTTCGAGCAGTGTATCGACCTCGGGATTATTATAGCCGATAAAATTAAACTCTCCCTCGCGCGTCTTCGACGAATGCCAGATATCGTAATTATCCGGGTCGCGCGACAGGAACCAGCCCATAAGGACCGCCTCGAACCGCCTTTTATTGATGAATTCGTTTATGAGCGCGCTCCACTCGAGCACGCGTATCTTCATCCTGATGCCGATGCTCTTAAGATAGCTCTGGACCATCTCGGCGGTGCGCAGCCTCTCGGCATTGCCCTGATTCACGATCAGTGTGAACTCGAACGGTACTCCGTCCTTCTCAGCCCACCCGTCGCCATTTGCGTCCCGCCATCCGGCAGCCGCCAATAATTCGCGAGCCTTCGCCGTATCGAACGCAACCGGCCTGACATCCTTGTTGTACGCCCACGAATCGATCATATACGGCCCGGTGATGACGCGGCCCAGGCCGAAGAATATCGTATCGACGATCTCCTGCTTGTTCACCGCGTAGTTGATCGCCTGCCGCACGCGGATATCACGGAACTTCGGGTCGGAGAGATTATACGCCATGTAGGTATAGCTGAAGCTCGGATATTTATATTTGGTGTAGTGCGATCTGAAGAAGCCATTGTCTGTTTGCCGCGTGTATTGGAGCGGCGAGAGGGCCGTCCAGTCGACGCCCTGCGTCTGGAGTTCGAGGAACATCGTAGCGTCGTCGGGAATTATACGGTATATGAAACGGCTGATATAGGGCCTGCCTTCAAAATAATCGTCATTGGCTATGAGCTCTATCTTCTCGCCCGTCCTCCACGTCTTAAATCTGCAGGGACCGGTGCCCACTGGCTTGCGGCCGAATGAAGTCGTATTGAGGTCCTCATTTTTCAGGAGATGCTCCGGCATCATCGGCATGCCCCAGCTCGCGAGCGACGGAGAGAATGGCTCTTTATACAGTACCTTGATGGTGTGGTCATCGACCACCTCGAGGGCCTTGACCCGTTCGAAGTCGCCGCTATACGGGGTCTTCACGGCCGGGTCCATGAGCTTTCTGTAAGTGAATGCGACGTCCCGCGCGGTGAAGGGCGCGCCGTCATGCCACCGCACGTTCTTATTGAGGTGGAATATTATGGTGAGCCCGCCGTCCAGGATCTCCCAGCTCTCGGCGAGATCGCCCACGACCTGGACGCGCTTATCGTACTTTACGAGCCCGTTAAAGACCATGCCGCAGATCTCGCTCGATGGGCCGTCTGAGGCGAGGATGGGAACGAGCGTGCGGGCATCGGCTATAGAACCGATGACGATGGCGTCGCCGCGCGCGGGCGCGTCCGCCGTGACAGTGTCAGAACTGCCGCCATGCCCCGTAGCTGCGGCAGTGCACAAAAAAAATACCGCCAAGAGTATCAGCGGTATCTTTTTCTTCATGGGGGATTCCTTTAGAATTCCATGTCATCCGCAGAATGTTGTGGCGCGCCCGGGCCTCCCTGCGTTGCGGTCGGCATCATACTCCTGGCAACCAGCGACCGTCCTCTGTGGCTCGTCATGACCGCCAGTGTCAGGCAGGTCAGGATGTAGATGATTGCCGATGCAGCGGTCGCGCGCTTGAGGAAAGTCGAAGTCTTCGTCCCGAGGATGGTCGACGTCGAGCTTGCGCCGAACGCCTCGCTAAGGCCGCCGCCCCTGCCCGCCTGCAGGAGGATGACCGCTATCAATACGAGCGATACGATCGTGTGTATTCCTATCACTATCCAGTATAACATTTTGATCTCCGTTGTTTGTAGATGATTACAAGCATCCCTTGACTATCTGCGTGAACGAATCGGCCTTGAGGCTTGCCCCGCCCACGAGCGCCCCGTCCACGTCCCCCTGCGTAATAAGCTCCCGTATATTCTCCGGTTTGACACTGCCGCCGTATTGTATCCTGACCGCGCTGGCGACTTCCGCGCCGAATATCTTTGAAAGTAACTCGCGTATGTACTTATGCACTTCCTGGGCCTGCTCTTTCGTGGCGACCACGCCCGTACCGATGGCCCATACAGGCTCGTACGCTATGACGGTTTTGAACATCTCGTCCTTCGTGAGTCCGGCCAATGAATTCTCGATGTGATCCTTCACGACATCGAACGTCTTGCCAGCTTTACGCTCCTCCAGCTTCTCGCCCACGCAGACGATCGGTTTCAGACCCGCGGCAAGCGCCGCTTTGACCTTCTTATTTACCGTCGAATTCGTCTCGCCGAAGAACTGGCGCCGCTCCGAGTGGCCGATGATGACATATTCGCAGCCTGCCGATTTAAGCATCGGGCATGCGACCTCGCCCGTGAATGCGCCTTCCTTCTCCCAGTAGCAGTCCTGGCCGCCCATTTTAATATTCGTGTCTATGAGCGCCTCATGCACGTCCGAGAGCGACACAAACGGCGGGCAGACAACTATCTCTATCTCATCGATATCGGCGAGCGAGCGTTTGAGTAGCGTGACGAGCTCGATCGATTCGTCGATCGTCTTATACATCTTCCAGTTGCCTGCGATGATTATTTTACGCATTCTCTGCTCCCGCAACAACAACCGGAACCCTTGTCATTGAGCGCATCGATCCCCGGCAGGCCCTTGCCTTCGAGGTACTCAAGCGAAGCGCCGCCGCCCGTCGAGATATGCGTCATCTTGTCCTCGACCTTGAACTTCGCCATCGCGGCCGCGGTATCGCCGCCGCCGATGATCGAGATGGCACCCTTCAGGCCCGCTATGAACTTCGCTATCTCTTCGGTGCCCGTGGCGAATTTGTCCATCTCGAAGACGCCGAGCGGGCCGTTCCAGACGATCGTCCTGGCGCTCTTCAGTGTGTCCTCGAAGAGCCTGATCGTCTTCGGCCCTATGTCGAGGCCCATCCAGCCGTCCGGTATATTCTCGCCCACGATCTCGGTGTTGGCATTGGCATCGAACTTGTCGCCGATGACGTTATCGACCGGAAGAAGTATCGGTATCTTCTTCTTGGCCGCCTTATCGAGCGCTGCCTTCGCCGTGTCGAAACCGTCCTTATCGAGCTTGGATGAACCTATGGTCTTCCCCTGCGCCTTCAGGAACGTGTAGGCCATGCCACCGCCGATCAGGAGCGCGTCGACCTTGTTCAGGAGGTTATCGATGACCTTTATCTTGTCTTTGACCTTCGCGCCGCCCAGAATGGCAACGAACGGCTTCCTGGGTTTATCGACCGCGTTTCCGAGGTATTCGATCTCTTTACCGAGGAGGAATCCGGCAACTGAGGGCAGATAATGGGTCACTCCTTCGGTCGATGCGTGCGCCCTGTGGGCGGTCCCGAATGCGTCATTCACGAATACATCGCCGAGCGAGGCGAGCTCTTTGGCGAAATTGGCGTCATTGGCTTCTTCTTCAGCGTGGAATCGCAGGTTCTCGAGAAGCACGACATCGCCGGGCTTCATCGCGTCAACGCCCCTTTTCACGTCCGGCCCGATGCAGTCTTTGAGCATCGTGACGGGCCTGCCCAGGAGCTTCTCGAGCCTCTTGGCGCACGGGGCCAGCCGCAGGTTCTCTACGACTTTGCCCTCCGGCCTGCCGAGATGGCTCATAAGGATAACCTTGGCGCCCTTGTCTATGGCATATTTGATGGTCGGCAAAGCAGCCCTGATCCTGATATCATCGGTTATGTTCAGCTTATCATCGAGGGGAACGTTGAAATCGACCCTCATGAGGACTTTTTTACCTTTCAGATCAACATCCTGGATGGTCTTTTTTGCCATGGCTCGCTCCTGTATATTGTTATCGAGGCACATCATTGATATAGCGGAAATATGATTATATCGGCGGGAGGTTGTATTGTCAATAGTATAATTGGGGGCGATTTTTCGGCTTGGCGTAGAGTGGCGGAACTTTCGGGTGCGTGCCGAAGCGAGTC
>CAYGRZ010000036.1:0-15924 GCA_964352425.1 uncultured Planctomycetia bacterium | reverse complement strand
GCCGGCATAAGTGTTATTGCCTGACAGCGTAAGAGTACCGGTGCTATTAAGGGTCAGGCCGCTCAAAGTGGACGTACCGCCGTTCACGACGGCGCCGGTGATGATCACGATGCCGCTGCCTCTGATGACGTCAATGCGGTCAGTGGCGTTGCCGGAGAGCGCATAGCCTCCCAATACGAGCGTGTTGCCTGCGCCGTTGACGGTAGTGGTCTGGATGGCATTCGAAGTATTGGTCATCGTGCCGCCCAAGGTCAATGTGCTGGCCGTGCCTGATAGCGTGATCGTGCGATTGCCGGCATTCGTGACCGCACCCGTGCCGAGGTTGAGGTCTCTCGTGCCGCCGAAGGTGAAATTGCCGCCGATGGTGATGGCGTTATTTCCGGCATTGATGATCGGGTCAGCGGTGGTGTTGTCGATCGTGCCTGCCGTGAGGGTAAGGGCGCCGGTCCCCAGCGCATTCGCGTTGTTGATGTTCAGCGCGCCGGCGGTCAGCGTCACGCCGCCGGCCGCGCCGCTGTTGTCGCCGGAGAGCGTGAGCGTGCCGGCGCCGGCCTTACTCAATCCGATTCCCGCGCCGCCACTGATATCTGCGGATATGAGCATATCATCGCTGGCAGCGCCATTTGCAATGGTAAAGACGCGGGTGACAGCGCCAAGGTCAAGTTTCCCGCTGATGGTGGCGGTACTGGCGCTGGCATTGCCGGTGATAGCGCCTCCCAGGGTGAATGTGCCTGAGCCGGTACTGATACTGCCGCCGGTCATCGCCAGGGTTGAGGTTGTAGTCAGGCTTCCTCCGCCGGTAGTGATGGCGCCGCCGGTTACAATAATGGCTCCCACACTATCCGTGTGGGTGTTAAGATCCCATGTCCCCAGGACAGTAACGCCGCCCGTGTAGATGGCATCGTCTACTGTGTAACGAAGTGTGCCGGCGCTTATCGTGGTCAAGCCGGTATAAGAACTGCCGGAAGCGCTTACGTTGAGAGTAAGGGTGCCTGAGCCGGATTTGGTGAGGGTTCCGGAAGTACCGGTAATCGGAGTTGTATTAATTACAAAATTCCCGGCTCCGGTTAAAGTCAGGGCGCGTGCGGCTATAGCTACACCGCCTGAGAAAGTCAAGCTATCATCGGCATTATCAGAGCTAAATGTGGTCGTGTTGCTTATGGTCGCCAGCCCTGCCCAGGAGTTATTGCCGCTGATATTCCTTAAAGCGCCGGCGCCGCCTACGCCTGTGCCGACAATAGCTAAGGTCTCCGCACCGACAGCGATACCGCCCTTAAGCTCTAATGCCGCGCCGCTCGACACAGTAACACCTCCGGCAGCAGCGCCAAGGGCATTGGAATGTTGAATATTTAATACGCCGGCGCTTATGGCCACCGCGCCGGTATAGGTGTTGTTGCCTGACATGGTCCAGGTGCCGGTGCCGGACTTTGTGACAGCGGTCGCGAGGGTGCTGTTCACAATAGCTCCGGCGATCTCACCCGTGCCGCCCGAGGAGCCTTGCAGGGTAAGGGTTTTGGCGCCGTTGACAGTGGCGGTGAAATCGTTGGTGAACTTCAAAAGGCCGCTGGCGCCGGACTCGTCTAAAACCGCGCCTCCGGTGGTGCCGGCGAGGTTGATCACACGGTCGGTGGTCTCGCCGGTGCCGGTGTAAACAAGAGTGGCCCCGGTGGTAGTCGCGCCGATGTCAATGGTGCCGTTGGCCGCGCTTGATGGCACTCCGAGGTTACTGCCGGCGAGCGGAGTGGGAGTGGCCACGCTGTTGAGCGAGGCCACACTAAGGGAGCCTGCTGAAATTGTGGTCTTTCCGGTATAAGTATTGGCGCCGGAGAGTACGAGAGTGCCCGCGCCCGACTTGGTCAGGCCGCTGGAACCGGTGCCGCTTAAGACGCCGCTCATGATGGCGTCATCAGAGGCTGAGCCGTTGTTCACATTAATAATGCGCGCGGCTCCGTTTAAGTCAATATTTCTGGTCCATGTAACCGTGTTGTCGGCGATAGCGGATCCCAGTATCATCGGAGCCGCATTGGCGTAGAAATTGGTGGTTGAGGCCCATGTGGCATCGCCCAGGTCAACCGTAAGCGCTCCGCCATAGGCGGCAAAACCTCCGCCGCTTGCGCCGGCAAGAGATACCTTATTGGCGCCGCTGCTGCCCAGGCTGCGCTCACCTCCGAACATTGCCGAGCCGCCGGAACCGAAGGTGCCTGTGCCTGCCAGGACACCGCCGTTAAAAGAGATGAAAGAATCGGCGTGGATGACGCCGCCGGTGCCCAGGGCCAGCGTGCCGGCGTTGATGGCTGTCGTGCCGGTGTAGGTATTGGAGCCTGTCAACGTGAGTGTGCCTGTGCCCGCTTTGGTCAGGCCGAACCCGGACCCCGATATGATGCCTCCTATCGTAAGAACGCTTGCGCTTGTCGTCACCTGGCAGGTTGCGGTCATGGACACAGCACCGGTGCCGAAGGTAAGGTTTCTGGTGCCGGTAAATGTGAAGTTACCTCCCCATTGCTGGGCGTAGTCATATGACATGGTGATGGCGGCGGCTGAGGAGTTATCAATAGTAGTTCCGGCGTTTATGATAAAGGTATTCGCGGCATCGCCAAGGGCTGAAGCATGATTGATCCTGAGCGTTCCCGCGCTTAAAGTGACGTTCTGGCCGGCTCCGCCGAAGGTATTCTGGCCGGCTAAGATCAGTATACCTGAGCCCGACTTGGTAAGGCCGCCCGCGCCGCTTATGATACCGGTAATATTCAATACCCTCGTGGCGGAATTGGTGACAGAAATTGCCTGAGTTGTGTCAAAGACCATATTGAGAGTGATATTAGATGTAGTGGTTGAGCTGAAAGTCACGCCTCCTGTGACTTTGATAGAGTTGCCGCCCAGGGTAAAACCGCCTGCGCTAATGAGGATGGCGGCAAATTCGGTACCGTCAGTAAAATTATTATTGGTGGTTGTGCGCACGGCGCCGCTGAATGTAAGGCTGTCCAGGGCTTCAGGCGCGAGGTCACCGGCCCAGTTCTCAGGGGTAGTCCAGTTGGAATCTACGATACTGCCTCCATCCCAAATATGCGTATCATCCCAGTCAATATTAAGATGCGCGGGGATGTAGTAATCATGGGCGAGGATGGGGGTTACCGGCCCGTAAGCATGGCTGTAATACACATCCACATACTGCACGTAAGGGTTACCCTGGGCATCGCTTACGGAATTGATATAAATGCCGAATTCGCTTCCCTGGGCGGCGATAGAGGACTCAAGCGTTATGTGGTTGTCATCTGAGCCTTCTATAGTCAGGGTATTTTGGGCGGTAGTAAGGGTATTTGCCTCGAATACTATTCTCTTACCCGGGGTAAGGCAGGTGAGGTTGTAAAAGACATTATCTCCGGTAATATACGAGGTTTTTGAGGCGTCGTTGAAGACCACGGTAGAGGCGCCTGCGAGGAAACTACCCCCTTCATTGAGCCAGCTGCCGCCTACGGTAATGGTATACGCGCCGGCGTCAAATACGCCGCCTGTCTGTTTATAGCCGCCTGTGATGGTGAGGGTATGCTCAGGGCCTTCGCCGGCAAGCCTTACGTTACCTGCCGTGACTTGAAGATCGCCTTTTATGAAAAGGTCGGAATAGAAGAAAATGCCGGGATTTGCAGGCTGATTTCCCGAAATAATTACGCTACCGCCTTCCAGCGTGAGCCGGGAGGCATTTTTATTGTAAGAAATTGCTCCGAAGGAGTCGCCTCCCGGGGGGCCTGTGATCATTACCGATGTCCCGATACCGATGGATTGCCGTATATCGATATCTCCATTAAGGCGTATGAGATGTATCATGTCTGCCGCTACGTTTACAGGGGTTGCTGATGTGCCGAACCTGTTGGCTGTCATGGTAAGGGTTGTAGCCTGTATAATCGCCATATCTCCGGTTTCTATAGATCCGCCCGAGACCAGTGTAACTGTAGGGGCCCCGATCGTGGAATTTACATTTATAACCTCTTGAGCTGCTATAGTTATCGAATTTTCTGCGGTGACATACGCGTTTTCCTCTATTTTTACCTTTGTAGGTACAATATTATGGGATGTATCCCCTACTATTATATCGGATGCGGCGAGGGTACCCTTTACGTTCACAGGACCATTGGCCACAAATACGACCTTCCCATCCCGTTTTTCGAGATGTGTCGCCGTTACCACCCCTTCCGTATTTATCAGCCTGGAGAAGACGTTCTCAAGGCTGGAGGCTGTCAATATAACAGTGCCGCCTTCCGCGTCCAAAGTCCCTGTATTCCTGATCTGGTCCGTAACCGGTTTACCCTGGTAATCGAGCACGGCCTGCGCCACGGCCTCCTCAACGCCTACCCCTATAAGGCTGTTCCCCGCAAACTCAAGCCTTATAACATTGCCGGCAGCCAGGGCGATCGTCCCGGCCTTTGCCTGTATAAGGCCCTTATTTTCGATGGCACCAGCTATAAGCACACAAAAGCCGCCGTTCTGCACCACGATCTTACCCTCATTAAGGATCAGCCTGTCGAGCTGTTCCTTCGATATCTTCCGGAAAAGATACTCGCCATTAAGGAATCGCTCATTCGAAAGATCTCTTGTCGATAAGATTGCGCTGGCAGCGGTTATGTTGGCGCTGGGGCCTACATAGATGCCGGACGGGTTTATAAGGATTATGATCCCGTTACTGCTGAGATTGCCCAGTATCTGGCTTGAACCGGGCCCAACCACCCTGTTCAATATCTGGCTGTCTGATGAGGGAAGGCTGATTATTACCGACTCATTGGGCATGATGTTGAAAGACTTATAATTTACTATCGCTTTATCGGTGGCGCTTATGGTCATGGTGGCGGGGTCTTTCATCTGTACATCGACGGAGCCGTTCTGCACCTGATCAACCTCGGGAAGTGAAAACACCTCTACCTCCCCACCCGCCAGGATGAGCATCATAACCGCGGCCATGATATTGAGAAAGCATTTTGTCTTCATCTTCAGGTTCATTTCTTACAGATAAAACAGCCTACAGCTTAATATCGGCCGTAGGCTATAAAAAACCTTACTACCTTCGGCAACTGACTGCCATATTCATCGGTCGTCGTTAGATTTGTGCTGTTCGCGCAAAATACGAACAACCACCGACGAACCATAAACTTAGGCTCTTAAGCTTTGCGTCCCCGATTTTCATCGGGTTTGCCTTTATCGACTTTCAGAGATCGGATAAAAACCTGGCTGTATTGTGCCTGCATACTGATTATACCATATGCTGCCCGAAAAACAAGGGTTTGGCTAAGAAAGGTTTTCCGGTTTGACAATCGCGTGTTTTGAATGTAGACTTGTACCGCTATAGTATAATCATCACAATAAGAGCGGGATACCGCATGCAGCGTAAGAGACTCTTAAAGATCACGGCAGGATCGTTGCTGTCCTTCTGGTATATTGTTTCATCGTGCCCTGTATGGCCGCAACCCCTTGTAAATCAAGCCACAAGGGAGGTTGACCGTTCCGTGCGACAGCAGGTCGAAAAAGAACTTATAAAAGCCCCCCTCAAGCCTGCCGAACCTGGAGAAGCGCCCGAAAAGAAGGAATTCTCCGGCCCCAGCCTCTTTGTGAAAACCATAAAGCTGGAAGGCGTCGAGACCTTTCCTGTCGAGGACTTCAGACCCGTCCTTGAAAAGTATGAAGACAGGGAGGTATATGAGTCTGAACTGCGGGAAAACCTCACAGGCGCCATCCAGAGAGAATATTTAAAACGGGGCGTAATAGCCGCTGCCTTTATCCCGCCTCAGGAGATCAAGGAGGGAGTAACGGTGGTGCGGGTCGTTGAAGCGAAGATGGGAACCCTTGAGGTCACCAAAGCAAGGTATTTTTTGAAGGAGCGCCTTTATTACTATTGGCTGATAAAAGCCGGCGAAGTCCTGAGATATGACCGGATCTCCCGCGCACTGCAATTCATGAATAAAAATCCGGATCGCGAGGTAAAATCAACTCTCCTGCGGGGAAAAAAGCCCGGTACCACGGATGTCGCTTTAACCCAGAAGACCTATTTTCCGTTCCATATCACCGTCACAATGGACAACGAGGGTTCGGTCTCGACCGGAAAGATAAGAAAAGGGGCCGGGTTCGTAGAGAACAATCTGATCGGATTGGATGATACCCTGATGGCAGGTTATACGGGCGGTAAAAATTTTGGCGGTGCATACGCATACCATAGGGTACCCATAACAAATTTCGGGACTACGGTCCTGTACGGATATAACAAGACGAAGGCCTTTCCCAAGAAGGATTTTGAGTCGTGGGGTATATCCTCTATGGCGGATAGCGCCAGTGCCTATCTTTATCAGGATCTCTTCCGGAAGGACGTGTATAAAGGAGAATTGTCCGCGGGCCTTGAAGCCAACAACAAAAGGGTCGTATATAACAACGGGACAATCAACGCGGACAGATTAAGGATAGTGCGGTTTGGCGCCGGACTTATGGATAGAAGCGCTGAGGGCAGCGCATACATTAAACCGCAATTCTCCCAGGGCCTGAATTTTTTAGGCGCCAGGAGAAAGGGAGAATTCTCGTCCAGGCAGGCTGAAAATACTTTTTCTAAATTCAATCTTTACGCCCAGTTCCTGCGCGGGACAGTCAAGGGTATCAATGTACAGTGCAAGTTTACGGGCCAGCTCGCATCTGAGAAACTCATGCCGCAGGAGGAGCTTTACGTGGGAGGTATAGACTCTGTTCGGGGATACCCTTCCGGCGACTACCTGGCGGATGCGGGTTTTTACGGTAATATCGAATTGCTGGTCTCTCCGGGCTTCCTTCCGGACACATTGAAATTCCCATACGGCGAAAGGCCGATAAAGGACGAGATAACGGGTGTCTTCTTTTTCGATTACGGATACGGCCAGAAGAGAGGTATGATACAGGGGGAACAGGCCGACCGCCGGATGGCGTCCATTGGCGCCGGAGTGCGGATCAGGATACTAAATCAGGCGACGTTAAGGCTCGAGTGGGGCATACCGCTCGACCCCCTGGTAAACCGTCCCTTCACGGAGGGCGGCGGGAACAGGCCGCGGCTTCATTTCTCGATCGATTTCCAGGACAATCTGGATAGAGAATTTAAACGCTTTCATGAGGCTATGGCCCAAAAGCGGGAATAGTGGGCATCCGTTACGAAGCCGACTTTTTTATGAAGCTTAAAGTCTCCAGTTGTAGGAGCATGCGTGTGATATCGGAGTCCGCGAGCCGGAGATCTACGTCAAACTCTTCCGCAACGTTTTCTTTTATCTGCTGCGCTGTCCTCACGCCGTCGATGAGCTCCCAGACAAACGCGGCCGTTTCATTTAAAGTGTAAATGCTTTTCAGGTCCACCGCCTTCTGCCGTATAGGCACGAGTATGAACTCGTCGGCGATCCTGCGGAAGACAACGTCTGGATTCTTAGAATAAATTTTATCCTTCGTCATTCGTTACTTAATCCCATTTGACAAGGGGCTTGATGGCCGATACATTCCCGGTAACCGCTGACATGACGGTATTCACCTCGTTCGTGAGCCAGACGAGGTCGGAGATCGGCTTCTTCGGAACGAATATCACATCACCCGACTCGAGGATGATATTCTGGCTGATGACGCCCCTCAAGGCCATATTCGCGCTGGCCCTGATAACCCTCGGGTTGTCGGTGAAGGTGCCTTTTATCACGACCATGCTCGACGCGAGAGAATCATTGGTGAATCCTTGCGCCATCGCGACCGCTTCGAGCACGCTCTCCGTGCCGGTGACCTGGTAGACACCCGGATAGCGCACCTCGCCGAGCACGATGACTCTCTTGCCTCCGAGCCTTCTGATCGATATCGAGACCTGCGGATATTTTATGAACTCCTTCAGCCGTTCGGCCACCGTACCCCTGAGCTGCGGGATGGTCAGGCCTTCGGCGTCCACGTCATCGATAAGCGGGAACGATATCCTGCCGTCGGGCCGGACGAGCACCTCCTGGCTTAAGTCGTCATTCTGCCAGACGGTTACGTAGAGCAGATCCTCGACGCCGATGACATACTGCGGCCGCGAGGTCCTTTTACCCCTGAGGGCTAACGTATCCCTGTTCGTCTTCGGCGAGGCAACCTCGTGGCGCGCCTCGGGTGCGGCGGCGTTCAACTTCTCGTTTACGCGCGTGTCCCTTGCCAGCAGGTCCTTGGCCGTCTTGAATTCAGCGTTGGCTTTCGTATATTTTCCCTGCTCGTAGTATTGCTGGCCCTTGAGGTAATGATCCTGCGCCCCTTTTTTCATCGCCGCGCTGTTATAGACGCATGAAGAGAGCGCAAAAACACATATGACGATAATCGAGAGATGCGCTATCGGCCTCATGAGCTTCTTTCTATCCATACTTAGAGCCGCGCCTCCCGCTCTTCCCATACATTCCTGATCTTGCCGGACTTTTCCATCAACGCCTCGACCTCGGCCTTCAGCTTCTCGGCCTTCTCTTTCGCCGCGGCCTCTTTTGCCGATGCCTTCGGCGATCTCACGCCGCACGCGGAGGGCGCTCTCGCGGCCGGTGCCGGCGCAGCCTGCCGTGCTGCCGGAACAGCCGCGATGATCTGGGCCGCCGGCTCCTGGAGCGGAGCAGCCGAGGCCTTCATATTTTCAAGTTCCGCCTTCTGCCTCGCCGCCTCTTCCTGGGCCTTCAATTTCTCTTCGTGCAGCCGCGCAAGCTTCCTGTGTATCTCCGTAGCGTCAGAGGCGTATTTACTTTCAACGCCCTGCAGCTTTTTATTCAGACAGAACGCATAGCCCGCCAGCGCGAGTATCAACACCCCTATCAGGACCATCCTCATCTTCGGCATATCACGCTTCCTGCTTCACACAGCTGTCTATATAGATGACCGGGTTCTCGGCAAGATTGATCCGCTTCGGTGTTTTAAGCTCCTTACCATAGGAGTCTATCAGGATATCGACGATCGGCCTCGATATCAGGTCCTGGTTCTTCTTCACGACGACGCCTATCTCCTTGGTGTTGAGCTGCACCAGCGCCTGGACCGGGAAGAGGCCGAATACCTCGATCAGCGCCTTGACGACTTTCCTCGAGAATATCTTCTTGTTCTTCAGGATCGTGCGCACCGTCTCGAGCGACGTGAGGGCGGCGCGGTACGGCTGGCGGTGCATCATCGCCTCGTACATATCCGCGAGCCCGATGATCTGCGCGTACTCGGTGATCTCATCGGAGACGAGCCCTTTCGGGTAGCCCGAGCCGTCGGCGCGCTCGTGCTCCTGGCGCACCGCGTCGAGGATCCTCTGGCTTAAGGCCGCATCTATCTTGCTTAAAATGAGCGCCCCCTCTTCCGGGTGGCGCCTCATCTTGTCGAGGTCCTGGTCGCTGAGCGTCTCCGGCTTGTGGATCTTATCGAGGTTCTTTTCGCCGATATCGTGGAGGAATGATGCCACGCCGAGCTCGATAAGCCTGGAGCGCTCATAGCCGATGCTTGCGCCCATCGCGAGCGAGATGATGGAGACGTTCACGATATGGTAATAGAGCAGGTCTTCCATCTGCCGGTATTCCTCGAGGCACGCCAGCAGGAGCTCGTCGCTGCCGGCAAGGATCATGTCGATAAGCTTGTCGATCAGCGGATTGAGTTCGGCGGCGAGGTTCGTGCGGGCCTTCGGTTCCCGGCCGTACAGCTGCCTGGCCCTGTCAAGGGCCTCGGCATACAGGCGCTCGACGCTGGAGCTGGCGACATGTTCCTTCTCGATCTCCCTATGCAGCGCGTCGGATATCCTGATGCTGGATTCATGTCCGGAAAACCGCGGCGAGACGGTCCCGTCATGGCCGGAGCTTTCCTGCGCTGGCTCATCGGGCTTTATGCCTTTTGGCAGGGCGCCTTCCGGGTCCTGATGCTTTTTGAACAGTTTCGACATCCTGATCATAGTGCCCTTGTATGACAACTCATCCGGCCTGGTCCGGACCGCCGCGCGGCTCTCCATGTGACGGCAGCGAAGACGGCTGGTAGATATGCTCTATCTCCGACTTCGGCAGGTCCATGTCCTCGTGTATCTCGGTGATGGTTGTGCGGTCGACCATCTCAAGGTTATTGCTGAACGCGACCAGGAGCCCGAGGTCGCAGAGGGTGTTGATGCGGCGCGGCACCCCGTACGCGGAGCAATATATCTCGTGGAACGTATCCTCCGCGAAGAGCTGGCGTTTCGCGCCGGCCACGCTGAGGCGGTGCAGGATATACTCCCTCGTCTCCCGTTCGTTCAGGCCGTTCAGGTGGTAGCGCACCGCCATCCGCTGGACGAACTGCGGCATGCTGGCGACCATATATTTCAATTCCGGGGACCCGAGAAGGATGATCGTCAAAAGAAACGCGTTGTCGAGCTGGAAGTTCAGGAGCAGCCTCAGTTCTTCGAAGATATCGAGGTTCTTGACCGACTGGGCCTCATCGATGACGAGCACGGTATGTTTGCCGGATGCCTGGTTCGCGCACAGGTACCTGTTCAGCGCGTGGAATATCTCTATCTTGGTCGGGGGCAGCGGGCCGCCGCCCAGCTGGTAGGCTATCTCCTGGAGGAACTCTATGCCCGTCAGGCGCGGATCCATCACATAGACGGACTGGTACCGGTTCTCGTGCTGGAGCTCATTGCGCAGGATGCGGCTTAAGAGGGTCTTGCCGCAGCCGTATTCTCCGGTCAGCAGCGCCGCTCCTTTTCTCTCGCGCACGACGTAGAGCATGCGCGCCATCGCCTCTTCATGCTGCTGGGAATTATAGATGAATTGCGGGTCGGGAGTGTTCTCGAAAGGTTTTCGCTCTAATCCCCAATATGCGGTGTACACTTAGATACCTATCATTGGCCTTGTCTTATCGTATATTAAACGGACCGGTGCAAGTATATATGTCCATAATGGAAAAGTCAATAGATGGCCTGGTTAAGCGCTTTTGTCTCGTCCAGCACTCCCTGTTTGTCGAAAAAAAGGTATACGCGGGGCCCTTTGAAGAATGACGCGCCGGCGCTTTTATAGACCCAGCGCTCCCTGCCGGTCACGAAGTCCGTGTTGGCTACTACGGGATCGCCGTACTGCGCGCGTATCGCGCTTTTCGACTGGCCCTTGACGAGCGCGCCCGAGCCGAGCGCCCTCTTGATGCCGGCGAACCTGCTATCTTCGGCGGCCAGGACCTTCTTCGCCTCGGCCATGCTCTGGCCGGCGGCGATGAGCGACTGGAGCCCTTCGGCGCCGGACCGGGTGGCGGCCGCACAGACAAGGATCGCTGCTATCAGGACTGTCTTCTTCATCGGGCGTCCTCGCGCCGGGAATAGTATGTCTACTCGATCGGTATGACGATCTTCGTCCCCGGCTTGAGCTTGTTCGGGTCTTTGATCTTATCGCTGTTAAACCGGTAGATGTTCTTCCATTTTTTGCCGTCGCCGTACGTATCCGCGGCGATCTTCCAGAGCGTGTCGCCCTTCTTCGTCACATAGTCCTTCGTCGAGACCTTGATCTCGCCGGTCACTTCTTCCTCTTTCTCCAGGAGATACTTGCCTTCCTCTATCTTGGTCGCGCCCTCGGTACCCGCAGGGGATGCAGATACCGCCGTTTCCGCGGCGCTCTCGCCTGCCGCCGCCGGCGCCTGCGCCGGGCCGGTATACGGTATCATGACCTCTTCGATCTCGGCCACCATGAACTGCGCGTTACGGTCCTTCGCCATGCCGACGAGGTCCTTGACACGCGCGATAGCGTCGAGCTTGCCGCGGCTGACTATCTTTACGCGGTCCTCGGTTACGCCGTTATCGAGCATGTACTTTTTCACCGCTTCGCCGCGGCGCTTGCCGAGTTTCTCGTTATACTGCTCGGTGCCGCGCGCGTCGCAGTTGCCGGTTATGAGGATACTTGCAGCCTCGTTCTTCTTCAGGAGATATGTGGCGCTCTCGAGCACGCTGATCGCGTCGCCGCGCAGGTCGGACTTGTCATAGTCGAAGTATATCTTGACGTTCTTCAGGATCTTCTTGATTAAGAGCGACGGCCGCATCTCCTGCGGCTTCGGAGGAGCAAGCTCTTCTTCCTTGTAGTCGAATATTATCTTATAGACGTAGACGTAGCCGCGGTTGCCCCACAGTTTAGGCGAATCCGCCGCCGGGCTCTTCGGCATCCACCAGTAGCCGCCCTTCTCCAGGTCCCTCACGGGCGCGGGCTGCGCGCCGGTCGTCCCCCACCAGGAGAATTTCTCCTGAAGCTGCTGGAGGTCCTGTTTTCTGCGCTCCTCGCGCGAGATGTCCTGCGCGAACGCTGCCGCGACCAGAGAAAGCGCTACCGCCACAACGACCAGATAAATGACCTTGCGTGTCTTCATACCCCGCTCCCTTATGTTATGTTCAATCCTATAAAAACGGCCGATATTGTATCTTCTAATCAGATAGTATAGATGCAAAGGCGCTGTTATTCAAGAAAAAACGTGCGCACGCGCCTCTTGTGAAGAAGGGGTATTTCTGATAGAATATGTCCGGCATGAGGGCCGCGTAAGCATGATAAAACCGGGGCACCTGACATTTAAGATCATTTTCCTTCTGGTGATGAACGACCTTCTGGATAGCATCGCCCAGACCGTCATGAAGAAGGGGCTCATCGCCACCGGCATCTCCTCCATCGACCTGACCAATATAATCGAGTGCACGCTGCGCTGCGCTGCGTCACCCTATCTCTGGCTGGGGCTTTCCATCTACGTGATAAGCTTCTTCCTGTGGATCGTTGTGCTGTCGCGGATCGAACTGAGCATCGCGCTGCCCGTCAGCAGTGTCTGTTATCTGCTGACGCCGCTCTTTGCCGTCGTGTTTCTGCATGAACTGGTCAGCCCCGCGCGCTGGCTCGGCATATTCCTCATAATCGCCGGCATATATTTCGTATCGGAGTCTAAGCGCAAATCGATGGAGGCGTCGGAGCGGCCGTGCTGAAAGTCATCATACTCATCATCATCTCTGAATTGTGGAACGCCGCGGGCCAGATATTGTATAAGAAAGGCCTGAACGAACTTACCTCGATGAGCCTGACAACGCTCGGCGGAGTCATCGATTTCCTGAAGTACGTTTTCACACACCCTTACGTCTGGCTGGGGATCGGTTCGATGGTAGTATGTATCACCTTCTGGGTCGCCGCGCTGGCCCAGGCGGACTTAAGTTTCGTCTACCCCGTCGGAAGCATACAATATGTCTTCGTGATGCTCGCCGCCCATTTTCTGTTGGGGGAGAAACTCGACTGGCGGAAACTGGCGGGTACGGCGCTCGTCATCGGAGGCGTCATCCTGATCTCGATGACGTGATCGGCAGTTCGTCAATCGCTGTGCAGAAAAATTCCTCTACTCTCCCTGCGCATCAGGCTTACTTCGTCACTTTTATCGACGTCGCTTCTTTAGCGTTCGCTATAGGCCTGTAATGGACCTGGACGTTCGCGCCTCGCTGGATCTCGTCGAGCGCCAGCAGGGCGCCGCTCGCGTCGTAGACGACGGCGAGCGTCTTCACGATAAATTCGATCGTGGTGCCGCCCTGATCGGCTACGACGATCTTCGACTTCGACCTCGTGTCATTCGACGGCAGTACCTCGACGACCTTGCCGGTGACATAATCGGGATCCGCCGTTCTCAGGTTCACGTCGGTGACGATCTTTTTCGCCGGAGCGGCCGGCGCGGCGCTTTCCCCTTCGTCAGCAAACACGCACGGCACCGCAATTAAAGATACCAGTATGAGTATCGCTATCTTTTTCATGGCCGCATCTCCTTTTTTTATATTGTAATACAAATAGTGCCTGATTTCAAGATGTTGTCGAAGGACCATGGTGAGCAAGGCCGTCCCCAATATTACTGAGGACGGCCGCGTCGAACCATGGCGCGCCCGGGCAGAATCGAACTGCCATACCTAGCTTCGGAGGCTAGTGCGTTATCCGTTACGCTACGGGCGCAATAATCCGACAAAATCGAATCCCTGTCAGCTTATCACCCATGAGTCAAGCATAAGCTGTGCGGTTCCATAATACGTGTTATACAGGTCTTCCGGTGACGTATACGACCATACGTGGAACGTCTCGCCCGACGGACGCGGGACGATGACGACCCACTGCCTGAACTTTTTATCCTGCCGTGCGTATTCCGCCTTCAGCTCGAGGCCCCTGAGCTTCTTTCCGTCTTTGGTCGTATATATGAACGCTTTCTCGTCGGAGATCTTTACCGCCGAGGCCTCCTGGTTCAATTGCCCGATGGTGCCGTCGGCGACCTCCGAGGCGTCTTTGTACCTGCCGCCCTGCTTCGCGGATAGTATGTTCTGTATGCTGACCGTCGAGTAGTACGCCGGCGTTTCCTTCTTGCCGCTGAAGACGACCTGGTAGCTGGAGGGCGTATCATATATCCAGTCGGCCGGGAACCGTATCGTATATCCGAGCGTGCCGCCGTCAAAAGCGCCTTCGAGGCCGGGCGTTTTCGGCTCTTCGGCCGCAGGCGCCCGGGCCGTCTCCGCCTGAGGCTGCCCCGCGGCCTCCGCAGGCTGCGCTTCCGCGCTCACAGCCTGCCCTGTCCGGGCGGCCTCTTTCGCCGCCTCTACCAGATTCGCACCTTCTTCGATACCCTGCTTGTCCTGCGCGCCGCAGCGGCCCGCACACCATACGATCGCAACGCACGCGATAACAGCCGTCAGCTTCCTCATCGCCTTCTCCTGCTTTGATTGTATTGCAAACATAATGCCTGCCAATGACCGCCCCATGAATATAACACTATTTCCGGGAAATTTCACCCATTTTGATGACGTTCACATTTATATATTGATTTCTCCGGCCGGGAGAGTATACTATTATCATTATTCATAAAGGGGGTGAGTTTAGATGAAGAAATATTTTATTGTGGCAATAGCCGTCGTCATGGTAGTCCTCGTGGCGGCCGCTTTCCATACGGTTTCGGCCGAGGGGAAGAATCCCGTCACTACGGTGACGAACTTCACCGCGAAGACCGCGAAGAACGTCGGTAATGTGGCCGGCAAGGCCGTCGAGGCTGTTACCGGCACCACCACGACCGCTGTAGAAGGGGTCGGCAAAGTCGGTGAAAAGCCTGTTGAGGCAGTGACCGATACCGCAACGACCGCTACGGAGGGTGTCGCAGGAGTGGCCAAGGAGACTGTCAAGGCCGTTTCCGGCACCGACCAGTAGGCCACCGCAAGCGTTCTTACATAAGCCGCATCGGGCATAAAAAAGAAGGCAGTGATCATCACTGCCTTCTTTTACCCCGTTAGAAATTGGATTTCTAACGGGGTTTACTTTGTACAAAATGCGGCTAAAATGCCGCTTTGAGCTTGAGGCCGAGGATCTTGGCGTCCGTCCATCGGCCTGACTTCTTCTTGTCCTGGAGCATGTAATATACCTCTCCCTTGATATTTTTCGTCAGGTCCAGGATCACGCCGGTGGAGAACCTGTTCTGGCGCACGATGGCGCCATTTATATCCGCAAAGGCCTCATTCGCGACATAGGGGGCGAATTCAAACGTATCGAGCTTGAGCGGAAGCCTCACCGTGATCTTGTTGCGGTAGCGCAGCGTATCCTGCCGGGAATCATCGAATATCCTGTATTCGAGACGGTTCCGATTCTCGAACCTGAAGACCCAGATCTCCCATTTCGGAGTGACTTGAATGAAGGGCCTGTATTCCGGCTTGAACTTTCCCCTCTCCCCTTCATATACCTGGCGGTAACCCCCGACGACGGTCCAGTGCTTATTGATATCGTAGGCAAGGCCTGCTTCATAATGCTGATAAAATAGCTCGCTTCCGTCATTACCGTAGCGAAACTCCTCTTCAAGCGGTATCTTCCATCCTTTCGCAACGGTAAATTCCTGGCCCTCCGTGTGCCAGATCTGGAAATCCCCGTCTTCATATGCATGCACATCAACTGTCGCAAGAAGTACCAGGGCCGTCACGATAACCGTTATCCGCCTCATATC
>CAYGRZ010000035.1:0-16578 GCA_964352425.1 uncultured Planctomycetia bacterium | reverse complement strand
CAATTTTTAGGCCCCGCTTTAGCACCCAGGCCTCCGGGCTTGTGGGATGCGGCACACATCCGAAAGTTCCCTGCCTGCCGGCAGGTAGGCGCCACTGACGGAGCCGAAAAATCTCAAGGGGTGGATGAGGTAGTAGCGCAAAGCTGCCGCCTGAAGCGCTTTGAGGGCCTTGTGAAGCGGCGAAGTCAAATTTTTTCGGCAGGAACCGGTCGGCATGTCGGTGCGCAAGGATTTACGTCGAGCGAATGCAGAAACTGACTGAAGGCCGCATAAGGTCTTAGGCCTGAAGGAATTTCTGCAAATGAGCGAGACGTAAACCGTAGCGCACAGCGAAATAAATTCCTGAGCCGCGAACAAGGACCTTAAGGCGCGGGGAAGAGCGGAAGATGGCCACAAAAGTCACCGCCGCCCGAGTAGTTGCCGATAGGGGTATGTGGTATTAAATAGGGAGATGGAAATAATGGAACGCAAGAAGGTAATGATAACTGATTTGCACGCAAAGAAGCGGGACGGGAAGAAGATCACGATGCTGACCGCCTACGACTACCCGATAGCGAGGATCGTCGATGACGCGGGTATAGACTCGATACTCGTCGGTGACTCGCTCGGTATGGTCGCGCTCGGTTACGAGTCGACGGTGCCGGTCACGATGGACGAGATGATACATCACGCGAAGGCGGTGAGGCGCGGGACAACATACGCATTTTTGATAGGCGACATGCCGTTCATGTCGTACCAGGTATCGAAGGAAGAGGCGATACGCAATGCCGCGCGCTTCATGAAGGAAGCGGGATGCGACGCGGTCAAGCTCGAGGGCGGATACGAGGTGATGGAAGTGACGAGGGCGATAGTCGACGCAGGGATCCCCGTGCTCGGGCACCTGGGGCTTACCCCGCAGACGGTATCGAAGCTCGGAGGCTATAAGGTCCAAGGCAAGGACGCGGAAGCCGCGCGGAAGATCCTGGACCAGGCGCTGAAGCTTGAAGCGGTGGGGTGCTTTGCCATAGTCCTCGAATGCGTGCCGGACAAGGTGGCTAAGCTCATTACCGAGAAGCTGAAGATACCGACTATCAGCTGCGGCGCAGGCCCGGACTGCGACGGGCAGGTCCTCGTTACTAACGATATGGTGGGACTCTTCGACAGGTTCGTCCCGAAATTCGTCAAGCAGTACATAAGGCTTGCGCCGGTGATCCTGGACGCGTTCAGGAAATATAAAGAGGACGTCGAGGCGGGAAGATTCCCGTCGGCGGAACATACATTCACGATAAAAGAAGAAGAGCTTAAGAAACTAACCAAATAATAGGTGGCTCATGAAAATCGTTGTTGTCGGTCCCGGAGCATTAGGTTGCCTTATCGCCGCGTCCCTGAAGAATAAGACAAAAGAAGATATCTGGCTGGTCGACCATATACCCGGCAGAGCGAAGAAGATAGCCGAGAGCGGGATACGCGTCGAAGGTATCAGCGGTCAGTTCACGGTGAAAGTCAATATCACGGTTGACGTGAAGGCGATCGGAGCCTGCGACCTCGTCATCCTGTGCGTCAAGAGCTACTCGACCGAGGACGCGTGTAAAGGCATAAAGGACCTCGTGGGCCAGCACACGAGCATCCTGACGGTCCAGAACGGCATCGGCAACGTCCAGATAATGAACGACCACTTCGGCCCCGACAAGATCATCGCCGGGATAACGAACCACGGCGTGACGCTCGTGTCAGACGCTCACGTGCGCCACGCGGGGCGGGGCGACACTGTAATAGGAAGGGCAGACGGGAGGGTCCTCGGCGCCGTACGCGACATCGCGAATGTGCTGACAAAGGCGGGCTTCGAGACGAAGGTCTCGAAGGACATTGACTCGGTCATATGGGGCAAGCTCGTCATCAACGTCGGCATCAACGCGCTCACGGCCATAACGCGGCTCAACAACGGCATGCTGGTCGAATGCCCGGATGCGCGGCAGGTCCTGCGCGGTGCCGTGCAGGAGGCGGTGAAGGTCGTCAAGCGCAAAAGGATAAAGCTGGCCTACGACGACCCGATACAGAAGGTTGAATCTGTCTGCAAGGCGACCGCGGCCAACGTCTCGAGCATGCTGCAGGACGTGCTGAGCAAAAAACGTACCGAGATCGAATTCATAAACGGCGCGATCGTCAGGCAGGCGAAGGCGCTCGGCATCCCGACGCCGATCAACGAAGTCCTGGGCAATATCGTGAAGACGATCGAAACGAGCTACGATAGCGTAGTCAAGGAGAAATAAATGCTTATCATCGGTGAAAGGATCAATTCGACCCGGCCGCGTATCCAGGAAGCCATAAAGGCGAGAAACGCGTCTGGCATCCTGAAAGAGGCGCGAAGCCAGCTCGACGCGGGCGCCCACTACATAGATATCAACTGCGCCGTTACGTCCGGTGACGAGCTGCAGGATATGGACTGGGCCATAAGCGTCGTCCAGAGCGAGATCCCCGATGTCAGCATCTGCATCGACAGCCCCAATTTTCTGGCGATCGAGAAGGCCCTGAAGGTCTATAAGGCCGGCGGCAAAATCTTTATCAATTCGATAACAGGGGAAGATCAGAGGATCGAGAAGATCGTCCCGCTCGCTGTCCGGCACGATACGAAACTGATCGCGCTCACGATGGACGAGACGGGGATGCCGAATACGGCCGAGGAACGCTTCCGGCTGGCACAGAGGATCGTCGATAAGGTGAAGCGGCTCGGTTTCAAGACCGAGAACCTCTATTTCGACGCGCTGATACGGCCGGTCTCGACCGAGCCGGACCAGGCGCGGGAATTCCTGAGGTCTATCCCGATGATCAAGGGGCTCGGTCAGGTCAAGACGATATGCGGCCTGTCCAACGTATCGTACGGCCTGCCCAGCAGGGGCACGATCAATGCCGCATTCCTCGCGATGGCCACACAGTCCGGCCTGGACGCGGCGATCCTCGACCCGACCGACAAGCACATGTCCTCATCGATGGCGGCGTCGATGGCGCTCCTGGGCAGCGACGAATACTGCGCCTGCTATATCCGGGCTTTCCGCGAACAAAGGTTGATTTAGATCAGCCCCTCGGCTGCTCCGGCCTGTCGCAGCCTCGGGATGAAATTCGTACCATAGAAGACCGGGACAAATTTCAATGGCGAAGAAGATATTCATAGCTGCCACGATGCAGAACGACGGCAAGACGACCGTTTCGCTCGGCCTTATCGCCGCGCTCAAGAAAAGGTTCGGGAGGATCGGCTTTATCAAGCCGATCGGACAGCGCTATCTTGTGGAGCAGGGTTACAAGGTCGACGAGGACTCTGTCCTGATCGAAGAGGTCTTCGGGATAAAGTGCAATATCAAGGACATGTCCCCCGTCGCGATAGATCGCGGTTTCACCGAACGCTTTATCGAAAAAGGGCCTGCCGAAGACTATGCCAGGCAGATCACCGACGCCTATGAGCACATCGCCAGGGATAACGACCTCGTCATCATCGAAGGGACCGGCCACGCCGGCGTTGGGAGCGTGCTGAACCTTTCGAACGCGATAGTCGCGAAACTCCTCGGCGCGAACGTCCTGCTGATATCGTCGGGCGGGGTCGGCAAGCCCATAGACGAGATCATGCTCAATAAGGCGCTTTTCGACAAGGAAGGCGTCAGGCTCGCCGGCGTCGTCGTCAATAAGGTCCTTCCCGAGAAGTACGATAGGATAGCAAGGCTTGTCCGGAAAGGGCTTGAGCAGAAGGGCATGAACGTCTTCGGCGTCCTTCCGTACCAGAAGATCCTCGACATACCGACGATGCGCGAGATAAAAGAAGAGATAAAGATCGATACCCTCTACGAAGGCATCGGCCTCGACAAGCCTGTCGAGAACGTGCTGATAGGCGCGATGAACGTTAAGGACGCGGTGCAGTTTCTGCGTAACAACTCGCTGCTTATAATCCCCGGCGACAGGGACGATATGATAGAGACCGTCTGCAATGTCCAGCGAGGCAGGATCAGGAAGGGCTGCAGCATATCCGGCATCATCCTGTCGGGCGGACTCATGCCAAAGCGGGGGAGCCTGCGGTCACTCGAGAAGGCGAAAATCCCGGTCCTGATCACGAAGGAAGACACCTACGCGATATCCTCAAGGATCAATTCGATGGTCGTGAAGCTGAAGCCGCAGGATGAGCAGAAGATCAAGATAATCGTCGACATGGTCGAGAAGAACCTCGATGTCGACAAGGTCCTCGCCGGCTTACAATGACCATTTCAAAAAATCTCACCGTAACCCTTATCCTGGCAGCCGTTCTTCTGGCCGTCTCGATACTGCCGGCCCGGTTCAAAGCCGATGAGATGGCCACACGAGAACGCCCGGCGATGGGCACGAGCGTCCAGATAAAAGTCCCGCTCATGGCCGGCGAAGACAGGAGAGCGTTAGAGGCGAAGATAGACAAGGCGCTTGATGAGATAGCGAGGGTCGAAAGCGTTTTCAGCGTCTATAAAAAGGATAGCGAGATATCCAGGATCAACCGCCTGAGGAAGGGCGAGGCGCTGAAGCTCAGCGCCGAAGCGTACGGCCTTATCGAAAAGGCGATCGAGTGCAGCGCGAAGACGGACGGGGCTTTTGACATTACAGTGAAGCCTCTCGTCGACCTGTGGACAGACGCCAGGGAGCGCGGGATAGTGCCTTCCGGTGAACAGGTAAAGGCAGTAGCCTCCCGCATCGGCTCGCAGGACATCGTCCTGGATAGGGGCGCGGGTACGATCGTATTCAAAAAAGACGGCATGGCGCTCGATTTTGGCGGAGTGGCGAAGGGCTATGCAACCGACAGGGCGATCAAGGTCCTGAAGGAAGGCGGTATTTCGCGCGCGATAATCAGGTCCGGCGGTGATGTGTATTGCCTCGGCATGCGGTCGAGAAAAGACCTGTGGAAGGTCGGGATCCGGCATCCGAGAGACAGGGCGCGCCTCTTTATGGAGCTGGAGCTAAAGGACAAGGCCATCGACACCGCGGGCGATTACGAGAAATTCTTCATGGCGGCCGGCAAACGCTATTCGCACATAATCGATCCCCGGACGGGCTTCCCCGTCGGCGATAATGTCATCAGCGCGACGGTGGTAGCGGATGACGCGACGACGGCGGATATGCTGGCTACGGCGCTCTGCGTGCTCGGACCTGACGGGTTGAAGATCGCCGACGCATCCGGCGTGATGGCCGTGATCGTCGCGAAGGCAGGCGGAAAATATAAGACTGAGATGGCGGGTCATATCAGCGGAGTGTTCCATGTCACCCAGGATAAAGAGCTCTAGGCAGAAAGTGGTCGTCGGCATGTCCGGCGGAGTCGATTCGTCGCTCGCCGCGGCGCTTCTGAAGAAGCAAGGATACGATGTTATAGGCGTGACTTTCAGGATGTGGCCCAAAGATGAGTGCGGCTCGAGCCTCGGCCGCGCCTGCTGCAGCCTCGAGGCGATCACGAGGGCGCGTGCCGTCGCGGAGGATCTCGGGATACCGTATTACGTCGTCGACTTCAGCGACCAGTTCAAAAGAGATGTGATCGATTATTTCTGCGCGGAATATCTGCGCGGCCGCACGCCGAATCCGTGCGTGGTCTGTAACGAGAAGATCAAGTTCGGCAAACTCCTCGAGAAGGCCTCGTCGCTTGGCGCGTCCCTGGTCGCGACCGGCCATTACGCCCGGACCGGGCGCGATGCCAGGAGCGGCCACGGCCTACTGAAAGAGGGCAAGGACAGGTCGAAAGACCAGTCGTATTTCCTCTTCAGGCTGTCCCGGGAACAGCTGACGCATGCGATATTCCCTCTCGGCGACCTGACCAAAGAGAAAGTTCGGGCGCTGGCGAAGCGGATGGGCTTAAAGACGTACAATACGGCGTCGAGCCAGGATATATGTTTTGTCCAGGATCTCGATTACGCGGAATATATCAGAGCCAAGACCGGCATCGAGATCAAACACGGCGAGATAGTCGACGCGCGCGGCAAAGTGCTGGGGCATCATAAGGGGATACCGTTCTACACGATCGGGCAGCGCCGCCGTCTCGGCGTGGCGTACAGCCAGCCGCTCTATGTGACAGCGATCGATATCGCGAAGAACCGGGTCGTCGTCGGCACCAGGGATGATGTCTTGAAAAAGGGGCTCATCGCGGACGGGTTACGCTGGATCGCGATAGACGGCATAACAGGGCCGCGGCGCGTGATGGCGAAGATACGGTATAATCACAAGAAGGCGAAGGCGACGGTTTCAATGCAGGGCGGGGATACGGTGCGGGTCGATTTTGACGAGCCTCAGGCCGCGCCGACGCCCGGGCAGGCGGTCGTCTTTTACGATAAGGATATCGTGCTCGGCGGCGGATGGATCCGGAAGGCGGCATGAATAAGCTCGATAATCTTAAATCGATACTACGCAAGCTCAAGAGCGTGGTGATAGCGTATTCGGGCGGGCTCGACAGCACGTATCTGCTCAAAGTCGCCTTCGATACGCTCGGCAAGAACAACGTGCTCGCGGTGACGGCGAGGTCCGAGACGTATCCCGAATCGGAGTATAGAGGGGCGGTAAGGCTTGCCAGGAGGATGGGCGCCAGGCATTTCACGATACATACGCGAGAGCTCGCGATAAAGAATTTCAGGTCCAATCCTGTCGACAGGTGTTATTATTGCAAGAAAGAGCTGTTCAAGCAGCTTGACGGTATCAGGAAGCGCTATAAGATGGCCGCCCTTCTCGATGGTACGAACTACGATGATCTGAAGGACGTGCGGTACGGAAGGTTTGCCGCCAAAGAGCTCAAGGTGAAGAGCCCGCTGCTGGAAGCCCAGATAACGAAGGCCGACATCAGGGCATTGTCCAGGCGCCTGAAGCTGCCGACCTGGAATAAACCGTCGTTTGCCTGCCTTGCCTCGCGGTTCCCGTTCGACAGCACTATTTCTGCCAAAGACCTGAAGCGCATCGATGCGGCGGAGGGTAGCTTGCGGCGGCTCGGATTCAGGCAGGTAAGGGTGCGGATACACAAGGATATTGCGCGGCTCGAACTTTTGCCCTCAGATCTGGCCAGGGCGGTCAGGGTCAGGGAAGAGATAACGGGTAAACTCAAGAAGCTCGGGTTTGTCTATGTCACGCTCGATCTGCAGGGGTACAGGACGGGCAGCATGCACGAGGCGGTGTAAATTTACGCTTTAACGACGCAGTGCAGTGTGTTATAATACGCACTGATTAAGGTCCTTCGGCAGCTACAATGCCTGCCTGCCGGCAGGCGGGCTCGCTATGCGCTCGCATTTCTTAACGCTGCCTCAGGATCACTTTTGCACGAAAAAGTGGCGGGGTAGCTCTCCGCCTACGCAGCTTCTGTGAATCGTAGAAGATTTGCTTCGGCGGATTCGCCTGGTAGCCGAAGTTAAGCATTGATGTTATTCAGCGGCGGGGTAGCTCAGTCTGGCAGAGCAATCGGCTCATACCCGGTGTGTCACTGGTTCAAATCCAGTCCCCGCTACCATCCTACTTCGCCTGTATACGCTAACTCGAGAGGCTACGTAGGATTGGCCTACGAAGCTTCATGTAGTCTGGTAGGGGACAGCGTAGTAGGCCAGTCCCCGCTACCATTCTGCTCCTACAAGGGAACATACATAGTGGCGCGCCCACGAATCATCATACCAGCCCTGCTCATCCTCATCATTGCAGCCTGTCAGCTGCACGCAACTGAAGTGGATTCCGGTAGCAATAATGATAGCGTGCCGCGCGAAAAAGAATCATGCGAAGCGCCGAAGTGTAAGACCGGTCTTCGGGGGACTCTGACCGAAGAGGAAGAGTCCCAGATGAAACAGATGCAGGCAGTACTCTACGATATGCGTGAAGATACGTGGGACGACAGATACCGTTACTAGGAATCCATATGGATATTATCGCTAATATGATGAGGGTCACCGCCGCGGTCATCGAAAAGGACGGCCGGATCCTGATCGCGAAACGCAAGAAGGGCGACAGGTTCGGCGGGAAATGGGAGTTCCCCGGCGGGAAGATCCACATCGGCGAGACGCCCGAAGCGTGCCTGAAGCGTGAGCTGAACGAGGAGTTCGGGATCGAGGCCCGGATAGGAGAGTTCATCTGCGCGAGCCGCTTTCATTATCTGCACATGCCGCTTGAGCTGCTGGCCTACAGGGTGACTCACATATCGGGCGACTTCGTTCCCGTAGACCACGATGAGATCAAGTGGGTCCTTCCGAAAGAGCTGCCCGGCCACGATTTTGTGAAAGCGGACGTAAGCGTTGTGGAGAAACTGCTGAAGGACGTCTATCATGTCGGGTGAAGGTGCGGCCGGCAGCATGTATGATATCGCGGTAGTCGGGGGCGGCGCCGCCGGCGCGATGGCCGCGATACGCTCTTCCGAGCTCGGCAAGCGCGTCGTGCTGGTCGAGCGCAACGATGCGATCGGCAGGAAGATACTGATCACCGGCAAGGGCAGGTGCAACCTCACCAATACGGCGCCGATAGAAGAGTTTATCGAACGGTTCGGCCGGCAGGGCAGGTTCCTGCGCTCGGCATTCTACGCGTTCTTCAACGAGGACCTGATGGAATTCTTCAGGTCCAGAGGCCTTGAGGTCAAGGCAGAGCGCCAGGGCCGAGTCTTTCCCGTCACCGACAAGGCGCGCTCCGTCGTCGATGTCCTCGTGAAGTCCCTGGCTGAAAATAAGGTCGGGGTGCGGTATAACGCGCGGCTGGCGGCGTTAAAAAGATCGGGCGATACCTTTCTGCTTGAACTGCAGAACGGCGAGACCGTCAAGGCAAAACATGTCATACTCGCGACGGGCGGCGCTTCCTACAAGGTCACGGGCTCCAGCGGCGACGGCTTCCGGATTGCCGAAGAGCTTGGCCATTCGGTCGTCCCTCTTAAACCCGGGCTTGTACCGCTGAAGACCGAAGAGGGGTGGGTAAAGGACCTGCAGGGCCTCGGGTTGGAGAATATACGCGTGACGTTCAAATGCGGCAAAAAGAGCATGGTCTCCGGTATCGGAGAGCTGATGTTCACGCATTTCGGCGTCTCCGGCCCGCTCGTCCTGGACATGAGCGGCGACGTCATTGATTTGCTGAAAGGCCATAAAGCCGCACAGCTTTTTATCGACCTTAAACCGGCCCTGCGGCCCACGCAAATTGAAGGCAGGCTGCTCAATGAATTTGCGGCAAACGGGAAGGCGCAGTTGAAGGCCGTGATGAAAGGGTACCTCCCGCAAAGGCTTATCGATGTCTTTCTGGGCCTGGCCGGCGTGAAGGCCGCCAAAGAGGTGAGCCAGATCACGCACAATGAGCGCCGCGCCATCGTCGGGCTGTTCAAGGCGTTGCCGCTCACGGTGACGGGGGCGCTGCCTCTCGAAGAGGCGATGGTGACAGGCGGGGGCATTACGACCGCACAGATCGACCCCAGGACGATGGAGTCGAAGGTGGTCCCCGGCATCTATTTCGCGGGCGAGATGATCGACGGTTCGGCTGCGAGCGGTGGGTACAATCTTCAGCAGGCGTTCTCGACGGGCTATCTCGCCGGCCAGAGCGCGGCGCGGAAAATATGAAGAGAAATCTGATAGAGCAGGTTCTGAAGACGATCAGGAACTATGAACTCGTGAAACCCGGCGACAGGATCATGGCCGCGGTCTCGGGCGGGCCGGACTCGGTGTTCCTGCTGCATGTGCTGCTGAAGCTTAAGAACAAACTGAAGATCAGGGAGCTGTCGGTCTGCAACCTCGACCATGGCCTGCGCGGCGCGGAATCGAAAAGGGACTCTCAGTTCTCGAAGAGGCTCGCAGAGAAAGAAGGCATACGGTTTTTTCATAAGAGAGTTGATCTGAAGAAGAAAGCCGCCAAGGGTCTTTCTACCGAAGAGATTGCGCGCCAGGCCAGGTATGCATTCTTCGCGGGGGCTGCAGGGAAGGCAGGGTCGGGAGCGATAGCGACGGGGCACACGCTCGATGACCAGGCGGAGACGATCATCATGCGCCTTATCAAAGGTTCTGCCCTGAAAGGCATTGTCGGCATATCGCCGGCGCGACAGGAAGGCAGGCTGCGCATTATACGGCCATTGATAGAGCTTGAAAAGATCGAGATCGTGCAGTATCTCGACGATGAGAGCATTCCCTACAGGATCGATAGAACGAATTTTGAACCTCTCTATTTCAGGAATGTCGTCCGCGGCGAGATCATCCCGTTCCTGGAACGTTATAATCCGCGGTTGAAGAGAGTGCTCTTTAATCTCGCCGAACACCTGCGCGAAGATTTTGAATTCATCGAGAAGGCCAAGGGCGAACTCGGAAAGTCCATCATAACGGCGGGAAAGGGCGGTGTCGGGATAGCTCTCAAGGACCTGGTGATGCAGCCCAGAGCGCTGCAGAAGGAGATACTGCGTGATTCGCTCGAGAAGGCAGGCGGGGATGTTAAGAAGCTCTCGTTCAGGCACTGGAAGGAGCTGGAGAGCCTGATCCGGCAAAAACGCAGAGGCAGCGCCGTCGACCTGCCGGGAGGCATCCGCGCCTCCCGCGGCGAATACGACGTTGTGTTCAGCAGAATCTGATGTTGCTATATTGATAATATCTTGTTAAAATACGTTTCAAAAGAACGGAGTCGAATAATAGCATGGAGATGAAAGACAGGAAGAAGCTGGTACCGGCAGGAAGCAAAGGGAATTTCATAATATGGCTCCTGATCGTCATGGGGGCGCTGTACCTCGTCAACACCTGGACGCAGAGCGTGGCTGAGAAGCCGCCCCAGGAGGTAACCTACTCTCAGTTCTTCGAGATCCTCAAAGACAACACCACAACACAGAAGATCAAATCCTGCATCAAGACCGAGAGTATCCTTAAGGGCGTGTTTTCCGACGGAACGCGGTTCGTCGTGAACGTGCCGGAGAGCGACCAGGACCTGATAAAGAGCCTTCGGGAGAACGTAAAGAACTTTGACATAAGGCCTCCGAAAACGCTCTGGATGAATATCTTTTATTCGCTTGGGCCGATGGTCCTCTTCATTCTGTTCCTGTGGCTTTTCGTATACCGCGGTAATTCCGCGGCCGGCGGCGGCAAGATATGGGCATTCGGCAAGTCACGCGCTGTCCTCGCCTCAGATTCGCGCCTGAAGATCACGTTTGAGAACGTTGCGGGCGTCGATGAGGCGAAGGAGGAGCTCAAGGAAGTAATCGAGTTTTTGAAGGATCCGCGCAAGTTCCAGAAGCTGGGTGGCAAGATCCCGAAGGGCGTCCTGCTGATGGGCCCTCCGGGGACGGGCAAGACACTGCTGGCGAAGGCGGTCGCCGGAGAGGCCGACGTGCCGTTCCTCTCGATATCGGGATCCGATTTCGTCGAAATGTTTGTCGGTGTCGGCGCCTCGCGGGTGCGCGACCTCTTCGAGCAGGCGAAGCGCTCGGCCAAGACGAGCGGCCGCGGCGCTATCATATTCATAGATGAGATAGACGCGGTGGGCAGGCTCAGGTTCTCGGGTATCGGCGGCGGGCATGACGAGCGCGAGCAGACGTTGAACGCGCTCTTGTCCGAGATGGACGGGTTCAATACGCAGGAAGGCGTCATATTGATAGCGGCGACCAACAGGCCCGACGTGCTCGACCCGGCGCTGCTCAGGCCCGGCCGTTTTGACCGGCAGATCGTCGTCGACAGGCCGGATATCAAGGGCAGGGAAGCGATCCTCAAAGTGCATACGAAGAACGTGAAGCTTGACCCGACGGCCGACCTGAGCGTGATCGCGCGCCAGACGCCGGGTTTTTCGGGAGCTGATCTGGCGAACCTCGTGAACGAGGCGGCGCTTTTGGCGGCGCGCCACAGCAAGGAGAGCGTGACGATGCCGGAGCTCCAGGAGTCGATGGAGCGCGTGATCGCCGGCCCCGAGAAGAAATCAAAGATCATGTCGAAGAAGGATAAGGAGCTGACCGCCTACCACGAGGCGGGGCACGCGATACTCGCACTCGTGATCCCCGGCGCCGACCCGCTGCACAAGGTCACGATCCTGCCCAGGGGCCTGGCCGGCGGGTACACGATACAGATACCGATCGAGGACAAATATTATTACACGAAGAACGACCTGCTGGTGAAGGTCATCTGCGCGCTCGGCGGCAGGGCGAGCGAGCAGCTGATGTTCGATGAGATAACCACGGGCGCCGCGCAGGACCTCAGAGAGGTCACCGAGATAGCCAGAAAGATGGTCATGCGGTTCGGCATGAGCGATAAGCTCGGCCATCTTACGTTCGGCCACAGGGAAGAGCAGGTCTTCCTGGGGCGGGATATCATCGAAGAGAGGAACTACAGCGAACAGACGGCATTGCTGATAGACCAGGAGGTCCGCGGCATAGTCGATGGGTGCTATCAGAAGGCGAAAGACGAGCTCATAAAGAACCGGGGCAACTTGAAGCGTCTTGCCGAAAGGCTCCTCGAAAAAGAAGTGATGGACATCGATTCCATAAAAGTCCTGCTGGGGCTCGGTAAAGGTGAAAAGACCGCCGCTGCCTGAGGTGGACGCCCGAGGAGCGCATCTTGCGCTGGGTGAGCGGACTTTCGTTATGGGCATCCTGAACGTGACGCCGGATTCGTTCTCCGACGGCGGCAGATTCTTTGATAGAGGCAAGGCCGTAGAGCATGCGCTCGCAATGGTCCGGGACGGTGCGGACGTGATCGACGTGGGAGGGGAATCGACCCGCCCGGGAGCCGAGGGCATAAGCGAACGCGAAGAGCTACGCCGCGTGATCCCGGTCATTAAAGAGCTTAGGCAAAAGCCCGGGATCGTGGTATCGGTCGATACGCGCCGATCGAAGGTCGCACATGAGGCGATAGAGGCGGGCGCGAAGATAGTGAACGATGTCTCGGGCTTAAGATACGATAAGGATATGGCGGCGGTCGTCGCGGATTCCGGCGCGGCGCTCATCGTGATGCACATGAAGGGCACACCTAAAGATATGCAGGTCAACCCCGCTTACAAGGATCTTATCGGCGAAGTGATGGAGGACTTACGGAAATCGGTGCAGACCGCGCGCGCTGCCGGCGTGGCAGAGGAAAAGATCATAATAGACCCCGGCATCGGTTTCGGAAAGACATTTGAGCATAATCTCCAAATATTGAACAGGCTGGACGAGTTTCTCGCGATAGGCCGGCCGATATGCGTGGGGACGTCGCGGAAGGCGTTTATCGGGAAGGCACTTGGTATTGACGGCCCGGCGCAGAGGTTGTCGGGGACGATCGCTACATGCGTCCTGGCGATTATGAAAGGCGCCAGTCTCCTGCGCGTCCACGATGTCGGCCAGGTGCGCCAGGCCGCACAGATAACCGACAGCATTGTAAGGGCACATTGATATGGCGATACTGTATTACTGGAAGATTATACTCGAGATACTGATACTCTGGTATGTCATCTACATGGTGCTCCTCTTTGTGAAGGGCACGCGCTCGGAGCAGCTTCTGAAAGGCCTTGTCATCATCGGCGTCATATTCCTTGCCGCGCAGCAGCTCGGCCTCGATGCGATTACCTGGGTGCTGACACGGCTCTTCCCGATCTCTGTCGTCGCGCTCGTCGTCATCTTCCAGCCGGAACTGAGGCGGGGCTTAGCGCAGCTCGGGCAGCTCGGCCTGCACCAGGAATCCGCCGAGATCCTCGAAGAGATAGCCGGCGCCTCCGGCAACCTGTCGCGGAGAAAGATAGGCGCCTTAATCGTCATCGAAAGAGAAGTCGGCCTGAAGAGCTACATCGAGAGCGGGACCGAGATAGACGGCAGGGTGACCAATTACCTGCTCACGTCGATATTCATGCCGCAATCGCCCCTGCATGACGGCGCGGTCATCATACAACGGGGCAGGCTCGTCGCGGCGGGGTGCGTCCTGCCGCTTCCGCAGGATGAACGCGGGATACCGAAGATCCTCGGCATGCGCCACAGGGCGGCCGTCGGAATAAGCGAAGAGACCGACGCGGTGTGTGTGGTCGTGAGCGAAGAGACCGGCACCATATCGGTCGCGAGCGCCGGCAAGCTCTCCCAGGGCGTGGACGAAGAGGGCCTGGTGAAGATATTAAAAGATCTGTTCTATAAACCCGCTCGAAAGACGTTCAGGATGACCGGAAAGCTGATTAAGGGCGCGAAGAAGGAAAAGGGGTAACAGGTGCTGCTGAAGTTCCTGAAGAATCTTTTTACCGAGAACATCGGCCTGAAGGCTACGGCGCTCGTCCTGGCGCTCGTATTGTGGTTTTACATCGTCAATGAGCTCAATAAAGGAACCGACGAAGAGAAACAGTTCCTGAACAAGGTGCTCCCGGCCGGAGGGATGGTCGCCAAGAAACTCGTGATAAAACCGGTATTTGTCGGTACGCCGAGAGTTGGGTATATGGTCGATCCGCGGAAGACGCTTGTCGTCCCGGAATATTGCATCGTGGTCGGTTCAAAGGATATGCTGGGCAAGGTGCGTTTCGCCCATACGATGCCGATAGACATACGCGGTGTCATCAAACCATTCACCAAGTCGGTGGCGATGAGCCCGATAGCGCCGGGCGTGTACAGCGAAGAGACACTCGTCGACGTAACGGTGCCTGTCGAGAGGACCCAGTGATGTCATCATGGTAAAGCTTGGCGTTAATATCGACCATATCGCGACCATACGGGAAGCGAGGAAGACATACGAGCCAAGCCCGCTCGGGGCGGCGCGGGAATGCATCGCGGCAGGCGCGGACTCCATCGTGGCCCATCTGCGCGAAGACAGGCGCCATATTAAGGATGCCGATGTCACTAGCCTGCGCAGGCTAGCTACCAGGTTCAACCTGGAGATGTCAATTGCCCCCGGGGTCGTCGCTGTCGCCTGCCGGATCAAGCCCGATCAGGCGACGCTCGTCCCGGAGCGGCGCATGGAGATCACGACGGAAGGCGGGCTCGATGTCAGCGGAAATGAGCGCGCGGTACGGCGGGTCGTTTCGCGGCTTCAGAAGAATGGCATAGACGTCAGCCTTTTTATCAACCCGTCGAAGAAGCAGATAGATGCGTCCGCTCGGACAGGCGCCACGATAATAGAATTCCATACGGGAGAGTACGCCAATGCCGCAAATTCGGCTGCACGGCGCCGGGAGCTTGCCGTCCTGAAAAAGGCCGCCGCATATGCGCTGTCGAAAGGGTTTGAGGTGAACGCAGGACACGGCTTAAACTACACCAATGTCAGCAGCGTTGCCGCAATACATGGTATGCATGAGCTGAATATAGGCCATTCGATAATATCGCGAGCCGTTTTTGTGGGGCTCAGGCAGGCCGTCCGGGATATGAAGGGACTCATACGATGATATTCGGGACAGGGGTCGATATAGTGGAAGTATTCAGGATGCGGGACGCTATAGAGCAGTGGGGCGACTCTTTCTTAAGCAAGATATTTACCTCCAGGGAAATAAGCTATTCTAACTCGAGGCGGTTCGCGTGCCAGCATTTCGCGGCGCGTTTCGCGGCAAAAGAGGCCGTGATCAAGGCGTTCGGCGAGCCGCGCAAATACCCGCTGCGGTGGACCGATGTAGAAGTGCTGAACGACAAAGAGGGCAAGCCGGTCATGGCATTCCATGACGACGCGCTGAAGCTCAAGAAGAAGAAAAAGATAGGCGATGTCATCGTCAGCATGTCCCATTCGAAGAATTACGCGATAGCGAGCGTGATTTTACTGAAGAAGAAGAGATGATAGATATACAGGACGTGATCAGGAAGTTCCCGAAACGCGCACCGGACGCGCATAAAGGCGATCTCGGCCATGTCCTCGTCATCGCCGGCTCAGCCGGCTACACGGGCGCGGCATATCTGACAAGCCAGGCTGCGGCGCTTTCGGGAAGCGGGCTGGTGACACTGGCGGTAGGCAGGGGGCTCTATCCGATAATGGCGGCTAAGCTGACGGAAGTGATGGTCAAGCCGTTCTTTGAGACGAAGGATTGTTCGCTCAGCCTGCTGGCCGAGAAGGAGATCATAAGTTTTTCGGAAAAATGCGACGCGGTGGCGTTAGGCCCCGGTATTTCGCAGAACAGGGAGACGCAGCAGCTCGCGCGGATCCTCGTCAGCAGGCTGCATGCGCCGATGGTCATCGATGCGGACGGTATAAACGCATTCGCAGGGCATGCGGATATGCTCAAGAACGCGAAAGGCAGCCTCGTCCTGACGCCGCATCCGGGTGAGATGGCGCGCCTGACCGGAAAAGAGGTCGGCGAGATACAGCAAAACAGGAAAGATGTTGCGCTCGCCTTCGCCAATGAGTATAATACCGTCCTGGTTTTAAAGGGACACGAGACGGTCGTCGCCGGGCCGGCGGGAGAATTATACATTAATCAGACGGGCAATCCCGGTATGGCGAGCGGCGGCATGGGCGATATATTGACGGGAATGATCGCAAGTTTTATCGGGCAGAAAGTAGCGCCGTTCGACGCAAGCGTCCTCGGCGTATATTTTCACGGCCTTGCGGGAGACATCGCGCTCAAAGAGAGGGGGATATTGAGCCTTCTCGCGACGGATCTTTTACATGTGTTGCCGGATGCACTCAAAGCACTTGCATAATAATGCTGGGGTAGCTCAATGGTAGAGCTCCCGCTTTGTAAGCGGGTGGTTGAAGGTTCAAGTCCTTTCCCCAGCTCCAT
>CAYGRZ010000034.1:0-16800 GCA_964352425.1 uncultured Planctomycetia bacterium | reverse complement strand
TGCTGGAAGAACGCGCCGGCCACGCCGGCCACGATATCGGGAACGCTTGTCTTCATCTTGTATTTCGGGTCGGCGAGCGTGCCGGTCACTTCCGCATAGGTATTCTTGTTGACGGCCGAGGCGATATTCTTCTGCGTCCCCGGATACATCGCCCCTTCGGCGAGCTCCGTGCGCAGGACGCCGTTCAATGACTTGTCGAAGCCTATTGTCCCGGAGGCGTACAGGTTGACCAGATCGCTCTTCATGACCAGGTACTCCGCGTAGATCACCCTGTCCTTGATCTTGAAATCGCACGACCCCTCGGTGAACATGATGTCCTGAAAATCGCTGGTGAATATCAGCGACCCGAAGCCCCGGAACAGGTTGAGCTGCCATAATTTGCCGTTGGCGATCCCGATGTGGCCGAGGCCGCCGAGCTTCGAGGCATCCTTGAAAAGCCCGTTCAGGCTCAGGTGGAGCCTGATGCTGCCGGTGACATCCTTGTCCTTAAAACCGGTGCCCGCCTTCAGCATCTCGAGCTTCACGTCCCTGGCATCGAGAACGACCGTATACGGCAGAGCCTTCGCCAGCCACTCGATTGTGCCGCCCGCGGACATCGTGCCGCCGTAGAGCGCGGCGCGCATCGATTTGAGACACCCTATGCCGTCGCGCTGCTCGTAGCCGGCCGTAACAGCGCTGAATGTGTGGCCGTATAGCGACAGGGAGCCGCTCTTTGCCGTCGCGGTGATATCGCACGCCTTCGGATCCTTCAGGTCCCCGCTCACGGTGATATCGGCCGAGAGCTTCCCGGCCGGCTTCATCTTCGCGACTCCCGCCGAAGAGGGCGCTATCTTCTTCAGGTCTTTCAGCTCAAGGGCGATTGTGCCTCCCAGGTCGGCATCGACTATCTTCGGGTCGCTGAAGTCAAGCTCGCCGGCAAGCGCGAACGCGGAATTCAGGTACGTGCCCTTCATCTCCGATATTTTCAGCGCCTGTCCGTCGACGGCGAGTTTCGTCCTAAACTGCAGGTCGGCCGACGCAACCTGCAGCGCAATGGCGGGGGAGGCGAAGTCCGTCAAGTGCCCCGAGGCCGTATACTTCTTTTCGCGGTACGTGAATGCCACACCCGACCATGTCAGCTTGTCCGGCGTGAACCGGACCTCGCCGCTTACGTGCTCGACCGGGAAATTGCCGCTGCCGAGCGAGATCATGTCGTCGCGCAAGGTCACGTACCCGTTCATCGCCGCGGGTTTTCCCGGCTGCATCTTCACGGCGATATTGACATCCGCCCTGCCGGAGATCCCGGAGGGCAACTTCAGCCCGAACCGGTCGGCCAGCATCTTCTGAAGCAGGCTCAGCCGCGTCTCGGAGGAGGCATAGATATCGCAGAGAGGGCTGCTTGCAAAGTTCACGATGTTGACCTTTGCCTTCCACGGCAGGCCGAAGACATCGACGATGATATTCTCCGAGCGGATCCTGGCATCGTCGAATTCGACCGTCGCCTTGAGGCCCGTAAGCGGCCCGACCGTCTCAAGACCGCTTATGTCCATGCTCCGGACATCGAGCTTTCCCGCATATTCGAGCTCTTTATCCCGAAAGTTGTACTGCACGGCCATCTTCACGACAGCATCGAGGGAGGCCTTCACCTTATCTTTAAAGATCGACAGTTTCTTCGTCGTCGCATCTATATTCACATCGACGACATCGCCCTGCGCCCGAAGCTTGATCACCGCGTCAACAGTACCCGACGGAAAATCGAAGCCCGATGCCCTGTAATAATCCCTGAACTCGTCGAGGTAGAGGTCCTTTGCCGTGACTGAGGCGGAGAGCTGTCTCTCCCGGACCGAATATGTCCCGGCAGATTTAAAATAGGCCGGCTGCTTCGTGGGGACCTCGCACGAGAGTGAATACGCGATCTTCGCGGGAAGTGCCAGGCGCAGGTCCATCGAGATGTTATCGATCCGTTCTATAAAAGGTTTGGCGAGCGTCCTGTCGACAAAGAGGACGCGGCCGTTCTTGATGGTGATCCGGCTTGGCAGGAGTGCGAGGTCCTTGCCGGGGGCGTAATCTTCCGGGATGAGGCCGACGATATTGAACGAGTTGTCCGCCCGGCGCTCGACATAGATGGCCGGAGATTGGATCCGGAGAGACGAGACGATGACCTTTCTTGCCAGGAGAGGCGCCAGCGGTATCCCGCACGACACGTCCTTTGCCCAGACCAGTATCGACGATGTATCGTATATGACGAGGTCCTGGAGCGTGACGCCGCGTACGAAATCGAAACGCACCGACTGCACCAGGGCCTTCCTGTGCGTCGCGTTCTCTATTTCGGCGACGACGAGCGTCTTGAGCTGGATCGGGACCGTGATCGAGGCGAGGTAGGCAAAAGAGGCCGCTACCGACAGGAGGAGCGCCGCGAGGACGACGAGAAATTTTCTCTTCATACGTTGTTCTATGGGGACACATCCCGGAAAGAGATGTGTCCCCATTTATCCAGTGTTTACCGGTAATTGCAGAACGTGAGTGCGAGCGGGAAATCTATCTTTCTTAAGTGTGCTATCACTACCTGCAGGTCGTCTTTTTTAGGCGAGACCACCCTTACCTTCTCACCCTCTATCTGGGCCTGGACCTTGAGGCCCATGGCCTTGATGATCTTGACGAGCTCCTTGGCTTTTTCGTGGGGTATGCCTGCCGCAAGGTCCGCTACCTGCTGGAGGCAGCCGCCGAAGACCTTCACCGGCTCGCCGAAGGTCAGCAGCTTCATCGACACGCCCCGCTTGGCGAGCTTAGTGGCGAGCATGTCATTGACGGAGCGCAGCTTGAAATCGTCATCGCCGACGAGCGTGATCTTCTTCTCGGTGCGGTTATATTCTATCGAGGACTTGCTGCCCTTGAAGTCGAACCGCTGGGCGAGCTCTTTCTGCGCCTGGTTGACGGCGTTGTCGACTTCCTGCAGGTCCGCTTCCGATACTATGTCGAATGAGAACGTCTCTTTTGCCATTTTTTCCTTCCTTTATTTTATGTATAATTTGATATCGGAGAGTATTATACTTTATTTCAGTCGGGTTTGCTATCTTTTCTATCGGGGCGGGCGGCGGTCAGGCGGTACCGGAGAGCTTATTATATCGTTGGCGCGAGGTCTCCGCCCGGGCCCTGCGATATAAAACCATGTATGAGCCCCAGCAGCATGACCCTGCTAAACGGTTTTGATATATACGTTGACGCGCCCAGATCCATCGCTTGTTTGATGTAGCTGAACTCATTGATGACCGTCAGCATGATGACAGGCACATTACGCGTCTTCTCGCCGGAGACTATCTTTTTCAGGACTTCCATTCCCGGCATGCCGGGCATCATGATATCCAAAAGGATAAGGTCGGGCGCTTCAACCGATATTTTCTTAAGGGCATCCTCCCCCGATTCTGACAAAGAAACATCATACCCGGCCTGTTCGAGCATTATCTTGATAAGCTCCCGTATATCTCCACTATCATCCACGCAAAGGATCCTGTATTTACGGGTCATGGCTTCGTCCTCTTCTTCCGCGTAAACTACCGCTTCATTATGTCCGGGCGCTTTTGTTACCTTGCGGCCGCGACAGTCTTAAGAAATTCCCTTTTGCCGTTGGAATATATTATATTCTCATAATCAGGGTAATACTTCGCGACAGCGCCGGCGACATCGTGCATATGCGTGCGATGATACTCCATGTTCGATATGAAACTGTACGTGCCGTCCTTATCCTTAAATATACATATCGCGTGCATCATACCCAGGCCCTCGTATTTTATGATAATGACATCGCTCGGTATGCCTGAGCGCGCCAGTATCTCCGCGGCCAGCACCGCAAAATCGTCGCAATCTCCCGTCCTGCGCGCTATGGTCTCGCCCGGCGACTGGGGAGAGTCGGGCAGGGTCATCTGATACTTGAATTCGGACGAGAACCAGCGCGCGATCTGTTCGGGCGTGCGGACGGAGCCGGGAACGCCTCCCGCCTCCTGCGCAAAGGCCGGCCCGTTATATAACAGGCACGCAAGCGACATCAGCATCAGCACAACCCTTTTCATCTTACTCACCCCTCTCCCGGCTTCCGCTTCAATGATACCCGGGTGGGGTTAATAAGATGTTGCTATTGCATTAAGATTTGGTTAATTCTATTCCTCGGCCTTGTAGCCTACGCCTCTCACGTTTATAATAAACTTGCCGGCGGCGCCCAGCTTCTGCCTCAGGTGCCGGATGTGGACGTCTATCGTCCTTTCTATGACAACCTTCTCGTCTCCCCAGAGATGGTCCAGGATCTCTGATCTCGTAAAGACGCGCTTCTCTCTCGAAGCCAGAAGAGACAGTATCACGAACTCCGCGGCCGTCAGCTCGACGGTCTTACCGTTTACCGTGACCTTGTGCTTTTTCGGGTCTATCACCACGGCTTTACCTATGCTCAGCGTATCCTGCGAACCCTCCGGCCTGGCCCTCCTCAGGACCGCCCTTATCCGCGCGTCGAGCTCATGGACCGCGAAAGGCTTGACTATATAGTCATCGGCTCCGGCATCCAGGGCTGTGACCTTATCCGACTCATCCGTCTTCCCGGAAAGCATGATGACAGGTGTGGAAGAATATCTTTCCCTGGCCTTCATCTCCCTGCATATCTCAAGTCCGCTAATGTCCGGTATCATGATATCAAGAAGGACAAGGTCGGGACCGAACTTTTTGACGCTCGCCAGGGCCTCTGTGCCATCGATCTCCACCCTGACCTCATACTTGCCGGTCTCCTCAAGGGCAGTCCTGGCGATGCGCCCGAAACGGATATCGTCGTCTATGACCAGTATCTTTTTCTTATCCATGCCGATCCTTACGAGCACGGCGCTTCGATCTGTAGGTATCGACCCATCGCGTGCGCTCATGCGGCTCTTTTTGCAGAAAATTCATTTTAAACCGCCATCGTTCGAGTTCCGGGCAGATCACGAACATAACGGAACGGCCTGCCAATATACCGGTTACTGCGTCCGTCCCTAGATCTTTCAGACTGGAGCACCTGCCCGGCATGACCAGGTCCAATATCACGATATCTGGTTTTTCCACAGTGAATAATTTCACTGCCGTCCCGGGATTCCAGCATGTCCGGACCCGGAAGCCCTGAGGCGTCAGGAACGCCTCTATCATGTCGCACACCCTTCTTTCATCATCCACCACAAGTACTTTTGCAGCGCCCGATCTATGTTCTTTTCGGGCATGCGGTCTTTGCTTTTTTTTCCGGCATCTTACCCGGGCACAGCTTCAATACCTCCCGTATCTGTGCCTTCAGCGCCGGAGCGGCAACCGGTTTTACGATGTATCCCTCGTTATATAACTTCATGGCCCTGATCTTTGCCTGGTCACTGGCCACCCCTGTGAGCATGATAACGGGTATGGTTGCCGTCACATTGCTTTTCTTGAGAGATCTTAAAACATCGAAGCCGTCTGTGCCCGGCATCGCGATATCAAGCAATATCAGGTCCGGGGAGTGCTTCAGGGCGGCGGAATAGCCCTTCGGACCCTCGGTTTCTATCACGACCTCGTACTCGCCGCCTGCCTCAAGGCCCAGCTTTGTCATGCGTGCGAAATCTTTATCGTCGTCAATGATCAGTATCTTTTTCCTGTCCATACCGGCCACCGCCCTTCTATCTTTTTTTCATGAGGATATCTTGTATCCTGGACTTTAAGAAACCCAGCGTAACCGGCTTCACTATGTAATCATCGTTGAAATACCCCAGCGCTTTAAGCCTCACCTCTTCGTCTCCCATGCCGGTCAGCATGACAACCGGGATGGACATCGTCTTCTCATCTTCTTTTAGTTTCTTCAATACCTCTAAGCCGTCCACCCCGGGCATCACCACATCGAGAAGGATGAGGTCCGGAGTGTGGTGCCTGGCAGCATGGAGGCCGGCCTTGCCGTCTGTTGCAGCGATGACACTGTACTGGCCATCCGATTCAAGGTTGGCTTTGAGAAAAAAGCAGAGGTCCTTTTCGTCATCGATTATCAGTATCTTTTTCATTCATGCCCCCTCCTTAGACTATGCCCGGTTACTGATGTTTTTTAAGCGCCTTCCCCCTGTACAGGGACGCATCGGCCAGCTCAAATAATTCGTCCTCATCTTTTACATCATCGCGGTATGTGGCGATGCCGGCGCACACGGAGACGGGAACCCGGCCCTTCCTGCCTTCGGTCATAAATATATGTTTCTTTATATTGTATTTCGAGCGTTGCATAGCTATCCCCGCCTTCTTCCCCGCGGTATGAGGAAGTATCACCGCAAACTCGTCACCGCCATAACGCGTGACAACATCCGTCGTCCTGAGAGTCCTCTTCAATATCGCCGCGACCTTTCTCAGGACGGCGTCGCCGGAGGCGTGGCCGTAGGTATCGTTAATGGCCTTGAGGTTATCGACGTCCAGTATCGCAAGCGAGAATATCCCCTTATACCGTCTCGACATGGCAAAAAATCTTGCCAACTCTTTCCTGAAATAATGGATATTATAGAGGCCTGTAAGCGCATCCGACATGGAGATGCCCTCGTAGAACTTTCTTCTCTTCAGTACGGAATCTATCCGCGCGGAGAGCTCCTGGAGCGCGACCGGCTTAACGATATAATCGTCCACCCCGGCGGCCAGGCCGCTCACCTTGTCGGAAACCCTGCTTCTTCCCGTCAGGAATATGACGGGAATCGCCGCTGTGGAAGCATTCCCGGCCAGCTTCTTTCTTAAATCTATCCCATCCATCCCGGGCATCATTATATCCAGAAGTACCAGATCCGGACGGTCTCTCTTCGCGGCAGTGAAACCGCCGGCGCTGTTATTCTCCACGAGAACCCTGTATCTGCCCATCCGCTCGAGCCCAAGCTTTACCATCCGGGCGAACGGCTTTTCGTCTTCTATAAGGAGTATCCTGCTTTTGGCCATATTCACACCTTATGGTCATTGCGAGGTTGCCGACCTGTCCCGAGCGAAGTCGAGGGAAGGCAACCGAAGCAATCCCACGCCGCGTAAAAACATCATTCCGCAATCCGCATTCGGCAATCCGCAATCACTGTTTCGGGATCGTTATAATAAAGACATTCTTCTTGCCCTCAGACTCGACCCGGACACCGCCGCCGTGCGCTTTGACCGCGAGAGCCGAGAAGATCAGCTCAAGGCCGGCCCTCTTCTTCAGCGTTGTCTTTGATACCTCTTCCAGCGAATCTTTCTTAAATATCTTTTCCCTGTATTCCGGCGGAACCGGAAGGCCCGTATCTTTGACCGTTATCGTAACGCTGTTGCCGGCGCGGCCGGCCGAAACTTCAACCCGCCCGCCTTCGGACGTACCTCTAATAGCGGCCGTTATCAGGTTTGAGGCCGCTTTTGATATGAGTCTCTTATCGACGTCGCAGAATAACGGTCCTCCCTCATCGAGCCAGACAAGCGTAACGCCGGCGCCCTTAGCCTTCGGAAGCGCGTCTTTCTTGATGATACCTGAAACAAGACCCCGCATATCCGTCTTTTCCCGGTTGAGTACCAGCCGCTTTGCTTCCATCGCGATCATGTCGTAGAAGTCGGAGACGAGCGACCCGGCCTCTGAGGCGCACTGCCTGGCTATCGGCAGCCCTTCCTGTATCGTTTCCGGAAAGCCCTCCATCTCCAACATGGCGAGGTCAAAATACCCCGTCATGACCGCAAGGAGATTATTGAGGTCATGCGCGAAGATGCGGGCAATACCACTAAGCTCGTGTTCTTTGGACATAACCGGAGCCCTCATTTCGAGTTAATCGTGTCATTGCGGCCCCACGCCTGCCTGCCGGCAGGCAGGAAGCGGGGCGAAGCAATCTCATCCGCATTTCTACTTATCCAATACCCTATTAATCGTCTCCAGTAGCACATTCAGGTCGATCGGCTTATTCAATATCGCCGCGCAGCCCATCTCGGTAGCATTATCTTCGGACAGGTCTATCGAGCCCGTCAGTATGATCACCGGGACGGCGAGCCCCATCTTCTTAAATCCGTTCAATGCTCCCTGTCCGCCGATACCGGGCATCTTCTTGTCCAATATCACCGGGTCCGCCTTTTCCTTCTGGAGCACGACAAGTTCTACTCTTTTAATAATTCCTTTATCTTAGCTACTACTGCTTCATGCTGGAAGGGCTTGGTAAAGAAGGCGTCGGCGCCGCATTCGTAGCCGAGTTTTTCATCGGTCTCCTGAGCACGGGCGGTCAGCACGATTATAGGAATCTTCACATATCGCACATCGCCTTTAAGCATTGCGCAAACCTTATATCCGTCCATCTTCGGGAGCATCAGGTCCAGGATTATCAGGTCCGGCGACTCCTTACGGGCTTTTTCCAGCCCATCCTGCCCGTCGCGAGCCGTCAGGACTTCATACCCGGCGTCACCAAGCCTTTTTTGGACTACTTTAAGGACATCGTCTTCGTCATCGACTACGAGTATCTTTTTTGGCATATTGTTTTCCATTTCGGCCGCACTCTTACGAGTGCGGCATTTTTCTTTCACGATACCACTATTTCCCGACCAGCTCCCGTACCTTCTCAAGCAGCTCGTCCGGATCGAACGGCTTCTTTATGTATGCATCAATATGGGTCTCTTTAACCGCAACGGCCATGTTCTCGCCGCTGGAGGCGGTCAGCAGAATTATAGGGACCCTCTTAAGAGCGTCATCCGCCCTCATTACTTTGGCGATATCTATGCCGCTCATGTCCGGCAGGCGGTAATCGAGAACAGCGAGGTCCGGCTTCCCGGCCTTCAGGAAGACAAGCGCTTCTTTGCCGAGCGCCGCCTGGGTAACTTCGTAGCCCGCCTTCTTCAGCCTGAAGACGACCACTTTAAGGATGTCGGGCTCGTCATCGACTACGAGTATTTTATTCATACGATCCACGATCCACGAATCACGCTCCCTGCTTCAACAGCCCCCGCACCATCGCCGCCATCTCTTCGAGCTTAAACGGTTTCGCAATTGACAATAACGCCGAATCCTCGCGCTTATCTTCGAGCTTGCCGAGTTCCTCGATATAACCCGACATGGCAAGGATCGGTATCGTTGCCATCTCTTTACTACTCCTCAGGCGGCCGATGATCTCGTATCCGTTTATATCCCCCAGCCTCATGTCGAGGATAAGGATGTCGGGCCTGTCTTTCTGTGCCATCTCGAGGCCTTTAAGGCCGCTTTCCGAGCAGGCGACCTCGTAGTCTTCCTTTTTGAGCACTTTCTTGCAAACGTCCAGCACATCCTTATCGTCATCGATAACCAACACCCTGAATTTGATCCTGATAGGTATCGTTAATTTGAACTCGGAGCCCTTGCCGGGCTCCGACTCCACCCAAACATCACCATGATGCCCCTCGATTATCTTCTTAGATATCGCAAGCCCGAGGCCGGTAGAACCATTCTTTCTCGCCCTGCCCTCGTCGAGCTGCGAGAAGTCCTGGAAGAGCTTTGGTATATCCTCTTCCTTTATGCCGACGCCCGTATCGGTGACCGAAACTACGATGCTATCCGCGTCCCTGGAGGCCGCGACCGACACTGAGCCCGTATCGGTGAACTTGACGGCGTTATTGATAAAATTAATAAGGACCTGGGTAAGCTTGTCCATATCGAAAAAGGTATCCGGCAAGCCCGGCTCGATACGCGTTTCAAGCGCCAGGTTTTTACCTCTGGCCGCCGGCAGCATCACCTTCACAACGTCATCCACGAGCGCACCTATGCTGCCGCGCTTCATGACAAACGTCGTCCTGCCGGCCTCAAGCCTCTGGTAGTCGAGGACATCGTTTATGAGGCGCGAGAGCCTGTCGACGTTGCGCTTTGCGGTATCGAGGAAGTCCTTCTGCTCTTCATTGATGCTTCCTGCCGAGCCGTCAAGCACAATACCTATACCCTCCTTAATGGCGGTCATTGGCGTCCTGAGCTCATGCGAGACCATCGACAGGAACTTGCTCTTGGCCTCCATCGCCTCGGCCACCTTCTTCTCCGCATCTTTGCGCTCGGTAAGGTCTCTGCCAGTTCCGGAAAAACCAATGATATTGCCCTTGCTGTCCTTAAGTATTGAACCGGTAAACTCGAAGGGAATCTGCCTTCCATCTTTTAAGACAAAATTAGCCTCTACCTTTGAAGTACCTTCTTTATATATCCTCTCAACAGCCTCGGCAATACGTTTAATATCTTCACCTGAAAAGAAATCTGTCGGCTTCTTCGAAGACAACTCTTGATCGCTATAGCCGGAAACTCTGCTAAAAGTTTTATTCCAGCTTAAGAATTTGCCGCTCAAATCAAATGAGTAGAAGATATCAGTAATGGCGTTTAATGTACTTTCGGTAAACGCCTTTGCTTCTTTTAATGCCTTCTGCGCCTGCTTGCGTTCGGTGATCTCTTTATTGAGCATGTCGATCGAGATGATCTTCTTTTTGAGGTCGTCCGTCATCGTGTCGAACGCCCTCGAGAGCTGGCCTATCTCGTCCCTGGCAGGAGTGCCGACCTTATGATCCAGGTCGCCGGAGCCTATTATCTCGGTGCCCCTATGCAGCCGGTGGATCGGCGCGGTGATGGCACTGGAAACGATCACACCTGCCAGCCATGCTGCCAATGGTACCAAAAATATTATGGCCAGCGCGACTGCCAGCATCATCCGTAAGGGCGCGTTTGCTTCGTCGAGATTGATCTCTGTCAGGAGAGACCATTGCATCTTTGGTATGCACGCGTGTGTTCCAAGCGTCACATCACCCGTATAATCCGTGCCGATGATTTCCGGCGGGTGCTCTTTTGCCTCATCATGTTTCAACACGCACGCTCTATAATTCTGGGTATCGATCTTCTTTTTCAGGAACGTGCCCTGCAAAAACCTTGAAGGAGTTATCATGTAGCCGTGCTTATTGACGATATATATCTCGCCCGTCTTGCCCAGGCCTGTCCTGTCAGTGGTTATCCTGTTAAGATCATCGAGCTCGACCCTTGCGGCCAGCACTCCCAGTAGCTCGCCCGTCTGGCTGTCCGTCACGGGAGCGGCTGTGCCGATCAATGGTCTTTTTATAACCTCGGAATAATAGGCGTCTTTAATGTACACGCCTTTCTGGCCTCCCGTAAAATAGGCGTCCGCTGACTTGTCCCTGCCGATGCCGGTCTCGCCGCTGGAGGCAACCACCATACCGTTCTTGTCCAGTAACAGGAACTCATATATGGAAGAATTGACCTCTTTTGTCCTTTTAAGCCTTTGCATCGCCGCCTCGAAAGCCTCTTTTCTCCGCGGATCATCCTTCACTGTTTTCAGAAAAGACTCGAGAATAGTGCTTTTAGACAGCTGCGACACGGAGATCTCGAGCATCCGCAGATACGTTTCGATGTGGTTCTTTCTCGATTGTGAGGTTGTATCCAGGTGTTGCACTATTTCATTATGGAGGGCATTCCTGGCGATCATATAAAAAACGGTTGCGCCGGCGGTGGTAAGAATGACACCCGTGACCAGGAAAGACAGGCTTATTTTAGCGGCTATCTTCATAAAATCCCTTGTTCCGGATCATTAGCTGTTGCCGGCGGATCATTTTCCATCATAGCCGGTCTTTCCAACAGTTCTTTTATTTTAGCCAATACCGCTTCATGCTGGAAGGGCTTGGTAATGAAGGCGTCGGCGCCGCATTCGTAGCCGAGTTCCTCATCGGATTCCTGCGCGCGGGCGGTCAGCATGATCACAGGGATCTTCATATATCGGCTGTCATGTTTAAACATCGCGCAAACCTTATTTCCATCCATTTTAGGCAGCATCAGATCCAATATGATCAAATCCGGCTTTTCTTTCCTGGCTTTCTCAAGGCCCTCCCGGCCATCACAGGCAATAGTCACCTCATATCCATTCGCCTTTAACCTGGACTCAACCATCTTTACGATATTCGGCTCATCATCAACCACTAATATCCTCTTCGGCATCAGCGACTCCCTGCTTTTCTTCGCGTCTTCAAAACATTCGCCTGTATTCAACCAATAATTTCTTCCTTATGGCCCTCTATTGCCATATCCTGCTCCTCTAAGGCTTCCTTGACCTTGGCCAGCATGAGATCGGCTTTAAATGGCTTGGCAATGAGGCCCTTAGCGCCCATTTCTAAAACTTTTTTCTTGATATCCTTGTCCAGATAGGCGGTAATAAAAATTACGGGGATCGTCATTGTGTCGACTGAATTTCTCAGATTCTCATAAACGTTTACTCCTCCGCCCGCGGGCATCTTGATATCTAAAATAACAAGGTCGGGTTTTTCCTTGCGGGCTTTTTTTATGGCTTGCAGGCCGTCGTAAGCCGCTGTAACCTCATAGTTATTCGCGGCTAACCGCGAGCAGATCACCTTTACGATATTCGGCTCATCATCAACCACTAATATCTTCTTCGGCATAGGTGGCTATGCTCCTTTCCTGTTTAGAGTAAATAATACGCCATCCTGTCAAGCTGTTCTATGCTGACAGGCTTTTCGATCACAGGTATATTTTCTTTCATAGTGTGATTTTTTAATCTGCCGGTTTCTACTTTATAACCCGACATGATCAATATGGGAATATTTTTTGTATCGGTACCTTCTTTGAGTTTTTCGACAACCATATAACCATCCATCTTGGGTATCTTCATATCAAGTATTACCAGGTCGGGGATAGAGTTTTTTATTTTTGCGAGCGCCTCGTCCCCGTCATAGGCTTTTATAAAGTTGTTGTATCCTAATTTCCTCAGGAATTTCTCCAACACATCTATTACCACGCTCTCATCATCCACGATCATTATTTTCTTCTTTAATCTTCCCTGGCTTTCGCTCACCATGGCCGCACGGGCCTTTTTTAACAGGTCTTCGGCATTATCCGCGTCATCGGGATAGGTAGAGTGTCCTTGCGATAGACTTATCCTGAGTTTCGCGTCAAATTCAAAAATAGATTCTTTTATCGCCCTCTTTAACCTTGCGTTCATCCTGGGCATATTCTGTTTGCCGACTTCTTCAAGCAGGATAATCTCATCCGCTCCTCCTTCAGCCACAACCTCTCCGGACCTTACGGCTTCCTTGAGAAGGCCCGATATTATAAGAAAAAGTTCCTGCAGCTTCTCCTTTCCGTAACGGCCTTCGATCTCCTTGTAATTATCGAATTTGAAGAGTAGTAGTGAAAGTTCTTTGCCCTCTTTTTTAGCTATCCTGATCCTGTTTTCGATACTTTCGTGGAGGATCTCCTCCCTGGTATATTTGGGAAGCGTAAAGCAAAATTTGGCCCCTTTGTCGATCTCGCTTTCTACCCAAATTTTTCCATCATGCAGTTCAACGATGCCTTTGGTAATAGAAAGCCCGAGCCCTGTGCCCGTTTCGCCGGCGCCGCTTAACCGGCCAAACTGCTGAAACTTATCGAAGACCTTACTAAGATTTCCGCTCGAGATGCCGATGCCTGTATCGGCAACAGCGCATTCAACCTTATCTTCCTTTTCCTCTACGGAAACCTCTATGCGGCCTTTGTCCGTAAATTTTAGCGCATTGCCCACAAGATTGGTAAAGGCCTGGGTTATTTTGTCCGCGTCAACATAGGCGCATATCTTTTCTCCGGAATAGTTTGCCTTTAGTTCCAGGCCCTTTTCTTTTGCCTTAGGCTCAAAAGAGGAAACGATGCCTTTTGCTATGCTTATTATATCGATCGACCCTTTTTTAAGCCGGATCATACCCGCTTCGATCTTTGATATATCCAAAAGATTATTGATTATCCGTTCCAGGCGGTCAATGTCCGCAAGGCAGATAGACAAAAACTCTCTTTGCTTGGCCGTGGTATCGCCTAATATGCCGTCCAAAACTTGCGAAACGCCTTCCCTTATGGTAGTCAAAGGCGTGCGTAATTCGTGCGAAACGATACGGACAAACTCATCCTTGAGACTATCCGCCCGTTTTCGCTCGGTTATGTCGGAATTTGAGCCGCGAATACCCAGGTAATTGCCTGCCTTGTCAAAGACCGGCTGGCAGATATGGAAGATCCAGCGCGTTTCCCCGTCTAGGCGAGTAATGCGAAATTCAGCGGCGCTGGGCAATTTATACTTTAGGGTCTCTTGGTGATGGCTGAGAAAAACGGGCCTGTCTTCAGGGACTATGATGCGTTCGAGCAACTCCTTGTCATGCATAAACTCTTCGACGTCGTACCCTGTTACCCTCTTGCATGAGAGCGACGTATATACAAAGCTCGCGTCTGGCGCCATCCAATATTCCCAATCATAAGCGTTATCGGCGACGATGCGATATTTCTCTTCGCTCTCCCGCAGCGCCGCCTCCGCTGCTGTTAGTATTCTTAGCTGCTGCTTGCCTGCTACTGCTTCAAGCTCTGCTATCCGCTTTTGCAGAAGCTTTATCTCTTCAACCAGCTCTTCTTTACTCTTATCTTTCTGTACCATGATCTTCCTGTATTGTCTGTCATTGCGAGCGACCGAAGGTCGCGAAGCAATCTACGCTTTCTTATTTCCGGGGAAGCTTCACGATAGTAAGCCAAAAATCCTCGATCGTTTTCACGACAGAAAAGAACTTGTCAACTGATACGGGCTTGGTGATAAAGCAGTTGGCGTGCAAGTCGTAGGTTCTCATAATATCCTCCTCTGCCTTTGAGACCGTCAGTACGATGACTGGGATCCGCTTAAGGTTGCTGTCCTGCTTGATCTCTGCGAGCACCTCGCGCCCGTCCTTTTTAGGGAGGTTAAGGTCGAGTAGAATTATGTCCGGCCGGACCGCTTTCTTATACTCCCCTTCCGCCTTCAGATACTTTATTGCCTCCACGCCGTCGGTGACATAGTGAATATTGTTCAGGATCTTCGAATCCTTGAATGCTTCCTGCGTTAAGCGCACATCGCCCATATTATCCTCGATGAGCAAAATCTCTACTGGCCTGCCATTTACCTTAATCATGCTTACCTCCTTCTTTTGTCGGGATCGTGAAATAGAACGTGGAGCCCTCGCCGAACTTGGATTCTACCCATATCCTGCCGCCGTGGCGTTCCACGATCTTTTTGCTGATGGCCAGGCCGATGCCCGAGCCGGGATACTTATCTTTTCCGTGCAATTTTTGAAATATCTGGAAGATCTTATCCGCATACTGAAGCTCTATGCCGATGCCATTATCGGCCACGGCGAAGAGCCACGCCCCGCCATCGCGCCTAACCGATATGTTGATATGCGATGTTTCGTCGCGGCGGAACTTCATGCCATTATCGATCAGGTTCTGAAAAAGCTGTGTAAGCTGCGAAGCGTCGGCGATGAGGACAGGCATATCGTTCGAGGTAATGATCGCGCCGGAGGAATCGATAGCCGAGCGCAGATTGTCAAGCGCCATCCCCAGGGCATAGGCGGAATCGATCGGGGTGAACTCTCCGCCACTCGTATTTATCCGTGAAAGCTCCAGCAGGTCCGCGATGAGCTCATTCATTCGGGAGGTGCTCTGGGTGATGTAGCCGATGAACTCGTCGGCTTCCGTATCGAGCTTTCCTTTATAGCGGCGCTCCAGAAGCTCGACAAAGCTCGTAATAGTGCGCAGCGGCTCCTGCAGGTCGTGCGACGCGACGTAGGCGAACTGCTCAAGTTCTTTGTTGGAGCGAACAAGATCTTCGTTTATTTTTTTTATCGCTTTATTCTGCTGCTGCTGCTGCTGCTGCTTGTTGCGCTCGGTAACGTCGCGCTCTGTGGAGGCGATACCGACCGGTTTCCCGGAATCGTCGAGCACTTTCGTCACCGTCAGCCAGACATCGAGAATACGGCCGTCTTTGGTTACACGCTTGGTCTCAAATGAGGTGATTTTTTCACCCGCTATCAGCCGTCGGGTAAAATCATTCTGCTCTGCCACTTTGTCAGGACGTGTGAGGAGGTTGATACTCATCTCGAGCGCCTCTTTTTCGCTATACCCATACATCAGTTCAGCACCGCGGTTCCAGGTGATGATCTGTCCTTTAAAATCCTGTATCGTGATCGCGTCATATGAGTCGCGAACCACTGTCGCTAGTCTTCTTATCTGTTGCTGTTGCTGCCGCTTGCGCTCGGTGATGTCGCGGATCGTAATTAGGAACGCCTTCTCATTCAGCCACTCGGTTTCAACCACCCGCATATCGCCCTCGCCCGGATCTTTTCCCGGACGAAAGATATCGATCTCGGTTGATTCGCCATCTACCAGAGGCAGGCCAAAGTCCTTTCCGATAAAACTTCCCACTTTGCGGTTAAAGGCTCTCTCGGCGGCAGGATTCATATACTCTATCTTTCCCTTTGCGTCGGTTACAATAATCGCATCCGGGCAACAAAGGAAAATACTACGAAGTCTTGTTTCAGACTCCTTCAAGGCTTGCAGGTCTATTTTATCCTGACCGCCCTCATCAGGTAATTTCTTCATCTAGTTTCTCCAATGGTTCGACGTCGCTCACCATTGGCACTGAGCGACGTCGAAGTGCCAAGCGCTTTTCTCACCTGACTGCCACCAAGTCCAAGCCCAAGAGGACCTTTTCCTTATTGCTTAGATCTCCAATAATCCTGGCCACCGGAGGAGGTAAAATCTTAATCAAAGTCGGTGTAGCCAGAATTTTATCATCCTCGGCTAATTGGGGCTGTTTCACCACATCAATCACCTTTACGGAATAGACGCCCTTGTAGTCTTCGTCCAAGATCTTTGTTAAGTTTATAAGCGCGGCCTGGCTGCGAGAAGTCATTCCTGTCACATAAAGCTTTAACACATATTTTACCGGCATCAATAGCCTCCTATTCTTCGTATTTCTCACCCATCTTTATCCCATCTTTTTCAATTTCAAAACTAAAGATTTCCTTAGAGTGCTGGCTTCCGCG
>CAYGRZ010000033.1:0-16946 GCA_964352425.1 uncultured Planctomycetia bacterium | reverse complement strand
GCAACACCCCTTTCTTCCGGTATAGTATACCAGAGTTAAGTGTTGCGCTAGTAACCAGAGCCCAAGCAGCGAGCGAGGATGCCTGCCCGCCTGTATGAGAACACATGCTGGCAGGCGGGGCCAATCCGAGCGAACGACCCTTCGGCAGGCTCAGGGTCGTCCTGAGCAAAGTCGAAGGACGACAAGCGGAGGCGAGTGCCCGAAAGTCAACGCCCTGGGAGAAGCCGAAAAATTACCAATAAATCGCGTTGACCCGTCAAGCCGACTGTGTTATCCTCAACTCATAACTATAATAAGGGGGAACATATGAAAAATTCAGCTCAGCTCGAGAAAGAAGCCGCTCTGCAGGCCGCAAGCCTTATGGCCGCCGCGGCGAGGACCGCGCCCAAGAGCAGGGGCATCGATAATATCGAGGTCTTCGCCATCGATGACGAACCCGCGAAGAAGAAACTCATGGATAAGATGAAGGAGATCTCGAAGGCCGAAACGAGACCAAGCTTTGAACGCGACGCCAACTCCATGGCCGCCTCTTCCGTGATACTAGCTATCGGCGTTAAATCGAACCCCGCGGGACTCAACTGCGGCTTCTGCGGCTATCCTGCATGCGCGGAGCTTTTAAAAACAAAAGGCGTATGCGCTTTTAATTCCATAGATCTCGGGATAGCTATGACATCCGCGGTTTCCGCAGCAAGCGCCCTGCATATCGATAACCGCATGATGTATTCTATCGGCAGGGCGTGCCTGGACCTTGGATTATTCGGCAAGGAAGTAAGGCAGGCGCTGGGGATACCCTTAAGTATTACCGGCAAGAATCCTTACTTTGACCGCAAATAAACCCTTCGGCATAAAATATGGGGACCGGAGTTACCCGGCCCCCATATCTGTTATACTCCAGCCTCTTATGTTGCCTTAAGGCTCAGCGCGATCTTGTGCTGCAGCGAATCCACCTTCAGGACTTTCACTTTCAGCTCATCGCCTACCTTGAACTTCGTCTCCAGCTTCTCGCCCTCGCCGAGCGTTATCTCCGAGATGTGGGCAAGCCCTTCGAGATCATTATCGATCTCGATGAAGAGGCCGAAATTCGCCACCTTCGTGACCTTTCCGTCACGTGCCGTCTCCGGCGGGAACTTCACGGCGATCTCATCCCACGGGTCCGGCGTAAGCTGCTTGATGCCCAGCGATATCCGCCTGTTGGCCGCGTCGACCGCGAGCACAACCGCTTCGATCTTCTCGCTCTTCTTGAAGACATCCTTCGGATGGCCGATGCGCTTGGTCCACGATATATCCGAGACATGGACCAGCCCGTCTATGCCGTCCTCGAGCTCCACGAACGCCCCGTAGTCGGTGAGGTTCCTCACCTTCCCCTTGACCCTCTGGCTGACCGAATATTTCTTCTCGACCTCAAGCCACGGGTTGGACTCGAGCTGCTTTAAGCCCAGCGATATCTTCTTGTTCTGCTTGTCGACATCCAGGACCTGCACTTCGATCCTGTCGCCTATCGCCAAGAGCTCGTTCGGGTTGGCGTACTTCTTCGTCCAAGAGAGCTCGGAAATGTGCAGCAGCCCCTCGACGCCTTTCTCGAGTTCGACGAATGCGCCGTACGGGACGAGGTTCACGACGTTGCCTTTCACTTTGCTCCCGACGGGATACTTCGTGTCGACGACTTCCCACGGGCTCTGCGTCTTCTGCTTCAGGCCCAGTGATATCCTCGAGGTCGTCACATCAAAATCGAGCACCATCACCTCGATCTTGTCGCCGATGGCGAGCACTTCGCTCGGGTGCGAGATCCTGCCCCAGCTCATGTCCGTGATATGCAGGAGACCGATGATGCCGCCTTCGATCTCGACGAACGCGCCGAAGTCGGTGATGTTACGCACGATGCCGGCGACCGTCGAGCCCTTCTGCAGCGTCTCGAACAGCTTCTTCTTGTCCTCTTCCTTCTGCTGGCTCATGGCGTCCTTGCGCGAAACGACGATGTTCCTGCGGGCCTTGTTGATCTTCACGATCTTGAACGGGAACACCTGCCCCATCAGCTGGTTCAAATTCCCGAACGTCTTCGACCCGGCGAGGCTGGCCGGCAGGAAGGCCTCGACTCCGACATTGACCATGAAGCCGCCCTTGACCTTCTTGGAGACCTTGCCATCGACTATGTCGCCTTCGCCGTACTTGGATATGACCGTTTCCCAGCCGACCGCGCGCTCCGCCTTCTGCTTTGAGAGCACGACCATGCCGCTGTCGTCTTCTTTCGATTCGAGATACACGTCGATCTCATCGCCGACCTTTATCGCTTCCGGGTCAGCGAACTCCGACAGAGGTATCATGCCCTCGGACTTGTAGCCGACATCGACCATTACGTCTTTCGGGTTGATCGCCAGAATTCTCCCCTTCAGGATCTGCCCCTCCTTGATCGAGACGATGCTGTCCTGGTAAAGCTTCGCAAAATCCTCCGCCGAACCTCCTTCCGTAACATTTTCTGCTTCTTGTGCGTCTTTCTCTTCTACCATCAGTTACGCAACCCCTTTCCTGTGGATTTTATTTACTACTTTTTTTACTGCCCGGTCAGGCGTAGATGCGCCGCTGGCTATACCCACTACCCTGACCCTGTTGTTGAACCACGCCTTTCTCAACTCCCTGTCGGTCTCGATAAGGCGCGCCTTTCTTTGAACTTTTTTACAGACATCCAGAAGCCTTTTTGTGTTCGCGCTGTTGCGGCCGCCGACGATCAGCATCAGGTCGACCTTCCCGGCCAGCTGCCGGGCCAGTGACTGCCGCTCTTCGGCATCGTTACATATCGTGTTGATCACCCGAAGTTCTTTGGGCTTCTTCTTCAGGATCTCCCTGACGGCATCAAGAAAATTTTCCGTCGACTGCGTCGTCTGCGACAGCATGCTGACCTTCGCGCCCTCGGCGAGCTTGAGGGCGGCGGCCTGGGCCCTGTCCCTGACGACGGCGACATCCGAGCGGACAAAATCGACCAGTGAGCGCACCTCCGGATGATCGGCGTCACCGACGATGATCACCCGGTAGCCTTCTTCGCCGAGGCGCCGGGCGGCCTTCTGGGCGTTCAGGACGAACGGACAGGTCGTGTCGATGATCTTCAGGCCCTTTCGCGCGATGCGCCGGGCCACGTTCGGGCTGATGCCGTGCGAGGAGATGAGGATCGCGCCCTTTCTGATGCCCGCAACCGTCTTTATTACCTTCAGGCCCTTCCTTGAAAGATCATCGACCACCTGAGCGTTATGTATGATCGAACCGAGCGAGTATATGCGCCTGTTCTTCTTTAATGCGTCCTCGGCCATCCTGACTGCGCGTTTCACGCCGAAACAGAACCCTATCCTGTCAGTCAGAAGTATCTTCACCCGACAGCCATCCCTTCGAGATAGAGGCCGGTCATGTGATATAGCTTAACAGCTTCCCCACCACTTCATCGATGGTAAGCTTCGTCGTATCGATGACAACCGCATCCGGCGCTTTTTTGAGCGCGCCGACGTCCCTCTTTATGTCCGACTCATCCCGCACGACGACGTCCTTCTTTATATCATCGAGGCTCACCTTCCGGTTCGTCTCGATAAGCTCCTTGTGCCGGCGGCGTGAGCGTTCTTCGACATCGGCATCGAGGTAGAATTTGAATTTCGCGTCCGGGAAGACGACCGTGCCGATATCCCTGCCCTCGAGGACTGCCCCGCTCTTGCTGCCTATCGCGCGCTGCAGGGCAACCATCTCATGCCTCACGCCCGGGACGCGCGCTATGTATTTCACGTTATTCGTCAGCTCCGGAGTCCGTATCGGCGCGCTCACATCCTCACCGTCCAGATATACTTTCAGGGCCCCGGACTCCTCGGATAGATCGATCTTTGTCGAACGCGCGAGCTGTGTCAGCGCGTCCGCGTTCTGCAGGTCCAGCGTAAGCCTCATCGCCTTCAGCGTGAGCGCCCGGTACATCGCGCCCGTATCGATATAGAGGAGGCCCAGCGCCCTGGCGATCCTCTTCGATACGGTGCTCTTCCCGCTCCCGGCGGGGCCGTCTATCGCCACGACGACGTGTTTAAGGCTTTTTGCCATAGATAAATCTGTCGCGCTTCCGTTTGGCATCAGAGAGCGCCTGTACGGTCCGGCTGTAATCACCCGCCGCTATCGCTTTCATGACCTTTTTATAATAGGCATCGAACATCAGGCCAGCTGCCATGACTGCCTTCCTGTTTGTCAGGAAAATATCGGCCCACAGCTCCGGGTCGCTCGAAGCGACCCTGGTCGTATCCTTGAACCCTTCGGCCGCGCATTCCATCTCTTTGCCCGGGACCGCTCCTGCGAGGCTGAACGCGACGACGTGCGGAAGGTGGCTGATGAGCGATACCGTCCTGTCGTGCTCTGGGGGGCTCATCACCTTGACCTTGCCGCCGAGCGCCTTCCAGAAAGCCGCCACTTTCGCGAGAGAACGCCTGTCGGTCTTCGCCGTCTTCGTGACGATACACGGCGAGCCTTCAAAAAGGTCGCGCGTGGCGAATTCGACGCCGATATGCTCTGAACCCGCCATCGGATGCGATCCGACGAATGATATCGAAGGATAGCGCCTCAGCGCGGCCTGGACCTTGCCGACGATCCACTCTTTGGTGCTTCCCGCGTCGGTGATGATCGCGCCCTTCTTCGCGAAGGCGGCCGTTTCGGCCGCGAGGACCGGGATCGAATGTACCGGCGTGGCCAGTATGATGAGGTCCGCCCCCTTGACGCCTTCGCCTATATCCATTACGCCCTTATCGACCGCCTTAAACTTAAGCGCCCTCTTCATCGTCGAGCGGTGCCTGAAGATGCCGACGACCTGGGCGGCTGCCTTATTCTTCTTTATCGCAAGGCCTATCGACCCTCCGATGAGCCCCACGCCTATGATAGCGATCTTATTGAACCGTTTCATCGTGGTTATAGTTCTCTTCCTACCGCCGCAGCGACTTTCCTTAATTCCACCATAAGAAGCGCGAAATTCTCCGGGTAGAGCGACTGCTCGCCGTCCGAGAACGCCTCCTCGGGATTCGGATGCACCTCAATGATGAGTCCGTCGGCGCCCGCGGCGATGCCGGCCTTCGACGCGGCCCCCACGAGGCCCCACCGGCCCGTCGCATGGGACGGATCGACGATGATCGGCAGGTGGCTTAAGGTCTTTACCAGCGGCACCGCGTTTATGTCCAGCGTGAACCTCGTCTCATCCTCGAACGTCCGTATTCCCCGCTCGCAGAGAATGACGTTGAAATTGCCTTCCGAAAGGATATATTCGGCGGACATCAGGAGCTCCTTTATCGTGCTCGACATCCCCCGCTTCAGCAGGATGGGCTTACGCGTCTTGCCGACTTCCTTCAGCAAGTTGAAGTTCTGCATGTTCCTGGCGCCTATCTGGATTATATCGCTGTACTTCGAGACGAGCTCCGTATCGCGGATATCCATCAGCTCCGTTACTACTTTGAGCCCCGTCTCTTTCCGCGCCTCGGCGAGGAACCTGAGGCCTTTCTCGCCGAGCCCCTGGAACGAATACGGCGATGTCCTGGGCTTAAAGGCGCCGCCCCTCAGCACGGCGGCGCCGGCCTTTTTGACCTTATGCGCGATGCTGATCAAAAGCTTCTTGTCTTCGACCGAACACGGCCCGGCCATCACCACGATCTTTTTGCCGCCGACCTTGACGCCGCCGCCGATATCTATGACGCTCGGCTCTTTCTTGAAGTCCTTCGAGGCGAGCTTGTAGGGTTTGAGTATCTGCAGGACCTTCTCTACGCCCGGGAAGACCTCGAGCGGCTGGACCCGTATGATGTCCTCTTCGCCTATGACGCCGACGATCGTCCTCTCGACGCCCTTCGAGACCCATGGTTTCAGGCCCAGCTTCTTTATCTTTGTGACAAGATGGTCGAGCTGTTTCTTGGTTGCTTCCGGACGAAGAACTATTATCATGATGCCTCCGTGTTAAATCACAAATTACAGAGAACAAAATACAGACAAAGTCAAAAGTACAAAATCAAACCTGTTTTTTCACTTTGTAATTTCGTCTTTGTTCTCTGTTTGCTCTTTGTATTTTGTACTCTGTTCTTTAGATCATACTTTCCAGCGCCGCTACAAACTTCTTATTTTCCGCCCGTGTGCCTATTGTAACTCTAATATACGTATCGAGCCCCCACGCCTTCATGTCGCGGACGATGACGCCCTTCTTCAAAAGGGCGTTGAAGACGGCCCTGCAGTCCCCTTTGACGTCGACGAGCACAAAATTCGTGGCGCTTTCGATATACGCAAACCCCATTGTGCGGAACGCCGCATAGAGATACTTCTTCTCCCCGGCCACATGCTCGAGCGTTTTCTTCAGGAACGCCCTGTCATCGACCGCCGCGGCGGACGCCTCCTGCGCCAGAAGGTTGACATTGAACGGCTCCCGCGTCCTCTCCATGTACCCGATCACCTCGGGGCTCGAAATCCCGTAGCCTATCCTCAAGCCCGCCAGGCCGTACGCCTTCGAGAACGACCGCGCGACTATGACGCCGGGCCTCTCAAGATAGTCGAGGCCGTTCGGGTAATCCTTGAACGTATGATCGGCGAATTCGAAATACGCTTCGTCGAGGAACACGATCACCTTCTCGAGAAGACCGCTAAGAAAAGAGTCCAGTTCCTTCTTCGTAACATAGGTCCCCGTCGGGTTGTCAGGGTTAGCGATAAAGACGATCTTCGTCTTAGCCGTCACCGCCGCTTTCATGGCCTTCAGGTCGTGCCTTAGGTCCTGTGCGAGCGGGACATACTTTATCGTCGCGTTCTGCAGCTGGGAGACTATCTCATAGATCAGGAATGTCGGCTTCGCTATGACGACCTCGTCGCCGGCCTCGACGAACGTCCGTACAGCCATGCAGATTATCTCGTCCGAGCCGTTGCCGAATATGAGGCTCGCCTCTTCCGTTCCCAGCGACTTCGCCAGTTTCTTCCTGAGATAAAAGCTGGATGAGTCCGGATAGCGGTTGATATTCCCGAGGCTCTTCCTGATGGCGGCAAGCGCCTTCGGGGACGGCCCCATGCAGTTCTCGTTCGAGGCGAGCTTGATGACCTCTTTGAGGCCGAGCTCACGCTGGACCTCTTCGATCGGCTTGCCCGGAACGTATTGTTTGACGTTCAGTATATTCTGCCGTACTCTGCTTCTCATGTCTTTAAACGCCCTCTCCTATCGGATACGACCCCAGTATCTTCATGTAGGTCGATGATTTCCTGAGCTCCTCCAGCGCCTTCATGACCTTCGGGTCGCGATAATGGCCCTGGAGGTCGACGAAGAAGTAGTACTCCCACGCCCTCACCTTGGACGGCCTCGACTCTATCTTCGTCATGTTAATGCCGTGCTTCTTGAACGGTACAAGCATGTCATGGAGCGCGCCGGACCGGTCCTTCACGGAGAACATGACCGATGTTTTGTCTTTCCTCGTCGGCCGTGCCTCGGCCTTGCCGATGACCAGGAAGCGCGTCACGTTATGGACGCTGTCCTCGATCGAGCTGTAGAGAATCTTAAGGTTGTATTTCTTTGCCGCCAGGTCGCCCGCGATGCAGGCCGACCCCGGCGCTCTCGCCGCGATCTCGGCGGCTTTCGCCGTGCTCGACACCTCGACCAGCTCGACGCGCGGCAGGTTCGATTCGAGCCACAGGCGGCACTGGCCGAAGACCTGTGATTTGGAATAGACCTTCTTTATCTTCTTCTTGTCCGCTTCCTTCGAGAGCAGGTTGTGGACGATCTCCAGGTAGACCTCGGAGCATATCTTCAGATCCGCGTCGACGAACATGTCAAGGGTGTGGGTGATCGCGCCGTCTATCGAGTTCTCTATCGGGACGACGCCGTAATCCGCGCGGCCCTTCTCGACCTCGCTGAAGACATCGGTTATCGTCTCGCATCCCGTGTAGTCGACGCTCGAGCCGAACTTCTTCATGCTCGCCAGGTGCGTGAACGTGAACTCCGGCCCTAAATACGCTATCTTGAGCGGGTGTTCCAACTTAAGCGCGCTCGACATCACCTCCCTGAAGATCGCCTTCAGGGAATCGTTGGCAATCGGGCCCCTGTTCTTCGCGACGAGCCCGTCGTAAACGTCCTTCTCCCGCTCCGGAACGTATATGGAGCCTTTCGACCTCTTCTTTATCCCGCCTATTTCGAGTATGACCTTCGCCCTTTTGTTCAAGAGCCCCAATATCCCGGAATCTATCAGGTCAATTTTCTTTCGTAAGCTCTTCAGGTCCATTCACATTCTCCTTATTGGGATCACTATCTGCGGCAACCGGATCGGGTTGCGGCGCGCTCTCCTGCTGCCGCGGCTCCGGCGCCTGCGGCGGCGCTTCGGCTGGCGGCGGCGCTTCCTGGATGTGCAGTCTTCCCGTCGATGTGTCGACCACATCCGCCCTGTTCTTTTCTCTCACGAAATCCAGGTCACTCTCCTGGAACTCCTTCAACTTCGGCAGTTCTTCAAGCGACCGCAGGCCGAAATGCTGCAGGAATTCGCCGGTCGTCCCGTACAGTATCGGCCTGCCCGGCGCGTCGAGACGGCCTTTCGTCTTTATAAACTTCCTCTCCTCGAGCGTGTGCAGGACGCCGTCGACATTCACTCCCCGTATCGCCTCGATGTCGCTCCTCGTGATAGGCTGCCTGTACGCGATGATCGCGAGCGTCTCGAGCGACGGCCCCGAAAGCTTGTCCGGCCCCTTCTTGTAGAGGGTCGAGATCCAGCGGCTGTAGATCGGGTCGGTCAGCATCTGGAACCCGCCGGCGATCTCATTTATCTGGAAGCTCCTGCCCGAGGAGGCGTACTCTGTATTCAGCCCTTCTATGACCGCCCGCACCTCGGCCGGCTCGATATCCTTTACCACGTCAGTCAGCGTCTCTATCGACACCGGCTTGTCGCTGACAAAGAGGAGCGCCTCCACTATCTTCTTGGACTCTTCCCTATCCATTTGTTCCACCGCCTGTAGGTTGTATCGATTCCGTATTCTTTATGATCTCAATATCGCCGAACGGCGCGTGCTGCCGGACGATGACTTCACGTATCTTGATCAGCTCGAGGATCGCCAGGAATATGGTGATGACCTCGGACTTGCTCTTCGCCACCTTGAACAGGGCGGTGAAGAGCATGCTCTGCTTCTCGACGAGCATGTGCAGTACGTCGTGGATCTTCTCCGAGACCGTGAACTCGTCCTTTATGACTTTATGGAAGCTCTCCTTCGGGATGTCCTTCAGGACCTTCGTGAACGCCGTTATCAGGTCAAAAAGGCTCGCCTCGAAGAACTCCTCTTCGGACGCCGACAGCTTGCCGACATCGACGCCGGACCCGACGCGCGCGAAGAAATGCTTCTGGTGCGACTCCCGCTGCCCGAGCTCCGTCGCCGCTTCCTTGAACATCTTGTACTCGAGAAGCCTGCGCACCAGTTCCGCCCGCGGGTCTTCCTCTTCCTGCTCGGCTCCTTCGGTCTGGTCGGGAGGCAGCAGCATTTTCGACTTGATATGCATCAATGTCGCCGCCATCACGAGGAACTCGCCCGCGATCGACAAGTCCAGGAGCTGCATCAGCTCCAGGTATTCCAGGTACTGGTCCGTGATCTTCGCGATCGGGATGTCGTAAATATCGAGCTCCTCCTTCTTGATAAGGTAGAGGAGCAGGTCGAGCGGGCCTTCGAATACCTCAAGCTTTACTTTATATGTCATCTAGCGTTGTATAAAATGTATCAGGCCCCTGACGGCAGCCATCGTCTCACCCGCCGCAGTCCTTGCCTTCTTCGCGCCTTCTTTTAAAATATCCCCGGCATCGTCGTCAGAGATCTTCGCCCGCTTCTGCCGCATCGGCTCAAGGTACCCGACGAGTATCTTCGCCAGGCCCTTCTTGCACTCGGTACATCCGAGTTTGGCGCCCTCACACCAGTCTCTGACGTTATCGAGTAAATGAGGCTCGGCGAATACCGAATAATAGCTGAAGACGTTGCAGATGTCCGGATGGCCCTTATCATGCAGCTTTACCCTTGCCGGGTCGGTGATCATCTGCGTAACCTTCTTCTCGATATCGTGCGGCGTGTCGGAAAGCGAGATCGAGTTCCCGTAGCTTTTCGACATCTTCCTGTTGTCGAGGCCCAGCAGCTTCGGCATCGTCGTCAGGAGCGGCTCCGGCTCCGGGAATACGTTCTTCTTATACAGCGTGTTGAACCGCCGTACGATCTCGCGTGTGAGCTCAAGGTGCGGGATCTGGTCGACCCCGACCGGAACGGCACTGGCCCTGTAGACGGCGATATCGGCTGCCTGGAGCACCGGATACCCGAGAAAACCGTAGGTGGTCAGGTCCCTGCCCTTTATCTCGCGCAGCTGCTCCTTGTATGTCGGGCAGCGCTCGACCCATCCGAGCGGCGTGATGTCCGAGAAGATCATGTACAGCTCAAGGTGCTCGGGCACGTGCGACTGCACGAATATCACACTTTTTTCGGGATCGAGCCCGGCCGCCACGAAGTCCTTGACCATCTCATAGGAGTTCGCCTTCATGTCCTTCGGGTCTTCGTACTCGCTCATCAGCGCATGCCAGTCGGCGACCATGTAAAAACAGTGGTACGTCTCCTGGAGTTTCACCCAGTTGTTCAGCGCGCCCATCAGGTGCCCCAGGTGGAGCTTGCCCGTCGGCCTCATTCCGCTCAAGATGCGTTTCTTCGCCGTCATTACCTTCTCGACTCCAGCCTTCTGGCGACTTTCTCTATCTGGTAGACCTCGATAAGGTCACCCACCTTTATATCGTCATGGCCGGCGAGGCCTATGCCGCACTCGAACCCTTCAGCGACCTCGCGCACGTCGTCCTTGAACCGCTTGAGCGACGCGATCTTGCCCTCGTATATCACGGCCCTGTCCCGCACGAGCTTCGCGATGCCGGTGCGGATGATCTTTCCCTTCACGACCTGGCTGCCCGCGATCGTCCCGGCCTTCGTCACCCTGAAGACCTGCTTGATGGTGGCCCTTCCCACAAAGACCTCTTTCGAGATCGGTTCGAGCAACCCTTCCATCGCGGCCCTCACATCCTCAATAGCCTCGTAGATGATACCGTAGGGCTTGATCTCGATGCCCTCTTTCGCGGCAAGCGCCGCGGCGCCCTCATCGGTCTTCACGTTGAACCCCATCACGACCGCGTTCGAAGCGACGGCAAGCATGACATCGGACTCGCTGATATTGCCGACGTCGGCGTGTATGACGTTCACCTTGACGTCCTTGGTATTGAGCTCCAGGAGCGACGCCTTCAGCGCCTCGACCGAACCCTGCACGTCGCCCTTCAGCAGTATCGCCAGCTCCTTGGCAACGCCTTCTTTCATCTTGGTGTAGAAATCCTCGAGCGTCACCCTCTGTGATGACTTGAGCCTCCGGCTGCGCGCTTCGTCCTGCTTCAGCACCGAGAGCGTCCGGGCCTTCTTCTCGTCCCTCACCACGAAGAACTCGTCGCCGGCCATCGGCACGCCGGAAAGGCCCAGGATCGTGACGGGCTTCGACGGCGGCGCCTCCTGGACGCGGCTGCCCGTATGGTCCATCATCGCCTTTATCCTGCCATAATGCATGCCGGTCAGGATCATGTCTCCGAGCTTCAGGGTGCCGTTCTTGACGAGCACCGTGGCGACGGGGCCCTGGCCGCTTGAAAGCTTGCCTTCTATCACAACGCCGCGCGCCCGCAGGTGCGGGTTCGCCTGCAGCTCCAGCAGCTCCGCTTCAAGGAGCAGCATCTCCAGCAGCGTATCGACGCCCTCGCCCGTCTTCGCGGAGACCGGCACCACGATCGTCTTGCCGCCCCAGTCCTCGGGCATGAGCCCGATCTGTGACAGATGTGCCTTGACCTTATCGATGTTGGCAGACGGCAGGTCACACTTGTTCAGCGCGACGACGATGGTGACTTCGGCCGCCCTCGCATGGTCGAGCGCCTCTTTTGTCTGCGGCATCACGCCGTCATCGGCAGCCACGACGAGCACGACAATATCGGTAGCGTTCGCGCCGCGCGCCCTCATCGCCGTGAATGCCTCGTGACCCGGCGTATCGAGGAACGTGACGGAACCATTCTTCAGTTTTACTTCATATGCCCCTATGTGCTGCGTGATGCCGCCCTTCTCCTTGTCGGCCACCCGCGTCTTCCGTATAAAATCGAGCAGGCTCGTCTTGCCGTGGTCAACATGGCCCATGAACGTGACGACCGGCGGCCGCGCGGTCAGATGCCTCACGTCCTGCTTCGCCTCAAGCTCCATGTGCTCTTTGGCGACCTGTTCCTCTATCTTCGGCGGCTTCCTGTACTCAATGCCGCGGGCTTTCAATATATTTATGACCATATCCTCGCCGAGGTTCTGGTTTATGGTGGCAAAGATGTTCTTCGACATGAGCTCGAGGATGATCTCGTTGGGCTTGATACCGAGTTTTGAAGCGAGGTCTTTTAGGCCTACCGGGAGGTCGAACTCAAGGATCCTCTGTTTGGCTTCTGCTGCGGCAGGCTTTGCTTCCTGCGCGGGCGGCGGCGTCGGTGGCGGCGTCGGTGGCGATGGTTCCGGCGCGGGTGCGGCTTTTGGCTTCTCTTCCGCCTCCGGCGGTTTCGCGACAGGTTTTGGAGCCGCGGCGGGCTTCGGCGCTTCCGCTTTCGGAGCGGGTTTCGCTTCAACCTTCGGAACGGGCTTGGGCTCGACCTTCGGAGCGGGCTTAGGCTCTACCTTCGGCAACGGCTGTGCTTTCAGGACAGGCCTGACCTCGACCTTTGGCTCGACCGCAGGCGCCGGTTTCGGCGCGGGCTTCACCTCTGGTTTTTTCTTCGGCGCGGCTGCCTTCGGGGCCTCGACCTTTGGCGCAATCGCCTCCCGGACTGCCGGTTTTTCCTTTTTCGCCACTGTCTTCCTGGCGGCGGGTTTCTTCACGGCAGCCGGTTTTTCAGCAGAGCCCTTCTTCGGCTTCGCCTTTGCGCCGGCGGCCGGTGCAGCCGGCTTCTTTACCTTTTCCTTCGTATCTTTCTCTTTAGATTTCATCGTCATTATAGTTCTTTCGCTGATTTGATTATCTTCTCCGCAGTCTTCTTCCCGATCCCTTCGAGCTCGGTCAGGGCCTCGACCGTAAGGCGTTTTATCTTCTCAACAGTGCCATATCCCGCGGCGACCAGGGCCTTCTCGACCTTCGGACCGACACCATCGAGATCTATGAGCCTGGCACCCTTCGGTTCTTCAGCCGGGGTCTCGGCGGCCGCCTCCGAAGCGGCTCCCGCTTCGGCCTTTTCCGCTTTTTCTCCCGGCGCCACCTTCGCCTTCTCTTCCTTGCCCCTGATATCCATCTCCCAGCCGACAAGCTTGGACGCGAGCCTGATGTTCTGGCCGTGTTTGCCTATGCCTATCGAAAGCTGGTCGTCGGCGACGACGACCTCTATCTTCTTATGCTCCTTATCGATCCTTATCTCGCTTATCTCGGCCGGCGACAGCGACGCCTTCACATATTCCTTCAGGTCGTCCGACCACCGTATGATGTCGACCCGCTCTCCCTGCAGTTCCCGCACGATATCTTTGACGCGCTGGCCTCGCATGCCCACGCACGCGCCGACAGCGTCGACCTTCTCGTCCTTCGACCAGACGGCAAGCTTCGTCCGCTCGCCCGCCTCGCGCGATATCGCCTTGATCTCGACGATGCCTTCGGCTATCTCCGGCACCTCTATCTCAAACAGCTTCTTCACGAAGGCGCCATCCGAGCGCGACAGCACGATCTGCGGGCCGTGGCTGGTCTTGTTCACTTCCAGGATGTACGCGCGAACCCGCTCGCCCTGTTTGTAGCGGTCCTTCGGCGACTGCTGCGAGCGCGGCATGACCGCCTCGGTCTTGCCGAGGTCGATGATGATATCGCCCTTCTCGAAACGGTGGACCGACCCGCTCGTGATCGTGCCCACTCTCTTCTGGTAATCGTCAAAGACGATGTCCCGCTCCGCCTCGCGTATCTTCTGGATGATGACCTGCTTGGCCGTCTGCGCCGCGATCCTGCCGAATTCCTTCGACTTTATCTCTTTTCCTTCGTTGATGATCTTGATCTCGCCGGTCGCCCGGTCGATGACGGCGCTGACCTCTACCTCCTTCGATCCTATGATCTTCTTCGCAGCGCTCGCCAGGGCAGACTCTATCGCCTTGAAGAGAAACTCCTTATCTATCCCCTTCTCGCGCTCTATATGTTCCAGTACCGACAACAGTTCTTCGTTCACCTCGTTAGACCTCCGTTTATAATGCAAATTTCAGCAGCCCCGCGACCATAAAAGGCCTAACGGGGTTCATCTCGTTCACCTTAGTTTAGATGTCAATCTTAAGCCGCGCCACAGCGATCTTATTCCTCGGTATCACGATGCTGATGCCCTTCGATTCTACCACGATCTCGCCTTTGTTCATCCCGACCAGCCGGCCTTCGTGGGTCTTGCGGCCGTCTATCGGTTCATACGTCGTTATCTCAAGGGTCTTGTCTATCGACCGCTCGAAATCCCGGTCTGTCTTTATAGGCCTGTCGAGGCCGGGCGAGGAGACGTCGATGACATAGTGCTCCTGTATCACGTCTTCCGTATCGAGCAATTCGCTTAAGAAATTGTTCAGGCCCTCGCACTCGTCTATGCATACGCCTGAGGGTGTATCGACCAGCAGCCGCAGGGTCATACCGCCCTGCTCGCGCCGGTACGTGATCTCGATCAGCTCCATGCCGTTATCTTTCAGATAACCGCCCGCAAGCTCTTTTACCCTATCGACTATCTCCATGATTAACCTCGATCTTGATTGTCCCGCAGCATGGCTTTATAGTAAACTGTGATTTCTTAATAGGTATGTTGCGGGATCCAATTCGGCCTTCCAGGAAAACTCCCACTTCAACTTATGGAGGCTGAAGGCCGACATAAGTTGAGGCCTCATTGGAAAAAAAAAGCGGGTTTATGACTAAACCCACTTTCCCTCCTTTAAGAAAAGTATATGTTATTTATACTATACTATCATCGATATGTCAAGAATATTTTATTTTCCTGTTATTGAGACGCCCCAACAGCGCCTGAGCTGCCTTTTTATCATTTTCTATCTGCGCCACCAGATCCGCCTTGCCGCTGAAGTGGCGCTCATTCCGGAGCTTCCCCATGAAGAGGACTTCCAGGTCCTTGCCATAGACCTTTCTCCTGAAGCCGAATATATGCACCTCGATGGCAGGCTCGCAGTCGCGCGGCGCATAAAATGTCGGCCTAAGGCCTATGTTCAGCACCCCGCGATAGAGCCTGTTTTCATACCTGACCATGACCGCGTAGACGCCGCCGGGAGGTATCACTTCATGGTGCGGGTTCAGGTTCGCCGTGGGATATCCGAGCTCCCGCGCCAGGCGCGCCCCGCTCACGACGGTCCCGAGCACCGAGACAGGTCTGCCTAACAATAGGGCGGCCTTCTTCAGATCGCCGCCGGTGACGAGCTTCCGTATCAGGCTTGAGCTTATGATCCTGCCGCCGGACCGGGCCGGGCTGACGACATGGACCGAAAATCCGAATTCTCCGCCGAGCGCTTCGAGCTCCCTGACGCCGGCGGCGGCATCTTTGCCGAAATAGAAATTGTCACTGACATATATTTCTCTCACGCCGAGTTTATCCACGAGTATATTTTTCACGAATGCGCCGGGCGAAAGTCCGGAAACGGCTTCGGTAAAACTCACCACGACGAGGATGTCGACGCCGAGCGATCCCACCATCCGGAGCCTGTGGTCCAGCGAGATGAGGCTCAGCGTCCTGTTATCTGCGGGCGCAAGAGACTTAATCGGGTGGGGATCGAATGTCACGACCACGCTCTTCACCCCCAGCTTTTTTGCGCGGGCGACGACCTTGCCGATGACCTTGCGGTGGCCGATGTGGACGCCGTCGAAGACGCCTATCGTCAGCACCGAACCCTTAAGAGGCCTTTGCAGGGCATGCAGGCCCCTGATCACCTTCATGACGGCAGGAGCTTCGTGTGCAGGTCCGCGGCGCGGATCTTTTTCAACTCATCAACGGAAAGGGCCGCGCCGATATGAAAACGGCCGGAGCGCGTGCGCTCGAGCCTCGAGAGGTAGGCGCCGCAGCCGAGTGCCTCGCCTATATCGACACAGAGCTGGCGCACGTACGTCCCCTTCGAACAGGTAAGCCTGAAATGGACCTCGGGCAGCACAATGGCCGATATCGCGATATCTTTGATAAAGATTTTTCTCGGGGGCGCCTCCACGGTAATGCCCTTCCTGGCAAGCTCGTAGAGCTTCTTCCCGTTGATCTTTACCGCGGAGTACATCGGAGGGACCTGTTCTATATCGCCGAGGAATTTCCTGAAGGCGGCCTCGATCTCGTGATCGCTAAACCGGATATCCTTGCCGGGGGCCTCGAGCTTTCCCCACGCGTCGCCGGTATCGGACCTCGCGCCCAGCGTCAGGGTCGCGTCGTACTCCTTCTCCTGGCCGCTTAAGTCCTGGGAGCGTTTCGTGGCCGCACCGACCAGCATCACGAGGACGCCGGTCGCCATCGGGTCGAGCGTGCCGGCGTGGCCGACTTTCTTGAGACCGAAATGCCTCCTCATCAGGTCAACGACATCGTGGCTCGTCATCCCCTGCGGCTTGTTTACTATGAGTATTCCGTCCATAATAATTCTCCAAAATCATTCGTAACCAATGAGACGCTCGAGCTATTAAATTTTTACGGGTCCTGCCGCTCGGTGTCCTTTGCGATGCTCCGCGCTCGCGCGGGGTTCACAATTAACATGCTGACAGGCGGGTGTCTGTACTGCCCCATCCCGCGCTCGCTTGTGCGCTTCTCAAGGCCACCTCGCGTCACCCGCAAAAATTTGCTCGCCCTGAGTCTCTCACCGGGCAGGTTCGCTTTTCGCTCACCTGCCCTACCCTCAAATGTTTTAACAGTCGCTACGGCGAGGCGCCCGAAAGTCCCGCCGCCCACGATCATAGGGCGTCC
>CAYGRZ010000032.1:0-19434 GCA_964352425.1 uncultured Planctomycetia bacterium | reverse complement strand
AGCTCCCGCTTTGTAAGCGGGTGGTTGAAGGTTCAAGTCCTTTCCCCAGCTCCATATAGTTAGCGCTGAGTAAGTAAGAAAAGGACTTGAAGCCAAATTTCGCCGACCGAATAGGGAGGAAGAGGGCTATGCCCGCCAGAAATTTGGCCGGTCCGAAGACGAGCTCTGCGAGGCGAAGGACCAAGTCCTTTCCTCAGCTCCAGAATAAAGTAGTCAAATGCATAAAAAGACTAAAGGTTCAATAGCCGAGATGGAAGTCGCGTCCTTTCTGATGAAAAAAGGATGGAATGTCTTGTTTCCATTTGGTGAAAATAACCGATATGACCTTGTTGCAGAAAAAGGTGGCAAATTTAACAGAGTGCAAGTAAAATATGTCACTCCAAAGAACGGTGCGCTAAGTGTTGGTTGTAAAAGTAGTAATAATTGGACCGTTGATAGGTATACCGCAAGCCAGATTGATTTTATAGCAGTTTATGATTCTAAGTCGAGAGAGATATATTTTGTTCCGGCGTCGAGACTTAATTCAAGCTCGATCAAGTTAAGATTTGACAGGACTAAGAATAATCAGCGAATAGGCATTAAGCAAGCTAAGGATTTTGTGTTCTTTGAATAAAATATCTCGGTGAGGTACCAGAGTGGCCAAATGGACCAGGCTGTAAACCTGGCGGCGCAAGCCTTCGGTGGTTCGAATCCACCCCTCACCACCATTTATCTCTTGAGTTTGCGTGTGTTTTATAATAATCGCCAGAAGAAGGATTCGAAGCCAATTTGCGCCGACCAACGGAAGGAAAAGCCCTCCGGGCGACAGCAAATTGGCTGGTCAGGAAGCCGCCACTGGCGGTTGGATGACCGAATCCTTCCCTCACCACCATTCTGCTTCGCCCATCAACGCGTTGACTATGGTAGGGCTACGCAGGAATGAATATCCACGAAGTCCCGCCGGAGTTTGCGAGTCGAAGGACGAAGTAAAATAGCGGAATGCCCCTACGAAGCCCGACCAAAGATGACGCATGAAGGGCGAAGTAGGGCAATGTTCCGGCTTCTGTTTAGAGCATTTGCGGGACTGATCAAGGCACTGAATTACCTGTGGTGCAAAACTGTCCCACAGACCCCGTATTCACATGGGGTCTTTTTTTTGCTCGAAATGTTAAGGCATAAAAAAGCATGTTATATGCCATTGAATTGTGTATATGGTATGCTATACTTTAGTAAACTAAACGAAAGCAAGAAAGTTAATTTGAGATGAATGACGCGAGCTCAAATACTACCGGAAGAATCATATTTAGGCTTAATATGCCTTTAAGGGTAATAGCATGCATTACCCTGATAGCATTTCTATTTACAACGATCCCCGCAGACCTTACCTGGGCAGCTCAAGCTTCAACCCGCGCAATTTACAATAATGACGATATTACGGGCTCATCTGCGATAGATATTCCGCGTGATCTCGGCACGGTTATCGACAGATGGTCTCCAGCCGCGATAGCGCGCGATACCCGCACCATAATCCATATCCAGGACGCTCACTGCAATTATGCCGCGCAGAAGAAGATAAGCGATATTCTGTCGTATTTAAACAGCGCATACCGTATCCAGGCGATCAATCTCGAGGGCGGGGAAGGCGCATATGACCTGTCGCCATTCACGAATATCGCCGATACCGAGTCACGCGGGAAAGTAGCGGATCTCTTCGTCAGGGAGGGCCTGGTTAATGGCGCCGAATATTTCGCGGTGAACAATCCGGACAAGGTCAAGCTGTGGGGAATAGAGGACGGGGGCCTCTATCTCGATAATCTGCATGTGTACAGGAATTCCCGCAGCAACTGTGAAGCCGCAGACAGGCATCTTAAAACCTTAAGCCGCGTGCTTACTGAGCTCAAGATCCGGATATACCCGAAGAGGCTGCTTGAACTAGATACAAAATATACCCAATATAAGGCCGGCAATCTGGATCTTAAGGATTACATCACATATCTTCTCGCCGTCGCAAGATCGGAATCACTCGATATCAGCTCGCTCAAGGACCTGGACATGCTGCGCAGATCACTCGAGCAGGAGTCGCAGATCGACTTTAGGAAGGCCAATACCGAGCGCGACCGGCTGATAGACATCCTGCAAAAGGCGCTCTCGCGCAGGGAGGTCGAAGAGATGGTCGTCAAGACCGTCGAATTCAGGACCGGCCGGCTGACGCAAAAGGAATTTTACGCATATCTGACAAAGATGGGACGCGATATCGGCGCAGATATGTCCCAATTCGCCGGACTGGAAAAATACCTGGCGTATGTATCGCTCTACAGCCGGATCGATAACAGCAGGGCCATGACCGACATAGACGCTCTTGATAGCCGCCTGAAGGAACGGTTCTGCGAGAACGATACCCAGCGACAACTCCTCAGGCTTTCGAAGAACCTTGCCCTCCTGAAGAATATCTTCACCATCTCGCTGACAAAGTCCGATTACGAGTACTACATGGCCTCTCGCGCGTCGTTTGACGTGAAAGAGTACCTCGCGTTCATAAACAGGGAGGCCTCATTCCGGGGCATTGCGGTCGAATTGGATAAGGATATCGAGAGTCTCGACCGTTATCGCGCCGAGATGGAGAAATTCTATGAATATTCGCTGAAGCGGGACGAGGCATTCGTGCGGAATATCCGATTTACTAGCCACAAGCCACGAGCCACGAGCGACGAACCACAAGTTGCCATAGTCATCACCGGCGGTTTCCACACCGATAATCTCTCCGAGCTCTTCAAGAAGAACAGCATCTCATACATCACGATCATGCCGAATTTTAAGAATGATAAGGGGTATGAGAGCCCGTATATGAAACTCCTCTCGGGCAATCCCTATGCCCAATTCGTGAAGACGGCCCAGTCGCAAGGCCTTTTCGCACTCGCCATAGCGAGCAATCTCAATCCGCTCGGCAGGAAGGCTGCCGGAATAGCCCAGCCATTGAATGAAGAGGTTTCAGGTACGACGATCGTCCCTGTCGCCGCGCCGCAAGAAGCGGTATCAACCGCCGCGCAATCCGTTTACAGGCCCGTGTATGATTATTACGATTTGAAAGATACGCCCATATCCATTGTCTATAACTCTGCATGGTCCGGGAGATATTATGTCAATCGTGAGATTGAAGGCCCTGACAAGATGTTTTTAGATGGGAAGATAATAGGCAAGAGGCCTATAGTGCCGGTGTCGGATCTTCTACAGCCGCTCAAAGGTTTATCGACAGTTGCCTATTCCGCTGACAATTATATGCATAATGACTGGTTCATTATTTACGACGGTGATCTAAACCGTATATTCTCGCGCGAGGGCGAGCCGCTATATGAAAGAACATATACGATGTTCGTGATATGGAAAGACGGGAGTGTGTCATCGGAAGACGTGTCTTTTGCCGAGCGAAACGGCAAAATATCCGCGATCATAAACGGTCGGGACAGGTCAAGCCGGATACGGTCAGCGCTGTTCGGCCAGCGCGTTGTCCATAATGGGCGGAGCGTACCGTTAGAAACGGAGAATCTATATAACCAGTTTGACGATCTTTACCATCTGTATCACTTGCCTCAATTTGTGGAATATAAAGACGGGAAGACGGTATATGGGCCGTCGTTATGCCACAACGATTTATTCGTCGGTCTGCCTGCGCCGGGCAGAGCCATCGACAGGCAGAAACTTTTGGATGTGATAAAAGCTAGCGGGTACATAGAGGTCGACCTGGCGCCTTTCCTGAAGGCTTATTCAATACAAGATGTGAAAGATAAAGCCCTTCTCGCGCGGGGTTATCGCGAAAAAGAATCTGGCATATTGGAGGAAGGGGAGTTCAGGATAGAGGCGGATGTGCTTAAGGTTCGCCTTATAAGGTCAAAATATCCTCATAACCTTATAGGTATAACCAGTTCGGGAAAGGTGGTAGCCATAAACCTTACCGGTGATAAGAGTAAAGGCATAGGATATCGCGTTGATGAATTAGGGGATACCATAATTCAGGAAACAAAACAACGCGGTGATCCTGTCGTTGAAGCATTCCTGCTGGCAAACAGCCGCGATGTGAACAAATACGTCAACGGCGAGCTGGTCAGAGAAGAGAGCTCCGCGAATCCTTATGAGGGTTCATCTGCTCTTGTGGTCTTCTCAAGGCCAAAAGACGATAGGGCCGTTTCGCACGATGGCACGCCCGCCGCCTCGCCGGCCGATAAGAAAGGCTTCCACGCTACCGTGACGAAGGATGTCACAGGGACGGGATGGGTCATCAAAATACTTGATAACAGGGATCCCGCAATAAACGCGCGGTCAAAAGAGGCCTACGAAGAAGCCGAGAGGAGAGGCTTCATAGAAGACCACCTGACACCGCCGTTCAATATTTACTATCACATCGGGGCGAAGGGTATGACCATGATAAAGCAGCAAACAGCTATTGACCTTGAAGGGGTAGCGCGCGATCTGGCAGGCATGCGCAATGAACCTGCGCTCGAAAGCCTGGCCTCCTTCCTTGTGATGTTGTACGTGGAGATCCTCGATAAGAAGGCGTATGTCGAGGACTACAAGGTGTCCCCGCTTTTAAGAAACTTCGGCATCTACGGGGATTCGCTCGTCATCCTCGATATCCCCAACTTGAAATTTGAGCCCATCGGTGCATTCGCCCGCGAGTTTAATGCAAGCAGAAAACAGGAGCTCGTCTCTGAATTCGAAACCCATCTTCGGGAAGAAATACGGCAGTTGCGGGCGACCGCCACAGGCCGAGAATCTCATAGCCTTACCGCCCGTTACCTCTTGCGTATCCCCGTGATCGGCACTATCCTTGCCTACATGACCGTCTATTCACACGAGTTCTTCCATGCGCTTGCTGACGGTTTCAGGGGAAGGATAGAGATAGAGCGTAGAGCCGGCAGGATCGTGAGCGCCAGGTACGTGAGCATCGAGGGCGGGAGTTTCAGGCAACCGCTCAAGGTTCTCATGGCAGCACCCGTGGGGATGGCCTTATCCGCAATGCTCATCTTTGCATACCTCATGGGCGATATGCCGTTCCTATCAGATCTACTCGCCGATACGCCAACGATGCTGTCGGCGGTAAAGGTAATTCTTGCTATCGTGGCCAATTGCTTTACATTCGATGTCTTTGTGAATATCCTGTCACGAGACGAGCTGTCTGATGGTGTTCAGGCTAAGCAGCTTCTTGACAGAGAGGAATACGGCCTCGACACGGCTGTGCGCGAGGCGCATGAGGCCGGATCCGCATCATCGTTACAGGATGTCCCCGCAGGGAACGTCCCCGAACGTGTTAAAACAGAAGCTGTAAAGGAATCCGCGAGGAAGGTTGCTGAGCTTTTTGAGTCAGGCCTTGACCGCGAAGATGAGGCGATAGGTGTCCATGGCACTTCGATCGAGGCGATCATGTATCTGGCGGAGCATGGCAAGCTCCCCCCGGGAGCACGTACGCCAGGAGAATTCTACTATTATCCTCTCGGCAAAGGCTTTGATGCGGTCGACCGCGCCAAAAAAATTTATGCCGATTGGAATGTAATGAAATATTACATTTCCAGCAAGCTGCCTTTTAAGCTGGATAAAGGTCTTTATGAAGAATTGTCACAATTCATTCTTCTAAATGGAGACTCGAAAGAAGATTATCCAAAATTACTGAGGATGTGCAATAGGCACGGCATAACGGAGAGACAGTTGAGTGCCTGGGGCGAAGAAGCGCGCAGTCAGGGGCGAAAGGGAGTGGTAATACTTTTATCGAAAGATATCCTCAAGGATGGCTACAAAGTCAGTGAGGATAAGACCGGTAGCGATGACAATGAAGCGCGCTTCTCCATAAAAAGAGGCTTGCCGCTCAAGTATATCATAGGCATAGAGCCGGTCGGAAACTACGAATACAAAAAACTGGAGGAACTCCAGAATAAGGTGCGCAAAGCAGTCCCGCCTGCCGACGCGCCGGTCGTACATTCGTTCCTTGCCACCGCTGGAGACGGGAAGATATCCCTCTTATTGTCTTCCAGCTCGCTACCCCGTCGCATCCTGGGTAAGATTTTGTTTGACCTTTCATCCATCCGTAAAGCTCTTGTCCTCGGCTCGACTGCACCCCATGAATTGGGCCATGCGATATGGGCCTATACAACATGGCAGTCACCGAAAAAGGTATGGCGCGGCATTTTGACGGGAGATATAGAAGAAATCTATGACGAGGCCGAACGATACGGCGGCATTTCAGGAAATGTTCTTGCGGCCATGCTTGCTGGGTTTGTGATACTATGTCATCCGGGAGGCGCCTTCTCATTCCTGAACAACCTTGCCGTCTATTTCGCTGTGATCAATGTCATATCCATAGCGGTTGAGGCAGTTGCGCTGCTCTTTGGCTATGGAGACCTGTCGGCGGAATCGATAGAGTTTATCAAAGATGATAACCCTGCGCTGCGACGTCTGGTAAAAGAGGCCCGCAGCCATTTCGGCCTTAACGAACGTGCGCTTGTTCGTTTAGCCGATTGGCAGGAGATCGTGCCGGCAAACCCGAAATATGCCGAACGGCTCGCTGCTTATCTAAGCAATCGCCGCTTGACCCGTGATGACTGGATCGACCTTGTCAATTACCTTGTATCATATGATGAGGTGAAGAGGGAAGGAGTCCTGACGCGCGAAAATCCGTCGCTCGAAAAACTTGTGCAGGATTTTGATCTGACACATTCGCATGTCATCCAGTGCGGAGCCCACAACAAGGCGCATCTGCAATTTTTGGCGCGGGTCATAGCACGTGACCGTAACGTGGCCGACTTATCCAGCTCAGCGCGGCGCATCGGACTTGAGGGCGCAATCGCGTCACAGGACCGAATCGCCCATATGTATGGCCTGAGCGCTGTTGCCGATATCGCCAAAGATAGGCCGGACGTACTGGAGGCCGTTAAGCAAAAGGTGCTGTCATATAAAGATGAGATAGAATCGCGCCTCAAAGAGATCGATCATATGTTTGTGCAATATGGCGGTGTTAAAAAAGGTTATGATGCGTCTGCCATAAAACAGGCAGTGACATCGTTCTTCTGGGATCTGGAAAACGGCCGATCGGACCCTGACGGATTTGCAAAGGCGCTTTACTCTATGACGTTTGCGACAGCGGATGCCGATGCGGCGTGCGAACCGCTTATGGGGATGACGATTAATCAATACCTTGTTCATAGAAATCAGCTCCTATCAGATTCTACCGTCGTTGCATCCGCCGCCGCGCCTGTGAGCGTAAACATGACAGCAGCGCAATCGCTCGAATATTTCATAAGGAATACGCCGTTAGGAACGCGGGGCGAGGGCGACAGGTGGGGCCCGTACGTGCGCATGGAGCATGTCATGAACGTGGCAAGGGATATAGACGCGATCGCGGCACGGGATGCGCAAGCTTTCAATGTGAACCCGTATATTAAACCCGGCACAGAAAAGACATTGGATGCCCGAACCTTTGCGAGGATATGCGATCTGTACGCATCACTCGATCAGCAGCATCGCGATGCGCTCGCAATAGCCGCAGCGCTCCACGACTATGCGAAACTTTTCGTTACTAATCCGGATAAACATGGTCCCATAGGCGCGACGATGGTCGAGCCCGAACTGCGGCGAATGGGGTACGACGAGGCTATGATAGAATTGGTCAAGGGCCTGATCGCTTATCATGGCGAACCGTGGGAATATTCTGAGGGCGCGAAGAATAATTTCGGGCCTAAAACTACTGATAGGCAGTTCTTGGCGGCGCTGGCTATACTCGGGATCGCAGATATTCACAGTTCCGGTAACAGGCCGATCGATTCAGCCAGGGCCGCCAAGTATTTCGCGCCCGCTAAGGGATTCATATCCTATATAAAGACTCTCATCGTAGCATTGCTCATCATGATACTGCCGTCTTTTGCGCTTACCACGGCGATGGCGGGCGCCGGAGACGCCGGATATGCCTTCAGCCCGACACGCGGCATGGAAGGGCCAGCCCAGTCGTGGAGGGATAAAGAGACTTTTATATTTTCCCCTGAGACATGGCAGGATGAGGGGTCTTTCTTCGCCGATTATTATAAAGATAATGTCCTTAAAGGAGGGTTTGAGACGAGCTGGCTTAAACTTATATCCCAGGACTGGCTGGCACAACGCTGGCGGGAATATATTCCGTCATACACGAATCATGTGTATCTCATAGACCTCACATATCTCTTACCGGAGAAAGCGAGAGGAAGATATGAGATAGGGTACATGGACTTCGATAGAGGGCAATATCCATATTCGGTGTTCCGCCCGTCGCCTTTTTACGGATATGCATATGAATTTAAGCAGGACCACTGGGCCGCGCCGCTCACCTACAGCTTTGGAAAAAGCCATTACGATTTCGATCCTTTAAGCTATGCCGCCTATCCCGTTACCGTCAACTACGATTTCTTTAATATGTTCAAAAATACACCCATTCATACGAATATGGATGCCCGCGTTGAAAGCGAGTATTTCAATATCGGCAAATCCGTTTTGCTGGGTGATAATCTTGTTGCGTCGGCGTATATAGGGCAAGATTATTGGCGCGTCCCGGAAATAGAACTCTCCTATACGGATGAAAATGGAAAGAAGGTATATTATGACGACAATAAGCAGACGAGCATAGGCGGAAATGTTATTTACTACTACAGTCCCGCTCACCGGATGCGAGCTTTTTATGATGTGCGTCATGGCCGGCTAATAGAAGATGAATACTGGCAAAGCGTAGGGACAAACAGGCTGAGCTATGCCGCAGGGCTTGACTGGACATGGTTAGGCGAGAACTCCGCGTATTACACCGGGCTCATGTATGAAGAAAACGGGATGAGTTCCGACGCGAAGCTTTCTCTCGGATATGCGCAGGATAGCTATGGTGTCAACCTGACTCCCTTTGTAAGCCTCAGCAAGAAAGACTTCCTGCCTGACAAGAAGGGTATTATCGCGAAGTATCTCTATTCACCGTCCGAAGATCTTGATCTAGGAGTAAGTCTTTCGTATACAAGGCTCACAGACCTGACGGACAGACCGGAAGAGGAATATGCCGGAATGATCACCCTGAACATGCGCTTCGGCGCGCATGGTAAGGGCGTGCCGTTAAGGGCATCCGGCTCCGCCGGCGTGTACTATGACACGTCTTTATCGGAGGACTTTACGTCCGAAGCATTGACAAAAAGGCTGAGCGAATCGGCACCCCTAAAGACAGGCGAGTCGGTACTGAGGGACTCACCCACGTTGGAAAAATTCATCCAAAACCTTTCGGATGCTGTGAATACGGAAGGCGATGTGCTGGATATTATTGCCGCACTCTATGGCTCGGCAAACGATTATAACCATAGCGGTGACAGGATCATTACCGCCGATCCGGGAGAGATGTACGCGGCGATCAGGCAGAGCTATTTTGACCATGAGCAGAGACTCGTAAATATCTGCGCCGGCTTTGCCCAGTTGTACGCCGACATAATCAATCGTGTCAGCCGGGAGAAAGGATTGGATATCAGGGCGGTTCCTACGGGCGTAAAAGTAAATGCGGGACATGTTGTGGTAGCGGTTCTTACGAAGGACGGGTATGTCATCATGGATTATGGCAGGACGATGGCCACGCATACGCATAATCTTGAAGATGCCTTGAGTATATATCAGGCGGTAAGAGGCTCGCTGGTGCTGGATCATCATGTGTATGACCCTGACAGGAATGGCAAGCAGATCGGATCTATCGAAACCAGGGAAGGAAAGGCGATCAGACAGAACCTCACGCTCTTTGACGGGGAGCGGCGCTACAAACATATTGAGACATTCCTGGATGCCGCGGAGAGAAAGGCGCGCCATAGCATGGCATCGGACGAGGCCCGCAGCCTGACCGCACAATACCTCTCCCAAATCCCTGTGATCGGCAACTTCCTTGCCCTTATGACCGTATATCCCCACGAGTTCTTCCATGCGCTTGCCGACGGTTTCAGGGGAAGAATAGAGATAGAGCGAGCAGGCGGCAGGATCGTGAGCGCCAGGTACGTAAGCATTAAGGGCGAGAGTTTCAGGCGGCCGCTCACGGTCCTCATGGCAGCTCCTGTTGGCATGGCCCTCTCTGCGATGCTTCTCTTTGCATTCCTCATGGCCGGTATGCCGTTCCTGTCAGACCTGCTTGCCGATATGCCAGCGATGCTGGCAGTGGTAAATGTGATCATAAATATCGTGGCCCACTGTTTTACATTCGATGTCTTTGTCAATATCCTGTCACGGGATGAGCGCTCAGACGGTGTCCAGGCCAAGGATCTCATCGACAGAGAGGAATACGGCCTCGACACGGCTGTGCGCGAGGCGCATGAGGCCGGATCCGCATCATCGTTACAGGATGTCCCCGCAGGGAACGTCCCCGAACGTGTTAAAACAGAAGCTGTAAAGGAATCCGCGAGGAAGGTTGCTGAGCTTTTTGAGTCAGGCCTTGACCGCGAAGATGAGGCGATAGGTGTCCATGGCACTTCGATCGAGGCGATCATGTATCTGGCGGAGCATGGCAAGCTCCCCCCGGGAGCACGTACGCCAGGAGAATTCTACTATTATCCTCTCGGCAAAGGCTTTGATGCGGTCGACCGCGCCAAAAAAATTTATGCCGATTGGAATGTAATGAAATATTACATTTCCAGCAAGCTGCCTTTTAAGCTGGATAAAGGTCTTTATGAAGAATTGTCACAATTCATTCTTCTAAATGGAGACTCGAAAGAAGATTATCCAAAATTACTGAGGATGTGCAATAGGCACGGCATAACGGAGAGACAGTTGAGTGCCTGGGGCGAAGAAGCGCGCAGTCAGGGGCGAAAGGGAGTGGTAATACTTTTATCGAAAGATATCCTCAAGGATGGCTACAAAGTCAGTGAGGATAAGACCGGTAGCGATGACAATGAAGCGCGCTTCTCCATAAAAAGAGGCTTGCCGCTCAAGTATATCATAGGCATAGAGCCGGTCGGAAACTACGAATACAAAAAACTGGAGGAACTCCAGAATAAGGTGCGCAAAGCAGTCCCGCCTGCCGACGCGGTTAAGCTTGCGATGGCGCTCCATCCGGGCCAGGGCATGGGGTCCGCGGAAACAGCGCATGCACAACAGCGCGTTTCGCTAAATACGGATACATTCATCCCGGATATCGCCAAAGCGCTTGATGGGCTGCCTAAACTTGGGGATAGGGATGCAAGGCGCTCGGCCGCAAAAAAGATTTGTGCTTTAGTTGCCAATAAAGGCGATAAGCTGACTATAGACGATATCAGGCTCGTGCTCGACCTTTCAGGCGAATACACGGCCGAACTTAATATGCGGTTCGACCTCCAGTCGGCTGTGCCGCGCGCGCCGCCTGCATCCAAAAAATCCGCCCTCACTAAGGGATCCGCATCACTCAAAATAATTATCACATCCGCTGTTATCGCCGCAGTCTCTGCCATAGCCGCCTTTGTTGCCGTACCGTATATCCGCGTTGAAAAAGAGTACAGGGCACTAATAGAGCATAGAAAACAGACAGAGCGGCTTGTCGGAGCATTGCCATCATCGCTTGCTGTAATTGGGGCTGAGCGATATTCCATAACGTGGCACGGAGCACAGATGGAAGTCATCGGCGGCGCGCATGGCGCTCCGCAGGGAGCGGATGAGATGCTGAAAGCCAGCCGGGTGATCCTGAAGGATCCGCAGAATTGGGTGTTTGTGCTGGAAGGCGTCCCGGACGCCAGGAAGTATCTCAATAGCGTACTAGCTCCGGACCTGGCGATCGCGGATAAACTGAGCCGTGACTATGGCATACCCGTTGAAGACATAATACCTGTGCAGGGTGACCCGGATGTCATCGATATCCTTGTAAAGAAACTGGGGCTTACGAAACAAGATATCATCGCGGCCTCCATGTATCCGCAGCTGCACGATCACTACAGTATCCTGACTAAAATGCTCGTGGCGCAGGGTGTATCACGCGGCCAGGAGCCATCTTTCCGCGATTCGCTCAATATCTATCTACGGTCGGCACGCGTTCTCTATGGAATGCCCGATCGTGATCTCGAGAAGATCCTTCTGGACACAGCGGCAAAAATAGCGGCCTCGCCAGAGGCGCTGAAAGAGTTTTATGCGATGACAGTCCTCATACGAACCGAAATGCTCAATGCGCGCAATACAGTGGCCCAGACGCGTCTCGATGCGCTACTGCGCAAGTATCCCGGCAAGAAAATTTTACTGATGATCGGCGGTAACCACGTTCCTGTCGTAGGCCTTGACAGGAACCGCTTCATGAAAGATGTCACGCCTGTGCGGATCGAGGATATTGAGTGGCTGGGGCAGTATCTGATAGAAAATGCGCGTTACGAGAAGCAGAAGATGGGGAATGACGGCGCGAAAGGGCCGTTCCGCGCCAAATTCAATATCATTGCGCTCATGCCTATATTCCTTGTCTATATGTATAATGCGCAGATAGATTTCCTGCCGTTCCTCTCCATGATCTTTATGTCGATAGCTCTCGCGTTCATGGTGCACGAGAGCACGCATTTCATCGTTGCCAGGAGCGTGGGCGCGGATGGTGTAACGATGGGGCGAGACCCCGCTACGGGATTGAGCGTGCAGTTCGGTTTTCCGAAAGGGACCCCGGATGTGGCGAAGAAGCTGATCAAGATCATTGCAGCGCCGTATCTTGTTCATTTTATAATCTTCATAGCGGCAGAGGCGATCGCCCGCTTACTCCTGCCGTTTGACAGCCCCGTCGGCTATTTCCTCAGTTTTTACGCGTACCTGAATCTGGGGCTCGCGGCGCTCCCGGTAGGCTGGGACGGGGCCGTCCTTTCCAGGCTCATCTTTTCCGAGCGCTACCGCAGGGCCGCCCAGCGCGTGGCCGACCGGGGCGAGATGGATTACTATGACGCAATAAGCGCCCTCCCGCGGCCGGGGTTCGGGATGATAGCTTCCGACCTTGTTCTTAAGGCTGTGACGGTCGCCGCGACCATATTCTATTTTGCAGTCGGACCCGATATCGCCCGAAGGGCTCTTGATCAACAGGAAATCAAGGGCGGGGTAGAACTTATTGATGAAGCGGGAATACCGGAAGATAGTGAGCAGCCATTCTTGTGGCCCGGCCGGGAAGGCGAAGGGCCGGTACCGGTCGAAGAGGAGCATCGGGAGCCTGCGCCGGTTAAAGATCGCTTCAGGAAGACGCTCGATCCGGGCATCATCGACGAAGCGCTTCTCCTGGCGCACATCAGCAGAGAATCCAGGAACGATCCGTGTGCCGTTTCTGAGAGTGGTGCCGTCGGGCTTATGCAGCTCCTTCCTGATGCGGCGAAGGAAATGGGTTTGAAGATCAATCCCAAGTGGCAGGTGCAGCTGCAGCGCGCCATCAAGGTAATCAAATATCAGAACATCAGAAATGGCAGGAAAAGGTGGCAGCCCGGCCGTGACGGCGAAAAGGCGCTTATGCTTGCGGCATGGAACTTTATAGACAGGCATGGCGCCGAGTTACGGCTCGATCCCGCCGAATATGATCCGAAACATCCGAAGGCCTGGGTGGCGAATGTCGACGAGCGCTATGACCGGGAAAAGAATGCCGCGGCCGGCAGAAAATATACTATGCAGCTCTACACGCGCCATTACGGGTGGGTCGAAGTCCGGGAAGAGCGCCTCAAGTTCGCTCTGGCCGCGTATCTGAAAGGGCCGGGCAACGTGAATGGCGACATCAGGGATGCGGCAAGAATACACGGCCCCATCCGGCTGTTCGACGACGTATATGCCGGGTACTCAAACACCTATAAATATGTATACCATATTTATGATAAAGGTAAACGCTGGTCTTTCATGGTGGAACAGGGACAGGATGTCGAGGGCATAGACTGGCTGCGGTCGCTATTGTCGGAAGAGGAGCATCGGGAGGCGGGGGTGTCAAAGGTATCCGCAGAAGGCAGCGGCGCTATCCACGGTAAGGAGATGTCGCAAGCAGATATCGCAGTCATTATTGGCGATATTGAAGAGAATTGCAGGGTGCTATCGAATGACGAAACCTCTACGATGCGGGTCAGGCTGAAAAGCCTCTTAGGAAAGGTTGACAGCGCAGATATTGACGCCAGAATCAGGTCGAGGGTGAAAGCGAAGATCCGCGAAATTCTGGCCGATGTGCACAACGGAAAGATCGTGACGTATTCCCCTCGGGCCGGCATACGCTCTCCCACGCAGTTCGTCCTCGGATGCGTTCTTGGTAAAGGTAAGAACGCGTCGGTTGCATTGGTGAGCGGCACATTCTATGAATTGAGCGATCCCGCCTTCGTTGAAGAGATGCTCCTCCACGAAATACTGGTAATGCTGTATCCGGAAGAATCGCATGCGGACCATAAGGCCCGATATGCCTCCGCAGAAACCCTGCCGGAAGGGTTTAGTTCGCCGCTCGCCGGCGTACAGCGCGCGGTGTTCGGTATGGAAAATCCTTTGAAGCCGGCGCTCAGAAACTATATTACGCAGAAGTCGCTGGAGGCAGAGGGCCGGATGACCGCTGAAACGCTCATGAGCGAATATGTCCGGGATCTGGCGCATCTTGTAGAAGCATCTGAAGATAGAATTGCACGCTTCTCGACACAGCCGATGCCTTTCGATGTTACGCTGAATGAAGACGAACTCCTTGCGTCACGAAAAAGCGATCTGCAGAAAGCAAAAGCACGCATAAGCAGCATACGAAGCCGGATGAAAGGCGGCGGCGTGCCAAGCTTTATCAGGGCGCTCACGGAAATCGATGGCGGCGCCCGGAAGAAGCTTTCCGCCGCGCAGAGGCTGGCCATAACCTCAGTGGCCAACACGGTCAGGGGTAATCCTGAATTCACGTTTGATCCTGACCGGGTGCTTTTCATCCCGCACTCGTCTTGGCTGCGCGGGCTATTTAAATTTTGGGGCCATGCATCCGGAATGACATTGCCTCTGCAAGATGATAATCATGCTGCGCCGATCATCATCATAGATTCCGACCTTCAGGATCCGCTTGAAGTGTCTAAATGTCTTATTCACGAGATCGTCCATGCTAAATATCATGAAGGCCGCAGGCTGATGGTGAACACCAGGCCGGAAGAGGCATGGATGTACCGGATCCTGAATGAGGCTGCTACTGAAAACCGGGCGATCGAGCTTATGACAGATGTGTTGAGTAAGAACCCCGCATTAAGACCGTATACCGACAAATACGCCGATAAAGAGCTGGCCGGCATAATAAGAAAACTTGGAGTGCAAAAGGAATATCAAGAAGTCATCGCGATGAAGATATTTAGAACCTATACGGCCGAGAGAGCGACGATCGGCTCAATGTCTAAGTCAGCGCCGGATGCGCAGGTGTTTAATGATGCCATGGAGCTGTATCTGACCACCGGCGACTCCACGGGCATAAGCAGGATTCTCGGCAAGGCCTGGAAAGGCATTGTCGATATTGCGGAAACCATAGAAGACGGCTCGCACAGGCGATATCTATATCTCACAGGGCTTCACATAATACTATCGTCGATGAAGCATGCCGATCCTGCACCGAAACTTTTGGCAGGAAGGCTCGTTCTGGATGCATGGTCTGATGCGCTGGGAGAAATATTCGACGCTATGACAGAGATCGACGGGTATGATATGCGGGGCGCTGACAAGTATGAGGCCCGCGCTGCCGTGAGGATCTTTGACGAGACAATAAAAGACGATACGCTGGACATAAGCACGGCACGGTCCAGAAGATCCGTCAAGGCAAAGCTGATCAAGAAAATTGCACAATACTCCGCGGGGGAGGTCAAAAAAGAGCATGATGCGGCGCTTAAAGATAAACCGGCAGGAACGGGAGTGACGCGGCTCTTGAAAGCATTGACACCGCAGATGAACCACGGCTGGCGCAAGAGCGTGCGAGCGATATTTATAGCGCCTATTGTCGAAGAGCCCATATTCAGGTGGCTCTTGCCAAATCTCACGGCGGGATTACTCGGAAGTTTCGCGCTATCGAATATCATCTGGGGGGTCGTATTTATAGCCCTTCATTATGATAAAGACACGAAATGGCTGCGCGGGCCTCTGTTGCTCACGCTGGCGTGCTGGTTCCTGCTTCCTGTCGCAGCGATGGACCCGGCCTTGTATCTGGGCATTGCCGCAATGTCCCATTTTGCGATAAACTTCATAACAGTGCTGGCGAACGAAAGCCGCTCCAGAGAGGACCGCTACGGATTTGCGTCGATTGGGTTAAAAACGCCAAAAAAAGATATTTACGTGTCGCGTCCGTTAGCCAATCCGGACATTATCGATCCCCGGGGGATAAAAAATATCCTGGTATTTGATCCGGAGGAGGGGCTGATGGGTCCAAAGCTGGGAGAATCTATAATAAACGCATGGCCGCTTATGGCGGCTTTGACAAAAAAATATAAGGACGCCACCATCTATGTAGTTACAGATTTTCCGGATATATACTTTTCGGAGCAGTTCGGGGGTAAAGTCAGGCCTGTGCCTACAAGCGCGATTTCCGGATTAATTGATGAAGGGGGTAATAAGTGGAAAGAGTACAATATAGAGGAGTGGAGCGGATACACCCTTCAGAGCATGAAGGAACCAGAGGTGGTTGCGCAATTCCTTGTCGATAAGAAGATCGACCTTGTCTTCGATCTCTATAAAGGTTTCCTCAGCGGTAATATGGAGCCGGTCTTTTCCGGCATTAAGCCGCAGATGTTCGAAAACGGCACAATGCCGTATATTTTTACGCTCTTTCCCGCAACGAAGCTTTTTTCAGGCACGCGCAGAGAGTTTATTTCCGGGTCAGTGGGTCGGCTTATAACGCCCGTAGTAACCGATCGACAAGGAGAACGGTACCTCATTTCTGGAATGGATAAAGCTATCGAAGATATCGACGACGCCGGCATGGTCGATGATGCCGGGATCTGGCGTCTTTCAATTTCGACATGCCGTGCCATAGGCCTTGATATAGACAGGTCAAGCCTCGGCGTGTTGGAGCCGAATCTTAAAGAGAGGAATGCGGCTCTGGCCATACTAAAGGAATGGCATGACAGGGCCTCGGGCGGCACGGCTCAGTTTGACCCGCTGAAAAAGATCTTCATCATAAACGTATATGGCGTGAGCCACCCCGATATAATATCAAATAGGGCATGGTCTACTATCATTTCGCGGCTTCTCAAAGAAACGGATGCCTACCTGATATTCACTCACGGCGGTAAGATGGATATTGATGTGAACAAGATAGATGATATATTGAAAGATGTCGTCAATCCTAGCCCGAACAGGATACTGCTGCCGAGACAGGAGCTCTACCCTGCGATAACCAGCGTGATGGCGGTTGCCGATTGGGTGCTCACGCCGGACACGGGGTTGAGCCACCTTGCAAGCGGCGTCTACAACAAACCGACATGCATCCTCACCACCGGCGATATCACCCACTGGCTTACCCCGCGATCAAAGACCGCAAAGCCCGTTTTTGTTGATAATCCTTATGACGTGGTGACCAGGGCCAATGTGGAATACGCCAGATATCATGCCACAGGGATTGGCAGTGACTTCCTTGACTCGGTTGAAGGCCAGCTCTACAAAGAAGTAATTGAAAAAGTCCTCGTAGAGGCCCGCGCTGTGGACAGGCGCCCGATGCGTCCGGCCGTTTTATCGGGCAGGCTTTCGGCGTTATCGATAACCGGCAGGGCCGAACTGGAAAGAGAAGCCGTAGAAGATGCGCGTCAAAAGGGTTTGGAATTCCCCGGTGCCGCCGAAGATCTCAGAAAATTTGTCGCCTCGTATCTTGACATGCTGGGCTATGACCATCGACTCATGCCCGAGATCGTATTTGTCGATACCGCTTCGCAGATGGGGATCGATGTTCCGCGCTTTATGGTAAAGTTGCACTGGGGCGAGTCGGCGACGATCCTGCTCATAGATAAGAGCGCCTTAGCCCGGAAAGATGATGGCTCATGGACGGTTCTTGACAATGTGAAGAAATTTGAAGTGCTTCACGAAGTGTTGGGCCACATGTTCGTGCGGTCCCGCTATCCGGAGTTCGAGGCCGTATCAAGGCGAGCGATCAGAGACGGGCATGAGAGCACACACCTGCTCATGACAAAGACGGAGGAGGAGATCCTGGCCCGCATACTGACGTTCATGGCGTACAAAAAGATAAAAGATATTGCCCCGGCGTTCAAAAACGAAATAATGGAAACGAGGATGGCTGAGCTTGGCCTGAGTACCGACCTGGCGGACATGCCGTTATTCCTCACGGCTATAGTTAAGACCATACTCTCTACGGATGACGATCTGAATATCCATAAGTACAGGAAGATGCTGGAAAACGACAAGGCAGCCGGCCATATCATCGATAAAGTTGCTGCCAAGATGCGTGTGCTGGTGCCGGCGGATGCCGGTACTCCTGAGCCGCAGGCACCGGCCGCAGAAAAGCCGGTCGCCGGATTGATGGCGCCGCAGGATGCCATGCTTCGCGCGATTCTGCAGGTCCTGCAGAATGTGCGGGCTCCGGAGGACAGGCGCGTATTCTTCATACCATATAAAGGCGAAAGAAAGCCGTATGACGATGCCCGCGCGGACCTCAAGTATGCGCTCGAGAAAGAAGGGTTCAGGAATGTGCGCATCGCCTTATATGACGGCACGGTCAGCGACCTTGAACGGGCCAGGGCCGCAGAGTCCGATATGCTGAACGACCCGAATGCGCTGGCGCTGGCGATCGTGGACCAGGCGGTTGTGGATGAGGCGGCGCTCAAAAACCATAATGAGCGCGACAACAAGTGCAAGTGGATCAGGGAAAATGTCCCGAACGGCGTTGCGGCCGAAGAGCTGTTCATGCAGGTAGCGTTCGGCCTGCCGGTCCTCGATTTCGTCAAAAATTCCGCGAGCGCCGAGCATAGGCAGAAGCTTCTCGAGATTATCGAGAAGCTGGTCGATAACAGCGAGCAGGACCTGAAAGCGCTGAAAGCGGACTTTAACACTATATTCGTGGGCAGTATCATCATCGCGCTCAAGAAGATAACGAAGATCGATATCAATGCGGAGATGCATAAGAGAGAGCGCACGTTAACGCAGGTCTTGACTGCGGCATAATTTTGCGGGTTGCGGGGATCATTGTCGGAGCTTACTCGCGTCGGCTTCGGCATCTCCTGCAGCCCGCTGAATTATATAGATTGTTCCGCCCCACATGCCCTCCCAGAAATTTTTCGGCTTTCTCCAGTGGCGCCTGCCTGCCTGCCGGCAGGCAGGGAACTTTCGGATGCGTGCCGCATCCCACAAGCCCGGAGGCCTGGGTGCTAAAGCGGGGCCTAAAAATTGCGAGCGGGCATGGATCCGCCGAAGCCAATCTCTCACCTACACATGCAACGGCGAAGGCGGAGAGCGAGCAATTTTTCCGGAGTGTGGGTTTCCACGCCGGGGAGAACCACACGTCCCCGCGAGGCGCCCAGGCCGCAAGGGCTTGCTCAACAAGCGGAG
>CAYGRZ010000031.1:0-19706 GCA_964352425.1 uncultured Planctomycetia bacterium | reverse complement strand
CGCGAGCGCGGAGCATCGCAAAGGACACCGAGCGGCAGGACCCGCAAAAATTTAAGGAGCGATATGAATATCGTATTTTTCGGAACCTCTGAATTCGCGATCCCCGCGCTAAAAAGCCTGATCGAGTCGCCGCATAAAGTACTGGCGGTCGTGACCCGGCCCGATCGTAAGCGCGGGCGAAACCTTAAGCTCTCGCCGCCGCCGGCGAAAGTGCTGGCCGAGACGCACGATATCCCGGTCTACCAGCCGCAGGATGCCTCGAGCCCCGAGGCCGTCTACTACCTGAAAAATCTAAACGCCGACATCTTCGTCGTCATCCAGTTCGGCCAGATACTGAAGGAGACTGTCCTGTCCATCCCGAAAATTTATGCGATCAACGTCCACGGCTCGATCCTTCCCAAATACCGCGGCGCGGCGCCGACGAACTGGGCTGTGATGAGCGGCGATACGGTGAGCGGCGTCACCGTCATAAAGATGAACGAGCGGATGGATGAGGGCGATATGATATTAAGGAAGGAGGCCGGGATAGAGGCCGAAGATACGAATATCACATTGACCGAGAAGCTGTCGGACCTCGGCGCCAAAGCACTCCTGGAAGCGATCGACCTCATCGCAGCCAAGAAAGAGCGGCTCGAGAAACAGGACACCTCGAAAGCCACCTACGCGCCGAAACTAAAGAAAGAAGACGGCCTCATTGACTGGACGAAGCCCGCAGCCGTGATCCATAACAGGGTCCGCGGCCTCCTGCCGTGGCCGGGCGCGTACACGCATTACAACGGCAAGGTCCTGAAGATATTACATACGGGTATCTCCGGTCATCCCGCGGCAAAAGGCGCGGCGCCCGGCACCGTTCTCGCAATAATCAAAGATACGGGCATCATCGTCAGCACGGGCGCCGGAACCTTTGCGATAAAAAATCTTCAGCTCGAAGGCAAGAAGATCCTCGACGCGGATTCGTTCGTCCGCGGCCATCCCGTAGAGGTGGGCCTGCGGTTCGGGTAGTGTTACTGCTTGTATAAAAGAGCCCTTGTGGTATAATCTCACAGCATATGTCGAAGAAACTGGCACCTGCAGAACTGATCCAGCAGGACTTCCATAACCTCAAGACCTCCGAGAGGCTGTACACGATACCCCGCATCGAAGACCTCGTCTTTATGCAGTCGATCGAGGGCAGATCCCACAACGGCGCCGGCTCCTTCAATAAGCGCTTCTACGTCAACACCACCATCGATGATATTGTCAGCGCGCTCGGACGCTCGCCTAAGATCGTCAAGACGAAGCGCCAGGAGCTGATCGATGAGATCGTGGAATTCGTCGACAGCGCCCTGGCCGACGACCCGCGCGAGCGGCTCGTCACCCGCAACGGCCGGCCGCTTCTGGGCATACCCCAGTTCAAAGAGCGCACCGTAAACTACCACGACATACTGAAAGGCCTGTATCTCGGCGGCTTGAGGGATGAGCCCGACATACGGAAAAAGACCCAGGAGCTTTACAGCATAAATATCGGCTTCGGCAAGTGCTACCTCGTCAACACGAAGGTGATGGACGAGATGGGCTTAGACGGCGAGATGCTCGCGCACAACGACCACGAGGATAGGCTGGTCTACTACCGCTCCTGCGGCCTCATAGCCGATGAGAAGAAGGTCAAGCACAGCGCGTCGAAATACGTCAAATACATGTATATCCGCCACCACGTCGGGCCGGGGCAATCCGACGACGCGGCGATGGTGGCGAGCGGGCTTATGTACAACGTCGATGTGGCGATCGGCGTCTTCCTTGCCGACGCGATCGACACCTTTGAGAAGTACGTCACCCACTACCGCGACCAGGACGGAGAGCTGGCGAAGTACATCAAAGACAATTACAAGTTCCTTGACGTTGACGAGAAGGACGTCTACGAGCTGGCGTACGTGGCGGCGATCCCGGAAGGCAGGACCGACGAGGTTCCGGACAGCTCGCTCAGGTACCTGCTGTCGGTCGACCAGGAGAGCGGCCAGTCGGCGTTAGAGACGCACCTCAATTTCATCGAAGGCAAACCCTTCCTGCCGATCGCGATCAGCTATAAGAGGATACTGATAACGCAGCTCTACGACTTCGTAGCGGACAAGCTCAGGTCGATCAACAAGGAGGTCGTCTTCAAGATCCCCGAAGCGCTCGCCGAAGAGCTCGACTCGTCGGTCGCGAAGGTGATGCAGCGCAAGTTCATCACGGTTAGCCCGCAGACGTCGCTGAAGGCCGCGCTCCGGAAGGTCGAGGCGAGGAAGGGGGAGCTCATTATCGTCAAGGACGAGTTCGGCAATATCCTCGGTGTCATCAATCCCGCCGATTTCCTTATATTCCTGAGGGGAAGGGTATAGGGCTTCCAGGGATTTCCATGTAAAAATAGTGGAAATGCGCAGCGATTTGTTGTATAGTATCTCTTTAATATTTTTTCTCGATACGCAATACTCAATACTCAATACGCAATACGCTAAAAGGGAGGGCAGTAACCATGGCGGTAAAGATAGGAATCAACGGATTCGGCAGGATAGGGAGGATGGTCGGCAGGGCTATTCTTGAGAGAAACTCAAAAAATATCGAGCTCGTCGCCGTAAACGACATCACCGACGCGAAGATGCTCGCGGACCTTTTGAAATACGACTCGGTCCACGGCCGTTTCCCGGGCGGCAACGTGAAGGCCGAAGGCGATTCGATCGTCGTCAATGGCAAGCCGATAAAGGTGCTGGCAAAGAAAGACCCAGGCGAGCTTCCGTGGAAGGAACTCGGCGTCGAGATCGTCGTCGAGTCGACCGGCCTCTTCACCGTGAAGAACGACGGCGTCAACAAGAAGGGTAAAGAGGTAAAGGGCGCGATCAACCATATCGCGAAGGGCGGCGCGAGGAAGGTCATCATATCCGCTCCGGCCGAGGGCGAGGACATCACGATAGTGATGGGCGTCAACGACGACAAGTACGACCCGAAGAACCACTCGGTCGTCTCGAACGCCTCGTGCACGACCAATTGCCTCGGTCCCGTAGCGAAGGTCCTGAACGACACATGGGGAATAGAGAAGGGCCTTATGACCACTATTCACTCGTATACGAATGACCAGCGCCTCCAGGACCTGCCGCACTCGGATCCCCGCAGGGCACGCGCGGCAGCGGTTTCCATGATACCGACATCGACCGGCGCGGCCAAGGCCATCGGCCTCGTCATCCCTGAATTGAAGGGAAAACTTGACGGCTTTGCGATCAGGGTGCCGACCCCGAACGTATCGGTCGTCGACCTGACAGTCTCGCTCAAGAAGGACGCCACGGCGGAAGATATCAATAAAGCGATGAAGGCGGCTTCGGAAGGCAGGATGAAGGGCATCCTCGATTACACCTCGGACGACGTCGTCTCGATCGACTTCAACCATTATCCCGCATCTTCGACGCTTGATTCGAAACTGACCAAGGTCATCGGCGGCAATTTCGCCAAGGTCATCGCGTGGTATGACAATGAGTGGGGGTATTCCTCCAGGGTGGTCGACCTCATCGAGTTCATGGTGAAGAAGGGGCTGTAATCGGTTCCTAGTTTGCATAAGTTACCCACAGTTATCCACATTGTAGGGCACCCTTAAGGGTGCCCTACAATTTTTATAACTTCTTAGCCATTACAAGTGTGTCAACAACGATGTAGGGGAGGTTTAAACCTCCCCTACGTCTACGTCGGATTCCTTGACAAAGGATGCGTATTATAATATAGTAATCAGCTGTAAAGGCAGACTCGATACATGAAATTCAAGTTCAGGCGGTATTACCTGTATTATTGGGGCAGATGTTGTGCCTTCCTGATATATTTAATACCTCTCCGGGTCGGGTCGGCGATAGCAGGGTTCCTCGGGCGGGTCGGTTTCTGGGTCCTCCCGAAATACAGGAGCCTTACGATAGAGAACCTGAGGGCCGCTTTTCCCGAAAAGAGCGTCTCCGAGATACGCGCCATCGCCATAGGCGTATTCGAGAACATCGCGAAGGTCGGGGTCGAGCTCATCAACTTCCCGAAGATCACCGCCGGGAACCTCGATAGGTTCGTTACGACCGAGAATATCGGGATATTCGACGAGGCGCGCACAAAGGGCAGGGGGATCATAGTCCTGACCGCGCACTTCGGCAACTGGGAGCTCCTGGCCATGACTATCCGGCTCAAGGGCTATCCCGGCGCTGCGGTAGGCCGCAGGATATATTTTCACAAGTTCGACGCATACCTGAACAAATTGCGCAAGACGGCCTTCGTCAACGTGATCGACAGGACCGAGTCGCCGAGGCGGTTCCTGAAGGTGCTGCGCGCCAATGAGATCCTCGGGATGCTTGCGGACCAGGATGTCGATTCGGTCGAGGGCGTCTTCGTCAATTTCTTCGGGCGCGGCGCCTACACACCGATAGGGCCGGCGGTGCTTGCGTCGGTGAGCGGCGCCTCCCTCGTGCCGGTCTTCATCGTCAGGAAAGGATTCAGGCACCGTTTTATAGTCGAGCAGCCGATCACGCTTGCCGATACCGGCAATAAGGAAGCCGATATCGCGGTGAACACCCAGGCCTGGTCGGACGTAGTTGAGAAATACATACGGCGGTATCCCGAGCAGTGGGTCTGGATGCACCGCAGATGGAAGACACAACCGAAGGTGAATTGATGGGTAAACTTGGCCGTTACGTGATAATCGCCCCGGCAGTGCTGATGCTCTTCACGGCGAGCTGCGCAAAGAAAGAGCCGCCGAAGAAGGCGAAAGCTCCCGCCCTGCAGCAGGCCGGCCAGAAAGCGGGGGACGAGGTGCGGCACAAGGTCCTTTCGTTCAATCTCGAGGGGCTCACTGAGCGCGGCGCGAAGAAATGGGACGTGAAGGGCGAGTCGGCCGAGGCGATCTCGGAGAACGAGATAAAGCTCGATAACATAGTGGCCACGGCGTACGGAGAAGAGGCCGAGGCGGTTATAACCGCTGATTCGGGCGTTTACGATAGGGCCAAGAACAACGTCAGGCTCCAGAAGAACGTGAAGGCTACGATCGAGGCGAGCCGGGGCTTCACGGGAGATTTCGTCGATGTCGGTGCCGCGGCAAAAAAAACCGGACCATCGAGTGCCGCCGGAAAACCGAAAGACGGCAAGGCCGCAAAGAAGACGAAGACGATCATCACCTGCGACGGAGAGGTGCAGTTCGACTACGAGAGGAACCAGGCCTACTTCACGAAGAATGTCAAGGTCGTGAGCGAAGACGGCAGCATCGATGCGGACAAGATCACCGTCCATCTCGATTCGAATACGCGAAGGATGAAGGAGATAGTCGCCGAGGGCAACGTCAAGATCACCAGGGGCGATAACATCACCTACAGCGATAAGGCAAGCTATGATGAGGCCAGCAAGAAGATAACGCTGTCAGGCAAACCGAGGCTTATCCTGTCGCCGGAAGGCGGCATGGGGTTCGACACGAACTTTATCGGAGAGAAGAAATAGATGCACCTGCTTGAGACCACAGGCCTCGTCAAGGCGTACGGCGGCCGCCGTGTCGTCAATTCGGTCGCGATCAACGTGAAGCGCGGCGAGATCGTCGGGCTGCTGGGCCCCAACGGCGCCGGCAAGACCACCACCTTCTACATGATCACCGGTATCATCCCGCCCGATGAGGGCAGGATCGTCTTCGACAGGCAGGACATAACGAAGATGCCGCTCCATGCGCGCGCCAGGTGCGGGATCGGGTATCTCGCGCAGGAGCCGTCGATATTCCGCAAACTCACCGTTGAGGAGAATATCATGTCGGTCCTCGAGACGCTCGGTTTCTCGCCCAGGGAGCGCACGCGGCGGTGCGATGAACTGCTGAACGAACTGAAGATAACGCACCTCAGGAAACACAAGGCCTATACGCTTTCCGGAGGGGAGAAGAGGCGCGTCGAGATAACGAGGGCGCTCGTGACCAACCCGATGTTCATCCTGCTGGATGAGCCGTTCAGCGGTATCGACCCGATAGCGGTCGCGGAATGCCAGGAGATCATACGGGAACTGAAGGCAAAAGGGCTCGGCATACTCGTGACCGACCACAACGTCAGGGAGACGCTGGCGATCACCGACCGCTCGTACCTGATGGCGGGCGGCAACATCCTGATCGCCGGCACGAAAGAGGAGCTGATATCGAATCCCCGGGCCAGGGAGATATACCTCGGCGAAAAATTTACAATGTAAAAGCGTTGTGATATACTATACGCTTTCCCGTTTATTAGAAAGGACTATGAGTGAAGTCGAAGGCAAAGTCGGTTGAAGAGTGCACCACTCTTTTTGAGATAGAGGTATCGAAGGAAGCGATCGCCAGGGTATTCGACGAGGTATTCGCCGAGATAGCAAAGGCGGCGAACATCCCCGGATTCCGCGTCGGCAAGGCGCCCGTCGAGATGATCAGGCTTCGTTACGCGAAGGACGCGAAGGAAGAGGTGCTGAAGCGCCTCATCCCGCAGGCGTACAAGAGGGCGCTGCAGGAGCACGAGATACACGCGGTTGCGCTGCCCGAGATCAGCGATGTCATGTTCGAAGAGGACAAGCCGCTCACGTTCAAGGCAAAGGTCGATATCCGCCCGAAATTCAAACTGAAAGACTACAAGGGCATCGCGGTCGAAAAGAAGAAAGTCTCGGTCACGGCTGAGGACGTTCGAAAGACGCTCCAGAACCTGAGAGAGCTTAACGCGAAGTACGTCGATGTCGTGGATAGGCCCGTGCAGATGGGCGACTTCCTGGTGAGCGACATGGAATGTTCGGTCGACGGCAAGCCGCTCCATAAGAAACGGGAGGACCTGTGGCTGGCGGTCGAAAAGGAGTCGTTCATCCCCGGCCTTGCCGAGAAGATCATCGGCATGAAGAAAGGCGAGGAGCGCGACATCGAGGTGACGCTGCCGGAGAAGTATCCCGACAGGTCGGTTGCCGGCAAGAGTGCCCGGTACCATGTGCTCGCCAAGGAGATAAAGGAGAGGAAGCTCTCGGACGTAAACGACGATTTTGCCAGGGAGATGGGCAGGCCTACGGTCGATGAGCTTAAGGCAGAGGTCGCCCGCGAGATGGAATCCCACGCGAAGGCCAACGCCGAGGTGGAGGTGGAGAACCAGCTCCTCGGCAAGCTGATGGACGCGAACGTCTTCACCGTTCCTTCGAGCTTCGTCACCCGGCAGCTCGATTACATGGTTGAGGACGCGAAACGGCGGCTGATGGAGAAGGGCTTGAAGAAGGATGACCTCGACAAGAAGGACGGGGAGTTCAAGGAGCGCTTTAAGAACGACGCGGCGCGCCAGGTCAGGCTCCTCTTCGTGCTCGATGAGATAGCGACGCGCGAGCATATCAACGTCGTCGAGGATGACCTGAACGGCGCCTACAAGGCGATAGCCTCCCAGAGCGGCAAGACCGCCGAAGAGGTCCGGGCGCATTACGAGAGCCGGGAACTCGTCGACAGCCTCGCGGACAAGATCCGCGAAGGGAAGACGATACGGTTTTTACTGGATAACGCGAAGATAACCGAGAAATAACAAGGGGGTTTGATATGAGCATATTGATACCTATGGTCATCGAATCAACCGGCAGGTCGGAGAGGGCGTACGATATTTATTCAAGGCTTCTGAAGGACAGGATCATCTTTATAGGGACGGCGATAGACGACACGGTTTCGAACCTGATCATCGCGCAGCTCCTCTTCCTGCAGATGGAGGACGCCGCGAAGGAGATAAATATCTACATCAACACGCCCGGAGGATCCGTGACGAGCGGGCTGGCCATATACGACACGATACAATTTGTGAAGCCGGATGTGAGCACCTACTGCGTAGGCCAGGCCTCGAGCATGGGAGCGGTGCTGCTGGCCGCGGGGCGCTCCGGAAAGCGGTACGCGCTGCCTCACGCGAGGATCATGATCCACCAGCCGTGGGGAGGCGTGCAGGGGCAGGCGACCGATATCAGCATCCAGGTGCAGGAGATCCTGCGGTTGCGCGCCAGGATAGAGGAGATACTGGCCAAGCATACGAAACAGCCGCTGGACAAGATAAAGAAAGATACGGACAGGGATTATTTCATGTCGGCGGATGAGGCGAAAGCGTACGGCATCGTTGATGAAGTTATCGAGAACATAGACAGGAAGAAATAGCGCATGGCGCAGAGCGCAGAGCGCATAGGTTACGAAAGCTAAACGCTAGAACAAGGAGATGTAAAATGGCGAAGAACTATTTGATGACGCCCGGCCCGACGCCGGTCCCCGAAGAGATCCGTAATGAGATGGCGAAGCCGATCATCCATCACAGGACGAAGGAGTACCAGGCGATATTCAAAGATGTGACGGAAGGACTAAAGAAGATATTTAAGACTACAAACGACGTCTATACGTTCACCTCGAGCGGCACCGGCGCGATGGAGGCATCTATAGTGAACGTAGTCTCGCCGGGCGACACAATCATCGTCGTGCGCGGCGGCAAGTTCGGCGAGAGGTTCGGCGACATTGCGAAGGCCTACGGCGTGGGGGTGATAGCCCTCGACGTGCCGTGGGGCTCCGGCCCTTGCCCGGCCGACATAGAGGACCTCCTGAAGAGAAATCCGTCCGTCAAGGGCGTCTACACGACGCTCTGCGAGACATCGACGGCGACCGTATACGCGATCAAGGCGATCGGCGAGATCGTGAAGAAGACGGATGCGCTTTTTGTCGTTGACGTTATAAGCGGCCTCGGCGCGGACGATTTTGAGAACGATACATGGGGCGTCGACATCGCGATCTGCGGCTCACAGAAGGGGCTGATGATCCCGCCCGGGCTGGCGTTCTGCTCGGTCAGCGAGAAGGCGTTCAAGGCGGTAGAGACGTCGAGATGTCCGAAGTTCTATTTCAATTTCAAGAAGTACAGGAAGGCGATGCTCGATACCGATACGCCGTTCACGTCGGCCATCACGCTCGTCATCGGCCTGAAGAAGGCGCTCGAGACGATCAATACAAAGGGCGTCGATAATGTGATAGCCGAACACGGCAGGCAGGCCGAGGCGTTCCGCCAGGCGATGAAGGCGCTGGGGCTTACGATATTTTCCAGGTCGCCGTCGAACGCGGTGACCGGCGTCAACACGCCCGCAGGCATGGACGCGGACGCGCTGATCAAGCTGCTGAAGACCGAGTACGGCGTGACGTTCGCGGGCGGCCAGGAGGCGCTGAAGGGCAAGATCTTCAGGGCCGCGCATATGGGCGGTATCGATAAAGAGCACACGATAGAGTCGATCAAGGCGCTCGAAGCGGCGCTGGCGAAGCTGGGCCACACATTCACCGCAGGCAGCGGCATAGCGGCGGCGACGAAGATATTAGGGTAAAGTAGTCAGGGTCGTAGGGTCGTAAGGATTTAATAGGATATTTTCCAACGGCCCCACTACCCTGCACCGCTAAACCCCGGCCAGTACATAACAAGGAGAAAGTCATGCCGTATAAAGTTCTGATCAGCGATTCTCTTTCCAAGGAGGCGGTCGAGATCCTTACGAAAGAGAAGGAGTTTTCTGTCGATGTCAGTACCAAGCTCACGCCTGATGAGCTGAAAGTAGTCATAAAGAATTACGATGCCCTCGTCGTCCGCTCGAGCACGAAGGTCACCAGGGAGGTCATCGAGGCGGCAGACAAGCTGAAGATCATAGGCCGCGCCGGCGTCGGCCTCGACAACGTCGATGTCGATGCGGCGTCGAAGAAGGGCGTCGTCGTCGTCAACACCCCGGCCGGTAACACGATATCGACGGCCGAGCAGGCGTTCACGCTGATGCTGGCTCTCTCCAGGAACATCCCCCAGGCAGACGCGTCGATGAAGAGAGGCGAGTGGGAGCGCAAGAAGTTCATGGGCCATGAGCTTTACGGAAAGACGCTCGGCATCGTGGGACTGGGCAGGATAGGGACTGAGGTGGCCAAGCGGGGCTTGAGTTTCGGCATGAAGATCCTTGCGTACGACCCTTACCTTTCGATGGAGAAGGCCAAAGAGCTCGGGATAGAGCCCGTGGATCTGCCGACCCTGTACAAGAACGCCGACTATATCACCGTCCACACGCCGCTCACCGATGACACGAAGCACATGATCTCGGACAGGCAGATCGCGATGATGAAGAAGGACGTGCGGCTGATCAACTGCGCCAGGGGCGGCATCATCGATGAGGCCGCGCTCGCCAGGGCGATAGAGGCGGGCAAGGTCGCCGGAGCGGCGCTCGATGTCTTTGAGCAGGAACCCCCGGCGAAAGATAACCCTCTTTTGAAGCTCGATAAGATGGTGCTCACGCCGCATCTCGGCGCGTCCACCGAAGAGGCGCAGACCAACGTCGCGGTAGAGGTCGCGAACACCGTCCGCGACGCGCTTCTGACCGGCTGCATCCGCAACGCCGTGAACGTGCCGTGCGTCGAGGCCGAGACGTGGAAAGCGATCGAGCCCTACCTGAAGCTGGCCGAGAAGATGGGCTCGATACAGGCGCAGCTCGTCGAGGGGCACATAAAGCTGGTCAAGATACGGTATGTCGGCGACGTGATCAAGTTCGACCTGACGCCGTTCACGCTGTCGATCATCAAAGGGATGCTGACACCGATACTCCAGGACACCGTTAATTTCGTCAATTCGATGGTCATCGCCAAGGAGCGCGGCATACGGATAACCGAGACGAAGGTCGACCAGATCCAGGATTTCGCGAACCTGATCATCGTCGAGGTGGAGACCGACAAGATGAAAAAGACGCTCGCCGGGACGTTATTCACCAAGGTCGATCCGCGGATCGTCAGGATCGATGATTCCTACGTCGACGCGGTGCCGGAAGGCTATATGCTCTTCATAGAGAATAAGGACGTCCCCGGCATCATCGGCCAGATAGGAACGATGCTCGGAAAAAATAACATCAATATCGCAGGTATGTCGTTCGGCCGCGAAGCGAAGGGCGGCAAGGCCGTGAGCGTGCTGAACATCGACAGCGATATACCCAGGGATGTGCTGGAAGAGATACGGAAGGCGCCCAATATCTTCGGCGCGAAACTGGTTAAGTTATAAGGCTAAGGGCTGAGGGCTAAGAGCTCAGGGCTTAGAAAAAAAAGAAAAGGATTAACGATGGCAAAACAGAACAAAATCTATATTCTCGACGTCACCAACAGGGACGGCGTGCAGACGTCGAGGCTGGGGCTGGCGAAATTGCAGAAGACGATGATAAATTTCTACCTCAATGATATGGGCGTCGCCCAGTCCGAGTTTGGCTTTCCGGTTACGCGCCACGAGACCAATTATCTGAACGCGAACCTGGAGCTTGCGAGGATGGGGGTCCTGAAGCCCATAATGCTGAGCGGCTGGATACGCGCTATCACGGGCGATGTGGAGAAGGCGTGCAAGCTGACGAAGATCGAGAACCTGAACCTCTCCATCTCTACCTCCGATCAGATGATAGACAGCAAGTTTGCCGGCAAGTACACAAAAGAGGATGTGATAAAGGAGATGGTCGAGGCCGTGCATGCCGCGCTGAAGCTCGGCATCAAACACGTCTGTGTCAATGCCGAAGACGCCTCCAGAACGCACATCGATTACCTGATCAAGTTCGCGAGGGCAGCCAAGAAGGCCGGCGCCGTAAGGATCCGGTACTGCGATACGCTCGGCTTCGACGACCCGTTCACGATCTACGACAGGATCAAGATGCTGGCCAGCGAGGTGAAGCTGCCGATCGAGATCCATTGCCACAACGATCTCGGCATGGTCGTTGCCAACTCAGTCGCAGGCGCCAAGGCGGCCATAGACGGCGGCGTGGACGCATATATCAACACGACGGTCAACGGCATGGGCGAGCGTGCCGGCAACGCGGATCTCGTCAGCGTTATACTCGCGCTGAAGTACGGCAGCGGCTTTAAAGGCGAGTATATTCTCGACGAGAATGTCAAGCTCAACCACGCCTGGAAGATAGCGAAGTATGCATCGTATGCGTTCGGCGTGCCGATACCGATCAACCAGCCCGGCGTCGGAGCAAACGCCTTTGCGCACGAGTCCGGCATTCACGCGGACGGAGCCCTGAAGAACAGGCGCAACTATGAGCTCTACGACTTTGAGGAGCTCGGCCGCGGCGAGCCGGAGATCATCGAGACGGGCCGCCAGATCACCGCGGGCGAGTACAGCGGTATCAAGGGTTTCAGGAACGTGTATGACAAGCTCGAGCTGAAGTTCAAGGACGATAAGGACGCGACGAAGATACTGGAACTCGTCAGATACGCCAACGTCCATACGCAGAAGCCGCTCACCGAAGACGAGCTGCGGTTCATCGCCAAGTATCCCGGCATCGCGCGCACAATATTCACGATGTCGCCGTAGGATTGGTAAAAGGAAAAGCATGTCAAATATAGTCATTGTCGGAGCGCAGTGGGGAGACGAGGGGAAGGGCAAGGTTATAGACATATTCTCCGCAAGGTCCGACTATGTCGCCAGGTACCAGGGCGGTAACAACGCCGGCCACACGGTGGTGGTGGGGAAGGATTCGTTCGTCCTGCACCTGATACCGTCCGGTATCCTGCATAGGGGGACGGTATGCGTCATAGGTAACGGCGTCGTGATCGACCCGAAGGCGCTCCTGGAAGAGATAGCGATGCTCGAGAAGCGGGGGGTAAGCGTCGACGGCAGGCTCTTCATCAGCGAAGAGGCGCACGTGATATTCCCTTACCACAGGACGCTCGACGAGCTGAAAGAGCAGAAGAAGAAAAAGATCGGGACGACGAAGAGGGGCATCGGGCCCTGTTATGCCGATAAGGTGGCGCGCTCAGGCATCAGGATCATCGACCTGCTGGAAGCGGATACCTTGCGGGAGAAGCTGCAGTCGAACCTCGACGAGAAGAACTCGGTCCTCACAAAGATATACGGCGTGGAGAATTTTTCTTTCGATGAGCTCTATGGCGAATATCTCGATTACGGCGAAAAGATAAAGAAGTATGTCTGCAATACGAAACGCCTGCTGAACGACGCGATCAGGAAGAAAAAGAGGGTCCTCTTCGAGGGGGCCCAGGGCACGCTCCTGGACGTCGATTACGGGACCTACCCGTTCGTCACGTCGTCCAACTCCTCCGCCGGCGGCGCTTCGACGGGCACCGGCGTCGGGCCGACCAGGATAGACAAGGTGATCGGCGTGGTCAAGGCGTATACGACGAGGGTCGGCGAAGGGCCGTTCCCGACGGAGTTCGGGCCGGACCTGATGGACAGGATACGGCGGAAGGGCAAGGAGTTCGGCGCCACGACGGGGCGTCCGCGCAGGTGCGGCTGGTTCGACGCGGTCATCGTCGCGCACTCGATCATGGTGAATGGCATAGATGAGATCGTCGTCACGAAACTCGATGTCCTCGATGACCTCGATTCGCTCAGGATATGCACCGGCTACAGGTATAACGGGAAAGTGTATAACGATTTTCCTTCCAGCATAAAAGCGCTTACCGCCTGCGAGCCGATTTATGAAGAGCTGCCCGGCTGGAAGTCAGACACGACCGGGGTGACGTTGTACGCGAAGCTTCCCGGAAATGCGAAGAATTACCTGAAGAGGGTGCAGGCCCTGTTACATACAAAGATAGTGCTTATTTCGGTCGGTTCCGAAAGAAGCCAAACATTCCCGAAAGGAGCATAGTGATGCACTTTGATCTGCTTGTTTTAGCTCCTCTCGGCTCTATCCTGGCGCTCGGGTTCGCTGCGTACCTGGCGGCCAGGATAATGAAGAAGAGCGAGGGGACCGACGACATGGTGATGATAGCGGATGCTGTCAGGGAGGGCTCCCGCGCCTACCTGAAGAGGCAGTATACCGGCGTCGCCATTTTTTTCGGCGCGATGTTTGTCATCCTGATAACGCTTGCGTTAAAAGGCCATCTTCCTATATTCGTCCCGTTCGCGTTCCTTACCGGCGGGTTCTTCTCCGGTATGTCCGGTTTTATCGGCATGACCATGGCCACAAACTCGAGCGCCAGGACCACGAATGCGGCAAAGGGGAGCCTGAACGCCGCTCTCACCGTCGCGTTCTCCTCGGGCGCCGTGATGGGGCTTGTCGTAGTCGGGCTGGGCCTGCTGGACCTGTCGATATGGTACTATTTTCTCGACTGGTGGTATGCGAGCCATCCGACGACGCACGGAATGGACAAACTCGGCGCCATCACCTCCACGATGCTCTGCTTCGGTATGGGCGCGAGTTCCCAGGCGCTCTTCGCCAGGGTCGGCGGCGGCATATTCACGAAGGCCGCGGATGTCGGTGCGGACCTGGTCGGAAAGGTCGAAGCGGGAATACCTGAAGACGATCCGCGTAACCCCGCCGTCATAGCGGATAATGTCGGTGATAATGTCGGTGACGTCGCGGGAATGGGCGCGGACCTCTACGAGTCATACGTCGGTTCCATCGTCGCCACATCGGCGCTCGGCGTCGCCGCGTTCGGAGGCCTGGGGCTGGGCCTCCAGTCGGTCACGATACCGATGGTCATGGCCGCCGTTGGCGTCGTGGCGTCGATCATAGGGACATTCTTCGTAAGGACAGGAGAGAAAGCGGAACAGGGCGCGCTGCTGATGGCCTTGAGACGCGGCGTCTTCTCGAGCTCGATCATCGTAGCTGTCGTCTCGTTCTTCGTTGTCAAACACGTCCTCGGCATGCAGTACATAGGCATATACTGGTCGGTCCTTGCCGGCCTCGTGGCCGGTGTGATCATAGGCCTTTCTACGGAATACTTCACCTCGAGCACATATAAGCCGACCAGGGAGGTCGCGCACCAGACCCTCACGGGGCCGGCCACCGTCATCATAAGCGGGTTATCGGTCGGGATGATGTCGACGTTTGTACCCGTCGTGGTGGTCTGCGCCGCGATCATGGCGAGCTATTACCTCTCGGGCGGCGCGGCGAATGCAAATATGGGGCTTTACGGCGTCGCCATATCCGCCGTGGGAATGCTTTCAACTCTCGGGATAACGCTGGCGACCGATGCGTACGGCCCGGTCGCGGATAATGCCGGCGGCAACGCCGAGATGACCCATCAGCCCAAGGAGGTACGCCAGAGGACGGACGCGCTCGACGCGCTCGGCAATACCACAGCGGCGACGGGCAAGGGGTTCGCGATAGGTTCCGCGGCGCTTACGGCGCTCGCGCTGATAGCGGCGTACCGCGACCAGATCCAGATACTCGGCGGCAGGATCGATCTTTCGATGATGAACCCGAAGACGCTCATCGGCCTCTTTATCGGCGGCATGCTGCCGTTCGTGTTCTGCTCGATGACGATGAAGGCGGTAGGCCGCGCGGCGGGCGGTGTCGTGGTTGAAGTGAGGCGCCAGTTCAAGGAGATAGCGGGCATCATGGAAGGCAGGGCAAAGCCCGATTATGCCAGGTGCGTCAAGATAGTCACGGCCGCGGCCCAGAGAGAGATGATAGTGCCGTCGCTGATGGCTATCACCGCGCCGGTCATTGTGGGCATCGTGGCCGGCATCGACAGCGTCACGGGCATGCTCACCGGCGCGACCGTTTCCGGCTTCGTGCTCGCCATCATGATGGCCAATTCCGGCGGCTCATGGGATAACGCGAAGAAATACGTCGAGGAGGGCAATTACGGCGGGAAGGGCTCGCAGGCCCACAAAGCTGCCGTCGTCGGCGACACGGTCGGCGACCCGTTCAAAGACACGTCCGGCCCGAGCCTCAACATACTGATAAAACTGATGTCGATGGTCTCTATAGTCTTCGCATCGTTCATCATGACGTATACGCTGATAAAGTAGATGACGGCAGCCGGCGATATGTGCTATTAAGGATATTAGTAGGGGACTAGCGGGTCCCCTATTGTCATATAGAGAACAGATTACAAAGAACAGAGTACAAACAAAGTCAAAAGACAAAAGGATAATGACAAATATTTAGACTCTTTTTTGACTTTGTTCTCTGTCTGTAATTTGTTCTTTGTACTCTGTCCTTTAAAGTGTCTATGAGTAACCCAGAAAAAATACCTCAGCATGTTGCCATCATAATGGACGGTAACGGCAGGTGGGCGACCAGGCGCCACCTCCCGAAGATCGCCGGCCACCGCGCCGGCGTGAAGTCGGTCGAGCAGGTTATGGAGGCCGCCAGGGAACTCGGCGTGAAGATCCTGACGCTATACGCGTTTTCGACCGAGAACTGGAAACGGCCGAAGGAAGAGGTTGGCTCTCTCTTCCGGCTTCTCGAAGACTATATCGACCGGGAGGCCGAGAGGCTCCATAAGAATAATGTCAGGTTGTCGGTCATCGGCAGGACCCGGGAGCTGCCGGCCCGGTTACAGGATAAGATAGCCCGGACGGTGGCGATGACCGCCGGTAACACGGCCTTCATCCTCAACATTGCGCTCAATTACGGAGGCCGCGCGGAGATCGTCGACGCCGCGCGGGCGTTAGCCGTTGACGTGAAGGCGGGCAGGATGAGCGCGGATGATATTGACGAGGCGCTCTTCTCGCGCTATCTCTATACGAAGGACCTGCCCGACCCGGACCTCATGATACGGACCTCGGGCGAGTTCAGGATATCGAATTTCCTGATCTGGCAGTTATCGTATGCCGAGATATATGTAACGAAGACGCTATGGCCCGATTTCGGGAAAGAGGATTTCAGGAAAGCGGTCGCCGAGTACCAGGACAGGGAAAGGAGGTTCGGTGGATAACCATTCGCTTGCCGGGAGGATCGTGACCAGCACGCTGATGGTCACACTCGTCGTGATCGTCACGTTCTTCTTCCCTAACTGGGTCTTCACGCTTCTTGCCTCCGGCATGATAGGATGCGCGCTTTCGGAATATTTCGCGAGCGTCGAGAGGAAGGGCATCGTCGTCTATAAGTACTTCGGCATCGTCGTAGGGATGCTCATCCCGGTCATGGTATATTTCCAGAAAGGCATGGAGGGGTATTTTACGCTCGAGCCGTTCTTTATCGTGATCGCGTGCCTGTTCATATTCGTCCTCCAGTTCACCAGGCGCGACAGCGCGCAGGCGCTGGCGAGCATCGCGGTGACGCTGTTCGGGCTTCTCTACATCGCATGGTTTTTCTCGTTCTTCGTCAAGCTGAAGTTCATGCCGGGAGGCACACTCTTGGTCGGGTTCGTAGTCCTCGTCACCAAGATGGGGGACGTGGGGGCGTACCTCGTCGGGAGCACGATGGGCAGGCGAAGCCTGATCCCGCGGATAAGCCCGCACAAGACGGTCGAGGGCACGATCGGCGGACTGGCTTTCAGCGTCGTGACCGCGGTAGCGAGCAAGGCATATCTGCCGAGTTTCCCGTACGGCCACCTGGTCGTGCTCGGGTTCCTGCTCGGCATACTCGCGCAGGTCGGCGACCTGGCCGAGTCGCTGCTGAAGAGGGATTGCGGCGTTAAGGATGCCGGCTCGATACTCTCGGGGTTCGGCGGTATGCTGGACCTGATCGACAGCCTGCTCTTCACGGCGCCGATATTCTATTTCTACGTGGAAGTGCTGATGAAGCGATGAAAAATATAGCCGTATTAGGATCGACCGGCTCGATAGGAGTCAATACTCTTGACGTCGTCCGCCGGTTACGTGGCGGCTTCAAAGTCGTCGGCCTCTCCGCCGATTCGAACATCAGGCTGCTGGTGCGGCAGGCGCGCGCCTTCCGCCCGAGGATCATCTGCGTCGGAAACGCGATCCTCGCGCATTCAGCCAAAAAGCTGGTCAGTCCCGGCACCGTCATCGTACACGGCCGGCAGGGATTGCAGGAGATAGCATCGCGCGGCGATGTCGACACCGTGGTATTCGCGATCAGCGGTAATGCATGCCTCGTCCCGCTTCTGGCCGCAATCAAGCATAAGAAGAACGTGGCGCTGGCAAACAAAGAGGCCCTGGTGAGCGGCGGCCCGCTGGTGATGTCCCTTGCCGGCCGGCATAAGGTCAGGATAGTCCCCATCGACAGCGAGCACAGCGCGATATTCCAATGCGTCGACGGGAAGGGCGCATACCTTTCGAAGATATACCTTACCGGAAGCGGCGGGCCGCTCCTCGATATCGCCGCGAGCCGGTTCGACCATCTGCCGCGCAGCTTTATCCTGCGCCATCCGAAGTGGAATATGGGCAGGAAGATATCCGTCGATTCCGCGACGATGATGAACAAGGGCCTCGAGATAATAGAGGCAGAAAACCTCTTCGGTGTCGACCATACACGCATAGAGGTGCTGATACATCCGGAAGCGATCGTCCATTCGATGGTCGAGTTCGCCGACGGGGCGGTGCTCGCCCAGATGGCCATGCCGGACATGAGGCTTCCGATACAGTATGCGCTGACGTACCCGGAGCGCGCAAAGGCGATCGTCAAAAGGGTCGATTTCGCGAAGGTCTCTCACCTCACGTTCCGCGCGCCGGATGAGGGCAAGTTCCCGTGCCTCGGCCTGGCGCGCGAAGCCGCCTCTTCCGGCGGGACCGCGCCGGCGGTCCTCTGCGCCGCGGGCGAGGAGGCGGTGAAGTGCTACCTCGACGGCACGATCAGGTTTTCGGGGATAGCTGTGATAATTGAGAAGGTCTTGTCGCGCCATAAGAACAGAAAAGGCAATGCCCTTTCGATAGGCGGCATACTGGATGCCGACGGATGGGCCAGAGAGGAAGCGAGGTCGTTTTGTTATCGTTAATATCGTTCCTGGCGGTCTTAAGCATCCTGGTCATAGTGCATGAGTTCGGCCATTTTATCGTCGCCAAGACCCTGGGCGTGAGGGTCGAACGGTTTTCGTTCGGCTTCGGGCCGAAGATAGCATCGGTGAAAAAAGGCGAGACAGAGTACCTGATATCGGCCATACCGCTTGGCGGCTATGTGAAGATGGGCGGCGATGAGCCGTGGGAAAAGCTGGCCGGAGCGCGGTGGGAGTTCCTGTCGCGATCGATCGGCGACCGTTTCAAGATAATATTCGCCGGCCCCCTGCTGAACTACATACTGGCGTTCCTTGTCTTTTCCGTCATATTCATGTTCGGCAGCCCGACGCTGACGACCGAGATCGGCGGCCTCCTGAAAGATTACCCGGCTCTCCGGCAGGGGCTCGCCGTCGGCGATAAGGTCCTCGCCGTTGACGGAAAGGCGGTCAGGTACTGGGAGGACATGACCGAACTGATCTACAAACATTCGGAAACCCCGATCGTCCTGACGGTAGAGCGCGGCGGCACAACATTCCCGATGAGCATCACCCCTACGGTGCGGAAGATGAAAGATATCTTCGGCAACCAGATAACGAGGGCGCTCATCGGTGTCTCGCCGTCCTCGAAGATCGAGCGCGTGAAATACTCGTTCCCCAAGTCGTTTTACATGGGCGGCAAGAAGCTGTTGCGGCTCACGACCGATACGTACAAGGCGCTCTGGTCGATCGTGACGGGCAGGCTTTCGCTCAAGGATTCGATGACCGGGCCGATCGGGATATTCGTGATCACGGGGCAGGCCGCGAAGATGGGATTCATCCACATACTGTTCATCATGGGCATCTTAAGCGCGTCGCTGGCCATCTTCAACGTGCTGCCGCTGCCGGTCCTTGACGGAGGCCACATCATATTTCTGGCGCTCGAGAAGCTGCGGGGCAAGCCGTTGTCGGCAAAGGCGCAGGAGGTCGTCGCGAATATCGGGGTGACGTTCCTCATCATGCTGACGGTATTCATATTTTACAGCGACATCATGAAGTTCGGCATCTTCGATAAGGTAGTGAAAATTTTTCGGCGTTAAACATGAAGGCGGTGACCTCACGGCCCGCCTTCCGCTCGTCG
>CAYGRZ010000030.1:0-20176 GCA_964352425.1 uncultured Planctomycetia bacterium | reverse complement strand
CCGGCCGCAGGCCCAATATCCCTTGACACGCCGGCCAACCGTACATATAATGATACGCAATGAGCTTAGTACTGGTCGCGATAACGATCCTGATGGGCCTTGCCGTCGGGTGGTCAATAGGCGCAAACGATGCCGCCAACTCATTAGGAGCGGCGGTAGGCTCGCGCGTATTATCGTTAAAACAGGCCATTATCCTGATCTCCGTATTCGGTTTACTCGGCGCCCTCCTGCAGGGCTCGCACGTCGCCAGGACCATCGGCAAGGGCATCGTCCCCATCAATACGCTGGATAAGAACCTTGCGGCATATCTGGCGCTCGTGTCATGCTTTTCCGCGTGCGCATGGGTAGTCCTGGCAACCTACTGGAAGATGCCGATATCCACAAGCCATTCGATAGTCGGCGCCGTCGCGGGCGCGGGGCTCGCCATACATGCGCCGGTCAAGTGGAAGATGCTCGGCGACATATTCGTGTGCTGGATACTCACGCCGGTAGGGGCTGCGATCCTCGGCTATGTATTCTGCCTGATATTCATGAACACCCTGCACCGGATCATTCCCCGGCGGTATCTGCAAAGAAGCCTCACACTGCTTATCGTGGCCAGCGGGTGCTATGTGGCATATTCATGGGGGGCCAATGACGTTGCCAACGCCACAGGCGTCCTGGCGGGCGCCGGCATCATGCCGGTGAATATCAGTATCCTCCTCGGCGGTGTAGCCATCGTCATCGGCATCATGACATGGGGATACAAGGTCATCGAGACCATCGGCTCGGAGATAACGAACCTGCTGCCCGTCATGGCCTTTTCGGCGCAGCTCGCGAGTGCGGCGAACGTCCATATGTACACGCTCATGGGCATACCCGTCTCCACAAGCCATTCGATAGTCGGCGCCATCGTCGGGGTGGGGCTCGTACGAGGCCTCAAGGTCCTCAATTTGAGCATAATGAAGGACATGATCCTCTGCTGGCTGGCCACACCGTTCATTACGGGGATAATCAGTTTTGTCGTATTTAAGATCATACTGGTGTTTGTGAAAACAGCATAAAGGGGGTAGGGATGAGAGAGATAAGGAACATACTGGGGTGGCTGGGCATGGCTGAGGAGCAGTCGATATTAAAAGACGCGCAGAAGCACGTCGAGGTCACATATGAGACGGTCGCCTGCTTTGCCGAAGCGGTCAAGGCCTTCATCAGGGGTGACCTGCAGGCGAAGATGACGGCGATCGCGAACGTCAAAGAGGGCGAGCACAGGGCGGACGTGCTGAAGGCGAAGATGGTCGAGGAGCTTTCGAAAGGTATCCTGCTCCCGCCCGACAGGGAAGAACTGATGCACTTCGCCAATACGCTCGACAAGATCGCCGACTGGACCAACGGCTCGGCGCGCCTCCTGGGGTTTATCGAGGAGAGGCTGCCGGAGAATGTGCTGAGCAATATGTCGCTCGCGGCGGAGCTCATCGTCAACTCGATCTCCAAGCTGAAGGAGGCTATCGCGGCGGTCGCGAAGAACGACCTCAAAAAAGCTATTGCGGATTGCGAGGAAGTCGACCGTTTTGAGCATGAGGCGGATGAGCAGAAGAAATCCCTTATCGAGACGATCATCCATGCGAAGCTTGAGCCGGCGAGCCTGCTCCTGGTGTTCCACCTTGCCGAATACATGGAAGGCGTCACCGACAAGATAGAAGGCGCGGCGGATTTCGTAAAGATCATCGCGATCAAATCGAAATAGACGGAGGGGATGATGAGAATAGCGGCCGTAATAACACTCTGCGCGCTGTGTCTGGCGGGATCTGCCATGCCCGGCAGCGCCGCCGGGACCGTGGATAACAAATGGTCGAGGCTGGTCGAGGAGGCCGGCAAGGTGCTCGACGACGTCCAGCAGATGCCGGACCAGTCGATCCCCGAGGACCTGATGAAAAGCTGCCGCGCCATCGCGGTATTCCCGAACACCATATCGGGCGGCTTTGTCATCGGGGGGAAATACGGCCAGGGCATCATGATGGTCCGTGACGAAAAGACCGGAAAATGGTCGCCACCGGCCGTTTTCACCATGGCGGGCGGAAGCTTCGGATGGCAGATAGGCGGGCAGGCGACCGACTTTGTCCTGCTCGTCATGAATAGCAGAAGCGTCGACGGCCTGCTTGAGGGGCAATTCAAACTCGGCGCCGACGCATCGGTAGCTGCCGGCCCCGTCGGACGGGCGGCTGAAGCGTCCACGGACGCGCACCTGAAGGGCGGTATCCTGTCCTACTCCAGGAGCCGCGGCCTGTTTGCCGGCGCAAAACTGGAAGGCGCGGTAGTGGCCCAGCACGAGGACGGCAACGCCCAGCTCTACGGCAAGGCCGAGTCGGCGCGGCAGATACTCCTGAAAAATGCCGTCACAATGCCAAGATCGGCCGACGCGATGTTGAAGGTCCTGGGCAAATACCCGTTCAAGAAATAGCGCATGGCTGGGTCGCTGTTGAGGGTTGTTATTTACAGAGCTCCTGGATCCTGTTATACTGTACGCTCAGGGGTTCATCACACTATCAATAAAAGCGGTGTTGGGGATACAAACTGAAGGACGGCGCATGCACGACCTTACGTTTTGCCGGGAAATACTGAGCGCGCTCCAGGAAAAATTGAAGAAACTGAAGAAGGGCACGAAGATACAATGCGTTACCGTCTCCCTGAGCCCCATAAGCCATGTGACGCCCGAGACGCTCGAAGAGACGTTCCGGATAATGGTAAAGGGCACGCCGTTCGGCAGGTGCAAACTGAAGATCGCGACGCTGCAACTCGGTATTAAGTGCGAATCGTGCAAGAAGGGTTTTCTCGTCGACAAGCCGGCGTTCGTATGCCCGTCATGCCACGGCTCGGCGCTCACTATCATCTATCAGAAAGAATTTGTCGTTGACAGTATCGGGGTTGCATGCAAGAATATCCGTAACGTGAGGAAAAAATAGTGGCAGACACGACCCATAGCAGATCATTGCTCATCCCGTCGCTCATAGCCGTATGCGCGTTCAGCGTCATCCTGTCCCTCAGCCTTGCCGCGCACATGAAGAATACGGAAGCCAGGTTCAGGAAAGACAAGGCCTCGCTCGTCAGCGATAAGATGGCGCTCAAGGATGAGCTTGATGCGTTAAAAGAAGACCTCAAATCAAAGACGGACGCCATAGCATCCCTCGAGGATGAGAAGACGGCCATAAAGGGACAGCTTGCGGCCCTCGAGAAGGCCGCCGAAGAGTTAAAGGGGGCCGGCGCCAAAGAGGTGGAATCGCTCAGGCAGCAGGTCCAGGCGCTTCGAAATGATTCCGACGTCTTCAGTGGTGCCACCCCCGTCCAGGTCCTGCAGGATTTTGTAGCGCGCGAGACCGACGCCACTATCAAACGTATCCTGGCTGACGCCCTCACAAAGCTTACGATGGTGAAAGCGGGTAAGGCAGTGACGCTCGAACCCATTGTGGTCACGGGGGGATCGGACGGGACGGGCGCGAAACAGGGGAAGATACTTTCGCTCGACAGGAAGAACGCCCTGATCGTGATCAATCTCGGCTCTGCCAATGGCGTAAAGGAAGGCAGGCGCTTGAAGATCCTTGGCGATGAGGGGGAGATAGCTTTTGCTACGGTGATCAGGACGCGCTACGAGATATCCGCGGCATTCGTCGAATCATTCCGCGGCAGGCATACCATCCAGGATGTGCGCGAAGATCTCGCTATCGCGATGGAATAATAACAGGTAGGATCTTAATAATAACCGCCGCCGTAACCGCCGCCGTAACCGCCGCCGTAACCATAGCCGCCGCCGTAATCACCGCCGAAGCCCACATTTGCGCTCGGCGACATGTCATCAGGCGTTTCCGGCTCTCTGAAGTAATTGTAGAAATCCTCTTTGTTCCATTTATATTGAAGGAAACTATCCCGCGCACTGACCACCGCATTAAACGGCGCCAGCGTATCATAGATAGTCTTGGTGGTCTTGGCCGCCACCGTCATCGGTATATAGATGACGTCGCCGTTCGTTATGCGTATGTTATTCCGCAGGTCCGCCCGGTAGATCAGGCTGAAGGCGTCAATTTTTCTGATAACGGGAGTGCGCTCTGACGGTTTCATGACAATGACGCGGCCGAGAGCCCTGTTGTTACCCCAGTCGGATATAAAAAGCGCGTCCCTCAGGGTAAAATCCGGCCTGGGAATCGGGTACGGGGTACAGCTGAAATCATCGAGCACGTAGAATATCTGGCTCCTGTAATTGATCACCGATAAATTTACGGTGGGGCTCTGTACGTACTTATCGAGCACCTGAGTAATGCTCCTCCTCAGCTCATCGATCGTCAGGCCGTTCGCCGCGACCGCGTCTCCCGTAAGGGGCAGCTCCACCTGTCCGGCAGACCGGACGATGATCTCGCCGCTCAATTCGGCATGATTGAGGACGGAAAGCTTCAGCACGTCACCGGGCCCGAGCGCCAGCTGGTTGGCGCGGGCCTCTTCGGCGCGTTTGGCCGCGATGATGGCATCGACCTGAGAGCCGAACTCAACGTCGCCAAGCATATCATCGACCTTCCTGTCGAACGCTATCTTCTTCATGTCGACAGGCGCCGCGCCGGCGCTCTTCCGGTCGAGCATCGCGTCCGCCGCCGCTTCGAGCGACGGCGAGGCGCCGTTCGCCGCGCGGCCCGTCACGATCTGATCCGCGCGGGCCTTATCGGAGTAATGGGCCTTCAATTTCCGCATGTATGTATTCGCCGCGGCATTCTTCGGGTCGAGCGAGAGAGCGTCCTGGAAGCTTGCGAGCGCGCTGTCAAAATCCCTGATCTTATAGGAATCCATGCCATCGCGCACGAGGCGGTCGAGCCTCTGTCTCTTCATCGAAGCCGCTTCGGAAGCCGCTTTATTCTTCCACCCTGATCTCTGCGGCTGCATTTCGCGGCGCACGCGCGCCAGATACGATTTCACATAATCGTCATCAGGATCCAGATCATTGAGATACGCGAGGATATTTTCCGCCTCTTCGAGCCGTCCGGCCTTGTAAAGATCGATGGCGACGCCGACATATCTGCGATACCGCTCTCCCGCAGTTTCTTCAGCAGGAATCCCCGGTACGGGAACAGAAGAGGTGGACACATAAGGACTGAGAAGGGTCTCTTTCCGCCGTACCTGGAACGTATACTGGCGATCGAGATCTGCTCGTTCGCGCTCGGAAAGGGTCCCGGGCGCAACGACGGTCGGCTCTGAAGGCGACACATACTCCTGAGCGGGGAAGGCAGCCGGCCCGGCGAGGATCATGACGCATATAAGCGGAAGGAGGCATCGCGGTACGTTACGCGTATTCATATAGTTACCATCAAATATACCCTATGTTTTGATATTGTCAAGAAGAAAGCTGTTGTATTTTGTCAAGATCATGATATACTATTACAAATTAAATGCGGGATCGGCCCTTTATGGAAGAGACTAACGACAGCGGCTTCTCAGTATCAAGCCTGGGTTTCATCTTCAGGCATCCGTGGGTGATACTCTTCTCTTTCCTCATTGTACTCAATATCTTCCACGCGTACGCCACATCGATCCCCCCCGAATACCGCAGCGGCGCCCTGCTCTTATTCGCTCCGGCGCCCGGCGCTACGGCCAGGCCCGACGCCATTAATGAGAAGAAGAGCGCGGCGGAACGGATCGCGACGGGCCCGAACATCGACCTTATCCTGACGGAAGCGTTTAAGGATGAATCCGCTGACGAACGGTCTTCCCAATATGACCGCATCGCCTCCATGCTGAGCAATCCGAAAACGGGGATACGCTTTTTCTGGGAAGCGCAGGGCGCGAGCAACCTTCTCAGGATATCTTTCGCCTGCGACAACGCACGCCTGTGCCATAACGTAGTCAAGGCGGCCATGGACATGATCATCAGGGAGAGCGAGCAAAAGGTCACCCGCCAGCTTCAGGCCAACATGGCATTCCTGAACGACCAGCAGCTATTCTATAAAGGAAAGCTCGATACCATAGATAAAGAGATAGAATCTATCAGGGACGAACTCGTAAAGCGCTTTCCCGAACTTACGGACGAGGATAAAGAATTGATCACTAAATCCTCCGGAGACACGGATATCTCGAAGAAAGGATCGCTCCGGAAGCTGGAGGCGCAGGAGGAGGCGGTCTCAAGGCTGAAGACGAGCATCTCGGAGATCCAGCAAAATCGGGACAGGCTGCAGGAATCGATCGACAGCGGGACGTTCATGATCCAGTATTCGCTCGACGACATCAACAGGCAGGATCTGATGATGGCAGAATTATCGAAGGCGGTTTCCGTAAAGGAGGTCGAGATATCGGCGATGGTCGCGCGCGGCTACAAAGACGAGCATCCGATGGTGAAGCAGCTCCTTCTGGAGATCGTACAGCTCAAGGATATGCGCCAGAAACGTTCAGGACGCCTCCGCACAGCCGGGCCCGGGACAGAGGAGTATGACGAGGCGAAGGAGAGGGCGCGGCGTGAGGTCGAGGGGCTCGATGTCAGGATAGCATTCATGAAGAACAGCCTCAAAACGGCCGACGAATCAAAGAAAGCCTCGGCCGCGCAGATCAAAACACGCATGCCCAAGGCAAGCGAGATCAAGGAGCGGGTCTCGCGCCTTATGATCCTGAAGAGCGAGCGGGACATCAACGAACAGTACTACGGGGACATGAAGAGAAAGCTTGCTGACGCGGATCTCAAGATGCGCACGGAGAAGCAGGACTTCGGATTCAATATCGAGATCGCTCAGGCACCGGCAGTGCCCGGGAGGCCCGATCCTTCCCGTAGCATGAATATCGTCTTCAAAGGTTTTGTTGTGGCGCTCCTGGCCGGAGGGGGGTTGGCGTATCTCATGGACATGCTGAAGAACGGCATCCACACCCAAAGGGAACTCTCTCATCTTCTCGGGGCGCCGGTGCTGGCAACGATAGACAGGATAACCACGGCCCGGGAGGTCGCGGCCGAGCATCGGCGGCTCAAGCTCGCCGTCATCGGGGTCGGCATACTCTTGGTCGCTTCAAGGATCCTTATAGCCGCTATCTTTTCAGTACACTCATAGGAAGCTGTAATGAAGACCGGCACGCACAATTTTTTGAAGGCCATCCAGCCTCACGTCTATATCGCGCGCGACAGGGATGCAAGCGGTATCGACGGCAGGATCGTCGCCCAGACCGACAGGCATTCTCATATTGCGGAGCAGTACCGCATGCTCCAGACGCATCTCTACGCGCTGAATAAGGATAAGAAGATGAGGTCCATCGTCATTACGAGCAGCGTAACGAAAGAGGGGAAGACCCTCACCTGCTGCAACCTCGCCATTACGCTCGCCGCGGATACGGAAAAGAAGGTGGTGCTCGTCGATTGCGACCTGCGCAAGCCCGAGATCCATTCGATGCTGAACATCAAACAGTCGCCCGGTGTGACAGATATGATCGAGGGCAGGAATGAGACGATAGGATTGGTGAAGTCCGGCATCGCCGATAACTTATTCATACTGCCGGCCGGCACCACAGCGTCGAACCCCTCTGAACTTTTGCGCCGGCCAGAGATGAGGACGCTTCTTGATTCCCTGAAGGAGCTGTACGACTTCGTCATCATCGACACGCCGCCTATCATACCCGTATCCGATTCCAGGATGATGGGGGCGCTCTGCGATGCGGTAATAGTCGTGGTAAAAGCCGATACGACATCGATTACATCTATCAAAGAGGCATCCTGGCTCCTGGAAACAGCATACACGAAACCCATCGCCTGTATATTGACGAACCACCAGCCGCTATTCTACCAGTCAGCGGGATATTCGCGCTATTACGAAGAGCACCCTAAGGAGTAAATACGCCATGAAACGCGCTCTTGTTACCGGCATCACGGGCCAGGACGGCTCGTACCTTGCGGAACTTCTCCTGTCGAAGGGGTACGAAGTCCACGGCATCATCCGCCGCGCAAGTTCTTTCAATACGCAGCGGATCAACCATATCTATACGGATCCGCACGATCCCCGGACGCGGCTCTTCCTGCACTATGGCGACCTCTCGGACGCCGACATGATCATGGAGATAGCGCTGAATGCCAGGCCCGACGAGATCTACCATCTCGGGGCCCAGTCGCACGTACGCGTCTCGTTCGACATGCCCGAATACACAGGCAATGTCACCGGCCTCGGCACGGCAAGGATCCTGGAGACGATCCGGCGCGGCCACGTAAAAGCCAGGTTCTACCAGGCGTCATCATCGGAGATGTTCGGCGGCGCGAGCGCCCCCCAGAACGAACTGACGCCGCTGCGGCCGCGCAGCCCGTACGCCGCGGCCAAGGCGTACGCCTACTGGATGACCGCAAATTACCGGGAGGCATACGGCATCTTCGCCTGTAACGGGATACTCTTCAACCATGAAAGCCCGCGCCGGGGAGAGACCTTCGTGACGCGCAAGATCACACGGGCCATCGCGAACATCCTTAATGGCAGGCAGAGGACGATATACCTCGGAAATCTCGACGCGAAGAGAGACTGGGGATTCGCCCCTGAATTCGTAGAAGCGATGTGGCTCATGCTTCAGCAGAAAAAGGCGGATGATTATGTTATAGGGACCGGCCAGAGCCATTCCGTGCGGGAATTCGTCGAGGCCGCGTTCGATTACATCGGCATCGGCATAGAGTGGACGGGGAAGGGCGCCCGGGAAAAGGGGCGCGTGGCGGGTGTCGATGCCATGTGGAAACATATCCTCAGGAAAGGGGATTGCGTCATTGAGATAGACCCCCGCTATATGCGGCCGACCGAGGTCGATTGTCTCAAAGCGGATATACGAAAGGCCGGGGCGCGGCTGGGCTGGCGCCCCAGGATCACCTTTAATGACCTCGTAAAGATAATGGTAGATTACGACATGAAAGTAGCGGGCCATGAGACGCCGGGAGAGGGCATCGAGATATCGAAGAAAAAAGGGTTTCACTACACTAAACACGACTTCTCTCTCTACGATACATTAGGTAAGGCCGCATAGCGTACATTTCCTGTGGAAAAATCCTCAAAAATATATATTGCCGGACATACGGGCCTCGTCGGATCGGCCCTTGCGCGGGAACTGCGCTCGCGCGGATACACAAACATCGTCACAGCTCTTCCCGATGAGCTCGACCTGCGAAGACAGGCTGACACCGAGAAATTTTTCGCCTCCGAAAAGCCGGAATATGTATTCCTGGCGGCAGCCAAAGTCGGCGGCATCCTCGCCAACAGCACGTACACGGCAGAATTCATCTACGACAATCTCCTCATAGCCGCGAACGTTATCCACGCCGCGCATCTCTGCGGCGCACAGAAGCTCCTCAACCTCGGCACATCCTGCATCTATCCGAAACTGGCGCCGCAGCCCATCGAAGAGTCGAGCCTCCTCACGGGCCCGCTCGAACCCACCAACGAGCCGTACGCCATCGCGAAGATAACAGCGATCAAGCTATGCAGGTACTATCATGAGCAGTATGGCGCGGACTTTATCTCCGTCATGCCCACCAATCTCTACGGCCCCGGAGATACCTTCAACCTTGAGACGTCCCATGTCCTGCCTGCCCTCATCAGGAAATTCCACCTGGCAAGGCTCTTGCGCGAAAAACGCTTTGACCTCATACGCAGGGACATCCGTTGCTGCAAGGTCGGGTTCGGGCTCGATGCGGCCCTGGCCGCCGGAAGCGACGGCGGGATCGAGCAGGGGCTGCGTACGCTCGGGATCGAGGGGGGCACGGTGATGATCTGGGGAAGCGGCAACGCATACCGGGAGTTTCTCTATGTCGATGACCTTGCGAAAGCGTGCGTCTTCCTGATGGAACGGTACGGCTATAGGGAGATAGGCGAGTTCGTCAATATCGGTGAGGGAAAAGACCTGCTCATACGGGACCTCGTCACGCTCGTCAAAGATACCGTCGCGTACGACGGCCGTATCGTATACGATGAAGCAAGGCCCACCGGAACGCCCCGGAAGCTGCTCGACGTCTCGAAGATACGCCGGCTCGGCTGGAAACCGGCGATCGAACTGCGCGAGGGGATCAGAAAAGAATACGAGTGGTATTTGAAACAGCAGGAGTAATGCTACTTCTTCGCGGCGGCAGCGGCTCCTTTCGAAGCGCTCTTCTCGACGACAACGGTTCCTTTTGCATCATTCTTTTTGACGACAGCGGTTTTTTTCGCTTCTCTTAAATCACTCTTTTCGGCGACGACTGCTTCGGCCAGATCACTCTCTTCGACTTCCCAGGGCGTGCGGACCACCCGGGGATCCGCCATCGTCCGCTGGAGAACGCTCGCCTCAGTATAATTGTTCCTCGCGTATTCCCGCCCTATCATATTATTGATAAGGTCCATCTTTATCTCGGGCGTGGTCTTCTTGTCGAATATTACCTTATCGGATATATCTGCCTGCCGCGCCTCGCGAAGATATGCGCGGACGGCCAGCTCGCTCCTGCCGATGGCATCGATCTCATGAGCGTCGGTTACTTCGGCGGAGAATTTTTCATCATAGGCCTTTGAGAGCAAAAAGGCCCAGAGGACATGCTTATAGGCCTCCGCGGGGACATCTGCGTCACGCGCTTCTTCCTCCCTGGATTTATCACTGGCGTAGTTGCGTATCCTGAGCATGCGCGGCATCCGCAGCGGATTACTGCAGTACATGTCGAATTCGGTATCTGTGAGCCCTTCGCCCAGCACCCCTGCGACCTTCGCGAAATCCTTCGGGTCCATGACCAGCCTGTATTTTTTTTCGACGGGAGCAAGGAAAAGCCTTCCGCGGACAGCCTTCTCCCTGACCGTGAATGCGCTCGCGCCCTTGAAACGCATCGGCAGTCCCGTTACGCCATATTTTACGAAATCCGCGCATTCTTCGATCAGGGCCGCCACCTGGATGCGAGCCGCGGCGCGCCTTAACAAGTTCACCTGGAAGGGAACCTCGAACCTGGTGACCTCCACCCTGTCATTCTCATCCTTCTCCTTGCCGGGTTTGCCAACGGCGCCATGCTCCCGCTGAAACGTGATCAGGCCGCTATTGATGATAAAGGTGAACGACTGTTTCTTCAGGCTGCCGAGAGAAAGGGTTACCCGTTTAATGGTAAGGGAAAAATTGCGGTCAATCTGGAAAACATTGCGCCTGGTAAGGGCCATATGCGCGGAGAAGCCTTTGACGGAAGCGGAGAGAGGGAATAAACCCATAGAAACGCCTTCGAAGTCCGGGTCCCGTATCTCGATCCCGCTCTCCCCAAGACGATACGCGACAAATTTGATCGCCTTCCACGCGGCCCATTCGAGGATCATCCCGAGGCACAAATACACGGCCACCGCCATGATAAGTAATACCGCCAGAATGATGAGCGCTATCCGCCGCTTCCGTCTCATACTACGAGATTATACACAAATTTTAGAAAAACAACATCAAAATCTTTACTTTGGCGGTCATGCGGTATATAATAATGGCGCGTATCACATAGTATTCAGGAGGCCGGCAAAACGCAATGACTAATCCATTGTCATACAGATTTAAGAACTGGTTTGGCATACCGGTTCTCATCCTGCTCGACATGCTCTGCATATTCGCGGCCATGTCGCTGTCCCTGGGGCTGGCGGGGGGCGAGGGCAATATAATGCGTCTCTTAAGCGACCATCCGCACTTCCTGCCGTTCATCATCCTTGTCACCATACTTTCATTCTACTTCTTCGACCTCTACTACGTGGCCAAGGATTTCCGGCGGTTCCACCAGCTCGTCAACCTCATCGCTGCCATGGGCATCATCTTCCTGATCGTGATGGCCATAGTCTTCTTTGACAGGACATTGATGATAGGTAAAAGGCTGCTCTTCCTGTATATGTCCTTTATGTTCCTGTTTACGGTAACGGTACGGTCGCTGTTTTCCGTCTTCCATAAGCTTCGCCTCTATAAGGACGCGATCGTAGTCGGCGACAACCCCATCACCCGCACCCTGATCGATGCCCTCGGCACTGCCGATGAAAGCATACAGCGCTTCGGCATCCGCCTCATCGGCTACATCTCCGAGGCGGAGTCCGCCGGGAAGGCCTATCGGGACCTGCCGTATCTCGGCAGCCTGGAAAATATCGACGCGATCCTCACGGCAAAAGGCGCCCAGCTCATCATATACGCGCTTAAGAAGTCGGGCGACGCGGCGGTCAACGAGCTTCTTATCAAGGAAAAATTAAGAGGAAAGGACCTGGTCTCCGCGATCGGCCTCTATCAGGCTATTTCCGGCCGGACACCGTATAGGCACATCGACAGCTCCTGGCTCATCGAGGAGTGCCTGCGCGGGCAGAAATTCACCCAGGTCCGCATCAAACGCCTGTTCGACATTCTCCTCGGCGCGATATTCTTCGCGCTATCGTTCCCGGTGGTCGCGCTCTGCGGCATCGTCATCATGTTCGAGTCTAAGGGGCCGGCCCTCTTCACCCAGCAGCGCATCGGAAGATTCGGCAAGCTATTCACTATCTACAAGCTTCGCACCATGACCTGCGGCGCGGAGCGCGATACGCCGGCCCGCGACGGATGGGGGAATCTCCTGCAGGACAATATCTCCAAGATCACCCGCTTCGGGAAGTTCCTGCGAAAATATCATATTGACGAGCTTCCGCAGTTCTATAATGTCCTGCGAGGCGACATGAGTATCGTCGGCCCGAGGCCCGAGATGGAGATGTTCACGCAGAGGTGCGAAGCGCGCATCCCGTTCTACCGCCTGCGCCTGGCGGTCAGGCCCGGCATTACCGGCTGGGCCCAGGTATGGTTCACGCATACATCGACACTGTCCGGCTACAAGGGCAAGTTCGAGTACGATCTCTACTACCTGGCAAACCTTTCGCTCAGGCTCGATCTCGAGATAATAATTCGGACGGTCTTCCGGCTCCTCGGTTATCCGAGAGAGCGGAAGGGCGTCTTTCCGGTGACGGAGTAGGCTTAGGGCTAAGGGCTGAGGGCTGAGGGCCAAGAGCGCGCTTCTGAGCCCTTCGCCCTTAGCTCTAAGCCCTTAGCTCTAAGCCCTATAAATAGGGACAGCGCCCTATTTCCCCAAAACGTGCATGGAGAAATAGAAGATCGAAAAAATATCCGTAGTCATAGCGACATATAATGGCTCGCGCACCATTGCGGAAACACTAAAGAGCTGTTTTAGCCAAAGCGAGCCGCCTGCGGAAGTGATCATCGTCGACGACGCATCCACTGACAATACCCTTGATATAGTAAAACAACTCGATTTCCCGCCCATACCAGTAAAAATAATCCAGAATAAAACCAACAGCGGAGGCCCCGCCAAACCATTCAATACAGGCATTGCTGCCGCTTCCGGGCCTTTGATCGCGACATTGGAGCAGGACGATCTCTGGCATAAGGATAAACTGGCGTTAAGTAGACGCGCATTTGAGATCGCCCCGGAGGCCGGGCTTGTCTATGCGGATAACCGGTCATTTGAAAAAGAAGCCCCTGCCGTGCCTGTTGAGGCTCTGGATAAAGAAGCCAGGCCGCAATTGGTGCCCGCCGACGAAGCAGTGAGGCGCGCGATGGAGAAACAGTTTACCCTCTCGCTCAGCAACATGGTCTTTCGCAAGTCCTGTTGGGAGCGCGTAGGCGGCCTTCCCGAAAAGTTAAAGATCTGCGCGGATTACAACTTCCTTGCGCGCCTATCATGTGCCGGATGCCGCGTCGCGCATATTCCCCAAACACTCGTCTATTACCGCGTCCATCCGAAAAGCGTCTGGCTTACCTCGGATTATATCAACCGCAATTTTGAAAGATATTCTGCGGTGGACCTCCTGATCCGCGCGTTTCCGGGATCCGTCGATCCTCGCCTGCGAGAGGAGGCCGGGTTAAAGATCTTTGATATCGCGTACAAGTCCGCGACGGAAGGGAAGTGCCTCCAGGCGATCCGCTTCTATTTCTGGTCATTGCGGTACAAGGTGCCGCCCGGCAGAGTCTTCCGCGCCATAGCAAGGGTGCTGATGAAACTGATTTTTAGGAAAGAGTATGAATGAACTGAAGCTGATAGGCTACTGCGAGCTGGACGAGCCCACGCTCCTGAAAAAGTTCCTGTTCGAAGGCGCCGGCGCCCTGAAGGATCTGCGGGGCGAATACACCATCGTGATCGAGAGGGATAACGAATGCTTTATCATCACGTCCCCGGTCGGAGCGATGCACTATTTCTACGCGATCCGGGACGGGAAATTCTACCACAGCGACAAGGTCGCCGATGTACTAAAGGACAGCGGGCTCGATTGGCAATGGGACTGGCGTGCGCTGGGCGACCTCTGCCAGCTGGAGAATCTAACAGATAACGCGACACTGCATAGCCGGATCCGCAAAGTCCCGCCCGGCAGCGTCCTTCACTTTCATGACGGCAAGATAGACCTTGAATCGCGCCAGTATATCGATTCGATCAAAAGGCAAAGGCCTGACCCCGACACTGCCGTGGCGGCCCTGAATGAAGAAGTTGCCTTCTGGGCCGGCAATGCTCCGTATCTGTCTTTGTCAGGGGGTTTTGATTCCCGGGTCATATTAAGCTCGATGCTCAAGCAGGGCATAAAGCCGCATCTCATCACCATGGGTAGCGACCAATGCTCCGATGTGCAGGTCACCCGGAAGATCGCCTCGGCGTTCGGATTAAAGCACGATATGATCACCCTCGAGTTACGGGATTTTGTCGCTCACAGCGCCGAGATCTCACGACTGACAAATGGCACCAAGACAGCCTGGCACTGGCACACCTATCTTTATCCGCTTAAGGCAAAGATCGCCAAAGACAGCGCATTCTTCGTCGGCACTCTCGGCGAATTCGCCCGGTCGTATTACTTCAACAAGGGCTGCCTGGCGCGAACAGCCGACATGTTCGGCGAGCAGTCTCTTTTGCTCTTCTGGAAACTGAGACTCCAGAGGCACCGCACTTTCTTCGGCAATGAACTGCAGGGGCTTGCCCCGGAGTTTTCCGGCCAGCTTGATCCTGCCGGGATAGCAAGCCGCGCCAAGCGGCTGACAGGCCTATGCCACAGGCGGTTCCTCGCCGGCCTTTCCAGGTTTTATTTTGAACAGAGAGTGCCGAATTTTTACGCGAACGGCATAAAGATGTACCTTGCGACCAGCAACTGGAGGTCGCCGTATCACAGCCGGAAATGGATCAGCGCCGTATGGAATCTTGGCAATGAGTGGAAACTCGGCTCAAACTGGCACCGGTACGCCATCCGCAAGAATTTTCCGCAGCTTCTCGATTTTCCCGAGGAGAACGGCTTTACCCCGGGCAAGATGCTTCCGAAAGCGCCGCCTTTCTACTGGACGCCCTTCATGCGTCGCACGCCTTACATAACATACAACCTGAGCACCGGCTGGTTCAGGGATACCCAGATACAGGAGTTCATGCGCGAAAACACGAGTCTGATCAGCGATATCATAGATAAAAATACGGCGATAAGCATTATCGAGGCCCGTCGGTCGGGCATAGACCGCACCCGGACCATGGCTTTCTTATTGGCCATGATCCATTGGAAGCGGGTGATCGGGGAATAGGTATTGTGTCCCCTGATTTATTTGACATTATGTCGCAAAAGTTGTATACTTTTTGCGACACCATAAATCGGAAAAAATAATGCAAAGCATCATAGATAAATTAAAAAAGCGAATATACGGCAAACATAAGGGTTTTGTCTTTACGAAAAGCCATTTTCTTGATCTCGGAAGCCGTACAGCTGTAGCTAAAGCATTGGAGCGCTTAGCAGGCGCCGGAGCTATACGCCGGCTTGCGCGAGGTTTATACGATTACCCGCAAAAACATCCTGCACTAGGAGAATTGCCGGCTAACTATGAGCGCATTGCTCAGGCGTTAGCGGGAAGAGATAATTTAAAAATTCAGCTTTCCGGGGCGTATGCCGCCAATCTGCTTGGCTTGACTGAGCAGGTGCCTGCAAAGATTGTTTTTCTCACAGATGGCGCGAATAGAGTAGTGCAGGTAAAAAATCAGCAGATTGTTTTGAAAAGAACAACACCAAAAAATATGGCAACTGCCGGGAATATCAGCGGGTTAGTTATTCAGGCATTGCGATATTTAGGAAAAGATCACACAGATGATAAAGTGATAGGGGCGCTGAAGAAGAGACTGACAAAAAAAGACAAGCGTCAGCTTATGCACGATTTTCGCTATGCCCCTGCGTGGATGGGATCAGTATTTAAACAACTGCAGTAATAATAGAACTATGGATAAATTCGCGTCACTTAACGCTAAAGATAAACGCGCCTACTTCGAAGTGGCCGCAGCCGACTTAAATATAATGCCGCAACTGGTTGAGAAGGACTTTTGGGTTTGCTGGATCCTGAAGGGCCTTTTTTCATTACCGGAGGTGGGTTCGCATTTGACTTTTAAGGGCGGAACATCTCTTTCGAAGTGTTACAACGTTATAAAACGGTTTTCTGAAGATATAGACATCTCCATAGAGAGGCCGTTTTTGTCCAAGGCTAAGACAATCGAGCCGGACAAAGAAGAGAGCAATAAAGAAAATCAAAAACGGCTTAAAGAATTGCAGGCGGTATGTAAATCGAAGATAGATGATGTTATTGTTCCCGGTTTGAAGCAGGCAATTGCGACGGTACTTCCCGATAAGGAGGAATGGAAACTAAGTCTTGACCCGGAGGACCCGGACGGCCAAACGGTCTTGTTTACTTTTCCTCACTCCATGATTAGTAACGTAGAGAGTTATGTGAGATCATCTGTCAAGATTGAGTTCGGCGCCCGCGCGGATCACTGGCCGGTCGAGACCGCAACAATTGTTCCATATATAGTGAATGTTTCCGGAGAACGCGTTGTTGAAGGGTTTTCTGTGCGCGTGCTGGCTGCGGAACGGACTTTTTGGGAGAAAGCGACGATCCTGCATATGATATACCACTATCCGTTTGAAAAGAATGCTCCTTTACGTATGTCACGGCACTATTACGACATATACGCAATGGCTGATTCCCCGATATATAAGCGCGCTTTGGGAAATATCTCACTGCTGAAACATGTCGCCGATCATAAAGCTTTATTTTTCAAAGCTAATTGGGCGCATTACGAAGAAGCGACGCCGTCAGGCTTGCGGTTATTGCCGCGTGAAGACCAGATGAACGCGCTTAAAAATGATTACCGTCAGATGCAGCAAATGTTTTTTGAGGAACCGCCCACGTTCGACCGTGTCATAGAAAAATTACGGGGCATAGAAAAACAGATCAATAGCATGAAAATGGAAATAGATGCAGGGACTGGAAATAGGGCGCTGTCCCCATTAAAAATAGGAGGACGAATGCAATGAGAACGATCAAGGATGTGAAAAACGCTCTTTCAAAACATAAAGCGTCGTTACTGCGCGCGTTCAATCTGAAAGAGATATCTGTTTTCGGATCCTGCGTAAGAGGAGAAATGTCCGAGGATAGCGACATTGACATTCTCGTTGATTTTGTCGAACCTATAAGTCTTTTTTCATTCCTCGACCTTGAAGAACGCCTTCAGGGTATTTTGGGGGCCAAAGTCGATCTTGTGTCAAAAGACGCGTTAAAGCCGATAATAGGCGCGCGCATCCTAAAAGAAGCGGTGGCCATATGACGGATAAAGATTACGGCGATTACATACGGGATATTTTTGACGCAATTACCGATATATTTTCTTTTACCGATGCCATGACATTAGACGGGTTTCTTAAGGACAAGAAGACGTCTAATGCGGTTGTGAGAAGCCTTGAGGTTATAGGTGAAGCGGCGAAGAATATTCCTCAGGATTTTCGAGACACATATCCTGATGTACCGTGGAAGAAGATGGCGGGAATGCGGGATAAGCTCATTCATGAATACTTTGGCGTCGATTTGAAAATAGTGTGGGTGCTGATTAAAAATGACCTGGAGCCTGTCAGAACAGCGGTCAAAAAAATAATGGACGAGCTGAATAAGGAAAGAAAGTAGTAACGTGATGCAATTTTAACAAAATAGGGCGCTGTCCGGCCCAATATAGTTTGACATTTCAGCAACGCATGCTATCATAACTTATTGGAATAATTATACTTAATATGCATATACCCCATAAAACACAGAAGCCTTACGAAGTCGTGATCCAGCCGAATAAGAGCTGGTTCTACTTCGACTGGCAGGGCCTGATCCAGCACCGCGACCTGTTATATTTCCTCGTAAGGCGCGATTTTATCTCCCGCTACCAGCAGACGATCCTCGGCCCGGCCTGGTTTATCATCTCACCGCTTATTTCAACCGTGATCTTTACGATAGTTTTCGGCAATATCGCCAAGATCCCGACCGATAATATTCCGCCCATGATATTTTATCTCTGCGGCCTGTCGATCTGGAATTATTTTGCCGCATGTTTATCTAACGCGTCAACGACCCTCCTGGGCAATGCCTACCTCTTCGGAAAAGTATATTTTCCCCGGCTCATCCCGTCTTTTGCCGCGATCATCTCGCAACTATTCACGCTGATATTGCAGATGATGACATTTCTGGGATTTTTCTTCTATTTTAAATTCTTTACTCCGGCAGGCGCGCTAATCCATCCGAATGCGTACGTGCTCATGCTGCCGGTCCTGGTCATCCATGCCGCGTTGCTCGCCCTGGGAGTGGGCTTATGGTTCTCTGCCATGACCGTAAAATACAGGGATCTTAATTTTCTGCTGGGCCTGATCTTTCAGCTCTGGATGTACGCGACACCGATAATCTATCCGCTTTCTTTAGTTTCAGGCAGGATGAAGCTTATCATTCAGCTCAACCCCATGTCTTCGATCGTCGAGATGTTCAAATACGCTTTTTTCGGCGTAGGCCAGCTGGATCTGCGCTCGTATGCGCTCTCGGTGGTCATCACTATCATTGCCTTGATCTCCGGGGTACTTGTCTTCAACCGCGCGGAGAGGACGTTTATTGATACGGTGTAGGGCTTAGAGCTAAGGGCTAAGGGCTGAGGGCTAATAATGGAAATATTTAGACATGAGAAATACGAAGTATGGCGAATCAGCGTGGATTTCGCCGTAGATATTGCAAAGATTTGCAGCAAATTTCCAAATATTGAAAAATATTCATTGGGAGAACAATTAAGGAGGGCAGCCGTAGCTATTCCGGCAAATATTGCTGAAGGAACAGGAAGAAGCTCCGATCAGGATTTTGCGCGGTTTTTGAGTATAGCATATGGCTCGCTTATGGAAGCCCTGACCCATATTGAGATCGCCCATAAGCTGGGATATGTCGATGAAAAGATAAATGAAAAACTTAGGGCGAATGCGCTGCAGATAGCCAGGATGCTATCCGGCCTTCGAAATAAGCTAAAAGGCAAAAAGCCTTTCGCCCTTAGCCCTAAGCCCTTAGCTCTCAGCCCTTAGCCCTAAGCCCTAACCAAATGAACGAAGAATTTGAAGTACTGAAAATAGCGGTTCAAAGATTAAATAAGGCCGGCATAGACTACATGGTCTCCGGATCTGTCGCTGCCAATTATTATTCTGTGCCCCGGATGACAAGAGATATAGATATTGTGGTTGAGATAAAGGCTGAAGATGTAGATAAGTTCGTTGCTCTATTCGCCAAAGATTTCTACTTTGATGAGGCAGCTATTCGGGCAGAGATCTCGCGCAGGGGCATGTTTAATTTAATCCACAATCAATATGTGATAAAACTGGATTTCATTGTCCGTAAAGATACGGATTTCCAGGATTCGTCTTTCGCCAGGAGAAGGAGGGCTCTTGTGGAGGATGAGTCTTTGTGGTTTATTTCGCCGGAAGACCTGGTCCTGGCAAAACTCCTCTGGGCAAAGGATAGCCATTCTGAAATACAGCTAAAAGATATAAAGAACTTGATATCTATGGTCAATACGTTAGATCTTAACTATATCGACACATGGGTATCCAAGCTAGGCCTTCGGCAGATTTATAATGAGGCAAAACAATGAATGACACCGATCCTATAACTGCCGGGAGATTCCTTCAGATGATGAAGAAAAAGTCAAATGAGGAGCGGCTGCTCATGGGTTGCTCCATGTATGATACAGCTAAACAGATAGTAAAAAGCTCGCTGTGCGAACAGCATCCGGGAGCGAGCGCGATTGAAATGAGAAAAGAACTTTTCTTGAGATTCTACGGACAGGAATTTACTAATAATGAGGTGGGTAAAATATTAAGAGTGCTATCGGGGGAGAGAGCCTAGTATTTTTAAGCCCTAAGCCCTTAGC
>CAYGRZ010000029.1:0-23544 GCA_964352425.1 uncultured Planctomycetia bacterium | reverse complement strand
GAACGCAAAAACTGCATATGTGCCAACAAAAAGCCCTGCAAAAACAAGGGTCTTTCGGATAATTATTTCAATGTCAAGAAGTTGATGTCTCACAATCGCATAAGCTATTATGGATGAATAAACAACGACTAGAATATCGTGTGGAAATATCTCTTGTTTAAGATAGGGAGTAAGGAAATGTATCTGGGCGCTAATAAACGCCATAACGAAAGCAGTGATAACATATTTTAGCTGCGTACGCTTCTGGCCAGTGGATTTCATGTACATCAAAATCGTTTGATAAAATGCGAAGAGACAGACGAACGTCAGAAATAATATAAAAAAGATATAAAGTGTTCCCGGAACTACGGCATAATAGGGCCTACCTTTTTCGATATCGGTTATGAGATACGGAGTGAACAACATTGACATGAAAAAGATAGACATCGCAACAGAGAATCGAAAAACAGAGATATGCAACCTCTCTTTATCCAAACCAAGCAGGACTAATGTAAAGTATAGAAAGGCGGGCGCCGCAAAACAGGCAGGCAGATAGGCCAATCTTCCATAAAAAAGCGATAGGCTCTTGGTCGCGCCAATGTAAGATAGAAATGGGAATAAGCACCATGAACCCACGAGGAGCGTAACGATTCCAAAACTCATGTTCTGATTCTTATCTGGCCCTTTACGATCTACAAAATAGGACAGGAATATACATACAAGAAAAGCGGCCAACGAGAATATCACGTAAAAATTCATAATCAACCCTTAGTCAATGTTTAATTGCCTTACGAGCTATTGCCCTCGCCGCATTTTTGCCTGAAAGAGCGACTAATGGTATGCCGCTGTGACCAAAACTAGTCGTGGCCCAGTGGCCCGCCAGGTATAGATTGTCTATTATGGTCTTTTGCGGAACGAGGTTCTTATTTATCTGGTCCGGCGTCGATGCCCAGCCGAACATGGAACCGTTGTGATTATAAGTAAAACGGTAAAAATCCTCCGGCGTAGCTATAATTTTAATTCCTATATATTTTGATAGGCCGGGCAATATAGATGACGCCAGGTTTATCATGCTATCTGCTATAGAGGCCTTCTTCTGCCAAGACCTCGTGGCTGCGCTGGCTCCTGTTAGAAGCGTCACGGAGTTCTTATATCCCACACCTTTTTTCAATTCTTTGGTCGGCATAAACAGGCACGTCAGATATTTCACCGCTGAAGCTTGAGACGGCTTCAACGGATTCCCATAACAACGGTCAACATCATAACTAGTGAAATACCAAGTGGTAGCAATGGAACCGAAAATCGTTTCTAGATCTTCGGTTATACCTAGGTAGCAGGCAAACGCAGAAATCGACGTCTTGAGACGGAACAACCTCTTGGCTGCTTCCGTATTCTTTGGTTTAAGCATCTCGTTAAAAGTCCTAAATGCGTCTACATTAGATACAACAAAGTCGGTCTGGACCTTTTCTTCATTATCGAGCTTAACGCTAGATACGACGTTATCCTTCTGTTCTATACACAAAACCACTCTCCCTAATACAATTTCACCTCCATATCGGCGGTAACGTTCCGCCAAAAGATCAGAGAACGCCTGCATGCCGCCCTTCGGATAATAGCCACCGTCTAACACGTATTCACGTAATAATATACTGCCGACTAGCGCCGAGGCTTTTAAGGATGACAAACCTATATTGCCTAAAAAAACAGAAATGGTCGATTTTAACTTGCGGTCAGAAAAAAAGCTGTCGAGCAAATCGGCAAAACTATATTTTACTGTTCGCACAAATATCTTTGCAAAGTTATCGGTCAATACGAAATCAAAAAACCGCTTGATATTAGCCCGCTCATTAAAGAAATTTTCTGCAAGGCAATCGTATGTCCTTCTATGGTCTGCATAGATAAAGATCTCCTTGTCCGGCATTACAACCTTATCGGTTGGGTCTCTTCTACAAAACTCTATCTCACCGTCCAGGCCCAGGTCTTTTATTATCCCGTTCAAAACTCCGCCCTTCCTGCAGCTCCCAAGAGAGTGCGCAGCCGCATCAAAGAAATATCCTTCCCTTTCAAATGACGTGCAGTAACCACCTGGTTTCTTATTTTTCTCTACAATGAGCGTCTTGAAACCATTCTTTGCCAAATAACAGCCGCAGACAAGCCCACCAACCCCCGCACCAATAATCACTACATCATATCTATTCTTGGTCAACATATATCAATAGAATTTAACTAGCTCCCTTCTATCCTTCCTACAAACCTTCCTGGGGAACTTACGAGGATACCCCAAAGCCAAAAGTGCAACTAAGGAGCCTTTATGTTTCAAAAGACTGTTGATATCGTTTTCGCAAAATAGAGGAGCGGTCAGCCAAGCAGCCCCTAGTCCTAACGAATGCGCGGCGAGGCACATATTTTGAATAGCAGCCGCTATGCTTTGTATCTCAGAATAGAGCGCTATTCCGTAATATGGCTCCTCAAATTTCTTGACCCTATTCGACAGTTCGCATGAATTATATACGGCTATTACCACTGATGCCTTTGATACCACATCCGATGTAGTGGCCAGAATTATATTGAACCCTGCCAGCAATTGTTTCGAAGAGCTGTTCATCATATCATAGATCTTCTGCATTGATTGCCGTTTCCGTATAACAACGAATCTCCATGGCTGAACATTATGTGCCGACGGTCCCCATAAGCCTGCTTTTAAAATTGTTGAGATGAGACCGGCCGAGACTTTTCGTTTTGAATACGACCGCACGGTGCGCCGCTCTTGAATCATCTCAAGCAGGATTTTGGATCTATTATTCATATGATCCTATAATAAGACATGCATTATTACCCCCGAAAGCGAGCGAGTTATTCAAAGCGATCTTCACGTTTTTCTTCTTTGCCCTGTTCGGAACACAGTCGATATCACATTCGGGATCCGGTGTTTCATAGTTTATAGTGGGAGGAATTATACTACTGCTTATAGCAAGACAGCATGCAATAGCCTCTATCGCGCTTGCGGCGCCCATCGTATGCCCAAGCATCGATTTAATAGAGCTTATGGGTATCTTGTTGAATACATCCTTAAAAACTTCCTTAATAGCAGAGCATTCGGCTTTATCGTTTGCTACTGTTCCAGTACCGTGCGCTGATATATAGTCTACACAATCAGGGGAAATCCCGGCATTAGTCATCGCCTTCTTCATAACATTAATTATGCTTTCAGGCGATGGCGCTGTCATGTGATGAGCGTCACAGCTTAAAGCATACCCAAGGATCTCTGCATATATACACGCTTTTCTCTTTACTGCGCTTTCTAAAGTCTCGAGAAATAAAATACCTGCCCCCTCGCCAATCATCATGCCTTTTCGATTTTTATCAAAAGGCTGACATTTTTCAGCAGCCATTGCAAAGAGCCTGTTAAATCCAGTAAATGCAATCCTTGAAAACGGATCGGAACCACCGGCAAGCATAAAATCAGCCCGCCCCAGTCTTATCAAGTCATATGAATAACCGATCGAGTAATTACCGGCAGAACATGCCGTCGGGATAGATGCATTCTGGCCTTCTAATCCTAACTCGAATCCAACATTAGAAGCCAAGACACTGCCCGGATATTGAGGGACTAAGCGCGAGTCGATATTCTTTTCACTTTCTTCAATCCAGGCCTTGTCCATTTCCTCTATTTTTTGAGCATCAGCCATAGTTGTCCCAACAATAACACCGAATTTATCTTTGCTTATTGAGTCAAGATTAATCCCGGCATCCGTTATCGCTAATTTCGCAGCTGCGATGGCAAACTGAGAACCACGCCCAAGGGCAGCTAACTTTGTTTTATCAATAAACATAGTTGGAATAAAATCTTTTACTTCGCCGCCTCTATGGTTTTCATATTTTATTGTACTAAACGATTTAACTTCATCTATGCCAGATTTGCCAGATATTAAATTATTCCAGAAATCGTCTTTTCCTATACCGATAGAGCTCACGACTCCTATTCCTGTCACAACGACCCTTCGCTCACTCATAGTTATTTAACACCTAAAATCCTTCTTGCAACCTCAACCAGGCTATTAAGGCTAACGACTTTTGTTAGATTTTCCTCGGGAATTTTTATTTTGTATTTTTTTTCAGCCGAAGCCAAAATCTCAAGCGCCATCATCGAATCCATCCCAAGATCTTCAATAAATTTAGCATCAGAAGTAATCTTTGCCTCATCTATCTCGAGGATTTCCGCAACCAATGAACGCAATTCATTTTCAAGATTATCTGTTAACTGCGCACCCACTAATACCACCTCCTTATTTATATGGCCAGCCCGCCATCAACTTTAATTACCTGTCCGGTTATATAACCGGAACTACTGCTTGCCAAAAATGACACAACCCTTGCAACCTCTTCCGGCTTTCCGAAGCGGCCGGATGGTATTCGCTTAGAAAGCTCTTCTTTTTGTTTCAAATCTTTGGTCATATCCGTTTCTATATACCCCGGCGCTATAGCGTTCACCCTAATATTATAAGGAGCGACTTCCCTGGCTAACGATTTCGTCAAGCCGATGATCCCTGCCTTCGCGCTTGAATAGTTCACTTGCCGCGGTATGCCTACTACTCCTGCGATGGACGATATATTCACGATATTGCCGCTCTTCTGCTTCATCATCGTCACAATGCAGGCCTTAGCCATATTGAAATACCCCGTCAGGTTTGTATCGATCACATCCTTCCAATCCTGAGGATCCATCATCATCAATGCCTTATCTTTTAGTATCCCCGCGTTGTTGACCAGTATGTCGATCCCGCCGAACCTGCCGACAGTGTCCTCAACGACTCTCTTTGCCTCATTATAATCTCTGGTATCTGCTTTTATCGCAGCCGCCTCACCCTTAAGCTCTTTTATCTCATCCAGTATGATTCCGGCAGACTCGTCGCTTTTAATATACGTAAACACAACCTTAGCACCGGCATCAATAAGTTCAAACACGATTGCTCTGCCAATACCTCGAGTGCCGCCAGTAACAATAGCAACTTTATTATTAAGCGAACTATCCACTCGAGATCTTCCTCTTGGCATTACGCTTTATCGCCTCGATGTCCTCATCCGAATAGAATCTATACCCACAGAAAAAATCTGCTAATTGGACTCCGTGCTTGTTTGCAAGTTTTGAAATTTCGTCAATTTTCTGTTCGGTAATATTGCCTCTGCCTATAGAATAATTTTCAAATTTGCCTTCAAATGCCAACACCATCCCTTCGGCAAGACACCCATAAATACTGCCGGACGGCATGAGCTCATTAAATAGCCTGTCCTTTATCTCATTCTGATAAGGCAATCGCGCTAAGCCACCTTCAAAGACAAAAACGTCGTTGCGGATATTTACGATGCTTTTTGCTATATTCGCAGGGATAGCAACATCACACATTATCGAGCCGGGCTTCAGGCTTTCCGGCTCGATAATGGCCGACATGGCTGTAGTTACCGTTAGGGTTATGTCAGCGTCTTTTATCGCGTCTTTGGCATACTTATATACCTGAACCTCTTTATTTGTATTCATCTTTATCTCATTGGCAAAGTCGGCCAGCCTTGCCTCGTTCCTTGCGGCAATGTTGACCCTCTTTACCTTCTTAGACAATATCTTCGTGCAGATCGAACCGATATCGCCGGTAGCGCCAATTACGGCCAACGTCGCGTTCGACAGGTTAACATCCATGCAATAGGCTGCCTTAATGATCCCCTCAATGGCAAGAGCAGCTGTATATGTATTGCCGCTGGTCACCGCTATTTTGACCCGTTTCGATACCTCCTCGCCTTCATTGCCTACCACTGAAGTAAAACCGCCGAGCGTGACGATCTTGGCGCCAAGTTTTTCAGCAAGCCGGACGGCCCGGACTATCCTGCTTAGAACGAACCTCTCATCGAGACTTACCATATCCTCGGGAAGTAAAGGACAGATTATCGTGTGGCAGTCAATGACCGATCCCTTTAATGACCGCAGATTTGTAACTGTATCCACTTTATACGGAGGCAGGTATTTGAGCAGTTCTTTTAGCTTGAACGGCTTCATCTTCTTTACCAAAAGGCCGAATGTTCCCAGCATCTTATAAAGATGATCCATGTCTATCGGGTGCCCGATGAATCCGAGGCTATTGATCATTATGAGCACGCTCCTATAGCCAGGGTTGAATTAACCCCCGTTGGCGTAAAAGCGTTTACGAGGACCTTTGCCATCTTCAACGGCCTCGCTTGATTCGCCACATAATCAAGATCGCACCGTTCGTCCTTCACCTGGTAGCCAATCGTCGGCGGGATGAAGCCCTCCTGCATCGCGCCGATCGACGCGGCAACATTCATGGCGCCGCTCGCGCTGAACGTGTCGCCTATCATCGACTTTATGGAACTGATCGGCACTGTGCCAGCCCTCTGGCCGAACACGGCATGGACCGCCCTTGTCTCCATGACATCGCAATCCAGCGTCGAGTTCGCGCTCGCACAGATATAATCGATGCCATCGGCCGTAATTTTCGCATCATCCAGGGCGAATCTCATCGCCTTCGCAGCGCCTGCCGCTTTCGGGCTATAGATATTCCTGCTCTCAGGATCGAAGCTTGTGCCGTAGCCTAAAACTTCCGCGTAAATGTTCGCGCCCCTCTTCCCGGCATGCTCCAATTCCTCCAGCACTAATAAACACGAACCCTCTCCAAGCGCGATACCATTCCTTCTCTTATCAAACGGGCAATTGACTTCCGGCTTTCCTTCCCTGGACCCTGCCAGGTGGCCGATCTTGTGAAACCCTAAAAACGTCTGCAGGCATAACTCCTCAACGCCTCCCGTCAGAACGACATCATAATCATACAACTTGATAAAATTGGCGGCATAGTCGATTGCGTCAAGGCTCGAGGCAAACCCTGTCGATATGGTCGTATTAAAACCCTTTATGTTGTAGCGTATCGAGATCTGGCTTGCCGGCGCGTTTATTACTGTATTCGGGAACAGCGCGGGATTAACGGCGCCTGGCCCATCCCGTAATCCCTCTTTATCAAATTCGCTAATAGACCATACACTGCCGAGAGTCGAGCCCAGCGAAACCCCGGTCCTCAATGAAAGATCTTCGTCCAACGGGTAAGAAAACCCTGCATCGTCAAAAGCAAGCTTTGCGGCAGACAGCACAAGCTTTGTAGACCGGTCGAATGTACGCAAACCCTTGGCACCTAAATAATCCTCTGCCTTAAAGCCCGATATCTCGCCGGCGGTCTTCGCGCGCATCGTCGTCGTATCGAACAACGTCACAGGCTTCACGCCGGATCGTCCCTCCCTGAGAGCATTCCAAAACGCCTCTTTCCCCACACCATTCGAGGCTAATACGCCAATGCCCGTTATAACGACCCTTTTTGCCATATAGGTGTGATCATCCGGTCAGATATAGACATAACAATACATGCCGCATACTGTTATGTATTATTTTGCCTTTTGGCAATTTTCGTGTTCTTCCTGTTCAGATATCCAGCGGTCTATGGTCGACTTCTTGAACCGCCAGTTGGCGCCAACCTTAAAACACGGAAGCTTGCCTGCCTTTGCGTGCTTATAGATGGTCACAGGCTTCATCCTAAGGTATGCCGCCAATTCCTGAACATTGAATACCGTATCATCTGCCATGCTTTCACCTACCTTTGTACTATTTTATACCCTTTAGCATAGACTAATATGCCCCTACACAACTTGGTATAAGGGCACACGCAATGCTTTAAGGTGTTATGAAGTATACACCATAATTCTCAGTTGTCAAGAGTTAGGAACTGGATTTTTTGATTATAATTGTAACTTGTTGGGAATGAAAATGTTGCGGATGTAAAAATTCCGTAGAATTTTACAATAAATTCCGAAAAGCGTATAAAATATTATACTTTATACCAATCGAGCTCTTTTGCGAGATCCTGGATCTCGTTATGAAGACGGTCGAAATTCTTATCGAGATGCGATATATCGGATGGCCGTGAATCCATCATCCTCTTAAGTTCATCCAGCTCATTCAGTACCCTTTTAAGGCTTGACCGCTGCTTTCCGATCGTGACCTTCATGCTGTCATTGAGGGCGTTAATAGAATCGGCAACGGTGCCAAGCTCATCGCCTTTCCTGAGCACGATACGCGAGGAGAGGTCGCCCTTGGACATGCTGCCCAAAAACTTCTCCATCCTGTATATCGGCCCGGCGATCTTATGCGATAGATATATTCCGATATACGCAACGAATGGCGTCAATAACAGGACGCTGAGCATTATCCTCAGGTTAACCGTATTGATGATGGCTACCAACCGTCCCTGTGGATAGACATTTGCAAGTTTCTCTGCCAATAATATCATCCCCGTATAATAGACTACGTATGAGCACACTACGGCTGTTATGAACATCAAAAGCAGGATCAGCCCGACGTATCTTAGCTGAAACTTTGCTGAAATAAATATCTGTTTTCTCTTAAACTTCGGCTGAATATTCGGCGTCATATTTCGCTTCTCCTCCAGATTATCAGGTTTCGCCGAAGCGTCAATCTGACAGCATCGGACTTTACGTTCCTTATAAAAGCGACCACGGCTTTCAGCGGCATATATCGGGTAGACTTGCCGTCGATCGCGACGACAAGGTCTCCCTTTTCAAGGCCGGCAGCAGCATCTTTGACAGCCGAAACGGTCAGACCGTCTATTTCCATGCTTAAACCCGCGCCGATACTGCCCTCCGGTCCGGACATCATCTTTTTGTCAGAGTTAACCGTGATCTCGACCGACCTCTCGATCGTGCATCGTATCTCCAGGGCGGAGCGCTTGAGCAGCGTATAGATGATGTCATCGAGCGACATGTATCCCGTAAGCTTGCCCCAGATCGCTACCAGGACATCCCCCTTCCGGATGCCGGCCTGGTAGGCGGGAGAGCCGGGCTTAACTCTCTCGACCTGCGGAAAATTATCTTTGATGGCGATGGCCATACCCGCCGTCCGTTCAAGCGTCGCAGCCATATCCTCTTCTGCGCTGCCGGCCGTCAGGGCGCCCCCGGACCGCTCCAGGGATTCCTGCCGCCTGATATCATCCTCTTTCTTCGCCTCTTTTTGCCTCAAGATATAACTTTGTAAATACACAAGCCCGTCCCTGGCCGCTTTCGAATCAGGGTTGATCTTCAATGCGCGCTCATAATAGGAATATGCCCTCGCCTGGTCGCGCCTGTCCATCGCCTGCTGCGCAAGCCTTACCAGGTTATCCTCTTCGCTGTCGAACGTGAGCTCCCGTATATCCGCTTTCATTACGGTCACCTCGCCGTCCGCGGTCGACAGGACGAGCCTGTCATTGTATTCTTCGACGACGATACCTTTGATCTCTTTCCCGTCATTTGTGTATATCGTGTCCGCGGGGGTGCCTCTTACAAAAAACATCCAGGCGGACACGACGGTCACCGCAGCCAATACCAGGATGATAAACACGAATCTTTTTTTCATATCATATCCCCGCTCTTTTAACGGCGTACCTTGCATCATCGCAGACTGCCGAGAGCGGCACACCCTTCCGCCTGGCCACCCTCACGCAATCTTCGTATTCAGGCGTGACCTTGAATATGCCGCCGGGCCCGCTGGCGACCTTGACATCGAGAGTCCCGTATTTTGTCCTGGCCCGTACCGTCTTCCTGGCCAGCTTGAACCGGCCCGCCTCGTAGAACCTCACCCCGATCGTCGTCGTCTCCTTCAATATTACCGACGATATCTTCTGGAGGTCGGCGGCCTCGCAGAGTGCGGTCAATTTGAATGCCGGGCGCGACTTCTTCATCTGTATCGGCGTCGAGTAAACGTCCAGCGCTCCGTCCTTGAGCAGCTTCTCGAAAATGTATTCGACGTGCTGCGGGTTCATGTCATCGATGCATGTCTCTACCATCATCACCCTGTCTGAATCGAACCGGGCCGCCGTCTGGCCAATGACCACCCTGAGCATATTCGGCATCTCTTTGAGCTGCCGTGTGCCGGCGCCGTACCCGATTTCGGATATTGCGATCTGCGGCATCGGACCAAAACCCTTTGCGAGCGTCTTCAGTATCCCTGCGCCGGTCGGCGTGACGAGCTCGGCCTCGATGGCGGATATCGACACAGGGACACCCCTTAAGAGCTCGAGCGCGGCAGGCCCGGGGATCGGCAGGTTGCCGTGCGCCGTCCGAACAATGGTCCTCCCCATGCTCACCGTCGACGAATATACTTCATCTATACCGAGCTTGTCGAGGGCAATCGCGATACCGACTATATCGACAATCGAATCAATATCACCGAGCTCGTGCAAATACAGTGAGCGTCGGTCCGAAACGCCGTGTATGCGCGATTCGGCAGAGGCTATGTTCTTAAAGATCTCTATCGCTACGGACTTTACCCGGGCATTCAGGGAGCTACGGCCGATCAGCGTGATGATATCATGCACCGAGCGATGGCCGTGACGGCCATTCCCGGCCACACAGTCGAACTTCGTCCCGACAAGAGCGCCGCGGCGCACCCTGCTCTTTTTCAGCGTATATCCCTTGACCCTCAACTTCTTCAGCCCTGACGACAGCGCGCTAAGTTTGAGCCCCGCGTCCAGAAAAGCGCCGAGCACCATGTCCCCGCTGATACCGCTGAAGCAATCGAGATACGCTATTTTCACGATCCCCTACCTGTTGATCAGCGACGCGAAATACCCCGCGCCGAAACCATTGTCGATATTGACGACCGAGACGCCCGGCGAGCACGAGTTCATCATCGTCAGGAGCGGCGCGATCCCGCCGAAGCTGGCACCATATCCGACGCTCGTCGGAACGGCGACGACGGGCTTCGATACGAGCCCGCTCACGACGCTGGCGAGAGCTCCTTCCATGCCCGCGATGACGATGATGACGTTGGCCCTGTCGAGCACATGTCTCTTGTTCAGGATCCTGTGCAACCCCGCCACGCCGACATCGCACAGGACCTCTACCTTGTTGCCCATCAACTGAAGCGTCACGCGCGCCTCTTCGGCCACCGGCAGGTCTGCCGTGCCCGCGGTGATGATCAGCACGACCCCTTTCTTAACGACCGGCGCGTGCGTCCTGTACGTTATCGTCTTTGCCGTATCGTCGTATTGTATATTCGGAAAGGTCTTTTTCAGCTTACTATATGCCGGTTTCGGCGCCCTTGTCACGAGCACTATACCGTCATGCGCGATAATACGTTTCGATATCCGGACGATTTGCTCGACCGTCTTGCCCTGGCCGAAGACCACTTCGGGGAAGCCCCTGCGCAGCGACCTGTGGTTGTCGATCTTGGCGAACCCGAGATCTTTGTACGGCAGGTCACGAAGAAGCGCAAGCGCGCCCCGCGCATCGAGCCGTCCCGATTTAAAATCTTTCAATATCTTCGCGATACGTTCAGCCATGCCTACCTGAAGATAATATACATGAGTATGATGATGACCACAAAAGAGAGAATGTAAAAATCATTGAAATAGAAAAAGTCTCTCAGCTTTTCCGCCGCCGAATAGTCATATTGCCGCGTTATCGGCTCTTTGCGCTTGATGTCCTTCTCGAGGTCCGTGAACGGATGGGTCGGACGCCCGCGGGTATCGAGATGGGGCTTGAGCCGCTCGGGCTTACCTTCCTCGACTTCGGATATCTCGGACCTGATGGCGTCGATCTGTTCCTTCCTGAACCTCAGGAAGGACCCGCCTATCCTGTAAGCGGGGATCTCGCCGACATCTACGAGCCGCTTGACCTCTTCTTCGGGTATCTTCAGGTACTGCGCAACTTCACCTATCGTCAATAATTTTTCTGCCATAGCCTCACTCTACTGTTAGCCTGCCACTATTTTATCTTTCCCGCCGCTACCCACTCGTCAATTTTTGCGCGGTCGAATTTCCATACATCCCCGTCGCGCGTGCCGGGCAGCTTCCCCGTATTGACCCAGTCAAGGATCATCGCCGCCTCAACCTCAAGGTATATCGCCAGCTCCTCGGGCGTCATCACCGCAGGCCTGGACGGGCTGTCCGCGGAATTCTTTGAGATCATCCTGCTGTGTCCCTCGAACACGGCCCCCTCGGCGATACTTAAGAGCGGCGTCTTTATATCGCCGATCACCGTGGCGGGCGCCACTATCCTGAGCTCCCTGATCGCATGGACGCTGCCGTGGACCTTGCCCGCGATGATGATCGACTCCCCGGTAACATCCGCGTTCACTACGGCGTTCTCTCCTATCGTGAGGTTGCCCATGGTGTTGAGAGTGCCTTCAAACCTTCCGTTGATCCTCAGGTTCACAGGGTCCTTGAATACCAGAGATCCCTGCATCGACGCATCCAGGTCAAGCACCCTCGCCGAGTCATGTTTGCGATCCCTTTTCCCCATCATACCCCACCTCCGAATTTTGTCCCAGTTTCTTTGGTGCAAAATTCGTCCCAAAGGCTGCGACGACCAGGAGCAGCCGTGGGACTACCAAAAAAAAGCGGTTGTACCACATGATGCAAAAGCAGGGGGTATTACCCGCCTTACTCAACCTCCCACTTTACGTGTTTTACGCCGTCAAGATTTCCTATATCCGACAGTATCTGGTCGGAATAGCGCGGCGAATACAGTTTCAGCCCGAGCTTCAGCTCCATGTTGGCGCCGTCCCGTGCCCTGTCGACCTCGAAATCGGTTATGGCGACCTTGCCCTCCTCGAGGATCTCCCGGATCGCCTTCAGCTGGTCAATGCCGTCCTTGGTCTCGATCACGATCGTCTTGTACCAGTCTTTTCTTATCATCACGTGCTCAACGCGCGAAAAGATATACAGCGCGATGACCGTAAGGATCGTCGTCTCGACTGCGCCTAAATACATACCCGATCCCACGGCCAGGCCGAGCGCGGCAACGACCCAGAGGCTCGCCGCCGTCGTCAACCCCCTGACGGCGGACCGCGAGTGCATTATCGTGCCGGCGCCCAGGAAACCGATGCCCGTGACGACTCCCGCCGCGATCCTTGCGGGATCGACCGCCACCTTCCCGTAATATACGTCGAATATATGCATCGAGGTGAGCATGACAAGGGTCGAGCCGATACATAAAAGTATATGCGTCCTGAAACCGGCCGCCCGGCCGTGAAACTCCCGCTCAAAGCCGATCACCCCGCTCAGGACCGCCGCAAAAACCAGACGAAATAATACGACCCATTCACCGATCATCTGAAGACCCCTCCATTTTCACTCCAGCCCGCAGATTCGGCTCGGCAGTCAAATACATGTCGGATCTACGGCCCCTCTTATAAAGCTCCTCCCCCAGAAAGGATACCATCGCGGCGTTATCGAGGCAATACTCCATTTTCGGAAAATAAACTTTGATGCCGGAAAGCGCCGCCACTTCGCCGAGCTTCTGCCTGAGCCTGGAATTCGCGGCGACGCCGCCGCCGACGATTATCCTCTTCGCGCCCGTCATCGCGCACGCCAGACAGGCCTTTTCGACCAGGGCGTCCAGCGCGGATTCCTGGAATGCATAGCAGATATCGCAGATCAGGTCATCATCGAGCTTTCCGGCCTTCTGCACGTAATATAATACCGCGGTCTTTATGCCGCTGAAACTGAAATCGAGCGAATCCCTGCCGAGGTAACTTTTAGGAAAATTTATTGTATGCAGCCTCTTCGCCCGCCGCGCCGTCTTCTCGATGACAGGCCCGCCGGGATAACCGAGCCCGAGAAGCTTTGCGACCTTGTCATAGGCCTCGCCGACAGCGTCATCCTGCGTCTGCCCGAGCATCGTCTGGCGGGCAACGCCCTTGCAGTGGAAGAGCGCCGTATGCCCTCCCGATACCACGAGCCCGACGAACGGGAAATCCACGCCATCCTCACTGAGGAATGAGCTGTAGAGATGCGCGAGGATATGATTGACACCGACGAGCGGCACCTTCAGGCCATAGCTCAATGACTTCGCCATCGATATCCCCGTAAGGAGCGCTCCGACGAGGCCCGGCCCGTTCGTCACCGCAACAAGCTTCACACATTTAAGCTTCTTCCCGGAAGCCTCGAGCGCCTTCGACGCGACCTCGGCTATGAACTCAACATGGTATCTGGACGCTATTTCCGGAACGACGCCGCCGTACTTCTTATGCAGGTGCACGCTCGACGTCACGACGTTCGAGAGGACTTTCCTTCCGTCCGTCACCGAAACGCCTGTCTCATCGCACGATGTTTCTATCCCCAGCGTTACCATTATTCCACCAGCTCCGATAGGTAGACGAACGTAATGCCCTCTTTGGCCATCCGGGGCATTACCTTGCTCAATGCGGCTATGGTGTTCTTCCTGTCATGGCAGATGGCGATCGCCTTACCCCGCGCGAAGGCAAGACGCTCAAGCTCATTCAGCTGCCCCTCTATAAACGGGATGTCGTTTGAATTATCGAGGAATATATCGCGCCTGCCGTATTTGAGCCCCAACGCGCCCGCGACATCGCCGCAGACCGATCTCTCAGACGTCAGGCTGTCAAAGAAGTAGAGCTTGCGGGCTTTGATGTTCTTCAATACTACTGCCATGAGCGCCTTGTCCTCGGTGGCCTTCGAGCCCATGTGGTTCGATACCCCGTCGACACCCGGCACGCTTGCGATCTCCCTTGCGATCCTCGAGGCGATATCATTATCTTCCATCCCGGGCCTGATCGTATCTGCCTCTTCGACAACATCCTTGCGGTGCGGCTCGAGCGGCAGGTGAAGGATCACCTCATAACCGCGCGACTCTGCGCGCCTCGCCACTTCGCCTGAATATCGCTGGTTCGGCAGGACCGACAGCGTGACCGGCTGCTTAATATCGAGCAGCGCGTCGAGATTGTTCAGGTTGTAGCCGAAATCATCGATCACTATGGCGACCCTGGGGTTACTGACAGTTTTGGCCACAGCCGGCCTGGCCCGTTTCGCTTTGTTTATCTTCACGCTAAGCACGTCGACGGTGCCGCTCATCACAGCAAGCCTGTAGACCGTGACGTTCTTCCTGGCCTCCCGATCGGACCGGGAGATGCCGAAGCCCGTATCCTTAAGTCTGCTCCTCAGCTCGGCCTGAAAACCATTCCATTCGAACGCCTTCGGAGCATTGTACTCCAGGAACGTGAACGTATATTTCGCGTTCTTGTCTCTCCGCTGGTCTACCGTCTTACGCACAAGGTTATCATCGATAAGCCCGAACTTGAGGAATGCGCTTGATATGGTTTTCTCAAGCACCGCCGACCGGTCCTGCCTGGCATGCTGCCCCCGCACAACCAGGATACAGCCCAGCGCAATCAGGAGTACTATTACCGCAATGGCCTGTCGCGATTTCATTATTTGAAATACCCGCCTTTTACGGCTTCTCTGACTTATATACTTTTATCGCCTTCATCAAATTAACCGCGGCCTCGAGCTGGCTATCTTTCTCTTTCTCTTTTTCTTTTCCCTTCTCGGGCTTGCCTGAAAGCACTGTCTTCTGGGCCTTCTCGGTCTTTTCCTCTTCTATCTTTTCGAAAATATCTATATCATCTTTCTTCTTCGCACCAAACGAGGCCTCCCGCTCGACCACCACGTCCGGGGCGATCCCTTCGTTCTTGATCATCTTCCCGCCCGGGGTCAGGTACGAGGCGGTGGTAAACCTTAGCGCCGAACCGTCCTTGAGCGGAATGACCGTCTGCACGGACGCCTTCCCGAATGTCTTCGATCCGAGTATGATGCCGCGCTTGTTGTCCTTGATGGCGCCGGCGACGATCTCTGAGGCGCTGGCCGAACCTTCGTTAACGATCACGATCATCGGGTAGTCGGCATGAACGAAACGCCCGCTGGATTTGAAGACCGTGCTCTCGGCCGGGTTACGCGCCTTGATCGATACGATGACGTTATCTTTTTTCAGGAACCTCTCGCCGACGTCGACGGCGCCGTCCAGCAGGCCACCGGGGTTATTCCGCAGGTCCAGGATCAGCGATTCCATCCCCTGCGCTTCCATCTTCTTTAGCGCCTCATCAAGGTCGCGCGGTGTATTCTGCTGGAACTCGACAAGCTTTATGTAGCCGATTGTATCTGCGATCAGCTCCGCATTTTTAATGCTTCTGACCTTTATCATATCGCGCTTGATCGGGACATCGAATATATTCTGGCCAGCCTCTCTCCAGACGGTCAATGTCACCATCGTGCCGGGTTTACCCCGCATCTGCTTGACGGCGTCGTTAAGCGAGACGTTCTTCGTGACCTTACCGTCGATCTTCACGATCTTATCGCCCGCCTTGATGCCCGCCGCTTCAGCCGGCGTGCCCGCGATGGGTGCCACCACCGTCAATATCCCGTCCTTCAGCGATATCTCCACTCCTACGCCGCCGAACTCGCCCCTCGTCTCGATCCTGATCTCGTTGTATTCATCAGGATCCATGAACTGGCTGTAATCATCAAGCGACGCAAGCATCCCTTTCATCGCGCCGTAGATGAGCTTCTTCGAATCGATCTCATCGACATAGTCGCTGCGCAGGATGCTGACCGCGTCCGCAAAGAGCTCCACCTGCTGATAGAGGCCCGCTTTCGATACGCCCTTCTCTTTATCGGCAGCGGTCTTTTCAAATCCTCCGATCGCCATCGACGCAGCGGACACCATGACCGCAATGACCAGTAGAGCTTTCAGCGCCTTTTTCCTCATCTCATTCCCCCAGATTCTTTTTCAGGATATCGTTCACCATGGCCGGATTCGCAGCGCCCTTCGTCTCTTTCATGACCTGCCCGACCAGATGCGCCAGCGCAGTCTTCTTTCCGCCCTTATAATCGCTCACCGACTTCTCGTTTCTCGACAGCACGGCAAGCACCACCTCTTCCAGCTTGCCGGAGTCGCTTATCTGCGCAAGGCCCTTCTTCGCAACTATGTCGGCGGGCGCATCACCCGTCTTGATCGTCTCGACCATGACCTCCCTGGCCATCTTCCCACTGATCTTTCCGCTGTCTATCATCCTCAGAAGGCCGACAAGGCCGTCCGGCGTGACCTTCAGATCATGTATGGAGATATTCGCCGTGTTAAGATACGCCAATATGTCGCCCATGATCCAGTTGGCGATCGCCTTCCTGTTGTCATAGCGGGCAGCGCACACTTCAAAGTAGTCGGCGAGCTCAAGCTGACCCGTGATCACATTCGCGTCGTATTCGGACAGGCCGAAATCTTTCATGAAGCGGTTCGCCTTCGCTTCCGGCAGCTCGGGCAAGCCCTGGCGGATCCTGTCTATGACCGCCGTGTCGACGGTGAACGGAACCAGGTCCGGCTCAGGAAAGTACCTGTAGTCCATCGCCTCTTCTTTCGTGCGCATCGACGTCGTCATGGCCTTGTCGGCATCCCACAGCCTCGTCTCCTGGCGTATCTTTTCCCCGTCCCCAACCAGCGAGATCTGCCTCTTGGCTTCATATTCGAGGCCGGCCTTGACGCCCTTGAATGTGTTCATGTTCTTCAGCTCGACCTTCGTGCCGAGCTTCTTCTCGCCTGCCGGCCGCACCGATAAATTCGCATCGCACCTGAGCGAGCCCTTCTCCATGTCGCAATCGGACACCCGCAGGTACTCGAGGATCGCCTTGAGCCTCGTCAGGTAATCGTACGCCTCCTGAGGCGTGCTGATATCGGGTTCGGTGACTATCTCAAGGAGCGGCATGCCGGTCCTGTTATAATCGACAAGGCTGCAATTGTCCTCGGGCGCATGGATGAGCTTGCCCGCGTCCTCTTCGAGATGCACCCGCGTGATACCTATCCGCTTCCTGGCCTTATCCGCTTCCGAGTAGATGTCAACGAAACCGTCGTATGAAAGCGGCATGTCGTACTGCGATATCTGGAAATTCTTTGGCAGATCAGGATAGTAATAGTTCTTCCTGTCGAACTTGATCGTCTTCTGGATTGTGCAGTTCAGCGCCAGCGCGACCTTGATGGCTGAGCGGAACGCCTCTTCGTTCAGGACCGGCAGGCTGCCGGGTAGCCCCAGACAGACGGGGCACGTCTGGCTGTTCGGCCTCTGGCCGAAGACGGTAGCGCAGCCGCAGAAGACCTTTGTCTCGGTCTTCAACTGCAAATGTACTTCCAGCCCGATGACCGTCTCGTATCTCATATCTTCGGCCTCTGTCTGTGATGGCCGGTGGCCTGCTCAAACGCGTACGCCGCCCTAAAAAGAGCCTCTTCGTCAAAAGCTTTCGCGAGTATCTGCAGTCCTATCGGCAGGCCATCGGACGAAAAACCGCACGGCACCGATATGCCCGGCAGCCCTGCAAGGTTGGCCGGTATCGTGTAGACGTCGGACAGGTACATCGCGAGCGGGTCGCCGGTCTTCTCGCCTATCCTGAAGGCGGGCGTCGGCGATGTCGGCGTGACGATGCAGTCACACGATGCGAAGGCGCGGTCAAAATCCTCCCTGATCTTCGTGCGAACCTTGAGAGCCTTCAGATAATAGGCATCATAGTATCCTGACGAGAGACAGTATGTACCGAGGAGTATCCTCCGCTTCGCCTCTTTGCCAAAACCCTTCGACCGCGTCTGAATATACATGTCGATCATGTCTTTGGCGTCGGCGGCGCGAAAACCGTATTGGACGCCGTCGAAGCGCGCCAGATTCGAGCTCGCCTCTGCGGGACCGATGATATAATATGTGCTCACGGCATATTCGGTGTGCGGCAGGCTTATGCCGGTAACGACAGCGCCGAGGTCTTTCAGTACGCCGATGGCCTTTCTGACGGCAGTCTCGACCTGCGGGTCGATGCCCTTCACAAAATATTCTCTCGGCACGCCGATGCGCAGGCCCTTCACATCTTTTTTCAGTGACTTCGTATAGTCGGGCACCGGAATATCTACAGAGGTAGAGTCCATCTCGTCGTGTCCTGCGATGACACTCAGGAGCAGTGCGGCGTCCTCGACATCCTTCGTAATAGGCCCTATCTGGTCGAGGCTGGAAGCGAACGCTATGAGGCCGTATCGCGAGACGCGCCCGTACGTCGGTTTTAAGCCCACGACGCCGCACAGCGCGGCCGGCTGCCTGATCGAGCCGCCGGTGTCGGAACCGAGCGCGAGTATCGTCTCGTCGGAGGCGACCGCGGCGGCAGAACCGCCGCTCGAACCGCCCGGGATCCTGCCGAGGTCCCACGGATTTCTCGTCGGGCCGTAACATGACGTCTCGCACGACGATCCGAACGCGAACTCGTCCATATTGGCCTTGCCCAGCAACACTGCCCCCGCATCCTTCAGCTTGCGCACGACGGTAGCGTCATACGGCGGCTTGAAACCTTCGAGTATCTTTGAGCCGCACGTAGTCCTCTCATCCTTCACGCAGATGTTGTCCTTGACCAGAACGGGTATGCCCGACAATCTTCCGCCCTGTGCCGAGCGCGCTGCATCGAGCGCCTTGGCTTTGTTAACGAGAGCAAACGCTCTGATCTTGCTATCGATGTGGTCTATACGTTTGAACACTGCATCGAGCAGCGCGGACGGCTCAATGTCCTTGCCGTCTATCATGGCCTTAAGTTCGTGGGCGGTCAGCAAATACGGTTTGTCCATCTTTATTTGCCCTGGATGACCTGCGGGACCCTGAAGAAATCCCCCTCCCTCGCCGGAGCGTTCTTTAACGCTTCATCTGCGCTCAGGGACGGCTTCAGGACATCCTTGCGGAAGACATTCTTCAACGTGGATACGGCGTGGCTTGTAGGCGGGACATCCGCCGTATCTATTTCGTTTAATTTTGATATATAATTTATTATCGACAGGAGCTCGCTGCAGTATTGCGCAAGCTCGCCTTCATCCAGTGAAATCCTTGCAAGGCTCGCAACGCGCCTGACCGTATCATTATCTATGATTTGCACTCATAAATCCTTGTTTGAGTATAAGTTACCACATGATTAAGCATTTGTCAAACCCACCTTTTGATTTTTTTTAACTCTGTCCGACCATTGCATCGGCGATCCGGGCAAAGTCGGAGAGGCTGAGGGTTTCCGGGCGGCAGGAGGGGTCGATTTTAATGCGGTTCAATAGAGCGGATAATTTGTCTTTAGTCATGTCGAACGCTTCTTTACGGGACAGCGAATTAATAATAGATTTACGCCTCTGGTTGAATGAGCTGCGAATGATCCTGAACAACACATCCTCGCTCTTTACGTCCACAGCCGGCTTATCGGGCATATCGAGCCTCACTATGCTGGAATCCACATCCGGCTCCGGGAAGAATGACACGGCCTTGATCGTGTGAATATATTCCGGCTGCGTGTAATACTGGACAAAGCAGCTGAACGCGCTGTAATCCCTGATGCCGGGTTTGGCCAGCATCCGGATGGCAACCTCGCGCTGTACCGTCATCAGGACAAAATCTATCAGGTCCCTGTTATCGATTAGAAAGGCGACGATAGGAGTGGTGATATAATACGGCAGGTTGCCGATCACTTTTAATTTTTTGCGCGCACCGATGCTCTCGGGATCGAACCGCAATATGTCATCGCAGACGAGCTCAAGGTTCGGGAAGCGGCCTGCGGTTATCTCTTTCAGGATCGCGTAGGCTTTCCTGTCTTTCTCGACGGCGATCACCCTCGCGCCCGAAGATGCCAGATCGATCGTCAGCGCGCCTAAGCCCGGCCCGATCTCCAGTACTGTATCGTCGGGCGCGAGCCGGGCCTCGCCGATGATCTTGTCTTTTATGTTCGCGTCGATAAGGTAATTCTCGCCGAAGCGCTTCAGCGGCCTGAAATGATACTCGGAGAAGATCTCTTTGAGCCGGCTCCTGGTAAGCATCGGTCAGGCCTTTGAGGCCAGCCGCGCGGCCAGACGGATCGCCTCTATCATCGAGGATGGGTCGGCTATGCCTTTGCCCGCTATGTCGAATGCGGTGCCGTGGTCGGGCGATGTCCGTACGAACGGCAGGCCGAGCGTCAAATTGACGCCGTCCTTGAAATACAGCAGTTTGAACGGTATCAGGGCCTGGTCATGGTACATCGATACGACAGCGTCGTACCTTCCGGTGAGCGCATCATGGAATATCACATCCGGCGGGTACGGACCGCTCACGCCCTTCATGCGCTTAGATGCCCTCTTAATTGCAGGCGTGATCGCGCGTGCTTCCTCATCGCCGAAGATGCCGCCCTCCCCCGCATGCGGGTTCAGGCCGGCTACTGCTATCCGCGGATGGCGTATCGAAAAGTATCTGTGGAGATACCTGTGGGTGATCGCGATTGACCGGTATACGGCATCGGGTGTCAGGCGACGCGGTACTTTTTTAAGCGCGATATGGCGCGTCACCAGCGTTATCTTCATCGCCTTGCCCACGAACATCATCGCGTAATCGCGTGTCGATGTGCGCTCTGCAAAGTATTCGGTATGCCCCTCGAAATCCGGTAGCGCCCCCGCCCTGATCGATGACTTATTCACCGGGGCCGTGACCATGCAATCGGCCCTGCCCTCCTTGAGAAGCCGCAACGCCTCGTCGAGATATTCTACCGATGCTGTGCCGAATGACGGATGGGGCTTGCCGTAGGAGAATGTACTGCGGGGGACGTTTTCGAGATCGGCGAGCGGAGCATTGAGACGCAGCCTCATGTCGGAACAGGCCGATTCGATGACCGACCTGTCGCCGATGACCAAAAAATTGGCAAGTCCCGCTATCTTCGGACTTGCCAGCGCTTTCAGTGTTACCTCGGGCCCGATCCCGGACGGGTCACCGATCGTAATGACAACCCTTGGCTTCACGTACCGGACCTCATGTTACTTGAACGCTATATAGGCGTTCTTCTTCAGGGATTCGAGCCAGCCCTTCATCTTCTCGCGCGCCTTCTCCCTGTATATCGCCTCTTCGATGAAGCGCCGCGACTCGGTAAGGCCGAGCGTCTTGGATTCGCGCCGCTCTTCCAGCCTGAAGAAATGGAATCCGGCGCTCGACCGTATTATGCCGGAGACCTCGCCGGCCTGCATGCCGAATATCACATTCTCGATCTCGGGCATCAGGTCTCCCCGCCGCACGAACCCCATCAGGCCGCCGTCGGAGGCTCCCGGCCCTTCCGAGTACAACTTCGCGAGCTCCGCGAAATCCCCGCCCTCTTTAAGCCTCTTCTCGATGTCCCTGACCAGCTGGACCGTCTTTTCAGCCGGAACGTCGGCGTTGCGCTTGATCAGGATGTTGCGCACCTTCACCTCTTCGGGCTGTACGAACTCGCCCACGTGCTTCTCGTAATAATCGCTTATCTCTGACGGCGTCATTATGATCGAGCCGCCGATCTTCGCATCGACGAGCTTGCGCGACATGATCTGGTCCTTGAACCTCTCCTTAAGCTCCTTCAGCGACAGGTGCTGTTCCGCAAGCGCTTTTTCGAGCATATCCCTTGAGGCAAAACGCTTCCCGACCTCATCGATCTTCGCGTCGATCTCTTTCTCGGACACATCGACGGCCCTCTTCTTTGCTTCGCCGAGTATCAGCTTCTCGTCTATCAGCTGCGTGATCACGGCCTGCCGCGCCTCGTCCAGTTTCCTGACAAGCTTATCAGTCGGGTAGAGCGGCTTGTACTGCTGGTAGAGCGGCGCAAGCAGCCTGTCTATCTCGCCCTGCGTGATGACCTCGTTATTGACGACCACGACTATCTTCTCGACGACCTCGCCGTACAGCGACGGCGTCGATACAAGCATCAGGGCCGCCATGACCAGATGAAGACGTGTCTTCTTCATATTTATTCCGACGGGCCTTTCTCCTGCTTCTGGTTATCGAGCGACTTCAGCACCTCGTCATGTATCTCAACGCCGTATTTTCCCTTCAGCCGTATCAGAAGATCGTCGAACAGGACGCGCCGTTTCGCCTTCTTCAGCTCGGCCTCGATCGCGGGCCTGGCCTTATCGAACGTCTCTGCTCCGGGCTCTTTCTTTTCCGTCAGCTTGATTATGTGGTAGCCGAACTGCGTATGGACAACATCGCTCGTCTGGCCGACGTTCAGCTTGATGCAGGCTTTCTCAAAGTCGCTAACGAGCTGGCCGAGCCTGAAATAGCCGATGTCGCCGCCGCGTGATGACGTTGCGTCAGTCGACTTCTGCCTGGCCAGCTCCTCGAACGATGCGCCTTTGGCAAGCTGATCGAGGATGGCCCGGGCTTCCGTATCGGTCGCTACGAGTATATGCGAGGCGCGCCACATCTCAGGCGTCTTGTAGTCCCCTTTATGCTCTTCATAGAACTTGACCATATCGGCCCCGGAGACCTGCGCCTTATCCTCGACCTCGGTCTTGATGAACTTTGCGATTATGATCTTCTTTTTTGCCTCGCTGATGACTTCGACCACTTCCCTGTCTTTGTGCACGCCGCTGCGCAGGGCTTCATCGTAGAACAGTTTCTCGGCGATCATCTCATCGAGGTACCGCTTTTTGTTCTTTTCGACAACGTTCTGGTAATACGAAGGCATTCTGGCTATCCGCGACTTAAAATCGCTTAAGGTAATAAAATCGTTACCGGCCCTGGCAAGGATCTTATCATCGGAAGAGGGTCTCTTCGCGCAACCGATGACTGCGAGCGACGCTATGACGGCGATAATAATTGGTATCGTTGCCTTCTTGGCCATATTATAGGGTGATATGTTAGCATACAACGCGTATTACTTCAATCTACTTATTGTCGGCTCT
>CAYGRZ010000028.1:0-23666 GCA_964352425.1 uncultured Planctomycetia bacterium | reverse complement strand
ATATGTAACGCCCGCATTCCGGGCATCGTTGCCGGATGATTGACATTTTCAGCCGATAGGGTATAATAATTTTAATTATGCCGCATACATTCTATGGTGGGGTCCATCCTTCCACGTTCAAAACGCTCGCATCGGACAGGCCCGCGAAGAAAGCCTACATTCCCAGGAAAGTCGTCCTGCCGCTCTTGCAGCATGCCGGCTCGCCGGCAGAGCCTGTCGTGACGGTCGGTTCATCCGTGAAGGTGGGCGACATGATAGCCAGGCCCTCGGGCCATGTCTCGGCGGCCATCCACGCGTCGATAAGCGGGCGCGTCACGAGGATGACGCATTCGCCGACACGCGTCCAGCCGAGGGTCCTTTCGATCACGATCGAATCGCAGGGCGGTGAGGACCAGGATTTCAAAGCGCCGCGGCCCGCCCGCGATGCGGATTCCCTGCCGAGCGAAGAGCTCCTGGCGATCGTGCGGGACGCCGGCATCGTCGGCCTCGGCGGCGCAGTATTCCCGACGCACGTGAAGCTCGGCACCCCGAAGACCAAGAGCGTCGATACCGTTATCCTGAACGGCGCGGAGTGCGAGCCGTATCTGGCATGCGACCACCGGCTGATGCTGGAAAAACCGAAAGAGATAGTGCGGGGCCTTGAGATCATCGCGAAGATCCTCGGCGCCGGCAGCGCCTACATCGCCATAGAGGACAACAAGCGGTCGGCGATCTACGCGATGGAGAGGGCGCTCGAGTCGTTTGTGGCCGCCCGGCAGCCCAGGCCGGGACAGCCGCGCCGTAAGGCCGCCTCGCCCCAGGTAAAGATCGCCGCGCTGCGCACAAAGTATCCGCAGGGCGCGGAGAAGCAGATCATAAAAGCGATAACCGGCCGCGAGGTACCCGCCGGCGGGCTGCCGATGGATGTCGGCTGCGTCGTGCAGAATGTCGCGACCGCGTTCGCCATCTATGAGGCGGTGACGTCGGGCAAACCTTTGATAGAGAGGATCATCACGGTGACCGGGCCTTGCGTTCGGGAGCCGGTGAACACGTGGGTGAGGATGGGCACGATGCTGTCTGACCTGGTCGGGCATCTCGGGGGCTTCGCGAAGGAACCGGCACAGGTGATCGTGGGCGGGCCGATGATGGGGGTCGCGCAGTATACGATCGATATCCCGGTCACGAAGGGTTTCAACGGCGTGATATTCCTGCCGAAAGAAGACCTCGATACATCAAAGGAATCGGTCTGCATACGGTGCGGGCGCTGCGTCGAAGTCTGCCCGATGGGGCTCGTCCCGACGTCGCTCATGTACCGCGTCAAGCATGAGATCTTTGAAGAGGCACAGCAGCTCGGCATCACGAACTGTTACGAATGCGGCGCGTGCGCGTACACGTGTCCGGCGAAAATTCCGCTCCTGGATTATATGAAGTACGGCAAATCGAAGGTAATGACCGTTTAGGCGGGCACGATGAAAGAATCCCTCACCGTATCGATAGGGCCCCACATTAAAGACGCGGTCTCCACGAAGAAGATCATGTGGGCGGTGACGCTTGCGCTCGTTCCGGCGGGCGCGGCAGGCGTCTTCATATTCGGCCTGAATTCCCTCTTTGTCATCATCGCCGCAGTGGCGGCGGCGGTCGTTACCGAAGCGCTGGCGCTCGCCATGAGAAAGAAGGACCTTTCCGCCGTCTGGGACGGCAGCGCGGTGCTCACAGGGCTCCTGCTGGCGTACAACCTGCCGCCGCAGTCGCCGCTCTGGATGCCGGTCGCCGGCTCGTTCTTCGCGATCGCGGTCGGCAAGCAGGCCTTCGGCGGGCTCGGCCACAACATATTCAATCCTGCGCTCTCCGGCAGGGCGTTCCTGATGATATCGTGGCCCGTCTATATGACGACATGGCAGAACCCCCGCTGGGCGGTCGATGCGGTGACGAGCGCCACGCCGCTCGCCCTCTGCAAGAACGGCGGCGAGTGCGCGCTCCTGGCGAAGGCGGCCTACTGGAACCTCTTTCTGGGCAACCGCGGCGGCTGCATCGGCGAGGTCTGCGTGGCCGCCCTGCTCGCGGGCGCGGCGTTCCTTTTCATAAAAAAATATATCAGCTGGCATATCCCGCTGGCCTATATTGCGACGGTGGGTATCTTCAGCTGGGCCTTTAGCGGCGGCAAAGGCCTCTTTACCGGTGATGCGCTCTTCTTCATGCTGGCCGGCGGGCTCGTGCTGGGAGCGTTCTTTATGGCGACCGATTATGTGACGAGCCCGCTTTCCGGCAGGGGCAAGATCGTCTTCGGCGTGGGGTGCGGGGTGCTGACGTTCCTGATACGGAAATTCTCCGGCTATCCCGAAGGCGTTTCGTATGCTATTCTCATGATGAACGCGGCAACGCCGATAATCGACAGGTACACGTTCCCGAAGTGGTTCGGGTGGAGGAAGAGATGAATCAGATGGCACGGTTCGGCCTCATCCTCGGCATCATCTGCCTCATCGCGACGCTGGTGCTTGCGGTGACCTATGAGATAACCAGGCCGAAGATAGCCGAACAGCTTCGGCAGGAAGAGCAGGCCGCGCTTAAAAATATCATTCCCGATGCGGGCTCGTTCGAGCCGAAGACGCTTGATGGGATCGAGTATTTTGAGGCGATGAAGGGTTCCGACCTCGTCGGGTACTGCCTCAAGGTGACCGGCTCGGGCTACGGCGGGTACATGCGCATAATGGTCGGCATCGACCCGAACGGCGTGATCAGGGGTGTGAGCGTATTGGAGCACCAGGAGACGCCGGGGCTCGGTTCCAAGATCACCGAGGTGAGGCCCGGCGAAACGGAGCCGTGGTTCCTGAAGCGGTTCAGCGGCAAGAGCGCAAAGACGGTCGCGGTCAAAAAGAATATCGACGCGATAACTGGCGCGACGATCTCAAGTAAGGCGGTCACGGATGCCATCCGCAATGCGGTCAATGATTTTCTGGCAAAGGTGAAGCGGTGAGGATGCTGAAGCAGCGTTTGAACAGGAGTTTGAAAAATGGTGCGGGGTAACCTCGGCGAATTTGTAAAGGGGTTGTGGAAAGAGAACCCGACGTTCCGGATCGTGCTGGGCCTGTGCCCGACGCTCGCGGTATCGACGAGTGTGGCCAACGGCATCGGCATGGGCGTGGCGGCGACGTTCGTCCTCATCGGCTCGAATATCTTCGTCTCGCTTGTGCGCACTATCGTTCCCGAGAAGGTGCGCATACCGTGTTACATCGTCATCATAGCGACGTTCGTCACGATTGCGGACCTCTTCATGAAGGCGTACGCGCCGCTCCTGTCGCGTAACTTGGGCATGTTCGTACCGCTGATCGTGGTGAACTGCATCGTCCTGGGCCGCGCCGAGGCCTTCTCGTCGAAGGAGCCGCCGCTTAAATCCGTCTTCGACGCGCTCGGCATGGGGCTCGGGTTCACCTGGGCGCTCGTCGTTATATCGGCCATACGCGAGGCGGCGGGAAACGGCACGATCATGGGAATATGCATATCGAGGCAATTCGAGCCGCCGCTCTTCATGATACTGGCCCCCGGCGCGCTGCTTACGATAGGCGTCCTGATAGGGCTGATAAATTACCTGACCATGAGATCGAAGGGGCGCTGATGGACCTCGCGAGCTATATCACCATAATCATAAGCACCGTATTCATTAACAACTTCATCCTCGCGCGATTCCTGGGCCTCTGCTCCTTCATAGGGGTCTCCAAGCGAACAGGGCCGTCCGTATCGATGGGTGTGGCGGTGACGTTCGTGACGACGATGGCATCGCTCATCACGTGGCTTATTTATAATTTTATACTCCTGCCGTACGACCTGGCGTACCTGCGCACCATAAGCTTCATCCTCGTCATCGCGTCGTTCGTCCAGTTCACCGAGATCGTGATACAGAAGAAGGCCCCGTCGCTCTATAAGATATTCGGCATTTACCTGCCGCTCATTACGGTCAACTGCGCCGTCTTCGGTGTCGCGGTCCTCAATACCGACGTATTTTTTCTTCACGGGAAAGCGGTGCCGGGGAGTTTCTTCAAGGCGCTCCTGCAGGGTTTCGGCGCGGGGGCGGGGTACACGCTGGCCATGTTCATCATGTCGGGCATACGGGAGCGGCTCGATTTCGCGGAGGTACCCGAAAGCCTGAAGGACGTGCCGATAACCTTCATAATAGCCAGCCTCATGTCGATGGCGTTCCTGGGATTCAGCGGGTTCAAGATATGATGGCCATGAATATAGTGACGCCGGTCGCGGCGATGGCGGTGCTGGGGCTCATCTTCGGGGTCGGCCTGGCGTACGCGCTGAAGGTCTTCGGGATAGAGCTCGATCCGAAGATGTTCAAAATACTGTCGATGCTGCCGGGCTCTAACTGCGGGGCATGCGGCAGGGCCGGCTGCGCGGGGCTGGCGGAGGCGATCGCGAAGGGCGAGGCGTCGCCGGCGGCGTGCGTCGTCAGTAACACCCAGGCGCGCAAGGCGATCGCAGAGCTGCTGGGGCTCGACGGCCAGGATAAGGTGAAGACGGTCGCGATACTCCTCTGTAACGGCGGCGCGAGAGCGAAGGACAAGTTCGCCTACCGCGGCATACGGAACTGCAAGGCCGCGTCGCTCCTCTTCGGCGGGCACAAGGCGTGCACGTTCGGGTGCCTGGGGCTCGCCGACTGCGTCGACGCATGCCCGTTCAAAGCCATATCGATGGACGGTGACGGCCTGCCGGTAGTCGACGAGGCCAGGTGCACCGCGTGCGGCAAGTGCGTGGAGACATGCCCGAAGAGCCTGTTCGTGCTGCAGCCGTTTAAGCGCAATTACTACGTGAAGTGCAGCTCGAAGGACCCGGGCGGCGTTACCGCGAAGGTGTGCGCGTCAGGGTGCATCGGCTGCCTGAAGTGCGAGAAGGCCTGCCCGACGCTGTCGGCAAAAGTTGAATCGAACCTGTCGAGGATAGACCCGGCGAAGTGCCGAAACATAGGGAAATGTTTTGAGGTCTGTCCCACAAAAGTCATAGCAAGGAGAGGGTAAAGCGATGCTGGCGGTCACACAGGAGAATTTTGAGAAGGAAGTGTTGAAGTCGGACAAGCCGGTCCTGATCGATTTCTGGGCGCCGTGGTGCATGCCGTGCAAGATACTGACGCCGACGGTGGAAAGATTAGCCGAAGAGCTGAAGGACAGTGTCAAGGTATGCACGCTGGACGTCGACGAAAGCCCGGAGGTCGCGACCGACCTTTCCGTGCTGAACATCCCGACGCTCATCCTTTTTAAGGGCGGCCGGGAGGTCGCGCGGATAATGGGTGTAAACTCCAAAGAAGCCATCGAGGCCAAGATAAGGGCCGCTATCGGATGATCATGGCTGTAAGCATTAAGAAATGTTTTTGAGAAATCCGAGCCTGCTGCTATAATAACTTCTCTTTAGGGTGGAGTAAAAATATGAACCCCGCACCTTCGTTTGAAGGCGCGGGGCAAGCGAAAGAAGGTGCGCCGGTGAATATCGCAATCCTCTGTTCAGGCAGCGGCACCAACCTGCAGGCCATCATCGACGGCGTCAAGTCGGGCTCTATCCCGGCGACGATCGCGCTGGTCGCCGGCGACAAGAAGGACGCGTTCGCCCTCGAGCGCGCGCGGAAGGCCGGCATCGAGACGCTGGTCTTAAGCGCGAAGGATTTTTCGTCGCGCGAGGCTTTCGACAAAGAGGTGGCCAGGAACCTCAAAAAAAAGGATATCGGCCTCGTCGTCCTGGCCGGCTTCATGAGACTCCTGAGCCCGTATTTCATAAAGGAGTATGAGAACAGGATAATGAACATCCACCCGGCGCTGCTGCCGTCGTTCAAAGGGGCGCACGCTATTAAAGACGCGCTTGCATACGGCGTCAAGGTGACCGGTGTAACCGTCCACTTCGTTGACGAGGAGCCCGACGCCGGCCCGATCATCCTGCAGGCGGCCGTTGAGATAAAAGAAGGCGATACGGAAGATACGCTCCTGGAGCGCGTGCACGCCGAAGAGCACAGGATATATCCGGAGGCGATAAAATTATTCGTCGAGGGCAGGTTAAAGGTTGACAAAAGAAGGGTTACAATATTGTGACGGAGGTCCTTCAAACGCTCCTCATTGTCGCGTTTTCAGGATCAAATTTTCACGAAAATTTGGAAGGAGAATCAGGATAACATGAGCGCCAGGATTAAAGATGTAAAGGCGAGAGAGATACTTGATTCGAGAGGAAATCCTACCGTAGAGGTCGACGTCCTGCTGCAAGACGGCTCGTTCGGCAGGGCTGCCGTGCCGAGCGGCGCGTCGACGGGCGAACACGAAGCGGTCGAGCTGCGCGACGCTGACTTGGCGCGCTACGGCGGCAAGGGCGTCATGAAAGCCGTTGCCAACGTGAACGGCGAGATAAAGAAGGCGGTCAAGGGCAAGGACGCGCTGAAGCAGGGCGAGGTCGACCAGCTCATGATAGCCCTCGACGGCACCCCCAATAAGAGCCGGCTCGGAGCCAACGCCATCCTCGGCGTCTCGATGGCTGTCGCGAAAGCGGCCGCCGAATCGAAAGAGATGCCGCTCTACAAATACATCGGCGGAACCAGGGCGCACATACTCCCGATCCCCATGATGAATATATTGAACGGCGGTTCTCACGCGGATAACAATGTCGACCTCCAGGAGTTCATGGTAATGCCGGTGGGCGCGGATTCGTTCAAAGAAGCGCTGAGATGGGGCGCCGAGGTATTCCACAATCTCAAGAAGATCCTGCACGATAAGTCGCTCTCTACCGCGGTCGGCGACGAGGGCGGTTTCGCGCCGGACCTCAAGTCCAACGAGGAAGCCGTCGAGGTCATCCTCGCCGCGATAGACAAGGCCGGATACAGGGCAGGTAAGGATATCTGCATCGCGCTCGATCCGGCGTCGAGCTCGTTTTACGAGAACGGCACGTATATCCTCGAGGCGGAGCCGAAGGTCAAGAATACGGCCGGGGATATGATAAAGTTCTACAGCCGCTGGGTGGCAAAATATCCGATCGTCTCGATAGAGGACGGACTGGCGGAAGACGACTGGGACGGCTGGAAGTGCCTGACGGACGCTCTTGGCTCCAGGATACAGATCGTCGGCGACGATCTCTTCGTCACGAACGTGAAGCGCCTGCGCTTAGGTATACAGAAAAGGATAGCCAACTCGATCCTTATCAAGGTTAACCAGATCGGCACCCTTTCCGAGACGCTCGATACCATAGACCTTGCCCGCACACACGGCTACACGGCGGTCGTATCGCACCGGTCCGGCGAGACCGAGGATACGACGATCGCGCACCTCGTCGTCGGGATGAATACCGGCCAGATCAAGACGGGGTCGGTCTGCAGGACCGACAGGATATGCAAATATAACGAGCTCCTCAGGATCGAGGAGGGCCTCGGCAAGAAAGCGGTCTACGGCAAAGCTATATGGGGAAAAAGGTAAACCATTCGAACCCGTTTAAGGTTCATCCCGAGCGGCGTCGAGGCATAAAGAAAGCGAAGGCGCTGCTCGTCTGCGGCGTCCTGCTCATCATATTCCTGCCGTCGTTCGTGAAGTACCAGGCGCTCCTCCATAAGAACAGGGGCCTCGAGGAGCAGATACGCTTCCTGACCCGCGAGAACAAGAGGATGGAAGTGGAGAAGTCCCGCCTCGAGACGGATATATCGTACATCGAGCGGAAGGCGCGCGAGACGATGGGCGTGGCGCGGAAGGGCGAGATAGTGATGCAGGGAGCGCCCTCCAGGAAATGAAAGTGCTGTCGCATTGTCCCCGGTTTTGCTATAATGAAGTGAGTCTACAGAAGGAAACAGGCCCGCGCAATGGATGAAAAGAACGCCGCCTCCCCGATGCTCTTCAATGTCCCGCTCAAGAACTACTGCGGGCTCGAGGAGGAGTTCTCCAGTTTCAAAAAATCGAAGGTAGTGATCCTGCCGGTCCCCTACGACAAGACGACCACCTATATCCACGGCACCGGCGGCGGCCCCGCCGCGATCATCGACGCCTCAAAATACATGGAGCGCTATGATGACGAGCTGAACCAGGAGACATTCAGGGCGGGCATCCACACGATGGACGCCCTCGCCGTCGAAAACCTTGCGCCGGAACAGATGGTCGAGAAGGTCTACGCGCAGACGCTGGAGCTTCTGAGGGCCAATAAGTTCCCGGTGATGCTGGGCGGCGAACACTCCGTGACGGTCGGGGCCGTGAAGGCGTATAAAGAAGTATATCCGGGCCTTTCGGTGCTGCATCTCGATGCGCATTACGACCTCAGGGATGAGTATTTCGGTTCCAGGCTGAACCACGGCTGTGTCGCCAGGAGGATGTCGGAGCTATGCCCCGTGGTGCAGGTGGGGACCAGGAGCATGTCGAAGGAGGAGAAGGATTTCCTCAGCAGCCAGGCGAACGGCCGGGTCAAATCGATAAGCGTCTACGATATTCTCGATATGCCGATGTGGAAAGAGGCGGTCGTCAACAGCCTGTCGGAAAGCGTCTACCTCACGATCGACCTGGATGTCTTCGACCCGTCCCTGATCCCGGCGGTCGGCACGCCCGAGCCGGGCGGGATCGGCTGGTACGAGGCGCTCGACCTGCTGAAAGATGTGATCAAGTCGAAGAAGGTGGTCGGGTTCGACGTCGTCGAGCTCTGCCCGATAAAAGGCACTATAGCGTCCGATTTTCTGGCCGCGAAGCTTATTTACAGGCTGCTGGGATATCTGTTCCCGGTGAAGAAGTAAGAAGGATACGATATGATACTCATGCCGCGAAAAAATCTGCTGGTGCCGAAGAAGATGTTCTTCACCAAGGGCGTCGGCACGCACAAGGCGGAACTGCGCGCTTTCGAGCTCGCGCTGCGCGACGCCGGTATTGAGAAGTGCAACCTCGTCCACGTCTCGAGCATCCTGCCGCCCGGCTGCAAAGTGGTATCCAGGAACGAAGGCTTGAAAGAGCTCTATCCCGGCATGATCACGTTCGCTGTCGTCTCGCGCTGCTCGGGCAACGAGCCTCACCGCCTTATCGCGGCGAGCATCGGCTGCGCGGTTCCGGCAGACCCGAATGCGTACGGATATTTGAGCGAGCACCACGCCTTCGGCCAGAACGAAAAGATCGCCGGCGACCTGGCCGAAGACCTGGCGGTGGAAATGTTAGCGTCCACCCTGGGTCTTGAATTTGATGAAGATAAATCGTGGGATGAGAATAAGGCGATCTACCAGCTGCATGATAAGATAGTCCGCACCTCGAACACCACCCAATCCACGGTCGTGGGGCCTGAAGGAAACTATTCCACGGTCATCGCTGCCGCCGTATTCCTGTTCTAAGGGAAGCGCATCCAATAATTCTATTGACGAAGCCTGTGCCGATTATATAATGTATATTGTCATAACTGCGCTTATAATACCAAAGAGGAGAAATATGCCAAAGGACAGCTTACTCGGCACGCTTTCGGGCGATACGTGGAAGAGGATAGGCACCCGAAAGAGGGCCGGCCTTCTCGTTCCGCTCTTTTCAGTATATTCCAAAGACAGCGTCGGCATCGGTGACCTCGCCGACCTGAAGCTCCTCGTCGACTTTTGCGCCGGGACGGGCTGCTCGATCATCCAGCTGCTCCCGATGAACGAGATCGGATCGACCTTCTGCCCGTACGACGCGATAAGCTCATTTGCCCTGGAACCGACATATATCTCTCTCGGCGTCCTGCCGTCCGCCAAAGGTAGGGCCATAAAGGCGAAGATAGATACGGTGAAGAAGCTGCTCCCTGCCGGCTCGCCCCATGTCGATTACGCGATTAAGGAGGCCAAGCGGGAGGTCCTCTGGGACCTGTTTCTCGCCGCCGGCGACGAGCCGGGCGGCGCGGACTTAAAGAAATTTACCGACACCAATAAGTACTGGGTCGAGGACTTCGCCATATTCAAGGTCCTGAAGAACCACCATGCCGGGAAGCCCTGGTACGACTGGGAAGAAGGCTTCAAGAACCGCGACAGCCGCAGCCTCAGGTCCTTCTATAAAGAGCACGAGAGACAGATCGCCTTCCAGAAATGGATGCAGTACGTCGCGTTCAGCCAGTTTAGCGCCGCCAGGGAGTATGCCCGGTCGAAAGGTGTACTGATGAAAGGGGATCTTCCGATCCTGATATCGCGGGACAGCGCCGATGTATGGGCGCATCCGGAGTTCTTCAAACTCGATTTCTCGGCGGGAGCGCCGGCCGACATGTACTGCGCCAAAGGACAGCGATGGGGCATGCCGACGTACGATTGGGACGCGATAGCCGCCGATAAATACAGATACCCGAAAGCCAAGCTCGGATACGCCGAGAACTTTTACGATATCCTGAGGATAGACCATGCGGTCGGGTTCTTCCGCATATGGAGCATCCGCCAGACCGAGCCGGCCGAGAACGAGGGGTTAAACGGCGTCTTCGACCCGGCCGACCAGAACATATGGGGCGAGCACGGCAGGCAGCTCTTGTCCGTCATGCTGAAGAACACACGTATGCTCCTCTGCGCGGAAGACCTCGGCATGATACCGAAAGCGTGTCCCGAGACGCTGAAAGAATTCGGCATCCCGGGCAACGATGTCCAGCGGTGGGTGAAGGACTGGAAGACCAGGCACGATTTCCTGCCGCCGAAAGAATACCGCGAGCTCTCCGTGGCGATGCTCTCGACGCACGACACGACGAACTGGGCCGCGTGGTGGGAAAACGAGGCCGGCACGGTCGACGAGGCGCTCTTCGTCCGGAAGTGCCGCGAGCGGGGGATAGATCTCGGGGCCGTCAGGGAAAGGCTTTTCGACGGCGCGCGATCCAGGCGCGGACGCCTGCGCTGGCGTGCGTCCGTGACGTCGAAGGAGATCCTCGCGTACGTCCTCGGGAAGCCCGAGCAGGAGCTCCTGGACTTCATCGACATGTACGAGAACTCATATCTCGAGAAGGAAAAGCTCTGGAAGCAATTGAAACTGAAAGGCGATATGCGCGAGGAGGCGGATGCCGGGATCGCGGCCGCGGCGCTGCAGGTGACGCTCGGCTCACGGTCAATCTTCAGCATAGAGCTCATCATAGATTATCTGTATACGGCGGATATATTCAAAGGCGACCCGTATACGTACAGGGTGAACAAGCCCGGGACTGTGGCGAAGACCAACTGGTCGCTCACCATCCCGCTTGCGCTTGAGGACCTGCTCAAGAATAAGGTATGCGGTACGATCAAAGAGCTGGTCTCCTCTTCCGGGAGGAGCTTGTAGGATGCCTGGGCGCTACACCGTCTTCTTTGATTTTGACAATACCATAACAAAGTTCGATGTCCTCGATGATATGCTCGAGCGCTTTTCCGGGGATGACACATGGATTGCGCTCGAGAAGAAGTGGAAGGCCGGGGCGATCGGGTCGAGGCTGTGTCTCGATGGCCAGATCAGGGGCATCCGTATCACGAAGAGAGGGCTTGATCAATACCTGAAGACCGTTCCGCTTGATCCTTCGTTCAGGAAGCTGGCGCGGTTTTTGAGGTCGAAGAAGGTCAGGGCGGTGATCCTGAGCGATGACTTCGATTATATACTCAGCCGCGTGCTGAAACATAACGGCATCCGCGGTGTCGACTTCTTCTGCAACCGCCTGAAGGTGTCGGGGGGCGCTCTCACGCCGAGCTTTCCGTTCCTGAACAAGGACTGCAGGAAGTGCGCCCATTGCAAGAAGTCGAACCTGATAGCGAATATCGGGAAGGGCACGACCACCGCTTATGCGGGTGATGGGTTGTCCGATGTCTGCCCGTCGAAGAACGTTGATATTGTCTTCGCTAAAGGGAATCTCAGAAAGTATTGCAGGAGAGAAAAGATCAAATATATCCCGATCAAAAACCTGAAAGACGTCCATGCGTATTTTAAAACCCTTCTATAGAATTCAGGGTTTTATCCTGAGCGACGTCGAAGGATAAGAGGAGACTACCATGACTCAAAAGCAAAAGACCACGGCCAAAAAGACCGCACAAGAACTTACCGCAGACGATCTCTTAAAACTCGAGGAGAAGTACTGTTCGTGGGGCGATACCGTCCACTACGTGCCCCATCCCAACATCTTCAAGAGATGCCAGGGCTCCTTCCTCTACGACGACAGGGACGTCGAATTTCTCGATCTTCAGATGCTTTACTCGGGTGTCAACTTCGGGTACGGCAACGAGATGGTCGCAAACGCTCTCAAGCTTCAGATCGACAAGCTGCCGCAGCTGGCGTGCCAGTACCTGCACGAGGAGAAGATACTGCTCGCCGCAAAGATCGCGCAGCGCATCGAGATGACGTTCGAAGAGGCGGGAAGGGTCCATTTTAACGTAGGCGGGTCCGCTGCCGTCGAGGATTCGCTCAAACTGGTCAGGAGCCATACCGGCAAGACGCTGATGTTCGCGTTCATGGGCGGGTATCACGGCCGGACACTGGGCGCGACAGCGATCACTTCGAGCTACCGCTACCGCGAGAAGTACGGCCATTTCGGCGACAGGGCGCTCTTTGTGCCGTATCCGTACTGCTTCAGGTGCTCGTATGCGATGAAGCGGGACTCCTGCGGGCTCTTCTGCCTGCAGCAGTTCGAAAAACTTTTCGAAACAGAATATTACGGCGTCGTCAACAAGAAGACCAACGCCTGCGAGTTCGCCGCCTTCTACGTGGAGGCGATTCAGGGGACCGGCGGCTACGTCATACCGCCGCCTGAGTATCTTTCGGGCCTGAAGGTCATCCTCGACAGGTACAATATCCTGTTCGTTGACGACGAGATCCAGATGGGATTCTACCGCACGGGCAAGTTCTGGGCGATCGAGCATTTTGGCGTCTCGCCCGATATCATCGTATTCGGCAAATCCCTCACCAACGGCATGAACCCGATCTCCGGCTTATGGGCAAAGGAGAAACTGATATCACCGAAGGTCTTCGGGCCGGGCTCGACGCACTCGACATTTTCGTCGAACCCGCTCGGCACGACGGCGGGACTCGCGACGATGAAACTCATGGAAGAGCATGATTTCGCGACCGAGGTCCCGAAGAAGGGCAAATACTTCATATCGCGCCTCAAATCCCTCCAGAAGAAGTACCCGCAGATAGGCGATGTGGACGGGCTGGGACTGGCGCTGCGCATAGAGATGTGCCAGAAGGACGGCTACACGCCGAACAAGGCGCTCACCGACAGGATCGAGGAGATAGGCTTAAGCGGCACGCTCTCAGCCGGCGGGAAGAGGCGGGGGCTCATACTCGACGTGGGTGGGTACTACAAGAATGTCTTTACGCTGGCGCCTTCGCTCTTCATCACCGAAAAAGAGATCGACCTCGGTGTCGAGCTCTTCGAAGAAGCGCTTGCCAGGGCGATCAAAGAGACCGCGTAAGAGGACGGTGCGGTAATGGCGAAAAAACGGCAGGCATGGGGGACAAGGCTCGGCATCATCATGGCGGTCGCCGGCAGCGCTATCGGGCTGGGGAACTTCCTGCGTTTCCCCGTCCAGGCGGCGTCGAACGGTGGCGGCGCCTTCATGATACCGTACTTCATATCGCTCTTTCTCCTGGGCATCCCTCTGATGTGGGTGGAATGGACGCTCGGCCGCTACGGCGGCGGATTCGGCCACGGCACAGCGCCCGGCATATTCCACACGATGTGGCAGAAGAACCGCTTCATAAAATACTTCGGCGTCATCGGCATCTTTGGCCCGCTCGTCATCCTCATCTACTATACCTACATAGAATCCTGGACGCTCGCCTACAGCTTCTTTGCTCTCACCGGTAAATATGCTGCAGCAACGACGGAAGGGGCGATGCAGTCCTTCCTGAGAGGTTTTCAGGGGCTCGAGCATAATCAGTATTTTTCCGGGATCGGGCCGGCATATATTTTCTTCATAGCTACATTCCTCCTGAACATGTGGGTCATATACTTCGGGATAAAGGGCGGTATAGAAAAATTGTGCAACATAGCCATGCCGCTTCTCTTCATATGCGGGATAATACTCGCGGCCAGGGTCCTTGCGCTTGGAGCGCCGGATCCGGCGAAACCGGACTGGAACCTTGTAAGCGGGCTCGGTTTTCTCTGGAATCCCGATTTCAGCGCGCTTAAGAGCGCGAAGGTATGGCTCGCCGCTTCAGGGCAGATACTGTTCACTCTGAGTGTCGGCATCGGTGTCATCCTGACGTATGCAAGCTACCTCTCTAAGGGCGACGACGTCGTCCTCTCGGGAGTCTCGGCCTCGAGCCTCAATGAATTCGCCGAGGTAATCATCGGCGGAAGCATCGTCATCCCTGCTGCGTTCGCGTTCTTCGGCCCGGAAAAAATCCTCGCGATAGCCAGGGGCGGGGCCTTCAATCTCGGCTTCGTTACCATGCCGCTCATATTCCAGAAGATGCTCTTCGGCACGTTCTTCGGTGGCGCGTGGTTTCTCCTCCTCTTCCTGGCGGGCATCACCTCGTCGGTGTCGCTCGCCCAGCCGGCCATCGCCTTCCTCGAGGACGAGTTCAACCTGACGCGCAAGAAGGCGGTGTGTATATTCGGCGTGGTCGCCTTTATACTATGCCAGCCGGCGATTTTTTTCCTCGGCAAGGGCGTGGTCAATGAGCTTGACTTCTGGGGCGGCACCTTCTGTCTCGTCGCGTTCGCGACGATCGAGATAATACTCTTCGCGTGGGTCTTCGGCATGGAGCGGGCGTGGGAGGAGATACACCACGGCGCGGACATGAGGGTGCCGGGCATCTACAAGTTCATAATCAAATACGTCACGCCGCTCTTCCTCTTCTTTATCCTCGGGATGTGGTTCTGGCAGGAGTGGATACCGATCATGTCGATGGAGATGGTCTCGGACGCGGACAGGCCTTTCGTCATGGCGACAAGGATATTCCTGCTTGCGCTCTTCCTGGCGCTCGCGGTGCTGGTGAAGCTGGCCTGGCGCAGGAAACGAAAGGCGGCGGCGCGATGAAGATATCGGGTTGGATCTTCATGATCCTTTCGTGGGGGATCATAATCTCCCTCTGTGCGTTCAGCTTTTATAAGATACTGACGAAGAAGAAAGTGGATTAACATTTTTCGTCCGCCTGATGGCGCAGCCGAAAAATTATGGAGAAGCGTGACGGAGAAAATCAACATAAAGAACCTCTCGAAGGCTGAGCTTGAAGCGGCCCTGATAGGTGCCGGGGCGCAGGCGTACAGGGCGAAGCAGATATGGCGCTGGCTCTACAAGGTCGGCGTGCGGTCATTTGACGAGATGACGGACCTGCCCGGGGCGCTTCGCCACACGCTGAAGAAAAGGTTCCGCATCGCGCATCCCGCCCTTCTCGACCAGAAGCGCTCCGTGCTCGACGGCACGACGAAATATCTACTGAGGCTCGAGGACGCGAGCACGATCGAGGCCGTATTCCTGCCCGAGCGGAAGAGGAGCACCATATGCCTCTCCACGCAGGTCGGCTGCAAGTTCGCGTGCAGTTTCTGCGCGAGCGCTCCCTTCGGGTTCGTCCGCAACCTTACCGCATCGGAGATCCTGGATGAAGTCCTCTTCGTGAAAGCAAAAAACCCCGCCCCGCCAATAACAAACCTCGTCTTCATGGGGATAGGGGAGCCGTTCGACAACTACGACAATGTCATGAAAGCGATACGGATCCTGAATGATCCCGACGCGTTCAATATCGGCGCGAGGAAGATCACCGTGTCGACCTGCGGCCTGATCCCGGGGATTGAGAGGTTCGGGCGGGAAGGCCTGCAGGTAGAGCTCTCGGTGTCGCTCCATTCGGCAGACGACGCGATGCGCTCGAAGCTCGTCCCGATAAATAAGCGGTACCCGCTGAAGGAGCTGATCAGCGCCTGCAGGAAATACATCGATGCGACCGACAGGGTGATAACGTTCGAGTACATACTGATCAAGGGGGCGAATTGTTCCATCCGGGACGCGCTGAAGCTCGCAAAGCTCCTGGAAGGCGTTAAATGCAAGGTGAATACCATCGCCTATAACAGGATACGGATAAAAGAATATACCGGGCCGTCGGTGCGGGACATAAAAATATTCCTGAAGACCCTGAAAGATAACGGCGTCAGCGTTACCCACCGCGCGTCGAGAGGCGAGGATATCGACGCCGGATGCGGGCAGCTGAGGATAGCGAGGCTGTAGATGAAAGCAGATGACATGAGAAGAAGCGACAGGGTCAAGAGGGCGGTTGTATTCTATTTCTGCGTCTCACTCTTCTGCGTTCTCCTGCCGGTCCTCCTGTCCTATTCGCTGGGCTACCAGATAGACTTCCAGCGTTTGCGGATCTATAAGACCGGCATATTGTATGTCGAGAGCCGGCCGGCCGGCGCGGCGATATACTTAAGCGGCAGGATGCTTGATGACGTCACCCCCGCGCAGATAGAGGAGCTGAAGCCCGGCATCTACAAGGTGGAGGTCAGGCGCGACGGTTTCTACCCGTGGGAGAAGGAGATCGTGGTCAGGCCGAACATGGTCACGAGGGCCGACCGCATCGTGCTCTTCCCGATCGCGCAGGAGATGAAGGTCATAAGCGAGCGCAGCATATCGGACTTTGCGATATCGGCGAGCGGCTACATATACTACATGAAGAAGTCGGGCCTCTTCAGGACGAACATGGACGGGACCAACATGAAGCGGCTTTCCGCCCATGCCGGCTGGCCTTCGGGGTTAACGGGCAAGAAATTTTCCCCCGACGGGGACAAGTTCCTTTACTTCAGCCGGTCGGCGGTAGGCGTCGTGTACCTGAATCCGGGCAAGCCGTTCGGAGGGTCCGCGATGGCCGCGAAGGTGGAGGAGGTCTTCACGAGCGCCGACCCGATCATCGATGTCTTCTGGTATCCCGGCTCCGGCTATGTCATCGTGGTCACGGATAAAGATATAAAGGTGGTGGAGCTGGGCGTCGGTACGGCGCCGAACACGGTGCCCCTCTATAAATTTAACGCGACACCTCAAAGCGTCTTTTACGACGAAGGCAACAATTCGCTGTATTTCGTCGACACGAGGATCGGCGCGGATTCGAAAGAAGCTAATTACCTCTACAGGCTCGACATGAAGAAAAAATTCTTCGATACTATGATAAAGATGCTGTTGAGGCAGGAGCCCGATGCAGGATATGAGAAGAGATAGATTCTACACACGGCTGTTCGAGATCATCCCGGGCCTCCTGACATGGACGACCATCGCCGGCCTCTTCATCCTCTCTTTCATAAAGCCTCTCTGGGTCGCGATATTCGTCATCACCTTCGACCTCTACTGGGTGATACGGATGACGTACCTGAGCTTGCTGATGCTCTTTGCCTACAGGCGCCTTGCCAGGGAGAGCAAAGAGGACTGGCTTGAGAAATGCGAGTCGCTGGGCGGCGGCCGGGGCCTGTGCCATAACGACATCTATCACGCGGTGCTCTTCCCGTCATACAGGGAGGGCCTCGACATACTCGAGCCGTCGATTGAGGCGCTCGAGGGCGCGAACTATCCGAAAGATACAATGATCGTGATCATGAGCGTCGAGGAGAGGGCGGGGCCGGAGGCGTGGGCCAACGCCGCAAAGGTCAAGAAAGCGCACGAGAGGCATTTCTGGCAGTTTATCATAACGCGGCATCCGGACGGCCTGCCCGGCGAGATGAAGGTCAAGGGCGCCAACGCCACGTGGGGCGCGAAAGTCCTGAAAGAATTTCTCGATGCCAGGAAGATAGACTACGAGCGCGTCATCATATCGTGTTTCGATGCCGATACGTGCGCCGACAGGGAATATTTCGGCTGCCTGACATACCATTACCTCACCAACCCCGACAGGACGCGCTCCAGCTACCAGCCGATCCCGGTCTACAACAATAATATATGGCACGCGCGCACGGTTGCCAGGATACTCGAACTCGGCTCGAGCTTCATGCAGATGATCGAGACGATGCGCTGGGAGAAGTTCGTCACGTTCTCGAGCCACAGCATGAGCTTCAAGACGCTCTTCGCGGTCGGCTACTGGCCGGTCGACATGATATCCGACGACTCCGCCATCTACTGGAAATGCTTCCTCCATTTCAACGGCCGCTACACGGTCGTGCCGATGTACGTGACCGTCTCGATGGACGTGGCGACCGAGCTGAAGATCTGGCCGACGGTGGTGAAGCAGTACAAGCAGAAACGGCGCTGGGCCTGGGGTGTCGAGAATTTCCCGTATGTCGCGGTCGGTTTCATGCATAATAACAAGATACCGCTCTTTATAAAGCTGCGCCGCTCGTTCAATATCCTCGAGAGCCATTACACGTGGGCCGTCTGGGCGATCATCGTGACATTCATCGCGCCCCTTCCTCTTATATTCGGCGGCGGGCTCTTCAGGCAGACGGCGATAGGATATAATCTCCCCAGTGTTTCGGCAGCGCTCTTCAATATGTCGCTCTTTACCGCGGTCATCTGCATGTTCATATCGCTGAAACTCCTGCCGCCGCGTCCCGCTGACGTAAAGCCGCAGAAACGGCTCGTGATGTATACGCAGTGGCTGCTGGCACCATTCGTCATCGCCTTTCTCGGCTCGACGCCGGCCATCGACGCGCAGACGCGGCTCATGCTGGGCAGGTACATGCACTTCTACGTCACGGAAAAAAAGCGCCACAGCTCTCCCCATTAGAATGAGCGAAAAATTTCTTGTGGCGCGAAATATTTCATGGTATACTGCCGCTGTAGCAAACGTAAGGGGGTCTGCGATGGGAAAATATACGAGTGTGGTGATCGGAGCGGCGGTAGTAGCGATCGGCGTGATCGGACTTATCAGGTGGATCGGCCCGTTCGTGATCATCCTTAAAGGCTGCGTTCCCGCGCTTCTCATTTTCGGAGGAGCGATAGCCGTGATCGCGGGTTTAAGCGAGATGAAAGACGAGACGGCGGCAAAAAAAGAAGAAACCAAATAAAATAGTCCCGGCCAAGTCGTAAGTCCGGATTTTTTTTATAGAAAAGTTTCCGCAATGGACCCCAGGAAACGCGTACCATCCTCCGACGGCAAAACCTCTACTAATAGTGTTACCGGCCTATCACCAACACAATATATAGTGTTTTCCCTTGACAGCGGTATGATCGTATGATATATTTTTAAAGCTTTTTGATACTTCGGCTGCGCTCAGTATCAACGTTTTCGTATATAAATTTTTTGTACCGGAACGGAAGGGCAGGTGAATGATGGGTAATGTAACGGGCGTAAATTCGGCGCTGTCTGAAAACGCCAAAAAAGTTTTGGAAAAGAGGTATCTGAAGAAGGACGATAACGGCCGCCCGATAGAGACCCCCGAGGACATGTTCCGCCGCGTGGCAAAGAACATCGCCACGGCCGATTCGTATTACGGTAAGACCGCCGAAGAGGTCGCGGAGACGGAGGCGACGTTTTTCGAGATGATGACCTCGCTCGACTTCCTGCCGAATTCACCCACGCTGATGAACGCCGGCCGCGAACTGCAGCAGCTCTCCGCGTGCTTCGTCCTCTCGATCGACGACTCGATGGAATCGATCTTTGAGACGATCAAAGACACCGCGATGATACATAAATCAGGCGGCGGCACCGGTTTCAGTTTTTCAAGGCTGCGGGGCAAGAACTCGCCCGTCCGTTCGACCGGCGGCATATCGAGCGGCCCCGTATCGTTCATGAAGGTCTTCAACGCGGCCACACAGGCAGTGAAGCAGGGCGGCACGCGCCGCGGCGCGAACATGGGGATACTGCGGGTCGACCATCCCGACATCATGGACTTCATCACCTGCAAAGCCAACGACAAGGACCTCACGAACTTCAACATATCGGTAGCGGTCACCGAGGACTTCATAGTGAAGGCCGTGAAGAACGAGGAGTATGACCTTATCGACCCGCGCTCGAAAAAGTCTGTCGGGAAGCTGAACGCCAAAGAGGTCTGGGGCCTCGTCATAAAGATGGCATGGCTGAACGGCGAGCCCGGCATCATCTTCATCGACAGGATCAACCGCGACAACCCGACACCGAAGTGCGGCGAGATAGAGTCGACGAACCCGTGCGGCGAGCAGCCGCTGCTGCCGTATGAGAGCTGTAACCTCGGTTCGATCAACCTTGCCCGGATGATCAACGCCGGCGCGATCGACTGGAACAAGCTCGGGGATACCGCTGAGAAGGCGGCCCATTTCCTCGACAACGTCATCGACATGAACGCCTATCCGTTAAAGAGGATAGAGCTGACCACCAAGTCGAACCGCAAGGTAGGCCTCGGCGTGATGGGGTTTGCCGATATGCTCTTCATGCTCGGGGTGAACTACAATTCCGAGGACGCGCTGCAGCTGGCCGAGAAGGTGATGAAGTTCGTCCTGGAACGGGCGGCCGCCGCGTCAGAGCGGCTCGCCGAAGAGCGCGGGGCGTTCCCCAACTTTAAAGAGAGCGTTTACGGCGTATCCGGCGCCAGGCCTCGCAGGAACGCGACGCTTACGACGATAGCGCCGACCGGCACGCTCTCGATCATCGCCAACTGCTCGAGCGGCATAGAGCCGATCTTCGCCATCTCCTATATAAGGAACATCATGGACAACGTGAAGCTTGTCGAGGTCCATCCTTATTTCAAAGAGGTCGCGGACAGGGGAGGCTTCTACACGCCCGAGCTTATGAACCTGATAGCCCAGAAGGGCGGTGTGAAGGGCATGGCCGAGATACCGGAGGACGTGCAGAAGCTGTTCGTCACCGCCCATGATATCGAGGCGGCCTGGCACATCAGGATGCAGTCGGCGTTCCAGAAGCATACCAATAACGCCGTCTCCAAGACGGTCAACCTCCCCCAGGAGGCGACGGCCGAAGACGTGCATACGATATACATGCTCGCCTACGAGAGCGGATGCAAGGGCGTGACCATCTACAGGGACAATTCGAGGGACGAGCAGGTCCTTTCGAAGCCCTCCGCGGCTGCCGCTCCGGCAAAGGACAGCCAGTCCCAGAAGCCGTACGCGCAGTCCAGGATAATCCCGAGGCCCAGGCCCAACGTCACGGTCGGCACGACCACGAAGATAGCCACAGGCTGCGGCAACCTCTATGTCACGACAAATGTCGACGAGAAGGGTCTCCCGTTCGAGGTATTCATGTCGATGGGCAAGGCCGGCGGATGTGCGATGAGCCAGCTCGAGGCGCTGGGAAGGCTCGTGTCGCTGGCGTTACGCAGCGGCATAGAGGCTACCGCCATCATAGAGCAGATCCGCGGCATACGGTGCCCATCCCCCAGCTGGGAGAAGGGCGGCAGGATATTCTCCTGCTCGGATGCGATAGCGCGCGTCCTTGAGAGGAGGCTCCAGGGGTCCGGCAAGGCAAAGGACCTTGCGGGCGTCCTCGACAAGACCAAGGCTGCCATAGAGGAGCAGGCCGGCGGCAGCGGCACACCGGTCAAGCCGGGCAGCGCAAAAAAAGGCGACATTGTCGGGGTCTGCCCTGACTGCCATAGCGCGCTCTGGCACGTGGAAGGGTGCATGGTCTGCAATTCCTGCGGCTATTCAAAGTGCGGATAGGGAAATTTACATATAGCCCTTGCCAAATCCCTGTTTCGTGGTATAATCATACCGGTAATCTAGCGCCTGCTGCCATAATATCATCATACAAGCAGGGTTAGGAAAAAAGGGAGGTGCGGTATGGAGAATATGAACATTGTCGTAATAGAGCCTGTAAGGGCCATGGCCATTAAGATCTGGAGCTATGTTCCGGCCATAGCGGGCGCGATCGTCATCCTCGTAGTGGGCTGGCTGATCGCGAAGCTTATCGAGGCTGTGGTGGTAAGGGTATTGAAAGCGGTCCGCCTCGATGCGGCAAGCGACAAGGCAGGCATTACCAATGTATTGGCCCAGGGCGATATCAAGACCACGCTCTCGGAACTCATTGGCGGAATAGTATATTGGCTGGTCATCCTGGTCGTCCTTGCGACGACGCTGGATGCGCTGAACCTCAAAATAGCCTCAGAGCTCGTATCGAAGCTGGTAGGCTATGTCCCTAACATCCTCGCATCGGTGTTCATCCTTATCCTCGGGTCGTTCCTCGCTAACTTCGTGGCGGCCATCGTGCGGACATCCGCATCGAACGCCGGCATAAAAAACGCGAAGATGCTGGCCCAGATCACGCAGTCGCTCATTATCATATTCGCCGTCATCGTGGCGATCGAGCAGCTGCAGATAGCGACGACGCTGATAGTCCTCGCGGTCAACGTCATTCTGGTATCTATCGGATTAGGTTTTGCATTGGCGTTCGGCCTTGGCTGCAAAGACATCGCCGCAAAGACGATGCAGGAGATGATGGGCAGCTTCAAGAAGTAAGGGCAGTCCGGTTCTCGCAGTAAAGGAGGCGCTTCCAAAAGCGCCTCCTTTTTTGTTCCGCCTTCGCCAGAGTAGCTATTCATGGTAGATATGCTTCGGCGGATATAATATAATAGCCTCCTATGGCGGACTCGTTATATATCCACATACCTTTCTGCATGAGAAAGTGCGTCTACTGCGATTTCTACAGCACGATCTACGATCCGCGGCTTGCCTCTTCCTATATCGATGTGCTTGTTGACCAGGTACACGCGCTCGAAGGGCAGTTTGCCGCCATCTACGTGGGCGGCGGCACGCCCACGGCGCTGGATAATAAGCCGCTGGAACGTTTGTTGAAAGCCGTGCAGGCGAAATCCGGCAGCGGGCCTGAGTTCACCGTAGAGGCGAATCCCGAGAGCGTCGATGATGATAAGGTGAAGCTCCTGCTGGGGTGCGGCGTCAACCGCCTGAGTATCGGCATCCAGTCGCTCGATGAGAGGAAGTTGAAGCGCCTGGGGAGGATCCACAACGCGCGGAAGGGCCGCGAGGCGGTCCGCCTGGCCGCGAAGAGGGGATTCGCCAATATCAGCGCCGACCTCATCTTCGGCGTGTGGGGAGAAAGACAGGAGGACTGGGCCAGGGAGCTCGATGAGGTGACCGGGATGGCCGTGACGCATCTATCGTGCTACTCGCTTGCCTATGAGAAGGCTACGCCGCTCTTTGCCGCGCTGAAGAATAAGAGTGTGGTGCCGCTCGAGGACGATCTGGTGGCGCGGATGTACGAGGAGGCGATAGGCCGCCTGTCGGTGAGGGGTTTCAAGCAGTACGAGGTCTCGAATTTCGCGAAACGCGGTTTCGAATGCAGGCATAATCTCAATTACTGGGATAACGCCTCCTATATAGGCCTGGGCGCCTCGGCGGTCTCGTATAGAGACGGGGCCAGAAGCAAAAATGTCGCCAGCGTCCAGGAGTTCATAGCAAGATCGGAAGGCGGCCGGCCTCTCGAGGAATCGAGCGAGAAGCTTTCGCCGGTCAGGCGGGCGAAGGAGACGGCCGCGGTCAAGATACGGACTCGGGGAGGCATCGACTTCGGGTGGTTTAAGGCGAAGACGGGATATGATTTTCTCGAACTCGAGCGGAAGGCGGTATCCGGGCTCCTGGAGAAGGACCTCATCAAATACACCTATACCCCTAAACCCGCAGTGGGGAACTGTCATTGCGAGGCAGCGAAGCTGCCGAAGCAATCTATCAGTCAACCTGTCCCCGCCGGCATCGCCCTGAAGCGCAAGGGCTTCCTCTTCTGTGATACGGTCTCCAGCACGCTGCTGTGAAGTGAAATTTTTCGGCTCTCCTCGAGCAGGCGGCACCTGTGTGGCCGCCTTCGCTTGTCGCAGATTCGCATTAGGCATACGAATCTGCTGTGAAAAAATTTTGATGCCTGCCCGACTGCATGAAAACACATTCT
>CAYGRZ010000027.1:0-24179 GCA_964352425.1 uncultured Planctomycetia bacterium | reverse complement strand
CTCCTCGAGAGGTCATGAAATCCTTAAACGTTGCACTTACTGGTTGAATGTAGTTTTGTCATTTAGTATTGGAAATTTTCAATTGTCATTCGTGCTTTGACATTTGACATTGAGAAGAATTTTATGAAAAATCCATATTCTTATATCGACGCCGAGATATTGAATGTCGCCACCGAGTCGTCGACGATCAAGACGTTCACGCTTAAGCCCCGCGGCCAGATCGGCTTCAGGGCGGGCCAGTTCATGGACGTGACGCTGCCCGGCATCGGCGAGGCGCCGTTCACGCCGTCCTCGAACCACGACCGCGCGGATGCGCTCGATTTCACGATCATGTCGGCCGGCAGGGTGACGAAACTGATCCACCAGCTGCAGTCCGGCGACGTCGTCGGATTGCGGGGCCCCTACGGCACGCGGTATCCGCTCGAGCAGTTCAAGGGCAAGGAGGTCTTCATCGTGGGCGGCGGCGTCGGTCTTGCTCCGTTACGGGCTCTTCTTTACGCGCTGTTCAATGACGTCAATGATTACAAGAAGATAATACTGAAGTACGGCTCGAGGACGCCGGCGGACATCATCTTTAAGAGCGAGATCGACACCTGGGCGAAGCGCGCGAGCAATGTCAGCGTGGAGGTCACCTGCGATATCGGGGACCCGGCCTGGAAGGGCAACGTCGGGCTCGTCACCACGATCCTGAAGACCGACGGGCTCGACATGCAGAGCGCCGTCTCGATCGTCTGCGGGCCGCCGGTCATGATGAAGTTCGTCACATTCAAGCTGCTGGACCTCGGGTTCAGGGATTCGAACATATTCCTTTCGATGGAAAAGAACATGTCGTGCGGCATAGGCAAATGCGGCCACTGCAGGATAGGGCCGTATTACGCGTGCAAGGATGGCCCTGTGTTCACGTACGACAAGATAAAGGATCTGCCGGGGATCTGGGATTGATATGAAACGGCTGCTGATAGACCTGGACATATGCTCGAAATGCGAAGAGTGCGGGATGCTCTGCAGCTACATCCAGCACCCGTCGAATAATGGCATCACGAGCTTACGCGAGTTCGCCCATTTCGCGGTCAATTGCCGCCGGTGCGACGACGCGCCGTGCGTCGGGTCGTGCCCGTGGGAGGCGATCGAACTGCAGAAGGATACCAACATGCTGAAGCGCTACATGATGCGCTGCACCTCCTGTAAGTCATGCTCGAGGGCATGCCCGTTCGGCGTCATCTATCCGGAGACGATACCGCTGGTGATCGCGCGGTGCGACTACTGTATCGGGCGCCTCAGCGAGAACGAGCATCCGATATGCATAGAGTCCTGCAGCCACGACGGCATACGGTACGGCGAGTTCGACGAGAAGAAAGAAGAGAATATTTTTAAGGTCTCGGACTATCTGCTGGTGAAGACCTCCTATAAGTGGGAGCGGGTGTTGGAGAGCCCGAAAAAGCAATAAGGCGATATGGAGAAGGTTGCGGAGTATCTGTTCTGGTTCCTGGTGTTCCCCGGGTTCCTGTTTTCCGGCGTGATGGGGCTTCTCGTCTGCTGGGTCGACAGGAAAGTGACGGCCAGGCTGCAGTGGAGAGTCGGGCCGCCGTGGTACCAGAATTTTGCCGATGTGCTGAAGCTTCTCCTCTATAAAGAGACGCTGCTGCCGAAGGGCGTGTCGAAGGCCGTCTTTCTCGGGATGCCCGTCATAGGGCTTGCGGCGGCGACGCTGGTGTCGACGATCATACTGTTTACAAGCGGCGTCCCGCAGAGCGGCTTCATCGGCGACGTGATCGTGGTGGTGTACCTGCTGCTGATTCCGCCGATCACGCTGATGCTGGGAGCCTTCGCGTCGGAGAACTCGTTCGCGTCGCTCGGGGCATCGCGGGAGATGAAGCTGATGCTCTCCTACGAGCTGCCGTTCATACTCACACTCGCGGTTCCGGTCATGAAGTCGGGATGCGCGATACGGCTGGGAGAGATCGTCATGTACCAGCAGACGCACGGAGCGACGATCGCAAGTGCCTCAGGCGCGCTGTCGTTCGTCGTGATGCTCCTCTGCGTCCAGGCGAAGCTCGGCTTCGTACCATTTGATATGCCGGAGGCGGAGACGGAGCTGATGTCGGGGCCGTATATCGAGTATTCGGGCAAGGCGCTGGGCATATTCAAACTGGCGAAAGCGATACTGGGGTTTGCTGTCCCGGCGCTCGTCGTCGCGCTCTATTTCGGCGGCGCGGCACGGGATGCGGTGGGGCTGGTGAAGACGGTAGTCGCGTATATTGTGGTCCTCGTCCTGTTGATAGTGATAAAAAACACGAACCCGAGGGTGAGGATAGACCAGGCTGTGGCTTTCTTCTGGGGGACCGTGACGGTCCTCGCGGTCGTGTCGGTCGCGCTGGCATACATGGGGCGGTAAATGGGATTTAAGGAAACGATACTCACAAAGTCGATCTACGTATTCCACGCTTCGAGCGGGAGCTGTAATAACTGCGACATCGAGATACTTGATTGCCTGACGCCGAGGTTCGACCTCGAGCGTTTCGGCATCGTCCTCGTCGGCAGCATCAAGCACGCTGACGTGATGCTCTGCACCGGCTCGGCCAACCGCCTGACGATACCGATAATCAGGAAACTGTACGAGCAGATGCCGAAACCAGGTTTCGTCATCGCGTTCGGCGCGTGCGGCTCGTCGCGCGGGCTCTTCAAGGACAGCTATAATACCGGCGAGCCGCTCGACGAGATCATACCGGTCGATGCCTACATCCCCGGCTGCCCGCCGAAACCGGAGGCGGTGATCGGCGCGCTCGTCAAACTGATAGACACAATAAAAGCAAGAAAGGCCGCGAAATGAAGATAGACGATATTCTGAAGAAAGTAAACGACCGCTTCGGCGGCAGGATCCTGAAGGCCGAGCGGAAGAGCGCCAGGCGCGCCTACATCGACATATATCCGAAAGACATAGTCGATATCACAAGGTACCTTTTCAAGGACCTCGGCTGCAGGTTCAATATAGCCAGCGGCGTCGATGACTTTGACGGCATAGAGATACTCTACCATTTCGCGTACGACGCCTCGGCCGTCGTGATCACGGTCAGGGCGATACTCAAAGACAAGGACAACCCGCACATCGACACGATAACCGGCGTGATGAAGGCCGCCTGGTGGATAGAGCGGGAGATACATGAGCTATTCGGGGTCGAGTTCGACGGCAATGCCGACCTGCGGCCCTTGCTCCTGCCTGACGACTGGCCGAAAGGCGTCTACCCGATGAGGAAGAACTTCGTCGTGCCGAAGAGAGATTCGAGGAAATCATGAAACCAAAACCGACTATACCGATAGGCCCGTACCATCCCCTGCAGGAGGAGCCCGAGTTCTGGAAGCTCGTCGTCGAAGGCGAGAAGGTGGCCGACGTCGACGTCAGGATAGGCTATAACCACCGCGGCATAGAGAAGATATCCGAGTCGAAGACGTTCGACCAGTCGATATTTATCGTCGAGCGCATCTGCGGCATCTGCTCGTCGTCGCACCCGATCGCCTGCGTCCAGGCGATCGAGGACATCTGCGGCCTCGAGGTGCCCGAGCGCGCGCTCTATATAAGGACGATAACGCAGGAGCTCGAGAGGCTCCATTCGCACATGCTCTGGCTCGGCCTGGCGGGACACTTCCTCGGTTACAATACGGTCTTCATGTGGGGCTGGAAATACCGCGAGCCGATCTGCGACATTATGGAGACGGTGACCGGCAACCGCCAGAACTACGCGATGCACAAGGTCGGCGGCGTGCGCCGGGATATCGAAAAAGAGCACATCTCCTATATATTGACGCGCCTCGACGAATTCCTGAAGCAGCTCGATATGCTGAAGGGCGCTGTCCTCGATGATCCGGTGCTGCACGCCCGCCTGAAGGGCGTAGGCATCCTGACGAAGGAGGATGCGATCGACTATGCGGCGCTTGGGCCGACCGCCCGCGCCTCCGGCGTCGATATCGATGTGCGGCGCGACCACCCGTACGGCGTCTACGATAGGGTGAAGTGGAATGTCATTACGCAGACCGAAGGCGACGTTTTCGCCAAGACGGTCGTACGGATCCTCGAGATGTACGAGTCGGCACGGATCGTGCGGCAGTGCCTCGACAAGATGCCCGACGGGCCGATAGACTCGAAGCCGAAGGATATACCGCCGGGCGAGGGCATCGGCGTCATCGAGGCCCCGCGCGGCGAATGTTTCCATTACGTGAAATGCGACGGCACGAACTCGCCGGTCCGCCACAAGATCAGGGCGCCGACCTACATGAACTTCCCGACGTTCAGGGAGACCGTGATAGGCGAGACGATATCGGACGCGACGATAATACTGGCCGCCATAGACCCGTGCTACTGCTGCACGGAGAGGATGATCGTCGTCGATAGTTCTAACAAGGAGCTGTTCAAGGCGCGGGACCTGATACGCCTTTCGCAGGAGAAGACGCAGCGCATACGAGAGAAGCTCGGAGTAAAATAAACCATGTTCTCAGATCCATTACTGCTGCTGGTAGCCGGTCCGATAGTTGCGGGGCTCTTCTGCCTTCCCATTCCTGACAGGTTGAGGCTCGTGCCAAAACTGGCGGCATTTGCGGTGACGATCGCCTGCCTTGCGGGCTCGATCTTCCTGTTCATGAAGAAGCCGATATCATGGCAATACGGGACCTCAACCATATTTATTATCGACAACCTGTCCGGTTTTATCGCCATAGCCATATCTTTCTTCGCGTTTCTGGTTAGCATATATTCTTTCAGTTTTATAGAAAAGTCGTTCGGAAAATATTTCTGCCTCGTCCTGATGACGTTGGGCAGTTCCATGGGCGCGGCTTTTGCGAATAACCTGGTGGCGCTATTGGTCTTCTGGGGATTTCTCGGCGCCTTATTATACCTGTTGGTAAACATGCAGGGCACTGACGAGGCGGCGGCTGCCGCAAAAAAAGCTTTTATCGTAATAGGCGGCACTGACGCTTTAATGGTATTCGGCATAGGCCTCATCTGGGTTGTTACAGGAACTTTTTCCATGGATAAGATACACCTGCCGTTGAACGGCCCCCTGCCTGCCATAGCTTTCATATCCCTTGCGGTCGCCGCGTTCGCCAAAGCCGGCGTGATGCCGTTCCACTCATGGCTGCCTGACGTCGCCCAGGACGGCCCTACGCCCGTAACCGCCTATCTTCCGGCCTCGCTCGATAAGCTACTCGGAATATATCTACTTGCAAGGGCGTCGCTCAACCTCTTCGTCATGAACACCATCTCCAATACGTTCCTGCTCGCCGTCGGCGCTGTTACAATAATCCTGGCTGTTATGATAGCGCTCGTCCAGCATGATCTTAAGAGGCTCCTGGGATATCATGCAGTATCTCAGGTAGGATATATGGTGCTCGGCATAGGGACGGGCAGCGCTATAGGAATAGCGGGTAGCGTCTTCCACATGCTTAATAACGCCATCTACAAATCCTGTCTCTTCTTAGGCGGCGGCAATGTCGAAAAGAAGGCCGGGACGACAGACCTCGCGAAGCTCGGTGCGCTCGCCAAGTACATGCCGGTCACGTTCGCCTGCTTTTTGGTGGCGTCTTTGTCGATATCGGGCATACCGCCCTTCAACGGCTTCGTCTCGAAGTGGATGATATACCAGGGCATAATAGAATCCGCGACATCCGGGAACCATCTATGGGTAGTATGGCTTTCTGCCGCAATGTTCGGCAGCGCCCTGACGATAGCAAGCTTCATGAAACTCACACACGCCGTGTTCCTGGGCCGGCCTTCGAAAGATTTCAGCGGCGTTAAGGAGGCCGGGATCTTTATGACATTCCCGATATTGGTCCTGGCGTTCGTGTGTTTTATATTCGGCGTGTGTGCTTTTATGCTGCCTATTCCCATCTTCATAGCGCCGGCGATAGGGCTTCCTATAGTATATCTGGGGATATGGAGGCCGGCCGTCGCTACGGCTGCCATAGTGATAGGCATCGTCCTGGGCCTTTTTGCGTACGTCGCCTTGAGGACAGGCAGATTCCGCGCGACCGGGACATTCGTCGGGGGGGAAGATGCTGATAAGCTGGAAAGGATATCCGGGACAGAATTTTATGACACGATCAAAGATATAAAAGGACTGGACGCGCTTTATAAAGGCGAAGAAGCGAGGTCGTTCGATATCTACGACCAGGGGAGGAGGGGTGTCTTCTTCTTTACCGGCATCCTCCAAAATCTTCATAACGGCGTCTTGCCCACATATCTGGTCTGGTGCCTTGTGGGCATGATAGGCATGTTTCTGGTGCTTTTTTTCAGGTAAGTCAGGTAAGGGGCATGGTCGAAATAAACCTTATATTGTTATTCATGATAGCGGCCGCCGTAATAGCGGTTATCGTGGAAGACCTTCTTTCGAGCGTCATCGCTGTCGGCGCCGTGGGCATCGGCCTGTGCATGGCGTTCCTGGTCCTCAAGGCGCCGGACCTTGCTATAATGCAGCTCGTCGTCGAGATATTGAGTTTAATAGTCCTGATCAGGGCAACGGTAAGGAATGACCTCCCGTTCAGCAAGTCGGGCAGGTGGGTTTTCAATACATCTTCAACAATCGTATTTTTGGCCGTCTTCCTGACCTTCGCGTATCTGGCATTGAAGAGCCTGCAGCCGTTCGGCAGCCCGCTGATGAAGGTGTCGAAGATCTATCTGGAGGAAGGGACCGCCAGGACCGGCGCGATGAATATCGTCTCGGCGATAACGCTCAACTACAGGGCGCTTGACACGCTCGGCGAGGTGACGGCGCTTTTCACGGCGATAATCGGGATATGGGCGGTCACGCGAAAAATCGGGCGCGAAAAGGAAACCGGGCCATGAACGGTAAAGAGGAAAAGGGCATGACTTTCATGGTCAGGATTGTGACGAAGCTGACGCTCGGATTCATACTTTTGTACGGCGTCTATATAGCGCTCTGCGGCCATATCTCTCCGGGCGGGGGATTCGCGGGCGGCGTGATCGTGGCGCTGGCGTTCGTGCATATCATGCTGGCGTTCGGCAAGGACGTTGCCCTGAAGAGCCTGCGCGCCGGCGTGCTTCGCGTTTTGATAGGCACGAGCGCCCTGGTATTCCTTTATATAGCGACGGCAGGCTCCGAGGGCGTGTGCGTCCGGCTGAATGCGCTTTTGAGCAGATGGACATCGTGTCAGGCATCCGTCAATGAAATAATACTGCCTTTATGCGAAATGACCATCGTCGGCGCGGGTCTTTTCGCCATATTTGTCGCGCTTGTATTTATAAGCAAAGCTCATGAACACCCGGAGTGAGTTAGTACATAGCAAAAAGTAATAAGTAAAAAGTAAAAGGTAAGAATTTTATGACGACATATCTATTATGCCTGATGCTCTTCTCGGTGGGCTTATATTGCGTCTTCAGAAAAAGGAACATCATAAAGATAATAATCGGCATAGGCATCATGGAATATTCGGTCTATCTCTTCTTTGTCCTCATAGGCTACCGCCGGGAGGGCCGGTCTCCCATATTCGCGCATGACCAGGTGATCGGGAACATGGTCGACCCCCTGCCGCAGGCGGTCGTGCTGACCGCCATCGTCATAGGATTATCTTTGACTCTCATGTTGGTGGCAGTGGCCCTGAGGATATACGAAAAATACGGGACGTTCGATATAACGAAGATAAATAGGCTCAATGGATAATATGCCGCCACTACCGTATCTCATCATAATTCCGCTGGCTTCGGCATTTCTCATTCCGATTGTTGCCAAAAGGATGAAGGCAGCCGGCGGCCTGCTGTCATGCGCCGTCTCGTTTGCCCTCGTCGCGGTCTCGTTTTATTGTGCGAAATGTGCGATTGCCTCTAAGGTGCTGGTCTGCAGGGTCGGCTTATGGATGCCGCCGGCCGGGATAAGCCTGGTCGTCGACGGACTTTCGGTCTTCATGCTGGTCACCGTCAACCTGATGGCCTTTTTAATAACGGTCTACTCCGTGGATTACATGAAGAGATATACGGACACATGGAAATTTTATTCTTTATTTATGGTCCTCCTGGCCGGCATCAACGGCGTCCTGATCGCGGGGGACATTTTCAATCTTTACGTCTTTATGGAAATAGCGGCGCTGGCGGCATATTTTCTTGTTGCTTTCGGCACGGAGGCCCAAGAGCTTGAGGCCTCATTTAAATACGCCGTGATGGGTACCGTCGCGTCGACGTTCATATTGCTTGGGATAGCATTCCTGTACAGTTATACTTCGACGCTGAACCTGGCCGATATATCGGCGGCGCTTGCGACTAGGCCTCCGGCAAAGGCCCTGCAGTTTGTCAGCGTCCTGTTCCTGATGGGATTCGGCCTGAAGGCCGCGTTAGTCCCGTTCCATAGCTGGCTTCCGGACGCGCATCCTGCGCCGGCGCCTGTCTCCGCGATGCTTTCCGGCGTGCTGATAAAGGCGCTGGGCGTATATTGCCTGGCCAGGATCTTCTACAGCGTCATCGGCGCCACCCCGGCCGTATGTTCCGTCCTGATGTTCCTGGGGGCCGCATCAATGCTCGTGGGTGTTTTTCTTGCCATAGGACAATGGAACTTGAAACGCCTCCTGGCATACCATTCCATAAGCCAGATCGGTTACATAGTGCTGGGGATCGGGCTCGGGACACCCCTCGGCATAATCGGCGGGCTCTTCCACCTTTTCAACCACTCCGTTTTCAAGTCACTGCTCTTTTTAAATTCAGGCGCCATAGAGTACGCGACCGGGACAAGGGACCTTAAAGAGATGGGGGGCCTTAAAGATACCATGCCAACGACTTTCAACACGTCGCTCGTGGCGTCGCTGTCTATTTCGGGCATCCCGCCATTTAACGGGTTCTGGTCGAAGCTTATCATAGTGCTGGCGGCCGTTCAATCGGGCCATTACGTCTATGGCGTATTCGCGATACTGGCAAGCCTTCTGACGCTGTCTTCATTCATGAAGGTCCAGAAGTTCGCGTTCTTTGTGAAGCCGGCCGGAAATCGTGCGGCTGCCAGGGAAGTGCCGTTTCTGATGAGGGCTTCCATGGTGATGCTTGCCCTGCTATGCATAGCGGGAGGGGCGCTTATCATACCGGCCGTCTCGAAAGATTTCCTCATTCCCGCCGCGAATGTTCTTTTGAACGCGACCAACTATGCGCATAGTATGATCGGAGCCGTCAAGTGATAGCAAGAACCTTACAATTTTTACTCTGGTTTTTTGTATGGCTGCTCCTGTCGTGGCCGATCGAAACCAAGGATATAGTCTTCGGCGTGTTCGTGTCGCTCTTCGTCTTGTCGATGACCTCCGATCTCCTCGTCGGGCTCGGCGCCTCGGCAGGCGCGGGGAAACGAGGTCCCATCGCATACGCCAGGATGTCTCTATGGTTCTTGTGTTATATGGTTGTATTCGCGTGGGAGTGCGTAAAGGCGAACATCGATGTTGCCTACAGGGTGCTCCACCCGACTCTACCGATAAGGCCGGGGACGGTCAAGGTAAAGGTGGGCCTGAAATCAGACATCGGCCTCACATTCCTTGCCAACTCGATAACGCTCACGCCCGGCACAACGACCGTCGATGTGGATAAAGAGGGCGGGTACCTCTATGTCCACCTGCTCTACGTGAAAGAAGATCGGGGCAGGGTGAAGGTCGTGGAGACCTTCGAAAATATATTGAAGAGGGTGTTCGAATAGTATGAATATGCGCTGGCTTACGGGCCTGGTCGTAATTCTTGCGGTTGCCGCCGCAATCATATTCCTGCCGGTACCCTCGATGCTGAGGTGGCAATCGGACTTTTTGGGCAGGGCGTTTTTGTGCCTCCTCTTCTCGGCGGTCCTCTGCCTCTACCGCGTATTGCGGGGACCCACAGCTCCTGACAGAGCCGTCGCCATCGACATGCTTGGCATACTCATAGTTGGATTCTGCGCTATCCTCAGCATCCCGACGGGAAGGGACTGGTACATCGATATAGGCATCGCCTGGGCGCTTCAGAGCTTCATCGGCATCATGGCGCTTGCAAAATATCTGGAGGGGAAAGATTTTGATGAATGAGACGGTGGGCAGCGTCCTTATTGTCGTCGGGCTCGTGTTTGATTTCTTCGGATGCCTGGGGCTTATCCGTTTCCCGGACGTCTACACCCGGCTCCAGGCCTCGGCAAAGTGCATCACGCTCGGGACCTGCGGCATATTGCTGGGGCTCTTCTGCTTTAAGGGCTTGAGCGCCACAGGGGTAAAGGCACTCCTGTGCCTGGCCTTCATACTCCTGACGTCGCCTGTATCCGCCCACGCGCTCGCCCGGGGCGCGTACCGCTCCGGCGTGAAACCGTGGGAGGGCAGCGTCGTGGACGAATACGGCAAAGACATGGAGAAGGTAAAGTAGAGACGGTATGAATGAGATATCCTAAATTAAGAGAACTGAAGGAAGCGGTCATCGCCCTCATACAAGGGCCGTATACGTCGGACTATCCGCGCAGGCCCCACCACCCGCCGAAGCGTTTCCGCGGCAAGCCCGAATTTTCCAACAAGGGCTGCATCGCCTGCGCGGCGTGCGCGCTCGTATGCCCGGCCAGAGCGATAGAATGCCGCGACGCGGTCATGAAGGATAAGGCGGTGCGCGCGATGATCCTGCACCTCGACGAATGCCACTACTGCGGGCAGTGCAGCGCGCTCTGCACCACCAGGGATGACAACCCTCCCGGGATACAGCACACCACGGAATTCGATCTCGCCGGTTTTGACCGCGCGGCCATGGTAGTCGCGACCGACGAAAAGGAACTGGCGCTCTGCGAGTGCTGCGGCGACGTCATCACCGCGAAGGCGCACCTTGAGTGGATCGCCAGGAAGCTCGGCCCTCTCGCGTTCGCGAACCCGACCGTCTTCATCTCGTCCCTTAAAGGGTTGGGATTCGCCGCGGAGGTCATCGAGGCGGCAAAAGACTACGTGCTGCGCTCCGACAGGATCAAGATACTCTGCTCCAAATGCAGGAGACAAGCCACCATTGAAAAGTTCTGACGCATCATCCCGCCCAGGACTCGCACCGGACATCAAAAGCAGGATACGGGGTAAGGTTGCCATCATCGCCGTCGGCAACATCATGCGGGGCGACGACGGGCTGGGGCCGAAGCTGATCGAGCTCTTAAAGGAAAAGGGTGCCAGTGCCAGCCTCTTCGACTGCGGGACCGCGCCGGAGAACTACATCTTCCCGATATTGTCCGCCGCCTGCGATACGATCATCTTCGTCGACGCCGCTGACCTGGGGCTCGCGCCGGGCCAGGCCCGCGTCTTCGATGTCGAGAAGATCGCCAATGTCGGCTTTTCCACGCATAACCCTTCGCCGCGGCTTTTCATAGACCTTCTGAAGACCGGTAAAGACGACCTGAACATATTCGTCGTGTCGGTCCAGGCGAAGACGACGACGCTCGGCGCCCCGTTAAGCGGCGAAGTCCTGCAGGGGCTCGAGGCCCTGGCGGATGCTCTGGTGGAAGCGCTCGCGTGATACAATGACAAATGACAATTGAATTACAAATGTGCTTTGAATTTGTTTTGACATTCGAATTTTGTCATTTGACATTTAATAAATATGATGCTGCGTAAAATCAAACCTGTTATCGAAGAAATAAAACATCCGTCCGACCCCTTGAGCATATTCGCGTCGGTCAGGGGCCGTGCCTGCAGCTTTTTCCTCGACAGCGGCTGCGATTCCGCCCGGCTCGGAAGATTTTCTTTCATCGGGTGCGACCCGTTTCTCGTCTTTAAGAGTAAAGGTGACGCGGTCACCCTGGAGCGGAGCGGAGGGAAGACGGAGTCGTTTAAGTCCGACCCGTTCACCGCGCTTAAAAAATTACTCAGGCGTTATGCCGTCGAGGGCTTGAACGGCGCTCTCCCGTTCCCCGGAGGCGCCGTCGGCTATTTTTCGTACGACATGAAGAGCTTTATTGAAGATCTGCCGGATGAGTGCGTCGACGATCTGGGTATCCCGGATTGCATCCTCGGTTTTTACGACGCCGTGATAACCTATGACAATCTCGAGCGGCGCTGCTATGTCTCGGGCTTCGGCGCATCGGCAGCGAAGCTGCGCGCCCTGAAGAGCAGGATCGCCGGCCGTCCCGCGCGTCGACAGACCCGCCTGCCTGCAATGAGAACTCCGGCAGTCGGGCGGGCCCGCCCTTTTGCGCCGGCCGGCGGCGCCGTGCTTAAATCCAATTTCTCGAAGGACGCTTATATCGCGGCGGTTGAGAAGGTGAAAGAGCATATCAGGAAGGGCGACATATATCAGGCCAATCTTTCCCAGCGTTTTCATGCCGAGCTGAACATGGACCCGGCGGCGCTCTACGCGCGGCTCAGGGCGGCCAGCCCCGCGCCTTTCGCGTCGTATCTGGATTTCGGGGACGTCACGGTCTTAAGCTCGTCGCCCGAGCGGTTTCTCCTGAAGAGGGGAGACTGCATCGAGACGCGGCCGATAAAAGGGACGCGGCCCCGCGGCGCCGACGCAGCTTCCGACGCGCTCCTGGAAAAGGAGCTTAAATCCAGCGCCAAAGACGCCGCCGAGCATATCATGATCGTGGACCTGGAACGCAACGACTTGGGGAGGATATGCGAGTACGGCTCTGTCAGGCCGACCGAGTCGATGGCCGTGGAGCGGTATGCCAACGTCTTCCACCTCGTCTCGACGGTGGCGGGGAAGCTGCGGCCGGGCGTCGACCAGGTCGACTGCCTTCGCGCGACGTTCCCCGGCGGCTCGATCACGGGCGCGCCGAAGATACGATCGATGGAGATCATAGATGAGCTCGAGGGCGTGAAACGGTCGGTGTATACGGGCGCCATAGGCTACCTGTCGTTCGACGGAGATATGGACACGTCGATCGTGATACGGACATTTGTCATTAAGGGCAAGGACATCTATTTCCAGGTGGGCGGCGGCATCGTCGCCGATTCCGACCCGGAGAAAGAATACGAGGAGACCATGCATAAGGCGCAGGGTCTTATGCAGGCGCTGGGGCTTGAAACGCCAAAAGCGGAAGCGGTGCCGGTATGAACCCCGTACTTCCTGTGGGAAGGCGTGCGGGGCAAGAAAGGAAGTGCGGGGTGAATAAAGTATGGATAAACAGGAAGCTCGTCGACATAGATAAGGCGAAGGTCTCCGTTTTCGACAGGGGTTTTATGTATGGCGACGGTGTCTTCGAGACGATGCGCAGTTATGCCGGAACAGTCTTCGGGCTGGACGCGCACCTGGCCAGGCTCTTCAGGTCGCTCGAGGCAGCGGGGTTCGAGAGCCCTTATTCAAAAACACGCCTTGAACGGGAGATATACAGGACCCTGAAGGCCAACGGCCTGAAGAGCGCGTACATCCGCCTGACGATGACGAGGGGAGAGGGCAGGTTCGGCATCGAGTATAAGGATGAATTCACGCCGAACGTCGTCATCGTCGCCAGGGAATTCGGGCTATATCCGGGATGGATGTTCCGCAAGGGCCTGAGCGCCGGCGTCGTCGGCATCAGGCAGAATGAGCGCTCGCCGCTATCAGGGATAAAATCGCTCAATTTTCTTCCCTATATCCTCGCCAGGCTTGAGGCGAAGAAAAAAGGCTTTGACGAAGCGATCCTCGCGAACACGAGGGGTGATATTGCCGAGGCGGCGACGAGCAATATATTCATCGTCAGGGGCAGCGCACTCCTGACGCCGTCACTCGAATGCGGGATACGGCCCGGCGTGACGAGGGCGGTTGTATTGAAGATAGCCCGCAGGCTCGGGATCGCCGCGAGCGAGAGGACGCTGGCGCCGAAACAGCTCCTGGGCGCCGACGAGGTATTCCTCACCAACTCGCTTGCCGAGGTCCTTCCGGTCACCCGCATCGACGGCGCTCGGATCGGCCGCGGCATCCCCGGCGATGTCACGAAGCTCCTCCATATATCCTACCAGAAGGAAGTCATCCGCGAAGTGTTGAGGTAAATTTTTTGCTCTCCCAACCAGGCGGCACCTTTGCGTCCGCCTCCCAATGGTTGAGCAAGCTCTTACCCCTAGGGCGTCGTTGACTTTTGGGCACTTGCCTCCGGCTAAAGGATCGCGAAAATCTTCCGGGTCCTGCCGCTCGGTCGCCTTTCGTCCTTCGACAGGCTCAGGACGAAAGGCGACCGAGCGTCACCCGTAAGATTTTCGCCTGCATATGAAGAGATGCCCAAAAGTTCCGCCGCCCCAGTATCGAATAAAAAATATAAGCGAGCGACAATCGAATGCGATCGCACAGGTGCCGCCATATCATATAACGAGAATTTTTCGGCTTGGCGTAGAGTGGCGGAACTTTTTTGGGCATGCGCATCCCGCCAAGCCCGGAGGCCTGGGTGTCGAGCGGGGCCTAAAAATTGCGAGCGGGCATGGATTTTTAGCCCTTGATGCCTATTCGATGCTAAAAAGAGCGAACAATTTTTGGAGTGTGGTTTTCCTCGCAGGGGAAAACCACACGTTCCCGCGAGGCACCCAGGCCGCAAGGGCTTGCTTAACTAAAGGTGAGTGCCCAAAAGTAAACGCCCTGAGAAGCCGAAAAATTTGAGGCGGCGTACACGGGTGCCGCCTGATTGTAAACCGATAATATCGTAATTGGTTGACAATAAGCCCGTCTCTTTGCTATCATCTTCCCATGCGCAGGACAATCCTATCGTGCCTATTCATTTTATCCGCAGCTGCTGCCGTTTTTGCCGAAGAATCTCATACACTCGAAAAGATCGTCGTCACGCCGTCCCGGCTTACCACTGAGCTGGGCGAAAGCTCGAGATCCCTCACGGTATTGGACGAAGACGCCTTCGAAACCTCTGTCTACAAAGCCATTCCGGACCTTATCGGGGAAGTGGGTGGGATAGACATACGAAGGCGCGGCCCGAACGGCGTCCAGGCCGATGTCAATATCAGGGGCACGACCTTCGAGCAGAACATCGTGCTGATAGACGGCGTCAAGGTCAACGATCCCCAGACGGGCCACTTCAATATGGACCTGCCGCTTACCCTGATGGATGTCGACAGGATCGAGATATTGAAAGGGCCGGCATCGAGCCTCTACGGGCCGAACGCATTCGGTGGAGCGATAAATATTATTACGAAAAAACCCGACGAGAAGAAGGTCATAGTATACGGTGAGGGCGGCTCCTACGATTATTTTGACGGCGGCGTCTCCATATCGGTGCCGCTCGGCATAGCGAAGAACCGCTTCTCATTCGAACAGAGCCGCTCGACGGGCTACATGCCGCAGACGGAATTCAACATCCTGTCGCTTACGAACGCAACGCTCTTCGAGACGGGCATCGGCGTATACAATTTCCTGTTCGGGTACCTGAACAAGGACTTCGGCGCCGACAGTTTCTATTTGAATCTCTTCTCGAACGAGTATGAGCGCACCGACACGCGTTTCTTCAAGCTCGACGGCTCTTCCGAGGTCGGGAACCTTACAATATCGCCGAAACTTTACCTGCGCAGGCACGCCGACAAGTTCGTCCTGGACCAGAACATGACCGGATGGCAGACCAATTACCACACCACCTACGATTACGGCGGCGAGGTGAATTTCGCGGTTGAGAGCAAGTTCGCGGACATTTCCTACGGGTATGCGCTTTCGGCGGATACGATCGATTCGACGAACATCCAGACGCACAGCCGCACCAATGACGGATTGTATCTGGAGGTCCTGCCGCATCTGGCCGATGACCTTTACCTGAATATCGGCGTGCGCGAAGACTATTTCACCGATTTCGGGTGGCAGTGCTCGCCGTCGGCCAGCGCCAGGTACAAGCTTTATAAGGGCCTCTCGGCGCGCGGGTCGATCGGCCGCGCTTACCGCGTGCCCACCTTCACCGACCTTTATTATAACGGCGACGGCAATCTGGGCAATGCGGGCCTGCGGCCCGAGAGCTGCTGGACGTACGAGGCAGGATTGGACTACCGGGCCGGGGCGTTCTCTTTCTCGGGTACATATTTTAACAGGGACACAAGCGACACGATCGACTGGATCAGGTATTCGCCGGCAGGCCGGTGGCAGGCATCGAACACAGGCTCTTCCGAAACAAACGGCGTGGAGCTGTATCTCGATATCATGCCGGCCAAGTTTAATAAAACCATCCCCGTGAACAAAATATTTGTAAGCTACACGGCGCTCGACATATACGCAAAGCACGATTATTTCTCGAAATACGCGCTCGACTACCTGAAACAGGAGCTCTGCGGCGGCGCGGAAGTGGAAATATCGGGCTTCAGGAATTCCTGGGTCCTGAATTACAAGAAGCGCATCGGCGACTCGGGCTACGTGGTCGTCGATACGAAGCTCTCCAAGGAGATCGTCAGGAAACGCGGTGTGGTTTTCGAGGCGTATATCGAGATCTCGAACCTCTTCGATGTCAGCTATTCCGAGCAATCCAATATCCCGATGCCAGGCAGGTGGATCAAATCCGGGGCCAGACTGGAGTTCTGAAGTTTATCTTCCATTAGCGAAATATGTCTGATAAAATGTCATCGTATATGAAAGAAACCATCCTTATCGTTGAAGATGAAAAAGATATAGTCAGAGTCCTCGACTATAATCTCAAGAAAGAGGGCTTCAAGACCCTGTCGGCGTATGACGGCGAGAAGGCCCTCGAGGTGGCGGGTAAAGAGCACCCCGACCTTATCATCCTGGACCTGATGCTCCCCAAGATAGACGGGCTGGAAGTCTGCAAGGCCCTTAAAGCCGACAGGAAAACAGCCCCCATACCGGTCATCATCCTTACCGCAAAATCGCAGGAATCCGACAAGATCGTCGGCCTGGAATTAGGCGCTGACGACTATGTAACAAAGCCGTTCAGTCCGCGGGAGCTTATTGCGCGGATCAAGGCGGTCCTGCGGCGCGTGAAAGAAAAAGGAAAAATGCCGGATCTGCTTAAGGCAGGAGAACTCACCGTCGATCTTACTAAAATAAGCGTTGCCGTCAAAGACAAACCTGTTGCCCTCACGTCGAAAGAATTCGAGCTGTTAAAGACATTGATACAAGCGCGGGGCAGGGTCCTGTCGCGCGATCATCTTCTGGATACGGTCTGGGGGCTCGATCACGCGATGGAGATCCAGACACGCACCGTCGACGTCCACGTCCGGACGCTGCGTAAGAAACTGAAGAGCGCAGCGAGGCACATTATCACCGTAAAAAACTACGGATACCGGTTCGAGGAAGAAGAGGACCAGTAACATAATGCCTGCCAATATGAACTTCAAGACAAAGCTCATCCTTTCCTACATCATCGTCGTGCTGATATCGTTCGGCGCGATCGCGTACTTTCTGGACAAAAATCTGGGAGAGCTCTCGGTGAGCGCCATCGAAGCCTCTCTTGTGTCGCAAGCCCGCCTGATCGAAGACCGGATAACGGCCGTTCGCCTCAATGAGCAAGACGCCGGATACCTGGAGGCGCTGGCAAAGAAGCTTGACGCTAAAGCCGGCTGCCGCATCACCATCATAAATACCCGCGGAAAGGTCCTGGCGGATTCAGAACGCTCCGATGATGAGATCCTGCGCATGGATGACCACATCGGGCGCCCGGAGGTGAGGGCGGCCCTTGCCGGCGGCGTCGGCAAAGATACGCGATATTCTCCGACGCTCAGGATAGACATGCTGTATGTCGCGGTACCGGTGAAAGACAATAGCCAGACCGTCGGAATACTGAGGCTCGCGCTTCCGCTCGGGAGCGTGCAGAAGACGCTCCATGCCATACGGCGGATAATCTTTCTGGGGCTTCTCTTCGCTGTGGCCATCGCCGTTATGCTGGGTTCTTTGTTGGCAGCCCAGACCCTGCAGCCGATCAACAGGATGATACACGTCTCGCGCAGATTCTCCGAAGGGGACTTCAGCCGCAGGATTATCCAGGCGCCCCGCGACGAGATCGGCGAGCTGGCAAATACGCTGAACAAAATGGCGCAGGACATAGAAGACAATCTCAAGAATATACGGACGCAAAACCAGCAGCTTGCCGCCATGTTTGACGGCATGATAGAGGGCATAATCGTTGTCGACAAGGCGGGCCGTATTATCTCCCTGAACGCGGCTATCGAGAAGGCCTTCGGGATCTCGGCAAAAGATTCTAAGGGGAAGATCTTTCTGGAAGCTATCCGCAATAACGACATCTCCGAGATCATCAGCGCCGCGCTGAAAGGCGGGAAGCCTCTTACGCAGGAGATGAGCCTTGTCCTGCCGGTGCGCAGGGTTTTCCAGGTCAACGCGGTGCCGGTCTTTGACGGTGGCATCGTGAGCGGTTGCCTGGTGGTCATGCACGACATCACCGAGATAAGAAAGCTGGAGACGGTGCGCCGCGATTTTATAGCCAATGTTTCCCATGAGCTGAAGACGCCGCTTACCTCCATAAAAGGATTCGTCGAGACGCTGCTGGGCGGCGCGCTGGAAGACAGGGAGAACAACCGGCAGTTCCTGGAGATCATCATAGAACACACAGGCCGGCTCGACAACCTCGTCAATGATCTGCTCTCTCTATCGCATCTCGAATCGAAAGAGATAACACTTGAAAAAGAGGATATCCGCCTGCGGGACCATCTCGACAGCATAATCAAGGGGTTCGGGTCGCAGATCAAAGGTAAAAATATAGACGTAGCCAACGACCTGCCTGCCGGCATTTCGGTGCGAGCGGATAAGGGCAGGCTCGACCAGGTTTTCACGAACCTCATCGACAATGCCATAAAATTCAACAAGGAAAAGGGCTCCGTAAAGGTGTCTGCACAGCAGGAGGGCGGCAGGATAAAGGTCATGTTCGAAGATTCCGGTATCGGTATTCCCGAGAAAGACCTTGCCCGAATATTCGAGAGGTTCTACCGCGTCGACAAGGCGCGCTCGCGCTCGCTCGGCGGGACCGGCCTGGGTCTTTCTATTGTCAAACACATCGTTGAGCTCCACGGCGGCACGGTCGGTGTCGAGAGCATCGAAGGTGTCGGCTCAAAATTCTGGCTTACGCTCCCCGCATAGTTCAAAATACCAAATAGCCATCCCGTAAAGCTTTACTCGCATTTTACTTCCCCTTGAAGCGGATTTAATGTCCTCTTTGTATACTTGTTTCTAAGATCGAAAGGAGAGAGTATATGAAAAGGATAGCAGTTGTAGTGACGGTCCTTGCGCTTCTTGCGGCAGTCGATGCGCATGCGTATGAAGACGGGGATTTCCAGATCTGGCATACGGAGGGCCAGGAGATCGCTGTGACGAAGGGGTGGAAGATACCCGTCGAGGAAGAGTTCCGTTACGGCGGCGACGCGGGCGAGCTCTACTACCAGCATTACGATATCGGCATTTCGTACGACGTCAATAAAAACCTGAACGTCGGCGCGTACTATCGCCAGATATATGAAGGCGAGAAGGGGAAGTTCAAGCCTGAGTTCCGGCCCCACATCGATGTCACGCCCAAGACGGAGCTCTACGGCTTCAAGATCGAGAACCGCAACCGCCTCGACTACCGGCTCTATGACGATAACCGGGAAGATATCCTGCAGTACAGGACGAGGCTCCTGATACGCTCACCCTGGAAATTCACCCCGCTTAATATCCAGCCGTATGTCTCAGACGAAGTCTTCGTGTGGCTCAACGGCGCCGTCTTACGCAGGAACAGGCTGGACGCCGGCATATCCCTAGAGTTCATGAAGAACGTCAAAGGCGATATCTATTACCGGCTCCAGGGCACCAAGAAGTCAGGCCGGTGGACCGATTACAACATCCTCGGCCTCAAGCTCAAAGTGGCGTTCTAAATTTTACATGGATTTTACTTTAGCTTGATACAGATATAATATAGGAAAAGTATAATTGATATGAAAAGGAGGAGGGTATGTTAAAGAGATGGTTATTGGTTGTAATAGCGCTTATGTTCGCGGTTTCGGGATTCGCCGCTTCAAATAAAAATTCCATACAGATCAAGGGCTCCGACACGATGGTCAATCTTGGACAGGCATGGGCCGAGAAATACATGGAGATAAATCCGGGCGATTTCGTCGCGGTGACAGGCGGCGGGTCGGGCACGGGACTCTCCAGCCTCATAAGCGGCAGCTGCGACATAGCTATGAGCTCGAGGAATATCAAAGAAAAAGAGATCGCGCTGGCCCAGAAGAAGGGCATCGACCCGAACGAGATAAAGGTCGCGCTCGACGGGCTTGCGGTCGTCGTCAACCCTAAGAACAGCGTCGATAAGCTTACGATGGACCAGCTCGCGGGAATATTTACGGGCAGGATAGCGAACTGGAAAGAACTCGGCGGCGCGGACGAGAAGATCGTCATCCTCTCGCGCGAGGTCAATTCCGGGACGCACGTCTACTTTAAAGAGCATGTCCTGAGAAAGATGGATCCCAACGGCAAGGAAGAGTTCTGTCCCGGAGCGCTGATGCTGTCATCGTCGCAGGCAATAGCCGACGAGGTCGCCGGCAACTCCTCCGCGATCGGCTATTACGGCATGGGGTATATTTCACCGAAGCAAAAACCCGTTGCCGTCGCCAAAGACGATAAGTCGCCGTATGTCTCGCCGTCGATAGAAAATGTCCTGAACGGCAGCTATCCGATATCGCGGCCGCTCTTCGTTTATACGAACGGTGTTCCGCAGGGCCTCGTGAAGAAATTCGCAGACTTCGTGCTCTCGAAAGAAGGGCAGGACATCGTCCTTGCCACGGATTTCGTGCCGATCAATCCCTCGACTTCGCCCGGGATTGACCCTGAGCTCAGTCGAAGGGTAAAAAAATAGGGCGTTATGCGCAAGCTCAAAGAATTTGTAGTCGAGAAGATGATCCTCATCTGCGGCATAGCGTCGATCTTCTTTGTCGTACTCATCTTCCTCTTTCTGCTCAAAGAAGGCCTCGCGCTGTTCGGGATCGAGAGTCCCCTCAGGTTCCTCTTCGGCAAAAGCTGGTATCCTATATCGGAGCCTCCACAGCTTGGTATATTCCCGCTCATCCTCGGCTCGCTCCTGGTGACCGCCGGCGCGGCCGTCATCTCGATACCGATCGGCGTGGGATGCGCGATCTATATCGCCGAAATAGCCCCCGCAAAGACCAAGGAGGTCCTGAAGACGGGTATCGAGCTCCTCGCGGCGATACCGAGTGTTGTGCTCGGTTTCATCGGTATGGTGACGCTCGTACCGCTCGTGAAGACCGTCTTTCATCTGCCGACGGGCCTTACCGCGCTCTCCGGTTCGATCATGCTCGCATTCATGGCTATGCCCACGATCGTTTCAATCGCGGAAGATGCGCTCTATTCGATACCTAAAACTTACAAGGAGGGTGCCCTTGCGCTCGGCGCGACGCACTGGCAGACGATATGGCGCGTGATGCTGCCGGCCGCCTCGAGCGGCATTCTGGCCGCAGTCATGCTCGGCATCGGCCGCGTGATCGGCGAGACGATGGCGGTGATGATGATCACCGGCAATGCCGCCGTAATTCCGCAGAGCATCCTCGTGCCGGTAAGGACGCTCACCGCGACGATCGCGGCCGAGATGGGCGAGGCGGTGGTGGGAAGCGAGCATTATTTCGCGCTCTTCGCCATAGGTATCGTCCTGTTTATTATCAGCTTCGCGATCAACGTGACCGCGGACCTATTTCTACACAAGAGGGATTGATGCCCCATTCGACTTCGCTCAGGGTTCGCAACCCGCACCGGACACAGAATATCGCGTTCTTCCTCCTTTTCCTGGCGACATTGTTAATAGTCGTTCCCGTCGGGGCGATCATCGTCATAATCATCCAGAAGGGGCTTCCCGCCATCACCTGGCAGTTCCTTACGGATATTCCACGGCAGGGCATGCGCGCAGGGGGCATCTTTCCGGCTATCGTGGGGACGATATATCTTGTCACGGGCGCGATAGCCTTTGCGCTGCCGATAGGGCTCCTCGCCGCGATATACTTAAGCGAATATTCCAAAGACAATATCCTGAACCGTCTGATCAGACTTGCGATCGTCAATCTTGCCGGCGTGCCGTCGGTCGTCTACGGCCTGTTCGGCCTGGCCCTCTTCGTCATCTTTTTTAAATTCGGCGCGTCGATACTCTCGGGGTCGCTCACGCTCGGAATAATGATATTGCCGATAATAATCACATCGTCGCGCGAGGCGCTGGAGAGCGTGCCGCAGTCGTTCCGCGAGGTGAGCCTCTCGCTGGGCGCGAGCAAATGGCAGACGATACGCCACATCGTGCTTCCCAACGCCATCCCGGGTGTCCTGACGGGGACGATCCTCGGCCTTGGGCGTGCCGCAGGCGAGACAGCGCCGATCCTCTTCACGGTAGCCGCATTCTATCTGCCGCAGCTTCCAAAATCGGTCTTCGACCAGGCGATGGTGCTGCCGTATCATCTCTATGTCATCTCGACGCAGGTGCCGAACGTCGACGAGAAGATACGCTACGGCACGGCGTTCGTCCTGCTGGCGCTGGTCCTCTTCATGAACCTGGTCGCGATCATCATACGGTATAAGTTCAGGAAGAAAAAGAAATGGTAAAAATAGAGGCACATAAGCTCAATATCTGGTTCGGCTCCGCGCACGTCCTGAAGAACGTGGAGATGGAGGTCTTCGCGCATGAGATCTTAAGCGTGATCGGGCCTTCGAACAGCGGGAAGACAACGTTCTTAAGGACGCTGAACCGCCTGAATGATCTGAACCCCCATTTCAGGATGGACGGGATGGTGGAGCTTGAGCGAGAGGATGTCAGGGCTATCGACATCGAGAGCCTACGCAGGCGGGTGGGCATGGTATTTGCGCTGCCGCTTCCGCTTCCGCTCTCCATATTCGACAATGTCGCGTACGGCGTCAGGATGCACGGTGAGAAAGACAAGGCCAGGATCGCCGCAAAGGTCGAGGAAGCGCTGAAGCAGGGGTATCTCTGGGAAGAGGTCAAGGACAGGCTCGGCGAGTCGGCATTCAAACTCTCGGGCGGACAGCAGCAGCGCCTGTGTATCGCGCGCACGCTCGCCGTAGAGCCTGAGGTGATCCTCTTCGACGAGCCCTGCTCAGGGCTCGATCCGATCTCGACGGCGAAGGTCGAAGACGCCATGGTCCAACTTAAAGAGAAGTACACGATAGTGCTTGTTACGAATAATGTCAAACAGGCGGCGAGGGTCGGGGACAGGACGGCGTTCTTCCTGAGCGGCGAGCTCATCGAGCTTGATAAGACGGAGAAGCTCTTCACCGCCCCGCACGACAAGCGCACGGACGGTTATATCAGAGGGAAATTCGGATAATGGCTAAAATAGAGACAGACAAACTCAACTTGTGGTACGGCGGCTTTCACGCCCTGAAAGATGTCGATTCCCATTTTGAGGCGAACAGGATCACCGCAATCATCGGACCGTCGGGCTGCGGCAAGTCGACGCTCCTTCGCGTCTTCAACAGGATGAACGATCTGATCGACGGAGTGCGAACGACGGGCAAGGTCCTGGTGGACGGCGCCGATATCTTCGACCCGGCGACCGACCTTGTAGTCTTGCGTAAAAAGATCGGCATGGTATTCCAGAGGCCGAACCCGTTTCCACTCTCCGTCTATGAGAATATCGTCTTCGGCGAGAAGATACACGGCGAGGCCCTGACACGGGACGCGCTCGACGAGATAGTCGAGCATAGCCTGAAGAGCGTACTCTTGTGGGATGAGCTCAAAGACAAGCTCGGCGAGCCGGCGCTCAGGCTCTCGCTCGAGCAGAAACAGCGGCTCTGCATTGCGCGGCTTATCGCGGTCAGGCCGGACGTGCTGCTCATGGACGAGTCCTGCTCTACGCTCGACCCCCAGGCTACCGCGCGGATCGAAGAATTAATGCGTGAATTGAAGAATAACTATACTATAATAATAGTAACACACAACATGCAGCAGGCGGCGCGCGTCTCGGATGACGCGGGATTCATGCTGCTCGGAGAGCTGATCGAGTTCGGCAGGACCGAGGATATATTTACCGCGCCTAAGGACAGGCGCACGGAAGATTACATAACCGGAAGATACGGATAAAGGGGGAGCCATGCAGCGACATTTCGACGATGAATTGAAGAGCCTGAATCAGGACATACTGAAGATGGGCGCGTACGCGGAAGAAACGATCTATCTATCCATAGAAGCGCTGAAAAACCGCGATAAGGAACTGGCGAAAAAGATAATAGCCGACGACAGAAACGTCGATAACCTGGAGCTTGTCATAGATGAGAAATGTATCGACCTCATAGCCAGGTACCAGCCGATGGCAAAGGACCTGCG
>CAYGRZ010000026.1:0-24327 GCA_964352425.1 uncultured Planctomycetia bacterium | reverse complement strand
CAGCCTCAGACCGACATGATGGACAAACTCGTCTCTTTGTGCAAGAGGCGGGGGTTCGTCTTCCAGTCGAGTGAAATATACGGCGGCCTGGCGGCCACCTGGGACTACGGCCCGCTCGGCGCCGAGCTCAAGAGAAACCTCAAAGAGCTCTGGTGGCGCTCGAATGTCTACGAGCGCGACGATATCGAAGGCCTTGATTGCGCCATCCTCATGAGGCCTGAAGTCTGGATGGCCTCGGGCCACGTATCCAATTTCGAAGATACCCTCATAGATTGCAAATCCTGCCGGAAGCGTTTCAAAGTCGAGCATGTCACCGAAAAGAAGTGCCCGGAGTGCGGCGGCGAGATCACCGAGCCGCGCCAGTTCAACATGATGCTCAAGACGCATCTGGGGCCCATTGAGGACGAAGGGAGCCTTACGTATTTGAGGCCGGAGACCGCACAGGGGATATTTGTCAATTTCAAGAATGTCCTCGATTCCATGAGACGCAAAGTCCCCTTCGGCATCGCCCAGATGGGCAAATCGTTCCGCAATGAAGTCACCACGAAGAGCTTCACGTTCCGCTCGCGCGAATTCGAGCAGATGGAGATCGAGTATTTCGTGAAGCCCGGGACCGATGAGGAGTGGTACGGCACGTGGGTCGAGGAGCGCTTCAACTGGTACGCGAAGTTCGGCATCAGGGCGGAAAACCTGCGCAAGAGGCAGCACGAGAAGAATGAGCTTGCGCACTACGCGAAGGCGTGCACCGATATAGAATATAAGTTCCCGTTCGGCTGGTCGGAGCTCGAAGGCATCGCGAACAGGACCGATTTCGACCTGAAGCAGCATGCCGCCTTAAGCGGCAAGGATATGGAATATTTCGACGACCAGACGAAGGAAAGATTTATACCGTACGTGATCGAGCCATCGGGCGGGATTGACCGCTCGATACTGGCGTTCCTGTTCGACGCGTACAGGGAGGAAGAGGTCAAGGGCCAGAAGAGGGTCGTGTTGGGCCTTCATAAGAGCCTTGCCCCGCTTAAAGCGGCGGTGCTGCCGCTGTTGCGGAACAGGCCGGAGATAGTGGAACTGGCGCATAAGATCACCGACGATCTGAAGCTCCGGATGAAGGTCAGGTATGACGATACCGCTTCGATCGGCAGGCTCTACAGGAGGCAGGATGAGACGGGTACGCCGTATTGCATCACGGTCGATGTGGACAGCCTCACCGATAGGAAAGTCACCATCCGCGACAGGGACACGATGAAGCAGGACAGGGTGGATGTCTCGAAGATAGTCGATTATCTGACAGATCGATTTAAGTAAAAAGTAAAAAGGAAAAAGTCAAAAGTTCAAGTAAAAAGTCAAAACTTTTGAATTTTTAATTGAAATTTTACCTTTTGCATTTTGCCTTTTGACTTAAAACGAAAGGTGAGGGTCATGAAGAGTGCGGGTTCGGCGGGCGGCAAATCAAAGAAGTACGTCTATTTCTTCGGCGGCGGCAAGGCCGACGGCAACGAGTCGATGAAAAACCTCCTGGGCGGCAAGGGCGCGAACCTGGCCGAGATGGCGGGCCATCCGAAGCTGCGGCTGCCGGTCCCTCCGGGCTTTACGATAACGACGGACGTGTGCACTTATTACTACCAGAATAAAAAGACCTATCCGAAAGAACTTAAGGGCCAGGTCGAAAAGGCGATGGCGCAGGTCGAGAAGATCATGGGGAAGTCGTTCGGCGATCCCGCCAACCCGCTCCTTGTCTCGGTCCGTTCCGGCGCGCGCAAGTCCATGCCGGGGATGATGGAGACGGTCCTGAACGTCGGCCTTACAGACAAGACGATCCCGGGGCTCGTGAAGCTTACCGGCAACGAACGGTTCGTCTATGATGCGTACCGCAGGCTGATCATGATGTACTCCGACGTTGTCATGGAAAAGGCTGCCGGCATCGAGCCGAAGGGCGGCAAGGGCATTCGCAAGATCCTGGACGAAAAGCTGCACGACGCGAAAGAGGCGAAGGGATATAAGTCCGACACCGAACTTACGGCTGCGGACCTGAAGAAACTTATTGTCGATTTCAAGAAGACCGTGCAGGACGTCCTCGGCACGCCATTCCCGGACAGCGCCGAAGAGCAGGTGTGGGGAGGCGTCGGCGCCGTATTCGCATCGTGGAACGGCAAGCGCGCGATCGAATATCGCCGCATCGAGAGGATCCCGGATGAGTGGGGTACCGCCGTCACCGTCCAGGCGATGGTCTTCGGTAATATGGGCGAGACCTGCGCCACCGGTGTCGCGTTCAGCCGTAACCCCGGTAACGGCGAGGGCCAGTTCTACGGCGAATATCTTGTGAACGCCCAGGGCGAGGACGTTGTCGCGGGGATCAGGACGCCGGCTCCAATCAACGATTACTCGAAGAACGACCAGTCCAGGCACCTGCCGACGCTCGCTCATCTGATGCCGAAGCTGTACAAGGAGCTCGATGATATAAAGGACAGGCTCGAAAAGCACTATCGCGATATGCAGGATATCGAGTTCACGATCGAGAAGGGGAAACTCTTCATGCTCCAGTGCCGCAACGGAAAGCGTAACGGCACTGCCGCTGTCCGCATGGCGATGGATATGTATAAAGAGAAGCTGATCGACGCCGAAACGGCGGTGATGCGCGTCGGTCCCAACCAGCTCGTCGAGCTTCTCCTGCCGATGCTCGACCCGAAGGCCGAGAAGGAAACGGCGGCGATCGCGAAAGGGCTCCCCGCCGGTCCGGGCGGGGCGATCGGCCGCGCCGTATTTACGTCGAAAGACGCCGTCGAATGGGCGGCGAACGGCGAGAAGGTGATATTGGTGCGCGAAGAGACCTCGCCGGAGGATGTTGACGGCATGCACAAGGCGCAGGGTATCCTCACGCTCAAGGGCGGCATGACCTCGCACGCGGCGCTCGTCGCGCGCGGCTGGGGCAAGTGCTGCATCGTCGGTTGTTCGGATCTCGAGATCGCCGACGACAACAAGTCTTTCGAGGCGCGGAAGGGCGTCGTCGTCAAGGAAGGCGAGTGGATCAGCCTGAACGGTACGACAGGTCTTGTCTACCAGGGCAAGCTCCCGACCGTTGCCGCGCTCGAGAATAACGTATCCTACGCAGAGTTCATGAAGCTCGTCGATACGTACCGCGTCCTGAAGGTGAGGACGAACGCCGATACGCCGAAAGATGCGGCGCAGGCGATCAGGTTTGGCGCGGAGGGAATAGGCCTCTTCCGTACCGAGCACATGTTCTACGGCGAAGGGAGCGATAAGCCGCTCTTCCTCCTGCGCAAGATGATCATGTCGAAGACGCTCGAAGAGCGCAAGCTGGCGCTGGGCGAGCTCTTCCCGTTCGTGAAGAGCGATATGAAGGCGACGCTCGAGGCGATGAAAGGGTATCCGGTCACGATCCGGCTCCTCGATCCGCCGCTGCATGAGTTCGTCCCCCACAGCGAGGACAAGCTCGAAGCTCTCGCCAAGGACCTCGGCGTCGACATGAGCGAACTGAACAAGCGCGCCGAAGACCTGCGCGAAAATAACCCGATGCTCGGCCACCGCGGCGTGCGCCTCGGCGTGACGTACCCCGAGATATCCGAGATGCAGGTTCGCGCCATCCTTGAAGCTGCCGCGGAACTGATCAAGGAAGGCAAGAAAGCGTATCCCGAGATCATGATACCGGTCACGTGCGCGAAGGCGGAGCTCGACAACCAGAAGGGAATCGTCGACAGGGTGTATAAGGAAGTGACGGCGAAGTTCGGCATGAAGAGCCTGCCGATGATGTATGGCACGATGATAGAGATCCCGAGGGCGGCGCTCCAGGCCGCGCAGATGGCCGAGACCGCCGAGTTCTTCTCGTTCGGCACCAACGACCTTACCCAGATGACGTTCGGGTTCAGCCGCGATGATATCGGCAGTTTCCTGCCGGATTATATCAGGGAGAAGATCCTGCCGGCCGATCCGTTCCAGACGATCGACCAGGACGGCGTGGGCGAGCTCATGAAGTTGGGTATCGACCGTGGCCGCTCTGTCCGCAAGGACCTGAAGGTCGGTATCTGCGGCGAGCACGGCGGCGATCCGGACAGCGTGAAATTCTGCCACCGCGTCAAGATGAACTATGTGAGCTGCTCTCCGTTCCGCGTGCCGATAGCGCGGCTGGCGGCGGCGCAGGCGGCTATTGAAGGGAAGAAAAAGTAGGAGTTTAAAGGAAAATGGCAAAAGGAAAAAGGCAAAAGTTAAAGTTAAAATTCAAAAGTTTTGAGTTTTGAATTATAATTTTGCCTTTTGCGTTTTGACTTTTGAGTTTATCAAATGGATGCTATCAGGCTTTATTTGAAAGACATCAAGAAGCTGCCCCTTCTCACGGCTGAGGAAGAGATATATCTTGCCAACAGGATAAAGAAGGGCGACAAGGCCGCGCGGGCCAGGATGATCCAGTCGAATCTTCGGCTGGTCATCAACATCGCCAAGAGATATTCCCACCTCGGCGTGTCGATGCTTGACCTCATCGAGGAGGGGAATTTGGGCCTCATGAAGGCCGTGGAGAAGTTCAATCCCAAGAAGGGGTATCGCTTCTCGACGTACGCGGCGTGGTGGATACGCCAGTACATCTCGCGCGCCATCGCCAACCAGGGCAAGACCGTGCGGATGCCCGTCTACGTGATAGAGCTCTTAATGCGGTTCAAGAAGACGACCGAGCACCTCACCAATTCCCTGAAGCGCAGGCCGCGGCTAAACGAGATTGCCAAGAGGATGAGGCTTCCGATGAAGCGCGTCAAGCAGCTCAGCAAGATGGTCTCCGGCATATCGAGCCTGAATGCGCCCGTCGGCGATGAAGGGTCGACCGAGTTCATGGACCTGATCGAGGACGAGAACATGACTACCGCGGTCGACGAGCTCTCGGCCTTCTTCACGTCGGAGCGCATAAAACACCTTCTTGAGAGGATGTCGAAGAGGGAGCAGAAGATACTGAACCTGCGGTTCGGCCTGAAGGAAGGTGTAGCGCACACGCTCCGTGACACGGCCAAACATTTCGGCATCACGAGGGAGAGGGTGAGGCAGATAGAGTCGGCCGCGATGAAGAAGATGCGCGAGTATATGCTGCAGCAGGAGAAAGAGGCCCTTGCAAAACGGAAATAAGACAGAGGGGACCACAATGCACGACCTGAAATCGTATATCAGGGAGGTACCGGATTTTCCGAAGAAGGGGATCGTATTTAAGGATATCACGACGCTTTTGAAGAACGGGAAAAAATTCAGGGAAGCGGTCGATCTCTTTGCCGGAGAGTATAAAGACACAAAGATCGACATGGTCATCAGCGTTGAGGCGAGGGGATTCATCTTCGGCGCGGCGCTTGCCTACAAGCTTGGCGCCGGCATCATCCCGATCCGCAAGAAAGGCAAACTCCCCTCCAAAACCCACTCGATAAGTTACGATCTCGAATACGGCAAAGACACTCTTGAGGTCCACCAGGATGCGATCAACAAAGGCGACAATGTCCTGATCGTTGACGATCTGCTGGCCACGGGCGGCACGAGCCGCGCCGTTATCGACCTTGTTGAGAAGATAGGCGGCAGTATAGTGGGGCTTGCGTTCCTGATAGAGCTCCTGCCCTTGAAGGGCCGCGAGAAGTTAAAAGGGTATCCGGTTTTATCGCTTATCAAGGATGAGTATTGTTAAAGCCGTGCCTCGTGGCTTATGTCTCGTGACTCGTTAAAACGAGCCACGAGCGGCGAATTACGAGTGACGATTACCGCCCCTGTCCTACTTCGCCCCTCAATAAGTTGGCTGTGGTAGGGCTTCGTAGAGACTGGGGCAGCTTCGCTGGATACTGTAAGCATTTCTGAAAATTTTGTTGCTGCCCCTGTAGCTCAGATGCCCGCCCGACCGAACGATGCGCTGACAATATTCGGTCGTTCGGGCGGGGATAGACGTTTTTGTATTGACGTGGTCAGGCTATCCAGGATGTGGTATACTTAAAATGACGAAGAAGAAGATAATTTTAACCAGACACGCCCAGGAACGAATGGAGAAGAGGGGTGTCAGTTATGATGATATTATCAAAACCATAGACCATCCAACGCATAAGTACCTTAAAGAAGCTGATAATACGCAAGAGTTTAGAAGGAAGGTCAATGGTAAGGAAAATTATGTTGTTGTTGAATATAGACCTCAAGGAGTAATTATAATAACAGTGGGGTGGTCACAATGAAAAGAAAGACATTAAATGTATCGATAGGCAAGCCTGTCTCTTTCTCTGCAGACGCAATGGCAAAAGCAGTGTACATAGGCTTTTCGAATAATCCCGTTGCAAGGACCGAGAGGAAGGGCAGTTCTTTTGCTATTGACTATGGCAAGGATGGCAGAGTTATTGGCATCGAAATAATTAGAGTGCGTAGAGTTAATGCGACTATCACCAAGTTAGTCAAAGATGCTGAACACGACCTGCCAACCTCCGTAAGAAAGAGGCTCGATAGCTACCTTGAGCCTGCAATGGTCTAAGGCGTCAAGAAACCCGACGGGTGGGGGAACGGTCGTTATGCACGACATCCCTATTGCTATCTGCTGATGTTGGCTTATTCCAGTGCCAGGATAATACCTGGCATTTTTGCTTTACAGTAATTGTTTTTTACATGAGTCAATAGCTTTACTGGAATGAGGTGAGCGGCGAGAAGTGCCTATGAATGACCTTGTCGTTAAGACATTCGTCTCAGTGCCAAAGCATCCCGGCAGTTCGCATATCTTCTGTAATGACAAAGGCGAGCCGTATTATAACCTCAGAAAATCTTTCTCGACTGCCCTGAAGAAATCTGGTATAATCAATTTTCGCTTTCACGATTTGCGACACACGTTTGCGTCGCAGCTTCGTATGGCAGGCATTGACATTAAGGTGATTCAAGAGCCGCCTGGTCATAAGTCTATTGAAATGACATTGCGATACGTGAACCTATTACCGAGTCATAGGCAGCATGCTGTGGACATTCTTGGCACGCGAATGGACACCGCATGGACACCGAAGGGTGATGGCGAAGAAGTAGCGGAAAAACCCGTTGTTGCAAGTATTGAAGATAAAGCAGTTATGTTCATCGCCCCTGTAGCTCAGATGGATAGAGCACAGGTTTCCTAAACCTGGTGTCGCCTGTTCGACTCAGGCCAGGGGCGCCATGGTTCGACGCGCCCTGAGCGCACATTAAGAATAAAATTGCGCTCAGGGCTTGCTCACCATGTACGATTAAGGATCAAAATGAAAACCTCAGAACTTAAAATGATCGGCCTGCACACCCACACGCTCTTTAGCGATGGCGCGTTATTGCCCAGTGAGATCGTCAGGCGCGCCGAGGCCAAAGGCTACAAGGCGCTGGCGCTGACCGACCACGTCGATTCCTCCAATATAGACTTTGTCCTTCCGCGCATCGTGAAGGTCTGCAGGGTCTTGAACAGATACTGGAAGATCCGCGCCATCCCCGGCGTTGAGATCACGCATGTGCCGGTCCAGGAGATAGGCAAGCTCGTCCGGTTCGCAAGAAAGAGCGGCGCGAAGATAGTCATCGTCCATGGCGAGACCGTTTCAGAGCCCGTGCTGAAAGGAACGAACAGGGCAGCCATAGAGGCCGGATGCGATATATTGGCTCACCCGGGCCTTATTAGCGCTGAAGACGTACGCCTTGCGAAGAAGAGAGGGGTCTATCTCGAGCTTACCACAAGAAAGAACCACTCCGCCCCCAATAGACGCCTATATAAAATGGCCGCTTCGACAGGCGCAAAACTCGTCCTGAATACCGATGCTCATGATGAGTGCGATATCATTACCTATACCAGGGCACGACAGTTCCTGAAAGCGCTCGGCATGAACGAGCCGGCCGTTATAGAGGTATTCAGAAATTCAGAAAGATTGCTCGAGAAGTTGAATATTAAGGGTCTTAGGGATTAGGAATAAAAAAGGTGATTTACCCTTGACAGGGGGCATCTTTATGATATACTTTATGTTAAATGCGAAAGGCAGCTCACGCCTATAACACCATAGATAACGTAAATCTTGGCGAAAGAGGAGGTGGTGGATTAAATAGCCTTAGGTTATCAAGACATGGTGATGTAGATAAAGCAGCACGAAAGTGATATATAGAGGGCTTCAAAGAAATTCGCGATGCATCTTCGATGGGGGCCCCCAATAAAATATAAGATGTCAAACGCAGTTAATTTATCTAAGGAGGTAACATGAAGTTTTTAAGAGCAGCTTTGGTCGTGGCGATGGCGCTTTGCCTCACGGCAAGCGTGTACGCTGAGACTCAAAGCGTAAAGGTAAGCGGTGATCTCACCGTAAGAGGTATCGCCAGGTCGAACTATGATTACAGAAGTTCGACCCCGGAGACGGGTACAATAGTCGTTGGAGGCGTCCCCGTTGGGGTTCCCCGTACCGGCATGATGGCTGATCCTGGCGGCATGACCGGTCTTGCCAATAGCACGCCCGGAACGCCTCAGGGATGGTGGATGAGCACGACCGAAGTCCAGATCGATGCCGATCTCACCGACTGCGTCTCCACATGCATCAGGATAGCCAATGACAGAGACTGGAACGTTGAGGGCAAGGGCATAGCAATGGGTCAGGATCTCAGGCCGAATGGCCTTGGCGGATACTTACCTCAGGGTGATGAGTTCGAGATCAATCTTGATCTCGCGTACGTCACGCTGAAGAACTTCGTCTATTCGCCGCTCACAGTGACCATCGGACGCCAGGACCTCTGGTTCGGTAAGGGCTTCATCGTCGGTTCGAACCACGTGTATAACAACGTGGCGATGGGCATGCCATTAGCCGCGCCTGAATACACGACCTTTACCGCGTTCGATTCAATAAAGGCGGTATTGGATTACGATCCGTGGACGATCACCGGTGTTTATTCCAGCATACGGAATAACACGATCGCCAGCGATGATAACATAGACCTGTGGGGCGTCAACGTCGGCTATAAGTTCGACTGCTATAAGGCAGAAGCAGAAGCCTACTGGTTCCTGAAGAGAGATCGCTCGATCGAGACGTGGGGCATCAATAACGATGGCCGTAACGATGTCAACACGATCGGTATCAGAGGCAGCATGGATCCGATAGAGAACTTCACGGTCGCCGGCGAAATCGCCGGACAGTTCGGAAGATATCAGGGTAGCACTGTCCAGACCGCCACGAGACCCCGCGCCGCATGGGCAATGGATTTAAGCTCAGAGTGGAGAGGCCTCATGGATAAGATGGCGTGGAAGCCGAAAGTGGGCGTTGAGTACGTGCTCTATTCCGGCGATCAGCATGAAGATCCGACCGCCGACGATACGAGCGAGTATAATGGTTGGGATCCCATGTTCCGCGGCAAGTTCGATTCAGCGATCCGCGAGTTCGTGGGCACCTACTATGCGTCGTATCAGTACCAGGCACAGGCCAATGATATGCCGAGCTGTGCGGATGCGTCGTTCACGAACCAGTCTCAGGTCATATTCTCCGGCACAATTCAGCCGATGGATTGCCTGACACTGAAGGGTAACTACAACCTGTTCTGGGTGATGGAACCATATTCGCAGGCTGCGTGGAATTGGAACGCTACTTCCGGTTATCGCGGAAGCAGCGGCTTTATCGGCCAGGAAGTCGATGTCCAGGCAATATGGGACTACACGGAAGACGTGAGCTTCGGATTGCTCATGGGCTGGTTCATGCCGAATGCCGAAACCTATCAGAATAACAATAACGCGATAGCTTCGGACATCGTTGGCACGGTAAAGGTCAGCTTCTAAGTAGTTAGTCGTTTCGTAAAAAGCCCCCGTCCTTGAAAAAGGGCGGGGGTTTTTTATCCTTCGATTGCACTCAGGATAAAAAATCCTGTGCTTCGACAAGCTCAGCATGGTTCGAAGCATGGTGAGCAATGTCGAACCAAGCCTGTCGAAGGATTTTTTATTGACAAATATCCAGTATGGAAATATAATCAGACCTTAATCAAGGAGGGGCGCATGACGGATGAATTAAAACATGAAGATGCTGAAATCCTCGAAGGCAAGCCGTACGCCATTCTGGCGTATCTGTGGATACTGTGCCTCGTCCCCCTTATCATCAAAAAAGACAACAAATTCGCGATGTTCCATGCCAAACAGGGCCTGGTCGTGTTCATCGGCGAGCTTGCCTTGAGTGTTGTCGGTATCATCCCTATCCTGGGCTGGGTCATCGCGTTCTTCGGAATGATACTTTTCAGCGTGCTCTCGCTTATCGGCATCGTGCAGGTCCTTATGGGAAAATACTGGAAGATGCCGGTGGTGGCCGAGATAGCAGAGCAGATCAAATTCTGATATGAGGCGAAGGGAATCGGTAAGGGCTATTAATATAGCGGTAGTCCTGCTTGTGATATCGGCCGTCGCGCTGGTGATGGTATTCACGTACGGCCGCCGCAGGGAAACACCGGTCAAGGCGATCCCGAGGCCGGCGCCCGAGACCAGGATGCAGCTCGTAAAGTGGTTCCCGTTCTCGGAAGAAGATTCTTTGAAAGAGTGGGAAGAGAAAGTCTTTAAGGGTAAGGTTGTATATCGGATAGAGCAGGCCCAGGACCTTTCCTACGTGCGCGCTTCAAGTGAAGCCGCGGCGTCGGCATTATATTATAAGATAAGGATAGACGCAAAGACGAACCGGCCGCTCGTGACCTGGAAGTGGCGGGTCGAGAAATTCCCTGCTAAGAAAAACTCCGAGAACCTCGAGGTGCAGGACGAAGATGATTTCGCGGCGCGGGTGTATGTCATCTTTCCGGCAGGGTTCATCCTGAATTCAAAAGTACTGGAGTATGTCTGGACAGAGACCATCCCTGTCGGCACTACGGGCACAAGCCCGTATTCGAAGAATATCAAGCTGATGGTGCTGGCGAGCGGCCCGGCCGAAGACGGCCGGTGGCGTGAGGAACAGCGCGATATACTCGCCGATTACCGGAAGATGTTTGGGGCTTCTCCGGAGCGCGATATGGGGATGGTAGGGTTTATGACCAATACGGAGCATACCCGGACGAGCGCGGAGGCGATGTACGACGATATCAAAATAGGGTACAGGGAAGATACCGATAAGGAGAGCAAAAAACAGTGAGAGCGAAATTCTTCAGGACAAAATACCTGACGGGCAGCCGCATACAGATGCATTATCTGGGGCTCCTTCTTGTGTCGATGCTCATACCGATGATATTTGTCGGCGTGTGCCTCTATTACCTGATATTCACCCTGGCAGCGGAACAGATAGGTATACCCGAATACATAGCATATACGCTCTTTCCCGTCGTTAATAAGATCAATTTTATTCTTCTCATGGGCGTGCCGGCGCTCCTGATCATCCTTGTCGCATGGGGTATCGTGCTTTCCCACCGTTTTGCCGGCCCCCTCGAACGGCTCGAAGGCGAGTTAAAGAGGATCTCCGAGAAAGATGATTACCGCCGCCGGATCATGCTCAGGAAGCGGGATGATGTCAGGCCGTTAGCCGATGCCATCAATAAGCTGCTGGAAAAAATAGAAGGAAAACACACATGAGCGCTATAAGCAACCTTGCGGTCGTGAGTGATAAGGCCAGGCTCGGCGACGGCGTCGAGATCGGCCCCTTCGCCATAATAGAGGATGATGTCGAGATAGGCGCGGGTGTCAAGATCTGGCCGCATGCCTATATCTGCAAAGGTACGTCGATAGGGGAGGGGACCCAGGTCCACATGGGTGCTGTCGTGGGCCACCAGCCGCAGGACCTCGGATTTAAGGATCTAAAGACATATACCAGGATAGGCAGGAATAATGTCATACGGGAGTATGCCACGATTCACAGGGGAAGCGAAGAGGGCTCAGCGACGGTAATCGGCGATAATTGCTACCTGATGGCCGTCTCGCATGTCGGCCATGATTGCGATATAGGCAACAACGTCATCATCGCGAACGGCGCTCTGCTGGCCGGCCATGTCTCGGTAGGGGACTACGCGTTCATATCGGGTAACGTTGTCATGCACCAGTTCTGCCGCATAGGCACCCTCGCCATGATAGGGGGCTTCACCGGCATCAATAAAGACGTGCCGCCCTATATGCTGGTGCGGGGGCCGTCGGTCATACGCGGTGTCAATCTCGTGGGACTACGCAGGCTCAAATTCCCCCGTGAAGTTATCCACGGCATCATGGAGGCGTATAAGTTCATCTTTAAGTCGAACATCAATACGGCGCAGGCTATCGAGGAGATGCGCAAGCTGGCCCCATCAAAAGAGATAGACCACTTGATAGAATTCATACAGAGCTCCAAGCGGGGCATCTGTAAATATAAATATAGCGACGACGAATATTTCGAATAATACCATTCGTAAAATTGACCTCGTAAGCGTTTACCGTAAGCTCTTCGCGGCGTTCGGCCCTCAGGGTTGGTGGCCCGGTGACACAAGGCTCGAGATAATCGTCGGCGCCATCCTCACCCAGAATACATCCTGGGCCAATGTTGAAAAAGCGATAGCCAACCTGAAAAAGGCAGGCGCTTTGTCGTCTCCATCCCGCTTAAAGCAGATACACATAAGATCCCTGGCGCGCCTCATACGGCCGGCAGGCTACTACAACGTGAAAGCGCTGCGCGTCAAGAATTTTATCGATTACCTCGCCGATCATCACGGTTTAAGCCTGGACAAACTCTCCCATCGGAAAACGGCGGCGTTGCGCAACGAGCTGTTATCGGTGAGCGGCATAGGGCCTGAAACATGCGACTCGATATTATTATACGCCTTCAAGAGGCCCTCCTTTGTAGTCGATGCGTACACGAAGAGGATATTTTCAAGGCATGGCCTCTTCAGGGAGGATGTGGGCTATGACGAGGTGAAGAGAATATTTACGCAAAATATTCCCCGCGACCGGAGGGTGTACAGCGAGTACCACGCATTAATCGTCCGGCTTGGAAAAGAGATTTGCAGGAAGGCCCCGAAGTGCGGAGCGTGCCCGCTGGCGAGGTGAAATCTCTTGCAAACAGTTTTTTGTAATAATATAATAGAGCCGAAAATGAGAGAGGGGGGGTTCTTATGGTAAAGAAAAAGAAGAAGGTGGCGGCAAAGGCAGTAAAGCCTAAACATAAGGCGAAGAAGGTAGCTACGCCGAAAGCTCGTAAGACCGCGAAACGGCCGGCCGTGAAGAAGAGTGCGCGCTCCAGAGGCGCGTCGAAGGCCGGGGCGAAAGCCCCGCAGGGGCCCGAAGCGAACATGGAGAAGATCGGCGTGGTGACGCACTATTTTCCGCATGTCAACGCGGCGGCCGTTATGCTGAAGAAGGACGGCCTAAAGGTAGGCGACGATATATATCTCAAGGGCCACACGACCGATTTTATGGAGAAGGTGCAGTCGATACAGCTTGACCACGTGCCTATCCAGGAAGGCAGGAAGGGGCAGGAGATAGGGCTTATGGTCAAGGAGCGTGTAAGGACAGGGGACAGCGTCTACAAGGCGTAGAGGGGAGTGCGGAGTGAACAGGCTTTACAGGAGAGTAATGCTCGGTCTCGGATTTGATTGCAAGGACGGTCATGTGCGGGTGACGAAAGGCAAAAATTTCCGCCTCCTTGGCGGTTCGGAAGAGACGCATGGAGTGATGCAGGAGAAGGCGATAAAGTTCAATGAACAGCTCGAGCGGCGCCGCAAGACGCTCGATGATATCAATGAACAGGAATTCCGCGATATAGCTTCTTCGGTAGGCTTAAAGGTCCCGAAGAATTAGCGCGCGCCGGCCGTGCTTGCGGCAGGGGGCGGCGTTCGGCGTCGATATCCGTTATAAATCCATTTCTGAGGGGGTGATGTCGAAGGTGGCCAGGATAAAGATAGATGATGCGACCTGCACAGGCTGCGGGCTGTGCGCGGCCAATTGCCCCGATGTGTTCGAAGTGGGTGATGACGGCCTCGCGCATGTGATAACCGATACGTGCGCTGTCTGCGATATCAAAGAGATCGCCGACCAGTGCCCGGTCAACGCGATATCAGTCCAATAGCATGAAAGTCGTCGGCATAAGCGGGAGCCCCAGGATAGGCGGCAACAGTGATGTGCTGCTGGACTGCGCCCTCGAGGGAGCGATGTCCGCGGGCGCGCATGTAGAGAAGATCGTCCTGAGCAGCCTGGAATTCTCGCCCTGCCTCGAATGCGGCGGATGTGAGAAGAGCGGCATATGCGTGCTCCGCGACGGCCTGGAGCCGCTCTACGGCACCATTGAAGGCGCCGATGCCCTGGTGGTGGCGTCGCCGATATTCTTCTGCAGTGTAAGCGCCCAGTTGAAGATGATGATAGACCGCCTCCAGTGCCGCTGGATAGCAAAGTATGTCCTCGGGAGCAGGAGGTCCGCAGGGAAAAAACGCAAAGGGATATTCCTGAGCGTTGCCGGTGATCGCAGGAAGAAGGCCTTCGCGAACGCCGGAGCTGTTATCCGGGCGTTCTTTGCGACAATTGATACCGAGTATTCGGGCGAGCTGTTCTGCGGCGCTGTCGAGAAGAAGGGCGACGTGGGCAGGAACAAAAGATCGTTACGCAGGGCATTTGAGCTCGGAAGGTCGCTGGTGTAAATGGATAAACGATATAAGAAGGTAGCCATCGCGGCCGCTGTAAAGGGCGGCCTTTTTATCAAGAACTCCGTCGGAAAACCGGGAAAGGTCTCCTACAAGGGCAGGGACAACATCGTCACGGAGATCGACAAGGCTGCCGAACGGATGATCATCGGGACGATCGTAAAAGCGTTCCCCGGCCACTCGATCCTTTCGGAAGAGAGCCGCCCGAAAGTCGGACGGTCGCCGTACAAGTGGATAATTGATCCGCTCGATGGCACGACCAATTTTGCCCACCAGTTCCCGTTCTTCTGCGTATCGATAGCGCTGGAGGCCGACGGCGAAGTCGTCCTTGGTGTTGTCTATGACCCGATGCGCGAAGAGCTCTTCTACGGAGAATCCGGAGCCGGAGCGTTCCTTAACAACCGGAAGATATCGGTGTCAGGAACGCGCCGCCTCTCCGATAGTCTTCTCGCGACAGGATTCTCATATGGCAGGACGAGAAAAGACAGGAACGTGAAGCATTTCAAGAACCTGCTGATGCGGTCGATGGCGATAAGGCGGGCCGGTTCGGCGGCGCTCGACCTGTGCTATGTCGCGTGCGGCCGGTTTGACGGATTTTGGGAGATGTATCTGCATCCGTGGGACAGCGCGGCAGGCGCGCTGATCGTTAAGGAAGCAAAAGGTACTGTAACAAGATTTGACGGCACACCCTACTTGCCATACCACAAAGATATCCTCGCCACAAACGGTTTCATCCACCGAAAAATGTCTGCCGCATTAAAAAAATAGTCTATAAAATTGTACCAGTGAAAAGTTATCTCTAAATGTTAGTATTTAAAATAGTAAGAAATCATGTCTTGACGAACCAATCGTTATGTTATATACTTGTAGTGTTGATAACAAGAAAAGGAAGATTATGAAATACAAAACGACAATCAATATCACGTCAGAAGCCAGGAATCGGGACGAGGCGATCGATATCGTCGACGAATATCTTGCCGGCAATCTCAGGTCCGGAGTCGATATGAAGTGCGCGACGAGGCCCGAGTGCACAGCCGTTAAGGTAACCTGCGCAGTGGCGCTTTCGCTTGTGATCGTCGGTGTGATCATATTCCCCATCCATTTAAAGACCCCGCAGCTCATAGTACCGAACGTATCCGGCATCAGCGCTGTCCAGGCTCCCCTGAAGACCGACAAAAAGAATGTCGAGTTCAAGAAGGAGTGGGAGACGCGCCAGACAAAAGAAGCTATCGAGTATATCAAGCGTTAGGCTTCCAGCAGTCCATCCCTGTAACCGCATCACCAATCTGATTTGGCTTGCAAATTCCGCCTTTTATTGTATACTAAAAACAGATTAACTAAGGAGAGCATATGAAGACGTTAGTGTATGTTATGGTTGCCTCTCTTGTATTCTCGCTCAGCGCTCCGGCTGCATGTGCCAGGTCGAGCGATGATGACGATGACAGCGGCAGCTCTGTGTTAGGCAGCGCCGTCATGGGCGGGTTGCTCGGCGGCGGACTCGGCGCGGCGATCGGAAGCGCGTCAGGTAATGCCGGCAAGGGCGCCCTGATAGGTGCCGGTGTAGGCGCCGCGGGCGGTACGCTCATGGGCGCCAGCCAGGCAGACCAGAAGAGAAAACAGAAGCAGTACCGGGATGAAGAAGCGCAGTACGAGCAGCAGGAATACGTGCAGGAGGCTCCGATCGTCGAGCAGCAGGCGCCGGCACAGGTCCAGACACCGGTAGACAGCTCCCAGGTAAAGAAGAGAGTGATTCGTGAATACGACCAGCAGGGCAACGTCGTTTCGGAGAGGGAAGTAGCGCGCTGATCGTCTCCTGAATATCAGGTTAAGGAACTCTATGGGCGGCTCATGGTATAATGTATATACACGAGCCGCCTTTTTAATTCTAAATGTCATTGCGAAGCGCCGAAGGCGCTGAAGCAATCTAAAAGGGATTGCTTCGTCGCCAACGCGAAGACAACGGCTCCTCGCAATGACGAGGGTCGGCAAATGCGGCATAGCGGGACCCCCTCGCAATGACAGGCGAAGGAATCCCTTACGGCCTCCTCGCAATGACGCGTAATTCGGACGGTCGTGATTTATGTTGATAAAAAAAGATCCGGACCTCTTAAAGACCTATCTCGAGGACAGTTCCAATCTTAAGGGCGGGTATGCCGAAGAGGTGGTCCTGCCGGAAAGCGCGGAGGACCTGTCCTCGTTCCTTAAGGAGGCAGACACGAACAAGCTGCCGGTGACGATATCGGGAGGCGGGACGAATACCACGGGCTCGCGCATCCCGTTCGGCGGCGCTGTCCTTTCGTTGGAAAAACTCAATAAGATACTGGATGTCAGGAGGCCGGAAATGTGCGCCATTCTTCAGGCGGGCGTTATGGTAGACGACCTTAAAAAAGCCTGCGACACGGAAGGCCTTTTTTATACCTGCCATCCGACCGAGGGCACCGCTTCAGTCGGAGGGACGGTCGCGACGAACGCTTCCGGAGCCAGGTCGTTCCAGTATGGCCCCACCCGGAAGTATGTCAGGTCCCTCAAGATGGTCCTCCCGAGCGGCGAGATGTTCAATGTCAGGAGGGGGGAGAGGATACTTTCGAAGAACGACTCCGGGATAATCCTCGGAAGCGGCAGGGTGATCGAAGTGCCGCTGCCGGCCTATAAGATGCCGGACGTAAAAAGCTCCGCGGGATATTTCGCCAAAGACGGCATGGACCTGATAGATCTTTTCATAGGCCAGGAAGGGACGCTCTCCGTCATAGTCGAGATAGAGATGGGCCTGGTGGAGAGGCCTTCCAAGATACTGAGCTCGTTCGTCTTCTTCAGGACCGAGGAAGACGCCTGGCGTTTTGCCGCCGAAGCAAGGGCGGTCTCCAAAAGGAACGGGCTCCGGAACGCGCCGGCTTCAATAAGCGCGCTTTCGATAGAGTACTTCAGCCGCGAAGCGCTGGGTTTATTACAGGCAAAAAAGATAAGCCTGCCGCAGGGAGCCCGGAGCGCCATATTCTTCGAACAGGAAGTCGAGCCCGGCAGGAACGAGGACGCCGTGCTGGATGATTGGCTTAAGCTTATCTCGAAGCACAACTCGTCATCGGATGATACATGGGTTGCCATGACGGAAAAAGAGACGGAAGATTTTCTCGCGCTACGCCATGCCATCCCCGAATCGGTCAACGATATTGTCAGGCGCAACGGCTTCCGTAAGATCAGCACCGACATCGCGGTGCCCGACGGCAAGGCCCCGGAGATGATGAGGTTCTATACCGAGACGTTAAAAGGGGAGGCCCTGGAGCACGTGATATTCGGCCATATCGGCGAGAACCACGTGCACGCGAATATCCTGCCAAGGTCCGAAGAGGAAGACGCTCTCGCCAGGGACATCGCCATGAAGTTCGTCAGAAAAGGAGTCTCTTTGGGCGGGACAGTCTCCGCCGAACACGGCATAGGCAAAATTAAACACAAATATCTTGAAGAGATGTACGGCAAGGCCGGCATCCTTGAGATGGCAAGGATCAAGAAGGCGTTCGATCCTCACTGTATATTGGGGCTGGATAACATCTTTCCGAAAGAAGCGTTGAATCTCGTATGAATACGGACAGTTCTTTCTTGAATTATGGGGAACTTTCATGTATATTGAACGTGTCTAATACTTGAGGAGGGGGATAATGTATATCAATAAGAGCTTGTTCACTTTGATCATTGCGGTAGCGGTTATCGGCATGCTGTGCGCAGGCGTCTCATACAGCCAGGACGATGACAACACCAGAAATATACTTAAGCAGGGCTTGCTCGGAGCCGGCACGGGAGCTATAGCCGCCGGCGCATCGGGCGGCAATGCCGGCCAGGGCGCCCTTATAGGCGCAGGGACAAATGTGATCGGCGGCGCTTTGCTCGACGCGATAACGGCCCCTCCAAGTTCCTCGCGCAGGAGCGCTCCGCCGCCTGATTCTTATTATGCGGACCAGGGGCAGGATTACTACTATGAGGAGCCGCCCCAGGAATCAAGCACTTCAAAGGTATTAAAACAGGGCCTGCTGGGTGCCGGTACCGGCGCCCTTGCTTCCGGCATGTCGGGCGGGAATGCCGGCAAAGGCGCGCTCATCGGCGCGGGAACGAATATCATCGGCGGCGCTTTGCTTGACGCTATTTCCCAGCCGTCCCAGCCGAGAAGGGTCTACCGCCGCGCGCCGCCGGCGCAGCAGTATCCGCCACAACAGCAGTATCCTCCGCAACAGCAATATCCGGCCCAGTACCAGCAGCAGGCCCAGCCTCAATACCAGCCGCAGAACGTCTCGGTTCAGGAAGAGACGGTCGGTTCGGGCGAGGGCCGTAAGAAGATCGTAAAAAAATACGATAGCAGCGGCAAGCTTGTCTCAGAGGAAGAAATATACTATTAATCAAAGAGCCGGGAGCCGCGTAAGAAGGCGAAAACGCTTGAGCTGAATTATTAAAACCTCCGTTCTAACGGGTCAGATGTTAGAAGGGGGTTTTATTTTAGGGGGATTTTCCGATGAGAATCAAGAAAGCGCTTAAATATGCCCAGGTTGCGGTGCTGGTCATAGCCTCCGCCATATACATGGGCATGAAATATTTTCCGTTTTCCGCGAGCGCCGCGGCGAAGGAGGAGTACTCTTATGTCTCGCGGGTGGTGGATGGGGATACGCTCAAGCTCTCCAACAATGAGCGGGTCCGGCTTATAGGCATCGATACGCCCGAGGTCCATTACAGCAGTAAGCTTGTGAAAGATGCCAGAAAGAGCAAAAAAGATATCGCGGCCATACAGGCGATGGGCAAGATTGCCTCCGACTTCACGAAAGCGCTTTGTTCCGGAAAGAAGGTCAGGCTCGAATTCGATGTTGAGAAACGCGACCGGTACGGCAGGCTTCTGGCGTATGTGTACCTTGAGGACGGCACGTTCGTGAACGCGAAGATCATCGAGGAAGGCTACGCGCAGGTCATGACCATCCCGCCCAACGTCAAATACGCAGATCATTTCCTGAAACTCCAGCGCCAGGCGCGCGATAACCGCAAGGGCCTGTGGGCCGAAACGCCCTGAAGACTTGTTGAAGATGCCTGAAGGATAGGCTATAATCGATCCGATGGAAGAGATCAAGATCACAAAAAATATCGAGCTCGCGAATCCCGTCATGATAGCGGGCTGGCCCGGCATGGGCAGCGTGGCGCTGGGCGTTGTCGACTACCTGCGCCGGAAACTGGGCGCGACGAAGTTCGCCGAGATACGGCTCGACCCTCTGTCCACGATAGATTCGGTCATGGTCGAAGACGGGGTCGCGGTGATCCCGCCGGCCCCGAAGAACACGTTCTATTATATAAAGAATCCGGAGATAATAATCCTTGAGGGCGAAGTCCAGCTCTCCGGCCAGGCCGGTATCGCGCTCCTGAACAAGGTGCTCGAGACGGCCGTAAAGTTCAAGGTGAAGGCCATATATACAGGCGCCGCATTTCCTATGCCGGTAAGCTATAAAGAAGATCCCGATGTGTATGGCGCGGTGAACAAGAAGCCGCTCCTGGATACGCTTAAGAAGCTCGGCATAAAGGCGATGGAGGGCGGGCATATATCGGGCCTAAACGGCCTGATACTCGGGCTTGCCAGGGAGCGGGATATCGACGCCATATGCCTTCTGGCGACCATGCCTCAATATGCCATCAGCCTCCCGAACCCAAAGGCATCGGCGGCCATCATCGAAGCGCTCCAAAAGATACTGAATTTTGTGGTCAGCCTCGAAGAGATGGACGAGTATATCAAGGATATGGACGAGCGGATGGCGGTGATCGAAGATAAGGTCAAAGATGTGCTGACGATGGAAAAGGAAGCGACCCCTGAGTCCCGGCCAAAGGACAAGAAGGTGCCGGGCTATATCATGGAAAAGATAGAAAAATTATTCAAGGAAGCAAAAAAGGACAAGTCAAAGGCCATCATACTGAAGAAAGAGCTGGATAGGTGGGACCTCTACATGCTTTACGAAGACAGGTTCCTCGACCTGTTCAAGGAGAGCCAGTGAAGAAGCGGGGCATATTCAAAAAGATGTTTATTGGCATCCTGCTTGTCGTCTCGGCCGCGGCGGCCGCAGCTTTTGTATACAGGTACCAGATCATCCAGTATTCCACCGAAACGATCATCCGCAAGCTCCTGCCCGACTATGTGATGATCGACCGGATATCCTTCAATTTCAAGGATAGCAGGATCGCGCTGCACGGTTTTCGCATCCTCAACCCGCAAGGTTTCTCGCGGAAGTATCTCCTGGAAGTAAACCAGATGTCGTGTAAATACAAACTGCGGGGCAAGAACATCCTGGACGGTTTTGAGGTGCTGGAACCGGTCTTCCAGGGGGTTGTGCTGGATATCGAACGGCTTGGCGATGGCAGGATGAACCTGGTCGAGATGCAGAAGGTCATGGAGAAGGGGCAGAAAGCCCCTGGTAAGGCTCCTGCTGCCGGCAGGCAAGCCCCCGGCAAGGAGGGCAGGGGAGGGGCGGCCCCCGTAGCCAAAACCGAGGATAAAAGCCTTTCCGATGTAGTCATGCTTCCTGAGACGTATGTGATGAAGGCCGGAGAGGCCATCTTTACGGATAGCCTTGTTTCCCCCGCTGCGCAGAAGATCACATTCGGCAACATAGATGCCAGCCTGTCGCTCAAATTGAACAAGGCATATACGGGCGTTCTCAGGGTCTCTTTCGCGGGCAGCGGTAACCTGAATGACAGAAAAAACGAAGTCGTACAATGGAATATCGTATGGGACCCGACGACCCCGGCATTGACGATGTCCAACAGGTTTGAAGTCTTCAATGTCACCATGAAAACGTTCGAACCATACTATGATAAGTACTCTCCGTTTATATTTCAGAAAGGCAGATTTTCCGGTACGCTCATATTCGATTTCGATAACGGCAATATCGGGTCCACTAACGAGGTCCACCTGGCCGATCTCTCGTTCTCCATAAAACAAGGCCGGGAGAATACCCAGGTTCTCGAAACGACGGTCCCGGACCTGGCGAAATATTTTACATCCACGAGCGGCGACATCGTATTTGACTTCAAGATCAAGGGACAGATGTCGGATCCGAAGTTCTTCCTTGGGCCCATATCGAAACAGGCGATGATGGCGATGGCCGTCGACAAGGTTTCGGCGGTGATCGCAGAAGCGGGAAAGGCCCAACAGGGCCAGCCGGCCCAAGCGACCGGCGACAGCCAGTATGAACAGGTTAAGGGCCTGATAGAAGCTTTTAAGGGCCTCGCGGAGAAGAAGAAATAATAGTGGAAAGACTGACGAAAAATTTTGCGTGGCTGGCGGCTGCCAATATCGTGGGCAGCCTTTTTGCTGCGCTTCTTTTTATCTATTTGGCGAGGGTGCTGGGCGCCGAATCGTTCGGGTATCTTTCCTATGCGGCCAGTATCGTATTCTATCTATTCAACTTCATCGATCTGGGCCTTTCGACATACGGCATCAGGGAAGTGGCAAAAGATCACGATGCGGTTTCGGAGTACGTTTCAAATATCGTGTCTTTCAAGGTCCTGGTGGCGTGCGCGTTATTTACGCTCTTCATCGCCGTGACGTTTTTCACCTCGCATTCCGTGTTGCTGAAGCTGTTGCTGGCAGAGGTGGCGCTCCTGTTCTTCACGTCGGCTCTTGCTACGGAATGGGCGTTCCAGGGCAGGGAGATGATGTATATGGTCTTCATCTCGTTCGCGGTGACGCCGCTCCTGCAGCTTGTGATGAGCGTGCTTTTTGTGAAAGGGCCTGCCGACCTCCTGAAGGTCCCCATAATAACCTTTTTAGGGGCGCTCCCGGTAATAGCGGCATTCCTGAAGATCCTCAGGTTCAGGCCGAAGTTCTCCGGCATCCACTTCAAGACGATCAGGCTCTACATGTCCAGTTCGATCGTCATCTGGGCCATATCAATGTTTACGCAGACCTACAACGGCCTGGACATCGTCATCCTCGGCCTTTTCCGCAGGCCGGAAGAAGTCGGTTGTTTTACGGTGGCGCGCAGGATCATAGGCGGGGCGGCGTTCCTGCTGGTTTTCCTGGCCAACGCCCTGCTGCCGCGCCTGGCATCAACTTTTCACAGGGACGCCTCGCAGTTCGCCCGCTCGACCCGCCAGTTCCTGAAGGTGGGCGGCCTGGTGATCGTCCTGGTCTTTTTGCCTGTCATATTTTTCAGCGGCGATCTGATCTCGTTTACCGTGGGCAGCCAGTACCTGCCGGCAAGCCTTCCGCTCAAAGTCATGGCCATGGCCCTGGTGCTGGTGGTATGTAACATGCCGTATTCCACGGGCCTTATCGCCGCCCGCTTTGAACGCGAAGTCCTGAAACAGGCGGCCGCCAGCGCCGCCTTGAGCATAATTTTAAATTTCATACTTATACCGAAATATGGTATGATGGGTGCGTCGATATCGTTTTTTATGGCAGAGTTTTTAGCGCTCGCATGGATCCTGCGGGCATATCATAAAAAAATAGGATTCCGCGTAGGTTAAAAAGGAGGAAGCAATGGTAGAGAGAAGCGAATTTAAAGGCAAGCCCGTCCTCGTTATCAGAAGGACCGAGGACGATAAGTACCCTTTCAGTTTCGGGCTCACCAAGGCCAAAATGATTATTGAAAATCTGGAAGAGATCAAGAGGTTTGTCGAGGATAACAGTAAAGCCGAAGGCGATTAGCGTTAAAGGGCCGATCTGTGGCGGGTAGCGTAAAGGGGTTCTTCTACAGGTCCTTGTTTTTCTTCGGCTGGCTGCTGTCACCTCTGACCTTCTGGAACGATGCTTTTATAAACATACCGCTTGCCTATCTATGCGCCAGCCTGGTTTTCGGGCTGGCGCATTTTGATACCCGGAACTCGGCTGGAGCCGGCTTTCTTTTCCTGGTCCTGGTGTTCTACTGGCTGACCAACATCCTTGGCCTGGCCATCATGTATTTGAGCGGCGCTCAGATGGTGAGGGGGGAGGGCTTCACCAAACAGGCGCTCTTAAAGACGGTTCTCACGATCCTTGTGTATAGCATTATTTTAGTCCTTCTTAACAACTGTGGCGTCCTGAAACCGGTCAGTATCCCGATAAAATAGAGACGAGCTCGTCCTTTGGGCGGGTATTTCTTTGGCATAGATAGGCGTAGGGCACCTTTAAAGGTGCCCTACGCCAGGAGTTTCTCATAGCCGTACAGGCCATTTTTTATAGCCATATTAATAATGAGTATATACTCATAAAACATCCTGTGGATAACTTTTGTAAAAGGGGTATTTTCCGCCTTCGCCGAATAGGCTTCGGCGGATAAAAATATCGATGCCGACGGCAAAAAAACCTAAAAAACCGGTAAAAAAAGGCCGGCCCATCAAGCCCAGGATAGTCAGAAAAGAGCCCAAAACGAGGCAATTCAGCCCGCGGGGCCGTATTGGAAGGCCCGGCTATAAGGTGCTCAAAATCGAGGAAATCGAGGCTATCAGGTTTACCGATTATATGGGCCTGGACCAGCGCGAATCCGCGAAGTTCATGGGGATCAGCCAGCAGACATTCTCGCGGGTATTAAGGAATGCCAGGAAGTGCCTGGCCGAAGCCCTTATAAACGGCGAAATTATAAAGGTCCAGGGGGGAGCGTTCAAAATTGAAAAGAGTTATCAACAGCCGTAGCGGAGGTTTAAACCTCCGCTACGATATCTGCAAATATCTGCTTCTGATAGCATTGATAGGTGCGATCACCGCGGCACTCAGCGGCTGCGCATCGATCCCGATCCCGAGCTGCATTCCGATACCGAATCCATTCGTGATCCTGGGTTTAATGTAACGTCTTA